>JAZRQX010000043.1:0-16336 GCA_045650235.1 Alistipes sp. | reverse complement strand
CGGCTCTCCAAGGCAAAAATGATGTTTCTTTTAATGTTCATAAATTGGGTGCGTTAAAAAGTTACACCCAAAATTACACCCAATTTTTCATATATCAAAATGCACCCTATGAGTTTCAATGAATTTAACAATTTTATAAACGCTTAATTTACAATGATTTGAGATTTTATGATTTTCTGTGATTCTGTAAGTTCTGGAGCCTCTCTCTCCGCCAAAGAGCGGAAAAAGCATCACATAGCGTGATGCTTTTTTTTGTTTTGTGTTGAAAACATCGGGGCGGTCGTAACCGCCTTTTGCTTTAGAGGTGGCTGCTGAAAATAAATTTTCATAGGCCACCTCTTCAGCAAAAAATGCGACAGAAATCTGTCGCCCGATGTTTTTATCAAAATGAGCACGGGATTGCTCACTTAAATACGGGGGTTGCGGGGCAAAATATATTTATATTTATTAAGGTGCCCCGCTTCGGCTTCGCCGTTCGAATCCCTCTTTGGCTGGGCCCCGCGGCGAGCGGATGGGAAAGGGCGCGCGGTGCGATGCGGCAGCGGAGTATAGCGTGGCCAATCCCAATTTCCCCAACCCAACCCCTAACCGTCCCTCCTCCAAAACATTTTTCTACACCTCGGCAAAAAAAATCTGGCAAACGATGCACGTCGCTACCAAAAACTATTATCTTTGCCGTGTAAGAAACAACATAAATTATTCACCACTATGAATAAGATCAGAGCAGCCGTCGTGGGTTACGGCAATATTGGAAAGTATGTGGTTGAGGCCCTGGAGGCCGCAGCCGATTTTGAGATTGCAGGTATCGTGCGTCGTGCCTCATCGGTGGCCACGGCGGGCGAGTCGAAATATCCCGTTGTGAGTTCGCTTGAGCAGCTGGAGAGAGTTGATGTTGCCATCCTCTGCACACCCTCGCGCCTTGTGGAGCAGAGCGCCGAGGCAGCCCTCAGGCTCGGTATCTCGACCGTCGATAGCTACGATATCCACACCGGCATCGCCGACCAGCGCCGCCGTCTGGATGCTGTGGCACGCGAGAACGGAGCTGCGGCACTGATCTCGGCTGGCTGGGATCCGGGTAGCGACTCGGTGGTGCGTGCGCTGCTGGAGGTCTGCGCGCCGCAGGGTATAACCTACACCAACTTCGGTCCGGGTATGAGTATGGGCCACACCGTGGCGGTGAAGGCCATCGAGGGCGTGAAAGCGGCTCTGTCGATGACTATCCCCGTCGGAACGGGACTCCACCGCCGTATGGTTTACATCGAGCTGGAGCAGGGTTACGACTTCGACAAGGTGGCCGAGGCAATCAAGACCGACGCCTACTTCGTCCACGACGAGACGCACGTCAAGCAGGTCGAGAGCGTCGATGCGCTGCTCGATATGGGCCACGGCGTGAATATGGTGCGCAAGGGCGTGTCGGGCAAGACGCAGAACCAGCGTTTCGAGTTCAATATGAGTATCGACAACCCCGGCCTGACGAGCCAGATTCTGGTGGCTGGTGCTCGTGCCGTGTTGCGCCAGCAGCCCGGAGCCTACACGATGATCGAGATCCCGCTGATCGACTTCCTCGACGGCGACCGCGACCAGATCATCCGCCGCTTGGTATAAACAAAGACTCGGACTTCAATGAAGCTCCGAGTTTTTTAATGCAGATTTTTTCTGCTCGGCGGATGTTACATTTCCCCCACTCGAACGTATTATATGTGAAAGTCGCGCGCAGCGGATCAGCAAACGGATGAATAGTCAAGACCTAAACCAAGAGTTTCTCACCCTGAAGGACTCGGCATATCGCTATGCCGCGAGTCTGCTGCACGACCGTCAGGAGGCCGAGGATCTGGTACAGGATCTCTACGAGAGGCTCTGGCGACGGCGACTGTTCATCAGGCAGAGCGGCTTTCGGCAGCTGGTGATGACCTCCACACGCAATATGGCCATCGACCGCCTGCGCCACCGCCAGCGCATCGGCTACACCCTGCCGCTCGAGAGTGCCGATAGCCCTGCCGAACCACCTGCCGACACCCCCACGGCCGAGGAGCTGAGCCGACACATCGGCCGCATCATAGCCTCGCTGCCCGAGCGAGAACGCGAGGTTGTCCACTTGCGCGAGGTCGAGGGGATGTCGTTCGACGAGATAGCCGCGCTGACGGGCACAACGCCAACAGCCGCGCGTATGGCGGCCTCGCGAGGCAAAGCAAAACTGAGAGAGGAACTTAATAAAATTTTAGACTATGGAGCATAAAAACATCAATCGTGAGCAGCTCATCGACCAGGCCCTCAGCCTCCATTTCGAGCGTGAGCGCGAACAGCGCGTAGCCGTTGCACTACACCCCGCCACCCGCCACGGTTGGCAGTGGGCTACAGCAGTGGTGTGTGCCGTAGTCGTTGCGGTGGTGGCGTGGAGCTTCCGTCCTAAGGTGTGGGGCGAGGTCAATGGCCGCGAGATCTACTCGCTCGAGGAGGCGCAGTACTATGCCCAGCGTATGCTGGACGAGATGGCCGTAGAGGAGCTGCAGCCGCAGGAGGATATCCTCCGCACGATCTTCACGTTGGACTAACAAATCGGAAATCACTCAACTTTTTTAGATATGAAACACTCTTTTCTTAAAATCATTTTGGCGCTGGCGCTCATCGTAGCGTGCGCCGACAAAGCCCAGGCGCAGCTGATGCTGGGCGTTAATGGAATCGAATTCTTGGACGAGAAGGATTCGCTCACGCTGCAGAACGAGCAACGCACGGTGCAGGCCTCGGCCATAGCGTGGGTCTATCGCCACCCCACACGCTTCGCCATAGGTCGCCGCTCGCTGACGACAATCCCGATGGTGGAGCTGGGCTGGAATTCGCTCTCGGGCGTTGATTACGGCCTCTATGCCCCCGAGCAGGCGGGATTTCTCGATCTGAACAACTGGCGCTCGACGCAGTTCTCGATCAACTTCTTCAGCTTCGGAGCCTTCGACCGCCAGCGCAACATCGGCATCACGATGGGCCTCGGTCTGAGGGCCAACAACTACCGCCTCGACCGCTCGCTCTCGCTCACCAAGCAGGGCGGCGTACTTACCCCCTACGCCATAGCGGATGTTAGCTCGCGCGGCGTGAAGAAGAGCAAGTTCAACGTGGCGGCGGTGCATCTGCCCGTCGAGGTGATGTTTGGCCATCCCAACCGATTTGCCTTCTCGGTGGGCGGTTATGTCGATATGGTGATGAACTCGCACACGAAGATAAAGTACAATGGCGGCAAGAAGGATAAGGAGCACAACCTGCCCGTGAACTTCCTGCAGGCGGGCGTGAAGGCACGCTTTACCTTCAGATGGTTCTCCGTCTATGCCGAGTATCAGCCCACGCAGCTCTTCAAGTCGGGCCGAGGCCCCGAGGCGCAGCAGTGGACCATAGGTATTGGATTCTAAAAAGTGTAGGCTATGAAACGATTTTTTAGGATATGCACGCTCCTGCTCGCTCTCGCATTGGCCGACGCGGCACAGGCGCAGACGAAGGATTTCTTGCAGTGGTACCAGACAATCAAGCATCGCTTCGAACGCTACTCGGCCGAGGAGATGGAGGGTGCCGAGATAATGCAGTTCCCCGCCGAGCTGCTGCGCACGCTCACGCCCGAGTCGCGCCGCCACGACAACAACAATCTGCTGGGGCGCGTGCAGGTGATCTATCAGATGAAGTTCTCGCTCGATAAGACGACGCAAAAGAACTGGTACGACAGCGTGAAACGCTGGGCGACCTATACCCGCCCCAAGATCTACGAGTCGCGGATGGCTATCAGCGGCACGACAACGATCGATGTGCTGGAGGCCACGCGCCACCGCCCGAAGGAGCCTGCGGAGTTTTTGATCTTCATCAGCGGCCGAGGCAAGTGCGTGGTGTACGACATCGTGGGCTACATCACCCTCAGCGACATCACCACAATGCTCGCCTCCGAGCTCCAACACGCGGAGATAGAGAGCCCCCTGCAGCCCTAAGGGGTGTTTTGCAACCGCACGCCTAAGGTGTGAATTTTGCATTAAAAAAAGCCGCCTCACGGGCAGCTTTTTTTAATCCTCATCATCGAAGTACATTCCGTCCATCAGGGCGTCGATTTCGCGGCGCTCCTTCTTGGTGGGACGGCCCGTGCCGCGCTCGCGGAAGACGAAGATCGTCTCGCGCGGTGTCGAGAGCTTATCCAGCTCCTCCTGCGGGGTGATGTTGAGGCAGTAGGTGGGTACGTTCTTCGCACCCTGACGGCTCGAAACCAGCTCAAGCACCTTATAACGGTACGTCACGGGCATCTTCTTGACCGAGATCTCATCGCCCTGCTTCACCTCGCGCGAGGGTTTGGCGTAGGCATCGTTCACCAGCACGCGGTTGTTGCGGATGGCGTCGGCTGCATCGGAGCGCGTCTTGAACACTCGCACAGCCCATAGATATTTATCCAATCTTACTTGATCCATAGCATTGTTTATTTAATCCATTTCAGGCATACGGGGTGGCTTAGGCTGAGGCTCTCGCCCGTAGCCTCAAGTTCACCCGTGCGGCTCTCCCTACGATATACCTCCACGCGGTCGCTATCGCGCACGGCAACCAGCACATACTTCCCATCGGGCGTGAGCGTGAAGTTGCGCGGGTGGATGCCCGTCTGCGTGTAGCCAATCTTCTTTAGCGTGCCATCCTCCGAGATACGGAAGGTCGAGATTCCATCCTCCTTGAGGCGATTGCTCGCATAGAGGAAACGGCCATCGGGCGAGAGGTGCACGTCGGCACAGCCGCCACCGCCCACGCTGTCGGAGGCAATCTCCTGCTTGAGGCGAAGGCCCTCGGCCTCGATGTCAAACACCGACACCGTACCTGCCAACTCATTGAGCGCGTAAGCCGTCAGACCATCCTTCGAGAATGCCATATGGCGCGGGCCGGCACCTGCCGTAAGCTCCGTTCGGGAGATCTCCTTATCGGGCGCTACGATGCGGAAGATCTCGCTGCGGCCCAGATCGGTAACGAATATCGACTCCCCATCGGGTGCGGGGAAGATACCGTGAATGTGCGAAGGGCTGCCCTGCTTGGGCTCATACTCCTGCTCCACAGCCTCACCGAGCGAGCCATCCGCCATAATGGCAAATCGCGTCAGCGAGCCGCCCGTATAGTTGGCCGTATAGGCGTAGCCCTTGTGCAGGGCGACGTAGCAGGGCGAAGCGCCGCGTGTGGGCTGGCGCGAGAGGAGCGTATAACTATCACTTCCCGAGTCGTAGCGGAAGGCATTCAGGGCCGAGTTATCGTCGCTGCCACCCTCGCTCACGGCGTAGAGCATATCGCCCTCGATGGCGAGGTAGGAGGGGTTGTCGACCTTGACGAGTAGCTCCGCATCGGTGAAAGTGCCCGTTGCGGTGTCGAAAGTGGTGCGGTAGATGCCCTTGCTCGTGGCATCGGTGTAGGTGCCGATGAGTAGCGTCAGCGGCTCCTCTGCGGGCTTAGGCTGCGAGCAGGCCGCAAGTGCAAGTGCGAAAATGATTGATAGGTATCTCATAGTGTTGATTTTTATTCCTCCTCCTTATGATACGAACCCTCTATATTCTGTCGGCTCACGCTCAGGATCAATCCCAGCGCCACCGAGGTGAATAGCAGCGACGAGCCTCCGCGCGAGATCATCGGCAGGGGCTGTCCCGTCTCGGGCAGGATATTGACCGTAACCATAATGTGCAACAGCGCCTGTCCCGTGATGAGCATCGCCAATCCGAGCGACATCATCGAGGGGAACTTCTTGGGGCAGTGGTGGAAGATCTCGATGGCGCGGTAGAATATCCAGAGGTAGAGAGCCATCAGCAGCAGCGCAATGACGATGCCGTACTCCTCGATGAAGAAGGCGTAGGCGTAGTCGCTCTCGGGGTGCGTCATCTCCACGCGGGCGGCACTCTGGCCCGCACCACGACCCATAAAGCCTCCGTTGTGGATGGCTATCATCGAGCGTTCGGTGTCGCTCAGCTCCTGCACGTCGATCGATGTGCGATCCTCTGTCCACATCTCGATCCACGTCGAGATACGTCCTCCGGCCGTATGGCTGCGGCCAAGACCGAGTATGCCGACCAATGCCGCGCCCACCATCGCCCACAGCAGCACGCGCCCGATCTCGTAGCGGTTGACACGGCCGATGAAGAGCATAGCAATCGAGATTCCGAAGACCAGGATGGCCGACGAGGTGTGCGCCGGCATAATGACCATACAGGCCAGCACGATGGGCAGGAATATCGGCAATCCGCCCTCGCGCCAGATGCGGCGTTGCTTGGCATTCTTGCGCCAGGTCCAGAACTTCAGGCTCGGCACGATCTGCATCGTTGCGATCGACGACTGACGGTCGGCCAGAACGCGCGCCAGATACATCACCATCGTCACCTTCAGCACCTCCGAGGGCTGGAACTGGAAACCCGCGATGTTGATCCATCGTGCAGCGCCGTTTATTGAGGCGTTGCCGACGGCGTAGGTCGCGGCGGTGAGCAGTATCGAGAGCCAGAAGAAGAGGTAGGTCCAGCGGCGGTAGAAGTTGCTGTTGATGCGGTGGGTGATGAAGATTCCCACAACGCACAGAGCCAGCAGCGACAGCTGCGTGCGCAGGAACTCGGCGGGCGAAGTAACCGACGAGGGCATATAGGCCATCTTGGCGGTCGAAGAGTAGACCACCAGCACCGAGACGATCATCAGCGCAATGATGATGATCCACAACACCCGATCGCCACCGAACAGTCGCTTCACCACATCGATGAGTCCCCCATCGCGCGGTTGCTCCATCGGCTCCGACGACTGCTCCGTGTTGGGCTCGGCGTTAGGCTCTGCTGCCTCGGGCTGCACACCCTCACGACGCACATATTTGCTATAATCTACCAACTCAATTTTGAATTTTGAATTATGAATTTTGAATTACATTCTCCTCAACCCACTGCTTGAACAGCTTGCCTCGCTGCTCGTAGTTCTTGAACAGGTCGAAGCTCGCACAGGCGGGCGAGAGCAGCACCGTATCTCCTGCCGAGGCACGCTCACGAGCGGCCCGCATAGCCTCGTCTAAAGATGAGCAGCTCACAACCTCAGGCACAACGCCCGTGAATTCGCGCACTAACTTCTCGTTGTCGAGGCCCATACACACAAGCGCCTTCACCTTCTCGCGGGCAAATGCCTTCAGCGGCTCGTAGTCGTTGCCCTTGTCCGTTCCGCCGGCGATCCACACCGTCGGGCGCGTCATACTCTGCAACGCATACCACACCGAATCGACATTTGTCGCCTTCGAGTCGTTGATCCACTCCACGCCATCCTTTTCGCCCGCAGGCTCCAGACGATGCTCAACGGGCGTAAAGTCGTATATCGAACGCTCCACCTGCGCAGGCTCAACCCCTGCGGCCATAGCTGCCAGAGCCGCCGCCATAGCGTTGTAGGCGTTGTGAAGGCCCTTGATTTTCATTCGCGTGCAGTCGATCGTAAGCTCCCGATTTCCCACGCGGACAGTAAATTCATTCTCGGTATAGAAACCATCTCCCGCCGCGCTTGCGATAGCCGTCTTTGCCGCGAAGGGGAGCTGACGCTGACGCATCTCGGGGTGGAGGGCAATCTGCTGTGAGATAATATCGTCGTCGGCTGAATAGACAAAGTAATTCAGCGAGTGCTGGTTCTGAGTGATGCGCATCTTCGAGGCGGCATACTTCTCGAACGAGTAGTCGTAGCGGTCAAGGTGGTCGGGCGTGATATTCATCAAAACGGCCACATCGGCACGGAAGTCGTACATCCCGTCTAATTGGAACGAGCTGAGCTCCAGCACATACCAATCATACTCGGCGGTAGCCACCTGATAGGCGAAGCTCTCGCCGATGTTGCCACCGAGGGCCACGTTGAAGCCCGCATCGCTGAGGATCTTGTAGATGAGCGACGTTGTGGTGGTCTTGCCGTTCGAGCCCGTGATGCAGATGGTGCGCGAGCGGCCCATATACTTCGAGGCGAACTCCATCTCCGAGACTATCGGTGTGCCCTTCTCGCGCAGGGCCTTCACAACCTCGGCCTTCTCGGGGATGCCGGGCGATTTGACTACAAGGTCGGCTGCGAGGATGCGCTCCATCGTGTGAGAGCCTTGCTCCCACTCCACGCCCCACTCGTCGAGCACCGAGGCGTACTTTTCGGCTACGCGGCCTGCGTCCGAGAGGAATACATCATACCCCTTCTTCTTGGCCAATACGGCAGAGCCATAACCGCTGATTCCGCCGCCTAAAATGACTATCTTTTTCATATTAACGAATCTTGAGTGTTACGAGCGTCAGGGCGCAGAGCAGAATCGAGACGATGAAGAATCGCATCACGATTTTGGTCTCGAACAGGCCCTTCTTCTGGTAGTGGTGATGCAAGGGCGACATCAGCAGCACGCGACGGCCCTCGCCATACTTACGTTTTGTATATTTGAACCATCCCACCTGCACCATCACCGATACGGCCTCCGCGAGGAAGATTCCGCACATCAGCGGCAGCAGCAGCTCCTTGCGGATGCAGAGTGCGAAGACGGCGATGATACCGCCGATCGAGAGCGAGCCCGTGTCGCCCATAAAGATCTGTGCAGGGAATGAGTTATACCACAGAAATCCGAGCAGCGCACCGCACATCGCCGCCGCAAAGACAACCAGTTCTGAGGACTCGGGGATGTACATAATGTTGAGGTAGTCGGCGTAGATGATGTGTCCCGAGAGGTATGCCAACGCTCCCAGCACCAGCATTATCGGCACTGATACGGTCGTCAGCAGGCCGTCCAGTCCGTCCGTAAGGTTGGCACCGTTCGAGACGGCCGTAACGACGAAAATCGCAACGGCGATATAGAGCAGCCACGTCAGCAGCTCGTTGCCGCCCACCATCCAGCCGTAGTCGAACTCGTTGTCCTTGACGAAGGGGATTGTCGTTTTGGTGGTCTTCTGTGCCGTGGGGCTCAGCTCCACCGAGGCGGGCTGCTCGACGGTGGCGTAGCCCGTCTGCGATACGGAGATGACCTCGGGCGAGGTGACCTTCTCGCGGATTACGACATCCTGCGAAAAACACATCACCGTACCCACGATCACGCCCAGGCCGACCTGACCTACGATCTTGAACTTACCCTTCAGGCCATCCTTGTTGTGGCGGAAGGTCTTGATATAGTCGTCAAGAAAACCCAGCACGCCGAGCCACAGGGTTGAGATTATCATCAGCTGCACATAGACATTATCCAGTCGGCCGAGCAGCAACATCGGCAGCAACACGGCCAGCAGGATTATCACGCCGCCCATCGTGGGCGTGCCGCGCTTCGAGAGCTGTCCCTCGAGACCCAGATCGCGTATCTCCTCGCCAATCTGGCGGCGTTGCAGGGCGCGGATGATGTTGCGCCCGAAGAAGATTGTAATCAGCAGCGCCAGGATCACCGCCACAGCCGAACGGAACGAGATGTATTGGAACACGCCCGCTCCCGGCAGGTCATAGTGTTCATCAAGAAACTGAAAAATCGGATATAACATAAATTAATTCAAAATTAAGGCGTAACGCCTGTTTCCCAACCGCACGCCTAAGGCGTGTTTCCCAACCGCCTGCTACCCCCGCTGTCGAGCGTGGTGGGCGGCACCCCTAAGGGGTGTTTTGCATCCGCCTGCTATCCCCGCTGTCGAGCGTAGTGGGCGGCATTCGATGCAATTCAAAATAGATAACATTATTTTTTAAGTTCTGCAAAGGCTCTTCTCAGCTCCTCCCTGTCGTCGAAGTGCAGCTTCTCGCGCCCCACGATCTGGTAGGTCTCGTGCCCCTTGCCCGCAACGAGGATTATATCGCCCGCCTGGGCCAGCATCACCGCCGTGCGTATCGCCTGCGAGCGATCCGTGATGCGCAGCGTCTGCGACTGCGGCTCGACGCCCGCCATCATCTGGTCGAGTATCTGCTCGGGATTCTCGGTGCGAGGGTTATCCGACGTGAGAATCGCAACATCGGCCTCACGCGAGGCTATGGCTCCCATCTCGGGACGCTTCGACGAGTCGCGGTCGCCACCACAGCCGCACACTACGATGAGTCGCTGCTGGGGGGTGCGGATGTCGTTGATGGTGTCGATCACGTTCTGCAACGCATCGGGCGTATGGGCATAATCGACAATCGCCGTAAGTCCTCCCTCCGATCGCAAAGGCTCAAAGCGACCGCTCACCGAGCGCAGGGCACTCATCGCACAGAGCACCTCGTCGCTGCGTGCGCCCAGCTCCATCGCAATGCCATAGACGCAGGCCAGGTTGTAGGCATTGAAGCGGCCTATCATCCCTACCCACAGCTCCCTATCGTTAAGGCGCAGTAACATTCCGTCGAAGAGCATCTCCAGCACCTTGCAGTGGTAGGTGGCCATCTGTCGCAGCGAGTAGGTCGCCACACGGGCGCGGCAATTCTGCACCACGACCTCGCCATTGCGGTCGTCCGTGTTCACCACGGCAAAGGCCCGCTTCGGCAGACGGTCGAAGAGCAACTTCTTGGCGCGGATATACTCCTTGAAGGTGCCGTGATAGTCCAAATGGTCGTGCGTGAGGTTCGTGAAGCCCGCACCGCAGAACTCCAGTCCTCGCACGCGATCCTGCACCAGCGAGTGCGACGAGACCTCCATAAAGCAGTACTCGCAGCCGCAATCGACCATCTCGCGCAGCATAGCCTGCAGACGCAGAGCGTCGGGCGTTGTGTGGGTCGAGGGTATCTCCTTGCGGTCGATTCGATAGACCACCGTCGAGATCAATCCCACGCGGTAGCCCATAGCACGATACAGGTCGTAGAGCAGCGTTGCGATGGTGGTCTTGCCGTTGGTGCCCGTAACGCCCACCAGACGCAACTCGCGCGAGGGGTGATCGTAGTAGGCGGCGGCGATGTCGGCCATAGCCGAGGAGGAGTTCTCCACCACAACGTAGCATACATCATCGCTCAGGCGCTCGGGTAGCTGCTCGCACACCACAGCCGCAGCTCCCGCCTCCGTAGCGCGCTCGATGTAGTCGTGGCCATCAACCTGCGTACCTCTGAGGGCAAAGAAGCAATCGCCCGCCTTGACTTCGCGCGAATCGAACGTAAGGCCCGTGATCAGCGGGTCCGATGATGCGGTGAACGACCGCACCTCCGTAGAGGATAGTATTTCGCTTAAATGTTTCATTCTATTTCAGTGTTATGGTTACGCTCTCGCCCTCGACGATCTTGCGCCCGACGGCGATGCTCTGCGTTCGTACCGTGCCTCTACCTGAGAAGTGTACCCTAAGGCCGCGACTCTCCAGGATGTAGAGCGCATCCTTCAGGCCCATACCCACCACGTTGGGCATAAGCGCGTTCTGCTCGATGGTGGTGACATTGACGTTGAGCAGCGTATCCATCTGCGCCACACCCCATCCCTCGCGGTCGGTGAACGATACGCGGGGCGAGAACTTATCGGCCACGCGCCTTATCTGGGCTATGTTGCCGCCCTTGATCGAGGTTGGTACTCGCTCCTGGGCCGAGGGCTCGATGGTGCGATGCCAATCCTTGTCGCGGTAGAAGATGTAATTCACCACATCCCTCACAACGGGGCCCGAGAGCTGCGCGCCGTAGCGGGCATAGCCGCGATAGCGGTTGGTAAGGATCGAGGTCATAACCGTATATTTGGGGTTGTCGGCAGGGAAGTAGGCCACCACCGTACCCATATAGTAGCCCGCATCGTAGCGCGCACCTCGTCCCGCGCCATCCTGTGCCACCTTGGCCGTACCGGTCTTTGAGCCGACGCGGAAGGAGAGTGTATCGCGGAAAAAGGTTTTTGTCGTACCCGTTCGGGCGGTCTCCTCCAAACACTCGCGGACGGCAGCGAGCGTAGCGTCGGAGCATATCTTCTCGTCGATGACGCGCGTGGGGAACTCCTCCACAACCTCGTCGCCACGGCGAATCTCCCTCACCAGTCGGGGCGCTACCATACGTCCGCCGTTGGCCACCGCGTTGTAGAGCGTGAGGATGCGGATCGGGGGCATCTCGATGGCGTAGCCGTAGCCCATATTGGGCAGAGTGGGGGCCGACCACTGGTTGCGGTTGCTCGGATCGGGGATGTAGCTCTGGCGCTCGCCCAAATCGGCAAATCCTACGTCACCACCGAGGTGGAGGCGGTTGGTCAGAAAATCGACATAGCGCTGGCGGTTGTCGTTGTAGTTGCGGTAGATGGCATCGGCGAAATAGACATTCGACGACTGCGCAAAGGCCGTGCGCATATCGATCATCCCGCCTATGGCGTGGTCGTCCTGCACGTTGGCTCTGCTGATGCTCACCATTCGACCATTGTGCGTGTCGTACTCGGTCGTGATGGGCAGCCCGAGATCCTCCACCAAGGCCAACATAGCCGCTAATTTGAAGGTCGAGCCTGGCTCGATGCGGCGGTTCAGGGCGTAGTTCTCCTTCTCGTAATAGACACCGCTCTCGGGTGCCGTCTCGCCCAGATTGACCATCGCCAACAGATCGCCCGTAGCCACCTCCATCACCATCGTCGTACCCCAAATAGCGTGCTGGGCGGTGAGCTGCTGGCGCAGAATCTCGTCGGCGGCGTGCTGAATCTCCACGTCGATGGTCGTAACCACATCCTCGCCATCCGAGGCGGTGATATTCTCGTCGCTATGCACCGCTGCCGAGAATCCCGGAGCGATGCGCTGACGCAGCGTGCGGCCATTCTCGCCACGCAGGTAGTCGGCATAGACAGCCTCGATACCGTACTGACCACGCGCCTTGGCCATATCCTCCTCGCTCAGATTGCCCGTGATAAGGCCGATGGTGCGGCGGCCAAGCTCGCCATAGGGATAGACGCGCTCGTCGATGATATGCTTCTTGAACGTAACGCCCATATTGCCGTTCAGGATGGGGAATTTGCTCAGCTTCTGCCACTCGTTGAAATCAACCGCGCGGGGCAGAATCTGCACGGGGCGGTGGTTGCGAACGGCCGTATCGACCTTCAGCACCTGAAAGGCATCGTCGCGCATAAGATCGACCAGCAGGGTTATGAGGTCGCTGCTGCGCTTAACGATCGAGTCGTGCGAATAGACGGTCTTGAAGTTGCGCTCGCGCTCGGAGATAAGGCGGCGGCGATACTCCGCCGAGGTGCGGTCGCCAAAAAATCCTGCCAGAAGTTTCGACAGCGAGTCGGCATTCTCTCGGAAGACCTCATCGTCGTCGAAGCCCTCGCTGCCCATATCGAAGTCGATGCGGTAGCGCAGAATCGAGGTGGCCAGTGGCTCGCCATCGCGCGCAAGGATTGCTCCTCGGCGCGAGATGATTGTATCGCGTAGAAAGATGCGATTCTCCAGTCGGGCGGCGTTGTAGGCCGTCTCGCCCGAGGGCAGCATCACCCACACGAGTCGTCCGACCACGCACATAGCGATCAGGAAGAAGACTATGTACATAATCTTCGCCCTAAAGAACATATCCGATCGGATGTCGTTATCGCCCTTCTTCTTTGCCATATCGTCTGCCCCGTCGGGGCTGAAAAAATCGGTTAATTATCTACAACTGTTTTGGTGCGCTCGGGGTCGCGCAGGTCGATGCCCCTTTTGGCCAGCTCCTCGCGCACGGCCTGGTGGGTGGTCTTTCGGTGCAGCTCCTCCTGCAGACGTATCGAACGCTCGCGCAGCAGCTGCACGTCGCGCTCGGCCTGCGAGTAGCGCAGATCGGCATAGAGCGTGGCGAACATCACCGCAATGCTCAGGAACGACATCACCGCAATGACGGCCAAGTAGCCGTATATATCCTTCACCCCCTGACTCGTCAGGATCGAGCCCGAGATAAGCTGCCAGCTCAGACGCGAACGGCGCTTGCGCTCGCGGTGCTGCTCGGCACGCTCGGCCTCTTCGGCTTCGGCCTCAGCCTCAAGGTCGCGCTCAATATCCTCGTCGGCCTCACCGCTCTGGATACGACGCACCTCGCTGCGCACGCGGCGGCGGAACTCCTCGTCTGCCTGCTGCTGGCGCAACTCCTCCTCAGTGATGGGGTTGAAATCGTCGCTTGTGGGCCTCATTGTGTTATCTCTTTTCTGCTACGCGCATCTTGGCCGAGCGTGAGCGGGGATTGCGCTCCACCTCCTCGGCCGAGGGCACGATAGCCTTGCGCGTTATGACCTCGAAGGGGGCAGTCGCACGACCGAAGAAGTCCTGCTCGACCTTGCCATCGAAGTTTCCGCTACGCATAAAATTCTTCACCAGTCGATCCTCTAACGAATGGTACGAAATAACCACCAGTCGTCCTCCCGGACGCAGCACCTTGAGCGACTGCTCGAGGGCCATCTTCAGCGCCTCCATCTCGCCATTGACCTCGATGCGCAACGCCTGAAAGAGTTTCGTGAGAAACTTCTTCTCGTCGCGCTTGGGAGTGCAGGGGGCGACGGCATCGACCAGCTGAGCGGTGGTGGTGATGGGAGCCTTCTCGCGCTCGCGCACAATGCACGAGGCGATCTTCCACGTCGTGTCCAGCTCGCCATACTCGCGCAGGATGCGACCGAGCTGCTCGGCATCGTACGAATTGACCACGTCGGCTGCCGTGCGGCCACCACGCTGATTCATACGCATATCGAGCGGCGCATCGCCACGGAACGAGAAGCCGCGTCCCAGCTCATCGAAGTGGTGCGACGAGACGCCCAGGTCGGCCAGAATGCCATCGACCTCGGTAACGCCCCTGAGGCGCAACGCTCCGCGCAGGAAGCGGAAATTGCTCTCGACGTAGTGAAAACGCTCATCGTCGGGGGCGTTCTGGAGCGTGTCGCGGTCCTGATCGAAGGAGTAGAGTTGCCCCTTCTCGCCTATCTTCGAGAGGATGTGGCGCGAGTGTCCGCCGCCGCCGAACGTAAGGTCGCAGTAGGTGCCATCGGGGCGGATGGCCATCTCAGCGATAGCCTCCTCCAGAAGCACGGGAATGTGGTATGTGGTGTTGTCTAAAGACATATTCGTAGCGCAAAAGTATATTTGGGTGTAAAGTTACTGCTTTTAGCAAAAATATTGTAAATATTTTCCGAGATTTTATTAACAAATGACTTTTCCAACAACATCCACCACCGCCTCGCTTTTACGCGAGCTGCGCCATCGCCGCCCGTTGATGCTATCGCATCGCGGCTCGCTCGCGCTCTACACCTTTCGCGGGGGCGAGTCTCCACACCTTATGTGGGAGGTGGGACGGCTGCGCGAGCGAGCCTTCCGCACAGCGGGAGGGGGAGTTGGCCGCGAGGTGGACATCGACGCTGACGACGTGGCCGCAGATGGTTATAACCAGCTTATTGCGTGGGATTTACGATGCGAGCAGATTGTCGGCGGCTACCGCTACATCGTGGGCCGACACAGCGCCGAGAGGCACATCTCGTCGCTTCACTATTTCCGCCCGAGCGAGGAGTTTCGGCACTCGGTTCTGCCTGCGGCCATCGAACTCGGCCGCTCGTTTGTCGTGCGCGAGGGGGTGGATGGACTGCGCCATTCGCTCTTTGCGATGGATGCGCTGTGGCAGGCGTTGGGGCTGATTGTGGGGCGCGAGCGTGGGGTGCGCTACCTCTTCGGGAAGGTTACCATCCCGCCTCTGTATGACGCTTTGGCGCGGGAGCTGATACTTCGTTTTTTGGAAAAATTTCATCCCGCGCGGCAGTCGCTCTTACGGCCCCGCTGGAAGCTCGAGCGCGAGCCGCTGCCCGATGTTTTCACGCTGCGGAGCTATGAGGAGAATTATGCCCTGCTGCAGGATCTGCTGCGCTCGCGTGGCGAACGCTTACCTCCTATGCTTCAGGCATATATGCGGCTCTCGCGGCAGATGCAGACGTTCGGCGCGGTGCTCAACACCGACTTTGGTCGCGCCGTCGAGGTGGCCATACTGATCGACACGGCGGAACTGAACGAGGAGATGAAAAAGAAATACACCCCTAAGGGGTGTTTTGCATCCGCCTGCTATTCCCGCTTTGGAACGTGATGGGCGGCAGTCAATGCAATTCAAAATTCAAAATGAGGCTGACGCGCAAAAAAATAAAAACCCGCACTGCAGAATTTGTGGAAAAAGGGCGACGCGGCGGCGGAGGGTTAAAAAATGGAGACCTTTTGATTGCTTCAAAAGTGCGTAGCATTCATTTTACCGACGACGGCGCGACGACCCCGCAAATTGTGCCTTGCGGCCTTTTTGTGCAACTTTTTCGGAAAAAGTTGTGTGAAAAATAATCTGTATCAGCAAGCTATTTTCGACAAAGGTAGATTCCAATCAGTTCCGCAGGGAATCTGATTTTGTATCAGGCAGCTTACCATTGCGGAAATGTGGAATGACGTAATCTATAAATTGAATTTTGAATTTTGAATTTTGAATTTTGAATTAAACAAAAAAGCTACCGAAAATGGTAGCCTTTTTT
>JAZRQX010000042.1:0-17982 GCA_045650235.1 Alistipes sp. | reverse complement strand
GCGTATGCTCGCCGAGAGCAGAGTAAAATCGTACTGGAACAAAGTGAGAATGAATCAGTATCTCGGATGGTTGGTATTGATATGCTCCATCGTAATACTCTTCGCACAAGGTATTCAGGACGACCTATTTTGCTGGATTCTAATTGGTTCTGTTATCGCAATGGATACCATCCTCTTCTCTCCAATGTGGAAGATCATCAAGCGGTTGGCCAAATTTGATGCAACCATTGTAGAGCAGGAGCAGATGATTATACGCTTTGAAAAGTTGTTCATTCGCAACAACATCATAACGGCTTGCTTCTTGGCATTCGTCTTCGCGTATGTTATTATCGAAGCAGTAATTCGTCACTCGGTACTATCTACTGAATGGTGGTTGTGGGTGATTCTGACTTTTATTGGGTCAGCGGTATTAATAGGCTGGCAATACCTACGAGACAAGGACCGAATTGATGAAATTAAGCAGCGAATCATAGCTCTCAAGCAGTTTGAGGAGTAAAAAAGAAGGTGTTTCAACCAATTGTTGAAACACCTTTTATTTGCATAAATGTGTATAAAACTATCGGGGTAAAGCCTCTACCTCCAAAGTCTCATACGCCTTCTCAGCCTTCGCCAAAGCATCCTCTACGCTCTCGCCGCGAGCCAAGATAACACCCATACGGCGGTGGCCCTTAACCTCAGGCTTACCGAAGATACGCACCTGAACATTAGGCTCAGCCAACACCTTATCCAAGTTGCCAAAAACAACCTTGTCTGTGTCACCCTCTACGACAACAGCTTTCGAAGCGCTGGGACCGTAGAAATTAATTGACGGAATAGGCAGACCAAGCACCGCACGCGCGTGCAGAGCAAACTCCGACAAATCCTGCGAAATCATCGTCACCATACCTGTATCGTGCGGACGAGGAGATACCTCACTGAACAACACCTCATCACCACATACGAACAACTCCACGCCGAAGATACCGTAGCCACCAAGAGCATCTGTTACCTTCTTCGCAATATCTTGCGCCTGTGCGAGAGCTGTCTCACTCATAGGCTGGGGCTGCCACGACTCACGGTAGTCGCCATCAACCTGATGGTGACCGATTGGGTTAAGGAACAATGTACCACCCGAGTGACGTACAGTCAAAAGAGTAATCTCATAGTCGAACTTCACGAAGCCCTCTACGATAACCTCGCCACCACCTGCGCGACCGCCCTCCTGGGCAATCTTCCAAGAGTTATCCGCACCCTCGGGAGTCTTACATACGCTCTGGCCGTGACCTGATGATGACATAATAGGCTTCACAACGCAAGGTGTACCAATTTCTGCGATAGCTGCATCGAACTCCTCACGCGTAGCTGCGAAGCGATAGGGTGAAGTCTTGATACCAAGAGTCTCGGCTGCCAACTGACGAATACCCTTACGATTCATCGTAAGCAGGGTAGCGTTAGCAGTGGGGATTACGTTGTAACCCTCCTTCTCAAGTTCAACCAGAGTAGGCGTTGCGATAGCCTCCACTTCGGGAATAATATAATCGGGCTTCTCCTTCTCGATAATCTCACGCAGACGCTCGCCATCCAACATTGACAAGACGTACGAGCGGTGTGCCACCTGCATAGCGGGGGCATTTTCATATTTGTCGAGTGCAATTACCTCTACGCCATAACGCTGCAACTCAATTGCAACCTCCTTACCCAACTCGCCTGAGCCACACAAGATAGCCTTCTTGCCGACGGGGGTCATCGGGGTACCAATTTTTACCATAGTTTATTTTCTTGTTATTAATTATTCTTGACTCTTGCCTCGCAGTATGCACAGCGATAACCATCCTCGGTCTGGTGGAACAGATGATCTACATCCTCCGTTGCCGACACACACTGACGGTTGCTGCATCGCCAATCGTTGCGCACCAACTCATCACCCAAACGAGGTGTAAGTTTGTCGGCAGGACGCTTCTCGGCCCACTGCAAGAGAGTGTAAATTAGTGCCATACGCACAAACTTACCATTCTCGACCTGACGGAAATACGCCGCACGAGGATCGTTATCCACATCGCGCGTAATCTCGTTCACGCGCGGCAGCGGGTGCAGGACAATCATATCGTCCTTTGCCAACTTCATTCGCTCGGGATTGAGGATGAAGCTATCCTTCAGACGCTCGAACTCCTCCTCATCCAGGAAACGCTCCTTCTGCACACGCGTCATATAGAGGATATCCAACTCGGGCAATACCTCCTCCATAGTCGAAACCTCTCGCGTAGGAACATTGTTCTTGTCGCACACCTCACGACGAATGTATGAGGGCAGACGCAACTCCTCGGGAGCAATCAGCACCACGTTGATATTCTCATAGCGCGACATCGCCTTGATGAGCGAGTGAACAGTACGACCGAACTTCAAATCACCGCAGAAGCCAATCGTCAAGTTATCCAAACGACCCTTCTCACGACGAATCGTCAGCAGGTCGGTCAGCGTCTGCGTGGGGTGGGCGTGGCTACCGTCGCCAGCATTGATGATGGGCACATCAGAGTAGTGCGAGGCTACCAGAGGTGCACCCTCCTTGCTGTGGCGCATAGCGATAATATCGGCAAAGCAACCAATTACGCGTACCGTATCGGCTACCGTCTCACCTTTCGTAACTGACGAAGAGGCTGCATCAGAGAAACCCAACACATTGCCTCCCAACTCCATCATTGCTGAGGTGAAGCTCAGGCGTGTACGCGTACTCGGCTCGTAGAAGAGCGTTGCAAGCTTCTTACCCTTACACACCGAGCTATACTTCTCGCGATTTTCGATTATATCGAGTGCCGTCGTGATTATATGGTCAACCTCGGCAACCGAGATATCTGTTGTATCGATTAAGTGTCGCATAATCCTGCTTATTTGTTGATCCAACTCTCATCCGAGGGGTTGTTTCTGAAGGCGATGATGCGGGCGCAATCCTCACTCTTGATGTAACCCTCCTCAGCCGCAGCCTCTACCAGTGCGTCAAGATTTGAGAGCGAGTAGTTTGTCACCTCAGCCTCAGCCAAACGATCCAGACCCTTCTTCATTCCGTAGGTGAAGATGCTCACAACACCGAGAACGTCGGCTCCAGCCTCACGCAACACCTTAACAACCTCGATGCAGCTACCTGCCGTAGAGATCAAATCCTCTACAACAACAACCTTCTGGCCCTTCTCCAGCTTACCCTCAATCTGGTTTGTGCGACCGTGATCCTTCGCTCCGCTACGCACATAACCCATCGGGAGATTCATAATCGTAGCCACGATAGCGGCGTGTGCAATACCAGCGGTGCTGGTACCCATCAACACCTCGCACTCGGGGAAGTGCGTCTTAACCAACTCGGCCAAACCCTTCTCCACGTTGTCGCGTACGGCAGGAGCGGTAAGCGTCAAGCGGTTATCGCAATAGATAGGGCTCTTGATACCGCTGGCCCAAGTGAACGGCTGCTCAGGACGCAAAAATACAGCGCCGATAGAGAGCAGATCTTTGGCAATACTCTTTTCCATATCTTTTATCTATTAAATTATCCTACAAACTCCTCTACACAACGCTTGTATGCAGCTACGGGATCGGCAGCCTGAGTGATGGGGCGACCAACTACGATAAAGTCGGTACCAATCTCCTTCGCACGCGCGGGTGTAGTTACACGAACCTGATCGCCAATCTCACCATCAGCGAAGCGAACGCCGGGCGTAACAGTTACGAAACCTGCACCGCACGCCTCCTTCACCATACCGGCCTCGAGGGGTGAGCATACAACACCATCCAATCCTGCTATCTGAGCATTCTTGGCGTAGTGGACAATAGTCTCGTTGATAGTTGCGTTAATCAGAAGATCCTTCTGCATACGCTCCTCGCTTGTCGAGGTGAGCTGCGTAACAGCAATAAGCAGAGGACGTGTTCCATCGGGGCGGGTGAGGCCCTCCAATGCAGCCTTCATCATTTCGATGGTGCCAGCAGCGTGCAGATTACACATATCGACATCCATCTTCGAGAGTACGGCCATTGACTTCTTCACCGTATTGGGAATATCGTGCAACTTCAAATCGAGGAAAATCTTATGACCACGCGCCTTAATTTCGTGAACGATCGCAGGGCCTGCGGCATAATAGAGTTCCATACCGATCTTAACGAAAGGCTTACAATCGGTGAATTTATCAAGGAATGCGAGCGTGGTTTCGGCACTATCGAAATCGCACGCGATGATTACATCTCTCTGGCTCATTGTGATTTTGTTTAATAGTTACTTTTCAAAGTGCTAATTTACAAAATTCCGATGAGAAACGCAACAGAAATGCAAAATTCAAAATACAAAATCCCTAATAGTTCTCTTACAACAAGCATTAAACCCCAAAAAAGAGTAGCACCCCCACAGGAGTGCTACTCTTAAATTAAATATTCAAAAATATTATCTTGCAGAAGCGGGCGCTGCGGGATAGCCAGGCTTCACGGGAATACGACCCTCATCCATAGCTGCGCTCAACGCGATCCAAGCTGCGATAACTGCATCAACCTTCAGATCCTCCAGCGACAGACGCTCGTAGGTATCCATCACAGTGTGGTAGGTACGACCATACTCCAACTCATCCTGAATGAACTGGTAAGCGGGAAGGCCCAAGTTGTTGAAGATAACGTGGTCGGTGCTACCCGTACGACGCAACGAGAGCGTATTGAAACCGAGCGACTCCAAGGGCTTCTTCCAAGCCTCAAAGAAAGGCACAGCCTGATCGTTCTCCTCGAGGTAAATACCACGGAAGCGGCCCGAACCGTTATCCATATTCAGGTAGAGAGCAAAGTCATCGTAACCATCGAGCTTCTTACCCTTTGCCGAGTCGTAGAGGTTGATGTTAGCGTAACCGCGTGAACCATAGAGGCCCTGCTCCTCACCGCCCCACAAAGCAAGACGGATCGTACGCTTAGGCTGGATACCGAGAGCCTTGATGATACGCATAGCCTCCATCATAACGATGCAACCCGATGCGTTGTCAGCACCACCCGTACCACCGTGCCAAGAATCGAAGTGAGCACCGATCAACACAACCTCATTCTTGAGCTTGGGATCAGTTCCGGGAATCTCAGCGATTACGTTGTTGATGCGCTGGTTATCGGTAAATACATTCTTGATATTAAGCTCCATCTCAACCTTCTCGCCTCCGGCAATCATACGAGCCATACGGCCGTGATCCTCAATGGGGAGCATAACCTCGCAAATAGGCTCGGGATCGCCCACCTTATACTGCACACCGCGTGAGGGAGCTACGTTGAACGTACCGCCGCCGCTGATGATAGCCACAGGCTTCTCCTCCTTAAGCATATTGGTAATTGCGGTCTGCAACTCGCGTGAAGCCATCGATGCAGCGCGGCTGATCGAAGGAATACGACTGTTTGAAGTGGGACGGGGATCCTGTGCAAGCACCTCCAACTCCTCCTCAGTAAAGCGTGTTGCCAGAGGATCGAATCGCATCTGATAGGTCTGCGTTACGGGCATCAAAACTATCTTGCCAGCGAGCTTACCCTTATACTTATCCAGGTCGGCTACGCTCTGTGCCTCGATGAGCACAACCTCACCCTTCACCAAACCGTTGGTGCTACCTGACCACGCCTTAGGATTACCAGCAAAACTTGTATAGTAGGGGGCAGTCATAGCCACATAGTTCATCTCATTGTCCCATCCGCCCTTTGCAAAATCAAATGCATACTCGGCACGGGGATTCGACAAACCCATCTCCTTCAAATACTCGATAACCATCTTCTCGGCACGCAACTTAAGCTGCGATGCTGCCAAACGAGGACCCATATTGTCGGTCATAAACTGCGACATCGACTCAATCTGCGACTTTGCAAATCCCTCATTCTTCACCTTGTAAGCCAAATCGGCCGGCAGGCTCGTTTGTGCGTTAACTGCCGTATTTGCCAGCAATACAGCAAGTAACAAGGAAAACACTCTCTTCATTTTCTTTTGTTTTAGATTAGTTAATACTCGCAACAGCTATCTACCAACGCCCATTCCACAGTTTGTTTTTGCTCCAATGCAACCTAACGGCAAACACCTAACACCAACATCGAAAATCAGTTTTCCTCACTACTGCGAACAGGGAATTGGTCCAAAAGTACACCATTGCATAACGCAAAGTTAATAAAATATTTATATAAACAAAAAATAAATGCGGCATTCCCCTCAGGGAGCCGCATTTATAATTTCTCTTTTACTTAATTAGCAATTCATTGCACCACAGCAATGAATAACCTGTCCGCTGACATACGACGACAGGTCGCTTGCCAAGAACAGCGCCACATTAGCCACATCCTCGGGCGTACCACCGCGACGCAGAGGAATCTGCTGATTCCAAGCATCACGCACCTCCTGCGGAAGCTGGTTAGTCATCTCGGTGATAATGAATCCCGGAGCGATACAGTTAGCACGAATTCCGCGAGGGCCCATCTCCTTTGCAATCGACTTCGCCAGACCGATCATACCGGCCTTCGATGCCGAGTAGTTGCACTGGCCGGCATTACCCGAAACACCCACAACCGACGACATATTGATAATCGATCCTCCGCGCTGACGTGCCATAACGGGCGTTACGGCGTGAATAAAGTTGAACGCCGACTTCAGATTTACATTTATTACGGCATCCCACTGAGCCTCCGACATACGCATCATCAGACCATCCTTCGTGATACCTGCATTATTAACCAGAACATCCAGATGACCAAACTCCTCGACGACCTGCTTAACCACCTCGTGAGCCTCGTCAAACGACGCCGCATTCGACGCATAAGCCTTAGCCTTAACGCCATAGGCCTCGAGCTCTGCGAGCGTCTGCTCGGCAGCCTCGTTGATCACCAAGTCGGTGAACGCCACATCTGCTCCCGCCGAAGCGAAACGCAGTGCGATAGCCTTACCGATACCTCTGGCAGCACCTGTTACCAGAGCCACCTTTCCTTCCAAAAGTTTCATATTTTAGCTTTTAATATTTTCTTACGGCAAATATACAAAAAAATTCTATCCATTCCACTTGCGCAGCGCAACACAGCTGTTATGACCGCCAAAACCCAACGAATTTGAGATAGCAATCGTCACGTCAGCCTTGCGAGCCACGTTGGGAACATAGTCCAGATCGCACTCGGGATCGGGCTCATTGAGACCGATGGTCGGAGGAACAACACCATTATGCAATGCAAGCACACAGGCGATAAGCTCCACAGCTCCCGTAGCACCCAACATATGGCCCGTCATCGATTTTGTCGAGCTGATCAAAGCCTTGTGAGCAGCCTCCTCACCCATAGCGAGCTTGATAGCTGCCGTCTCCGACTTATCATTGAGAGGAGTGCTCGTACCGTGAGCGTTGATGTAGAGCAGATCCTTCTCGGCATCGAAACCCGCCTCTGCGAGCGACTGCTTAATTGCACGCGATGCGGGAACGCCATCAGGCGAAGGAGCTGTAACGTGATGAGCATCACAGCTATTACCATAACCCACGACCTCTGCATATATCTTCGCGCCACGCTTCTGCGCACTCTCCAGCGACTCGAACACCAGCACACCAGCACCTTCTCCCATCACGAAACCGTTTCGGTTGGCGCTGAACGGAATCGATGCGTTGTTTGGATCTGTCGAGCGCGACAGTGCCTTACTGTTGGCAAAACCTCCGATAGCAAGAGGGTGGATCGAAGCCTCGGCACCACCTGCGATGATTGCATCAGCATAGCCGTGCTTGATGGCACGATAGGCCTCACCAGCAGCGTGCGTACCTGTTGCACAAGCCGTTACAACGGGCAGGCAGACACCCTGTGCATTATATTTAATAGCCACATTACCCGCTGCAATGTTACCAATCATCATCGGAACAAACAACGGAGAGATACGATTAACGCCCTCCTGAATGAGCTTCGTTGTCTCTGTAACGAACGTGTTCATACCTCCAATACCCGAACCGATATACACACCCAAGCGATCGGCGTCAATATTCTCGCCACTCTTCAGGCCACTCTGCTGCATCGCCTGATAAGCCGCCGCCAGAGCAAACTGGCAATAGAGGTCGTTGCGACGAATGTCGTTACGCTCCAGACCATTCTCCTCAGGCGAAAAATTCTTAACCTGACCAGCCACGCTGATCGGAAGATCATACTCCTCGAAACCCTTGATATGGTCGATACCACATCGGCCCTCGGCGAGCGACGACCAGAAGTCATTTATATTATTTCCAACGGGCGAAATCACACCCATACCGGTGATAACTACTCTCTGTTCCATCTATCTGATTTTAATTTATTTATTCCACTCAATAATACAAGCACCGGTAGTAAATCCCGCACCGAATGCACTCATCAGCACCTTATCGCCACGCTGCAACTTACCCTCGCGCGCAAGCTCATCGAGCAACATCGGCACGCTGGCCGAAGAGGTGTTTCCGCAACGCTCCACGTTGGTCGGGAAGTGCGACATATCGAGTTTGAGCCAATTTGCGATAGCCTCAATAATTCGCATATTCGCCTGATGCAAAATATAATACTTAATATCCGACGGCTGCAAACCTGCATTGTCCAACAATGTCTTTATATCGCGCGACGAAGAGAGCACAGCGGTCTTGAAAACCTCCTTACCATTCATATACATAGGGGCTGAATACTCATCCTTAGTAATGTATGGGGTAGGTTCAAGACGACGCACATAGTGCAGACAATCGATCTTGCTCGCAGTGGTAAGGCGTGAGCCAATGAGTCCATCCCCCTCGGTTACAACAACCGCGCCTGCGCCGTCGCCAAACAACACACACAGCGCACGATCCTCCCAATCGACCATTCGTGTAGGCTCCTCGGCTGCCAGCACCAAGATATTTTTTGCCTTGCCGCTCTTGAGGCGGTCGTCAGCCATATCCAACGCATAGATAAATCCCGAGCAGGCTGCATTCACATCAACGGCAGCACAACGCGCTCCGATGGCACCTTGCACGATGCAACTCAAGCTGGGAGTGATATACTCATTAACCACATTCGAACAGATTATATAATCGATGTCGGCTGGTGTCAATCCAGCATCCTCAATCGCCTTCAACGCCGCTTCGGTTGCCAGATCCTCCAAGCGCTCCGATGAGATCAAACGGCGCTCGGTAATTCCCGTGCGTGTACGAATCCACTCATCGCTCGTATCGAGGAATGTTTCGAGCATCGCGTTTGTAACAACTTTGGCAGGGTGGGCCCTGCCCGTTCCGATAATCTTCATTAATTAAATTTTGTTTTCTAAAACACGTTCCTTTTCAACCAATCGATAGACCCGACTTAAAATCGGATCGGTCGCAAAATTATCGAAAACACTCTGCAAAGCCATAAATGTGCGGTCGAAAGTACTGTTTTGTGGCTAAATTCTCATTTTTGGGGGTAAAACATAGTGTTTTTTGGAGTAAAATTACGATATTTGCAGCAATCATTAACCGAAAAATATGTCAAAAACACATAAAAACAGGGAACTGCCGAAGTTTCTTTTGAATAGAAAATACCTGCTCGGATCGGTCATTTTCATCTTGACTTTTTCGGCACTTTTCCTTGCTATATACACCCCCTTCTCATCTACTTCGTGGATCAGTTTGCGCGATGCTCAGAGCTTCGGAATGACCGCGTCGTTCTACATCGTTGCTCTGGCCATACTCCTGGTCAGCAAACTCATTATGCATAGCGTGCAATCCAAGATCGATTTCACGCCACTGAAATACATACTCTGGATTATGGCCGAGATGGTGATAATCTCACTCTTCTACACCCATTTTACCTATGTATATATTGCCCCTCTCGAGGAGTCAATCTTCAACATTATGTTCAAGGCTTTCGGGTGTATCATCCTTATCATCGCTATACCTTATACTATAATGACCCTCTACGCAGCCTACAAATCCAAAACCGAGGAGCTGCAGATGCTGCAATACGAGCTATCGCTCGTAGGCGGGGAGTCGGTAGTATATCCGTCGCTGATTAATCTTTATGACTATAACGGAGCCCTTAAGTTCACCATTAACTCCGACTCGCTCTACTATATGGAGTCGCAGGATAACTACGTCAAAATCTTTTACGAAAATAACGGCAAGATTCTCTCATATATGCTACGCAGCCGCACCAAGACCATCGAGGAGAACCTCTCCGACACGAGCATAGTGCGATGCCACCGTTCATATATGGTTAACGTAATGAAAATCAACCACATCAAGAAGGGCGGAAAGGCTCGTTACATCGTACTTTCGAGCGACGACATAAAGCCAATTCCCGTATCAAAAAGCTATTTCAAGAATCTGATTACCAAAATCGATAAATACAACACCTCTCAGGCCGCAACTCTTGTAGCTGAGGGTGAGGAGAATGACAAGGCTGATAAAGCGGAGGCGTAGCCACTATGATGAATGGCAAAGAGCAGCGATGAACGGCAATCATAGCAACCCCGCCTGATAATATACAATTATCTGCTCCAGAACGCGATCTTCTTCCGCCTCGCCATACTCTGTCTTGAGGTTGTGGCCAAACAGACGGCCTATTCCCTGCCAGAAGCTCGCCACAAATCCACCCCTAAATTCACGAATCACCTCAAAGGCTGTCTGGTCGGTTTCACGGTCAATGAGTTTTATAAAGACACGCCCCTGCGTGCGAGTCATACGCGTCGCCACGGGGGTATATTCGTCCACTATCTGCTTGTAACACTGTTTGATGTATTGTCGCTGATCTTTCTTATCGAGCATTAGCAACGTATCCTCCATCTCGTGCATTGTCTGCTTAGCCAGCTGTGCCATCGGATATACGATCTTCACTGCATTGACTAATCGCTGGTAACGTCTTAAATCGATGGGACGGCTGAAAGCCATCACAGGCGCTATATCCACCTGCAGAATCGAATCTCCGCCATCTGACACCATACGCTGACGCATAATACCTCTTGAGCGCTGCGCCATCACATCGGGCACAACACACATCACAAGCAACAGTATGATGATCCAGCGTCGCATCGTTTCTTTTTACAAATATAACTCTTTAACGGCTATTTACGAAAAATTAGTATGACGATAGGGTAGCCGCCGCCAAAAAACAAAAAAAATCCGCCAACCCGAAGGTCAGCGGAATCTTAATTTATTGCTCAGGTCAGCTACTTCACGATACCGATAATATCGCGCAGACGCTCGATACCGAGTCGCTCCATCTCTGCGGGCAACTCCTCGATGATTCGCTTGCAAGCATAAGGATCCTTGAGGTTGGCTGCACCCACCTGCACCGCAGTAGCACCAGCCATCATCATCTCAATCACATCCGACGCGCTCTCCACGCCACCGCAACCCATTACGGGTATTGAGCAGGCGTTAGCCACTTGATATACCATTCTTACCGCCACGGGGAATACGGCAGGACCAGAGAAACCACCCATCTTATTTGCAATCACAGGGCGACGACGCTTGGTATCAATTCGCATACCGAGCAACGTGTTAATCAAGCAGATACCATCAGCACCTGCCTCCTCACACGCCTTTGCAATCGCAACAATATCGGTAACGTTAGGGCTAAGTTTGATAAAAACAGGCTTTGTAGTCACGGCCTTCACCGCACGCGTAACCTCGGCTGCCATCTCAGGCTGCGTACCGAAACTCATACCTCCGTTATGTACATTGGGGCACGATACGTTCACCTCAATGATAGCCACCTGCTCCTCCTTATCAATCTTCTGGCAACACTCGGCATACTCCTCGATCGAAAAGCCGCTGATGTTAGCCACGATAGGCTTACGGAAAATCTTGCGCAACTCGGGCAACTCCTTCGCTACCACGGCATCCACTCCGGGATTCTGCAGACCCACCGAGTTGATAAGTCCCGAACGGCACTCGGCAATACGAGGCGTAGGATTACCGAAGCGGGCCTCACGCGTAGTTCCCTTGATTGATATCGAGCCGAGGATGTTGATATCGTAGAACTCATTATGCTCACGACCAAAACCAAAGGTTCCACTCGCAGGAATAACGGGGTTGTCCAGCTCCACGCCGCACAACTCCACCGACAAATCAAATTTCTTATCCATATCCATCCTCCTTACCAGATTATCTCTTCACGTTTCATTACGGGACCCTCCTTGCAGATACGCTTGTTACCCGTCAGCGTCTTGCAGCTGCAACCCATACAAGCTCCGAAGCCACAACCCATACGCTCCTCAAACGAGAGCTCACCCTTTACCGAGGTGCTGTCACACAAGGCCTTAAGCATAGGCATCGGGCCGCACGAATAGAAGTAGTCGAAGTCGATGGCGCCCTCGCGGATAGCATCCGTCACAAAGCCCTTCACGCCAACCGAGCCATCGGCCGTCGAGATATGAACATCGACACCCAACGCACGGAACTCATCAGAATAGAAAATCTCCTTTGCGGTATTAAAGCCAAGCACGACACTCACCTTCTTGCCACGACCGACCAAATCCTTCGCCAGACGATACAACGGCGGCACGCCTACGCCACCGCCAACCAAGAGCGGACGTTCGCACTCCACATCGACATCGAAGCCGTTGCCAAGTCCCGTCAGCACATCCAACTCCACGCCAGCCGTCATATGGCTCATCAGCTCCGTACCGCGACCTACGACCTTATAGATGATGGTGATTGTCTTCTCATCCCAGTCGTTGATCGAGATCGGACGACGCAGATACAACCCCTCAAGCTCGATATTTACAAACTGACCAGGGCGGCTGATCCACTGCGTATCGCCCTCGAGCACCATACGCCAGACATCTGACGTAAGGGGCTCGTTGGCAACGATTTTATAGATTCCTTTCTTATACATATTACTTTCCGTCGATGGTTGATACACCGAGTGTGATCTCCTCCAGCACATCGAGCAACACGCTCACGGTCTCCAACGCGGTGAAGAGCGTCACGTTGTTCTCAGCCGCAGCACGACGAATCTCATAACCGTCGCGGCGGGTGCTGTGCTGATTAACATCAATGGTGTTGATTACATAGGTAACGTGGCCCTTGCGCAACTCATCGTAAATCTCATTGCTACCCTCGCTGATCTTTCTCAGGTGACGGGTACGCACACCGTTATTACGCAGGAACTCGCACGTTCCGCCCGTTGCCTCGATGTTGAAGCCGAGATCGTAGAAACGACGGATAAGCGGCAGAGCACGCTCCTTATCCACGTCGGCAATCGTTACGAAGATCGTACCGTAGTTAGCCACGGCTACGCCCGACGACTGCAATGACTTATAGAGTGCGCGAGTAAGGCTCTTGTCGTAGCCGATAGCCTCACCCGTTGACTTCATCTCAGGCGAGAGGTAAGAGTCAACACCGCGAATCTTTGCAAACGAGAACGCAGGCGACTTAACGAACCAGCGAGTGCTCTCCTTACCGTAAACATCGGTGATACCCTGCTCACGCAGCGAGTGGCCGAGGATAACCATCGTAGCAATCTTCGCCATAGGCACACCCGTTGACTTCGAGAGGAAGGGAACGGTACGCGATGAACGAGGATTTACCTCGATCACGAATACCTTATCCTGCTCATCCACAATGAACTGGATATTGAACAGACCAACGATACCGATAGCCAATCCCAGACGCTGCGTGTACTCGATGATGGTATCCTTCACCTGCTGGCTTACGCTGAAGGTGGGGTAGACACTGATCGAGTCACCAGAGTGGATACCCGTACGCTCGACGTGCTCCATAATACCGGGGATGAATACATCCTTACCGTCGCAGATTGCATCAACCTCCAACTCCTTACCCTGAATATACTTATCAACCAATACGGGTGACTTCTCGTTAATCTCAACAGCCGAGCGCAGGTAGTGGCGCAGAGTCTCCTCATTACCAACGATCTGCATCGCACGACCACCCAGCACGAAGCTCGGGCGCACCAGTACAGGATAGCCGATACGTGCCGCAGCAGCCACACCAGCCTCGATGTCGGTAACGGCCTCAGCCTGGGGCTGCGGGATACCCACCTCGTTCATAATGCGCTCAAAGCACTTGCGGTCCTCAGCATTGTTAATAGCGTCGATACCCGTACCGATAATCTTTACACCCAACTCGGCCAAAGGCTCTGCCAGGTTAATAGCGGTCTGACCACCGAGCGATACAACAATACCCTCAGGCTGCTCCAGCTCCACAACATTCATCACATCCTCCACGGTCAGCGGCTCGAAATAGAGCTTATCGCTGATGGTGTAGTCCGTAGAGACGGTCTCGGGATTATTATTGATGATGATAGCCTCATATCCAGCCTCCTTGATAGTCCAGATAGCGTGAACAGTCGAGTAGTCGAACTCCACACCCTGACCGATACGAATCGGTCCCGAACCCAAAACCAGAATCTTCTTACGATCGCTCTTAATAGACTCATTCTCGGCCTCATAGGTTGAGTAGAAGTAGGGCACATAGGTATCAATCTCGCCGGCACACGAGTCGATAATCTTATATACGGGGAACACATTCTCCTTCTTACGCAGCAGATATACCTCTGCCTCGGTCATTCCCCACAGCTGGCCGATGAACTTATCGCTGAAGCCCATACGCTTGGCCTCCTTGAGTGTTGCCAGGCAACCCACGTTGGCAGCCACAACCTTCTCCATCTCGACGATGTTCTTAAACTTCTCGAGGAACAACATATCGATCTTGGTGTGGTTGTAGATAATCAGAAGGTCAACACCCTTACGGATGAGCTGCGCAATGGCGTGCATACGATCATCCGTACCCTTGCGGATGTACTCCAGCAATGAGTCGGTGTTCCAGTCGTCGAACTTCTTATTATGGATGTGGCAAACGCCCGTCTCAAGCGAGCGCACAGCCTTGAGGATACCCTCCTCGATGGTGCGGCCGATGCTCATCACCTCACCCGTAGCCTTCATCTGCGTACCCAGCTCATTCGATGCGTCGCTGAACTTATCGAACGGGAAGCGCGCCACCTTCAGCACAACGTAGTCCAACGCAGGCTCGAAGCAGGCAGGGCGGCCCGAGATCATAATCTCGTCGAGGGTCAAACCTACGGCAATCTTCGCCGTCACGCGAGCAATGGGGAAACCACTTGCCTTCGATGCCAAAGCCGAAGAGCGAGAAACGCGGGGGTTAACCTCGATGATATAATACTTGAATGAGAGGGGATCCAAAGCGAACTGCACGTTACAACCACCCTCAATCTTGAGCTCGCGGATAATCTTCAGAGCGCTGTCACGCAACAGCTGATACTCCGTATCGGTCAAAGTCTGTGCGGGAGCGATAACCATCGAGTCGCCGGTGTGAATACCCACGGGGTCGATGTTCTCCATACTACAAATTGCGATGGCCGTATCGTTCTTATCGCGCATCACCTCGAACTCAATCTCCTTGTAGCCCTTGATACTCTTCTCAACCAAAACCTGATGTACGGGCGAGAGAGCCAAAGCGTTACGCATAATCTCGCGCAACTCCTCCTCATTGTCGGCGAAACCACCACCCGTACCACCGAGTGTAAATGCGGGACGCAACACCACAGGATAACCAATCTGCTCGGCAGCCTTCACACCATCCTCCATCGAGTTAACAACCATTGAAGGCAGAACGGGCTCACCAATACGCAGACACAACTCCTTGAAGAGCTCACGGTCCTCGGCCTCCTCGATACTCTTGAACGAGGTTCCCAGGATCTCGACGTGGCACTCATCCAAAATACCCTTCTTAGCCAACTGAACGGCCAAGTTCAAACCTGTCTGACCACCAAGGCCCGGCACAATAGCGTCGGGACGCTCATAACGAACGATCTTAGCCACATACTCCAACGTCAAAGGCTCCATATAAACCTTGTCGGCGATGTTGGTGTCAGTCATAATTGTTGCGGGGTTCGAGTTGGCGAGGATAACCTCATAACCCTCCTCCTTGAGTGCAAGGCAAGCCTGTGTTCCTGCATAGTCGAACTCAGCAGCCTGACCGATGACAATCGGACCCGAGCCGATCACCATCACTTTCTTAATATCTGTTCTCTTAGGCATTTTGTTTCTCCTCCATCAGTTTAATGAATTTATCGAAAAGATATGTGCAGTCGTGCGGACCCGGAGCACTCTCGGGGTGGAACTGCAATGCATAAACCTTATCCTCGGCACACTCCACACCCTCGATAGTATTATCGAGCACATTCTCGTGAGTTACCGTAAGGCGTGTTCCAGCAAGCGACTCAGCATCCACAACGTAGCCGTGATTCTGCGAAGCAAGATCGATTCGGCCCGTCTGAAGATCACGCACAGCCGAAGAGCCGTGGTGACCACACTTCATCTTATACACCTTGGCACCATACGCCAGCGAGATAAGCTGCATACCGAGCGACACACCAAACAAAGGAATCTTACCCTCCACAGCCTTGATCAGTTCAACAACCTCGGGCAACTCCTCGGGCGAGCCGGGGCCATTCGAGATGAATATACCGTCGGGATTGAAAGCCATAATCTCCTCGAGTGTGGTGTTGTAAGGCACAACCGTTACGTTGCAGCCACGGTTATTAAACTGGCGAATCATACTATACTTGATACCGCAGTCAACAGCCACAATGTCATACTTATGGTTGGGCGTACGTGAGAACCAACGCTTGGTGCTGCTCACATTAGCCACCTGATTCTGGGGCAGAGGAGTGTTCTTGATCATCTCGAGCGCCTGCTCCTTGGTTGTGTCGATGTTCACGATAGCGGCACGCTGCACACCCTCATCACGGATGATGCGCACAATCATACGAGTATCCACGCCGGCGATGCAGGGAATACCAGCCTCGTCCAAAGCCTCCGAGAAGGTCTTCGTGTAGCGGAAGTTACTGGGATTCTCGTTGCACTCGCGCACAACCATACCTCCCACCTGAGGAGTCTTTGACTCGAAGTCCTCGTCCGTAATACCATAGTTACCGATCAGCGGGTAAGCCATCACCACAATCTGATCGATGCACGAGGGATCGGAGAGAATCTCCTGATAACCCACCACCGAGGTGTTGAAAATGATCTCACATACACGCTCCACCGAGGCACCATAGCCATAACCGAGGAACTCGCGACCATTCTCAAGAACTAACTTTTTTGTAAAAGGTTTCATCTTCTTGTTTTGATTTATATTATTCGTTTATCTCTTTTCATACGCTACACGGCCATCGACCAACGTCAGGCAGCACTCGCCCTGCAACTCCCAACCCTCAAACGGGGTGCTATGTCCCATCGAAAGGAAGTTCTCGGGATCGACCGTAAATCTGCTCTCCAGATCAAACACTGCAATATCGGCAGCCTCGCCCACGCGAAGTCCGCCACCCAAGTTAAAGATGCGACGTGGTGCTTCGGCCATTACCTCCACAGCTTTCTCAAGCGAGATCACACCCTCCTTCACGAGCTTCGTATATATCACCGCAAACGAGGTCTCAAGGCCTACAACACCCATTGCACTGAACTCCAATCCGCGCGACTTCTCCTCAGCCGTATGGGGCGCGTGATCCGTCGCCACAACATCAATGGTTCCATCCTGCAAACCTGCGACAAGCGCTGCACGATCCTCGGCCGAACGAATCGGGGGATTCATCTTGAAGCGTCCCTCCTCCTTCAGATCCATATCGCACATCGTCAGATAGTGGGGGCCTGTCTCGCAGGTAATCTTCACGCCACGGTTCTTCGCCTGGCGAATCAACTCAACGCTCTCCTTTGTCGAGATATGGCAAACGTGGTAACGGCAATCGGCCTTCGCCGCAAGCTCGATATCGCGTTCGATCTGTCGCCACTCACTCTCCGAGCAGATACCTCGGTGACCATTCAGGCGGGCATACTCGCCGTCGTGGATATATCCCTTTCGCAGAAGCTCATTCACCTCACAGTGTGCCGCAATAATTGCCCCCGTACGGGCCGCCTCGGCCATAGCCGCCTGCATCACCTCATCGCTCTGCACGCCGCTGCCGTCATCCGAGAAGCCGGCAACATAGGGTTTGAGTTGCTCGAAATCAAGTCGGAGGCCAAGCGGTCTTAGGAAGACAAGACTCACTGAC
>JAZRQX010000041.1:0-50288 GCA_045650235.1 Alistipes sp. | reverse complement strand
TACATACGCGTTACGCACCCGTGCGCCGGTCGCCATCAAACATTGCAAGCAATGTTTATGCTGCCCCTCGACTTGCATGTGTTAAGCCTGCCGCTAGCGTTCATCCTGAGCCAGGATCAAACTCTCCATTGTAAAAAAATTTTGAATATAAATCTTAGCTCTAATCTCAAAGGTATTGTTTGAAATTACTCTTAAATTAAGAGTGAATAAAACTTCTTAGCTGCTCAATATCTTCAAAGAACTCGTATTCTTGTTTCGCTGTTTCCAGCGCTTCAGAACTCTTGTTTAACCCTTTCCGTTTTGAAGCGGAAATCGGTTGCAAAGGTAAGGCAAGTTTTTCAAATCTCCAAATTTTTCTGAAGTTTTTTAGAAAAACTTTTCTTAAGAACTTTGCTCGCTGTGAGTGTTTCTCTCAGTAAGCGGGTGCAAAGGTAAGAGATGTTTTTCAAACTTCCAAATATTTTTTAAGAAATTTTAGAAAAAACTTTTTCTTAAGAACTTTGCTCGCTGTGAGCGTTTCTCTCAGTAAGCGGGTGCAAAGGTAAGAGATGTTTTTCAAACTTCCAAATATTTTTTAAGAAATTTTAAGAAAAACTTTTCTTAAGAACTTTTGCTTATCAGAGAAGCATTTTCCTCATCAAAGCGGGTGCAAAGTAACGACATTTTATTCAAATGTGCAAATTTTTCGAGCCTTTTCTGCGCACTTTTTTCACTCATTTCCACTACTGGCCTACTAACCAACATTTTACACTCTACAGCAATTCTCCACAGTATATATAATATATATAGGTATACCAATACGGAGCTTTTTTGCTCACCCACCCGACCATACTATCTACCATTTAATTATTTTTTCTATCTTTGTCTATTGTTACTTTGAAATTGATATCAATGACTGGAAAAAATTATACTCACCACGCCGAGTGGAGCTACTCGGCAGTACTCTACGAAATGAACATTCGCCAACTCACGCCCGAGGGAACACTTCGTGCGGCAGAAAAAAAGTTGGAATTCCTACGCGAAATGGGTATCGATGCCATCTGGATGATGCCCATCTACCCCATCGGCGAGGAGGGGCGCAAGGGCTCGCTCGGCTCGTATTACTCAATTCGCGACTACAAAGCCGTTAATCCCGAGTTCGGCACAATGGAGGATTTCGACTCTTTCGTAGCCAAAGCCCACTCTCTGGGAATGAAAGTTATACTTGACTGGGTTGCCAACCATACTGCACGCGATGCCAAATGGCTGCAGACAAAACCTGCCGACTGGTACGAACGCGAGGACGACGGAACGGCAAAGGTTCCCTGGGACTGGACCGACACGGCGAAACTCAACTACTCAAACCACGACGTATGGCGTGGCCAGATCGACGCTATGCGTTTCTGGGTCGAGCGGCACGCCATCGATGGCTTCCGCTGCGATATGGCAATGCTCGTACCCATCGAGTTCTGGCAGCAGGCCACCGAGGTACTTCGCGCCATCAAGCCCGACATTTTTATGCTGGCCGAGGCCGAGCAGCAAAATCTCTTCGACCACGCCTTCGATATGTGCTACGCTTGGGAGATCCACCACCTGATGTGCGATATTGCCCGTGGCGAGCGCCGCGTCTGGGACTTGCGAAATAAGTTATACACCAACCGCGAGAACTACCCCGCCTCGGCAATGCGGATGATGTTCACCTCGAACCACGACGAAAATTCGTGGAGCGGCAGCGAGTTCCACCGTTTCGGTGCTGCGCGCGAGATTATGACGGCGCTGACTTTCGTCTGGGAGGGCGCAATGCCACTCATCTACACAGGTCAGGAGGTCGGCTACGACCACTCGTTTGCCTTCTTCGACCGCGACCACATCCCCGCCGAGCAGTATCAACCCTGCAAAGATACCGAACTATACCGCAAACTCATCGCGCTGAAACACTCCGAAGCGGCGCTTCAAGCTGGCGAGCGAGGCGGTCGAATGATCGAAATCGAGAACAACGCCAAGGATTGTATGATGACCTTCGTGCGCGAAGTTGGCGACAGCCGCGTCGTTGCGATAATGAATCTCTCGCCCTACACCATCCACGCCGACTTTAACAACGGCATCTACGCTGGAGAGTACACCAACGCCCTCACTGGCGAGAAGGTTCTGCTACCGCTACACCTGGAGCAGGATATCGAGCCTTGGGGCTATACCTTATTATATAAATAGAGATGAAACGCTTTTTTGCCATATTTCTGTTTCTTATCCTCTGCCTCGACCTTGCGGCGCGCGAGTACTCTGTGGAGGATATCCCCAACGTGCAGATCAGCAACCGCTATCGCTTCACCTCCAACCCCGACGGAATCCTCTCCGACTGGGCGGTGGCGAAGATCGACTCCATCTGCTACGACCTGCGCCATCGCGGCATTGCGCAGACAGCCGTTGTTGCCGTCAGCGAGATCGATAGCGACGATGTCTTCGACTTCGCCTACGAACTCTTCTCGAAGTGGGGCGTCGGAAGCAGTAGCAACAGCGGCATCGGAGTCCTGCTCGTCGAAGAGGCCCGCGAGATCCGTTTCGTTACCGGTTATGGCGTGGAGGGTGCTCTGCCCGACGCAATCTGCAAGCGAATACAGACATCCTATATGCTCCCTCACTTCCGCAATGGGGACTACAGCTCCGGTATGGTCGCCGGCCTGGAGGCCATCCGCGCCGTCCTGAATGGCAGCGAACTCGATGCGGGCGGAAATGACGACTATGTCGATGATGACGACGAGGCCGCATTGGCAATGGTCGTATTCTTCGTTTTGGTCATTATCGGCTCTGCGATTGTAGTTCTCATTGTCGATCGCGCATCACGCAAGTGCCCCCGATGCCAACAGCTCACCCTGCAAAAAGATTCGGTCCGCGTCGTGAGCCGCGACTTCGGCGTTACAAACTATGAGGACACCTTCGTCTGCACCAACTGTGGCCATAGCCTTAAACGCAAACGCCAGGACTACGACGCCTCGCATAACAATCGTGGCGGAGGCCCGATAATTATGGGTGGCGGAGGCTTCCGAGGCGGAGGCTCAATCGGTGGCGGCTGGGGCGGCGGCTCGTTTGGTGGCGGCGGCGCTGGCTCAAGATGGTAAGCGAAGAGAATTCAAAATTCAAAATTCAAAATTCAAAATTCAAAATTCAAAATTCAAAATTCAAAATAACAATTAAAATCTATAATACTATGAAGAGACTTATTCTTGTGGCCATCGTGGCCATCTCGTCACTCACGTCGTGCTCGACCTACAACAATATGGTTACGCTCGACGAGACCGTTCGCAACGCTTGGTCAAACGTAGAGACGCAGTATCAGCGTCGCGCCGATCTCATTCCCAACCTCGTATCTACGGTCAAGGGCTACGCCTCACACGAGGAGTCAACACTCCAGTCTGTCATTGATGCCCGCTCAAAGGCCACATCGGTGAACATCTCGCTCGATGAGCTCACTCCCGAGAAGATTGCAGAGTTCCAGCAGGCGCAGTCGGCAGTTACGTCAGCCCTCGGTCGCCTGATCGCCGTATCGGAGAACTACCCCGACCTTAAGGCAAACCAGAATTTCCTCGAACTGCAGGCTCAGCTGGAGGGCACCGAGAACCGCATCACCGTTGCTCGCAAGGAATTCAACGATGCTACACAGCAGTACAACGTAGCCGTTCGTCGCTTCCCCGCCAACCTTGTTGCTATGATTTTCGGATTCGACCAGAAGGCTTACTTCGAGGCCGATGCAAGTGCTGCCGCGGCACCCAAAGTTGAGTTTTAGCAATTTTTCACATATGCTGATTAAAAAATTTTAATTTTGCTTGCGTACATTGAAAAATTATCTCTATCTTTGTTAGGAACCTAAAACAATTCACACTATGGATCAGAAGAAACTTTTCGAGCAGAAGACTTCAAGACGCACATTCTTGAAGCAGTCAGCTATGGGCTTGGCAATGGCTTCATTCCTTCCCTCAGCTCTTACCTCTTGTGCATCAGATTCAGCAGCTCCCGCAGCTAACTCAACTGGCATTAACTCAAACTTCCACGGCGTTAAGATCGGTTGTATCACTTACAGCTGGCGTTCAATGCCCGCCAACACTGTAGAGGAGCTTATCAACTACTGTAAGCAGGCTAACCTCGGTTCGCTGGAGCTTATGAGCAACGATCTGGAGCGCGTTTTGGGTGTTCCCGAGAATCCCCAGCAGCGCATTATGGCCGAGGCTCGCGCTAAGATGCCCGCTCCCAAACCTGGCGAGCGTCCCGCACGTCCCCAGCTCACCCCCGAGCAGCAGGCTGAGATCGACAAGTATGCAGCAGATCTTAAGGCTTGGCGTGTAAATATGGATATGTCAAAGGTAGAGGCTGTTCGCAAGCAGCTCAACGATGCTGGTATCGAGGTACACATCGTTAAGTTCTCTCCCTCAAAGTGGTCAGACGAGGAGATCGAGTACGCTTGTAAGGCTACCAAGGCAATGGGTGCTAAGGCAATCACCGAGGAGATCAGCGTAGAGGCTGCTCAGCGTATGGCTCCCTTCGTAGAGAAGCACGGCATCTATATGGCATTCCACAACCACAACCAGTATGGTGACGAGAGCTTCAGCTGCGATCCCGTTTTGGCTGTATCTCCCAATATGATGCTTAACTTCGACTGCGGTCACTACTTCGGTTCAACCGGTAAGAACCCCGTTGACTTCATCAACAAGTACCACGATCGTATCTACAGCATCCACCTCAAGGATAAGACTGGTAAGAACACTGAGCCCGCTAATACCAACCAGGTATGGGGTCAGGGCGAGACTCCTTTGAAGGAGGTTTTGAACCTGCTGAAGGATCAGAAGTGGCCCATCTACTGCGACATCGAGCTCGAGTACGAGATCAAGCCTTGGTCAAATGCAGTTAAGGAGTTGGGCGTTTGCGTTCGTCACGCACGCGAGCTTCTTATGTAATACAATAATTACACAACTAAGCGCCCCTTCTCATCGAGGGGCGTTTTTATTAAAATACCACCACGATGAAAAAAGTACGTTTCGGTGTTGTCGGCACCAACTTCATCACCGATTGGGTTATCGCAGGCGCGCGCGAGGATGAGCGCTTCGAGCTTGCTGCCGTATGCTCACGCACACGCGAGCGTGGCGAGGAGTTCGCTGCCAAACACTCCATCCCACACGTCTTCACTTCGCTCGAAGAGATGGCCTCAAGCGACATAGTCGATGCCATCTACATCGCATCGCCCAATTATATGCACTGCTCGCAGGCCACACTGTGTATGGACTACGGCAAGCACGTCCTGTGCGAGAAGCCTATGGCCTCCAATGCTCGCGAGGCTGAGCTGATGATTCAGGCATCACAGCGAAATGGCGTTGCACTGATGGAGGCGATGAAGAGTACGCTCTCGCCCAACTTCCGCGCCGTGAAGGAGAATCTACACCGCATAGGCACCCCTCGCCGTTACTTCGCATCATTTTGCCAATACTCATCGCGTTACGACAAATTCAAGGAGGGCATCGTTCTCAACGCCTTCCGCCCCGAGCTTTCGAACGGTGCTATGATGGATATCGGCGTATATACCATCTACCCTTTGGTGGCACTCTTCGGCGCACCGCAGTCTATCTCCGCTCAGGGTGTTGTTCTATCGAGCGGGGCCGATGGTCAGGGCGCTGTGAATATGCAGTACGAAGGTATGAACGCCACCGTTCTCTACTCGAAGATCGCTAACTCCCACCTCCCCGCCGAGATCGAGGGCGAGGATGGCAACATCCTTATTGACCGCATCCAAACCCCTGCCGACGTTCGTTTTTATCCGCGTCAAGCACCTGCTTCAGGCCAGGAGAAGCGCGTCGAGGGCGAGCCTTTAAGCATTCCCGACAGCCACAACGAGTATTACCACGAGATCCACGAATTCATCGATCTGGTCCTCACTGGCCGCTGCGAGTCAGAGATTAACAGCCACGCCACCTCGCTTGCTACGATGCAGGTCATCGACGAGGTTCGTCGTCAGTTGGGTGTTCGCTACCCTGCCGATGAGGCGTAGTCTCGCTCTTCGCAACCATATTTTTGGCCGCGCTGTGATTATCTCTCAGCGCGGCTAAATTTTTATCCTCCCCCACACACATCCGACAAAAAAAAGACGACCACACCGAAGTGTAGCCGTCTCAATCTGATAGCCGCCCAAGGCGGCCATCCGCTATTTTACTGCATTAACAATTGCCTCGAATGCCTGGGGCTCGTTCATCGCCAAATCAGCCATAACCTTACGGTTAAGAGCGATACCCTTGGCGTTAACCTTACCCATAAACTCTGAATAGGTCATACCGTAAGCGCGAACCGCAGCGTTGATACGAGTGATCCACAATGAACGGTATGTTCTCTTTTTGATCTGGCGGTGTGCATAAGCATACTGCAGACCCTTCTCGACAGTGTTTTTCGCAACTGTCCAAACGTTTCCCCTTGAACCAAAGTTACCCTTGGCAAGTTTCAAAACCTTCTTTCTTCTTGCGCGTGACGCAACAGCGTTGACTGAACGTGGCATAGTAAATAAAAGTTTTTGATGGAACTAATAGCGGTGAGTTTCTCTCCCACTCTTTGGGGCTATTTCGTCCCGATTGTTAATAAAAAAGTTTTTGGCGAATCGAGGTTAATTATTTAACCAGCAGATTCTTGATCTTAGCCTCATCGGCTGCTGATACGGTTGAAGAGTAACACAAGTTACGCTTCTGCTTCTTAGTCTTTTTGGTCAGGATGTGACTGTGATAAGCGTGCTTGCGCTTGATCTTACCTGTGCCGGTGAAAGTAAAACGTTTCTTTGCAGCGGCATTTGTTTTCATTTTAGGCATTTTCGTAAAATTGTTAATTAGTTAAACATAGCGCGCAAAGATACGTTTTTTTTCGCAATTAACACCATTTCCCCCGAAAAATTATCATTTTCGGTCCATAAAACTCGCGGTAACCACCACGCCGGCTGCCTGGGCAAAAGAAATTTCGTATTTTGAATCCCGAATTTTGAATTATTCACTACCTTTGTAAATATGATTAAGGCTATCGACATACACAAATCTTTCGGCACGCTCGAAGTACTCAAGGGCGTATCGCTCTTAGTAAAACCCTCCGAGGTGGTATCCATCGTAGGTCCGAGCGGCGCGGGCAAAACCACTCTATTGCAGATTCTCGGCACGCTCTCGAAGATGGACAGTGGCTCGCTGCTTATCAATGGAGAGGATGTGGGACAATTGAAGGATAATGCGTTGTCGGACTTCCGCAACCGCCGCATCGGTTTTGTCTTCCAATTCCACCACCTATTGCCCGAGTTTTCGGCTCTGGAGAATGTTATGATGCCTGCCCTTATTGCAGGCCGTTCAAAATCGGAGGCCGAGGCAGATGCTGTGGAGCTACTAAAGATGATGAACTTAGCCGACCGCACAACCCACAAGCCCAGCGCATTGTCGGGTGGCGAGCAGCAGCGCGTAGCCATCGCCCGCGCCATCATCAACCGCCCGGCCCTGCTTCTGGCTGACGAGCCGTCGGGAAACCTCGATTCGCGCAACCGCGAGGAGATTCACTCGCTCTTTTTCCGTCTGCGCGATGAAATGGGGCAGACCACCGTGATCGTTACGCACGACGATTCGCTCGCTTCGATGGCCGACCGCAAAATATCGATGAAGGATGGTATCATCCTGTAAATAACCAAACTATGCAAAGAGAAGAACTTCGCGACCTACTCGAACACCTGCACGATAAATACAACCGCACGGAGTTTATCGAGCCCGACCCGATAAGCATTCCCCACTCCTTCTCCGACCGCGACGACCGCGAAGTTGCCGGTTTTTTGGCCGCCGCCATCGCGTGGGGCAATCGTAAGGCTATTGTAAAGAGCGCCCGCAGGATGATGAGTTATATGGACAATGCCCCGGCCGACTTTGTCCGCAACGCCTCCGAGAGGGAGCTTCAACACCTTCAGTCGTACGTTCACCGCACATTCAACGGACAAGATTTTATCGATTTTGTCGGCTGTATGCGCCACATAATGGAGATCCACGGCGGTATTGGTAAATTCTTCGAGAGTCGCTATGAGCAGACGCAAGATATGGCACAGGTTCTCTCCGATTTTCGCCGCGAATTCTTCGCCAAACCGCATAATATACACTGCGAAAAGCACCTATCCTCAATCGACAAGGGCGCAGCCTGCAAGCGACTCAATATGTATCTGCGCTGGTTCGTAAGGCGCGATGAGCGCGGAGTCGATTTCGGCCTCTGGCAGCGTATTCCGATGTCGGTGCTCTACCTCCCGCTCGATATCCATACTGGAAATATGGGACGTGCATTAGGCCTTCTCTCGCGTAAGCAGAACGACTGGAAGGCCACAGCCGAGATTACGGCCGCCTTGCGCGAATTCGACGCCGAGGACCCCGTACGTTACGACTATTCGCTTTTCGGAGCCGGCATTGATGGATTTCTAAAGTAGATTACGATGCGAGGCAAAGGATTTACATTCAAGCAGTTTCATATCGACCACAGTCGCTGTGCGATGAAGGTCGGCACCGACGGCACGCTCATCGGTGCTTGGGCAACATTACACTCTGGCGGACAAATTCTCGACATCGGAACAGGCACGGGACTCATCGCCATTATGGCCGCCCAACGCAGCCCCGAGGCCCACATCACAGCCATCGACATCGACTCGGAGTGCATCGAGCAGGCCCGACAGAACGTCGCAGCCTCCCCGTGGCCTGACCGTATCGAGGTAGTACACAGCTCGTTGCAGGATTTCGCTCCAGCCACGCATTTCGATACCATTATCTCCAATCCTCCCTACTTCGTCTCGTCGCTCCGCTCGCCCGATGCGGCCCGCACTATAGCTCGCCACACTGACACCCTATCGTTCGACGATTTAACCCGTGGCGTATGCCGATTGCTATCGCCCGAGGGCCATTTTGCGCTGATTCTGCCTCCCCCCGAGATGGAGCGTTTTCGCTCGGCTGCTCGCGGCAAACTATTTATAAAAAGGTGTTGCGAAGTATGGAGCACCCCAACAAGCGGGGCCAAACGCATAATGGCAGAGTTCTCATCCGACCCTACAACCTCGAACGTAGCGACAGAAAAACTCATCATCGAGGATAGCGGTCCGCAGTGTTACAGCGAGGAATATCGCAGCCTGACACGCGATTTTTATCTGAAATTTTGATTTTTACACGCAAATAGAGTATTTTTGCTAAATATACAGTATAAAATTTTTCGACTATGAAACGATTTTTATCATTTTTGACGCTTGCCACACTGCTCTGCACCGCAGCGTCAGCACAGAATAACCTCTACCGCTCGGTCATCGGTCCCTACATCGATGCCAATGGCGCCGTTGCCGTCGCCGATCCTTCGACCACCATCGTTGTAGATCTTACGATCGAGAGCGAGCAGACCATCGTCGGCCCCTACGCCCGCTATGCCCAGAAGTATCTTGACGTTCGTGGCTCACTTGTCGAGAAGACCACATTCACAATTAAGGATGCCCGCATATCAGTACTTCAGTGTGACGGAATTCTCGCTCCTGCCTCAGAGCTGGATGCATCGACCATCACAACGCAATCACATCTTGGCGGCATAGCAGAGTTCGCAAAGGTATTGCCCGATCGTATGAGCACATCGCCCCTCACCATCGAGGACGCCGCCGCACAGGCTGCGCAGAGCATCTTCACCATCCGCAAGAAGCGCATGGATCTCATTACGGGTGATGCTGGCGAGAATGTCTTTGGCGCAGGTCTGAAGGATGCTTTGGAGGCTCTGGATGCCCGCGAGCAGGCCTACCTGGAGCTCTTCCTCGGCAAGAAGATCACCACCACTACGACCAAACGTATCGTCGTGCCCCTCAACGGCACTGAGTCGTCATACACCATCGCCAAACTCTCTTCTTCGAAAGGCCTTCTGGCCGATAGTGCCGAAGAGGGTGATGCCGTAAAACTCATCATCAACCCCTCGGGCCGTGCCCCCAAACTCAACGACATTACCGAGGTTGACTCGCGCGACAAAACGGCCCTTATGGTGCGTCTTGCCGACAACGCCACCTGCTCGATCAGCGTGGGTGATGCTGTTGTAGGCACTACGACACTCCCCATATTTGAGTTCGGACGCACGGCATATATCGCCAACACGGTTGTAAAACGATAGTTACTTCTAACCAACAAAGGCTGTCCCAAGGCGGACAGCCTATTTTTATAAAATATTATGGCAACAGATAATACCCAACGAATGATCACGCTGCTGGGCGCTATGCGCAAGCAGATGAACGGAGCCGTAGCCGACGCTATGCGCTACTACGGTGCCGACTATGGTCTAAACTATGGAGTCAGCCTCCCCACCATCCGCTCAATCGCCCAAGCCGAGGAGCACAACCATCAACTGGCCCTCTACCTCTACAAGCAACAGGTGCGCGAGCTACGCCTGGCAGCCCTACATATAGCCGACCCTGCACTCCTTGCACCCGACTCGCTCGACGAGTGGGCCGAGGGCATTATCAACTCCGAGGTTGCCGAGGAGATGGCCTTCGCCCTACTGCGTTATGCCGACTCCCTGCCTGCGATTTTTACAGAGTGGATCTCGTCCGATAACGAGTTTCTCGCCTACGCCGCTCTTCGTAGTGCCGCCGCCACAGCGTTCGGCCGCGAAGCAGAGGTCGTTGCGCAGACCATCGAGGCCGTCGATCGCTTCCACTCCTCACGCATCATAGCCCAAGCTGCCGTAGCCGTCTTGGCCGCCGCATACGAACACAACCCCGAAGCACGACTCGCTGTCGAGCAGGCGATAAACGACCTCGACGATACAATCTCGGCAAGTTACGTCAAGGAGGAGATGGCGTGGCGTATGGATCTTCTTCAGTAGCTCTCAACGCGATCGAAACGTCGTAACACCTCGCTCAGTGCATCAAAACTCACCACCCCGCTATTTCGCCATAGCAGGTGGTCGTGATGAAATAGCATAAGCGTCGGTACCGACATAATGCGGAAGTGATTGACCAGATCGGCATTCTCAAACCGATCCACATCCAGTCGAACCACATCGACAATCTCGTGCATCCGCTCCTCAACCACATCCAACACGGGGTGCACCGCACGGCAAGGCCCGCACCAAGTGGCATAAAAATCAATCAGAGTCAATCTGTTACGCGCCGTCAGCACCTGAAATTCCTGTAAAGTCATAAAAAAAGGTTGTCTATATCGGACAACCTTTTACAATTCTCGTACCACTCTCCGCTCTATATCTCCTCGCAGAATAGTGCACGCGGCAACTCGCCTATATTATTTATATATACGACCTCTATTCCCTTTGGCATCTTCACTCCCTTACGCAGAAATCCCGACACCACGATACGTCGAAATCCCAATCTCGCAGCCTCGCTCACTCGCTGCTCCGTACGGGGAGCAGGGCGCACCTCGCCAGAGAGTCCCACCTCGCCAGCACAGCAAACCCCATCTGCCACCGGCCTATCGTAGTATGACGAGATCACCGCCGCCACGATAGCCAAGTCCAATCCCGGATCGGCCACGCGGAAGCCACCCGCAAAGTTCAGGAAGACATCCTTCTGGAACATCTTCATCCCCACGCGCTTCTCCAGCACGGCAAGCAACATACCCATACGACGCGGATCATATCCCGTAGCATTTCGCTGTGGCGTACCATACGCAGCCGACGACACCAATGCCTGAACCTCAATCAGATAGGGACGTATTCCATCCACCGACGCACCCACCGCAATTCCGCTCAGCGGCTCATCGTAGTGCGAGAGCAGTATCTCCGACGGATTCTCCACGGCCCTAAGTCCGCTCTCCAGCATCTCGAACACACCAATCTCGAACGTCGCTCCAAATCTATTTTTTATTCCGCGCAGGATGCGATATATGTTATTCCCGTCACCCTCAAACTGCAGCACCACATCGACGATATGTTCCAGAATCTTCGGGCCCGCAATAGTGCCATCCTTCGTAATGTGGCCAATGATAAATATCGACGTACCCGTCGTCTTGGCATACTTCAGCAGTGTCGCCGCGCATTCGCGTATCTGCGACACGCTTCCCGCCGATGAGTCGATCGTCTCCGTAAAGATGGTCTGTATCGAGTCAATCACCACCACATCGGGCTTGTGCGACTCGATCTGAGTCAGTATATTTTCGAGCAGTGTCTCCGAATAGATGTAACACTCCTCATTACCGATTCCCAATCGCTCGGCTCGCATACCGATCTGCTCGGCCGACTCCTCGCCCGATACGTAGAGCGTACGCAGCGAATGGTCGGTCAGCGCCAGCTGCAGACTCAAGGTCGATTTTCCGATTCCCGGCTCACCTCCCAACAGCACCAGCGATCCCGGCACCAATCCGCCACCAAGTACACGATTTACCTCCGTATTGCGCAGATCCAATCGCTGATGCGTCTGCCGCTCAATCTCACTCACGCGCTGTGGCGGAGTGTGCTGCGCAGCTACCGCTACGCCCTTCGACGAAGTTGTGGCCTTAGCGATGACCTCCTCGGTGAAGGTGTTCCACTCGCCACACGACGGACAGCGCCCCAACCACTTCGGAGCCTCAAAACCGCACTCGCGGCAGAAATATGCCCTCTTCGTCTTTGCCATATTAGTTCACAAACAGACGATAAATATCATTTCCGTTGGCATAAACCAACAGCACAAACAGAATCGCAAGACCGATATACTGCATCACTTCGAGGAACTTATCGCTCGCCTTTCGACCCGTTATGATCTCCCACAGCGTAAACAGAGCGTGTCCACCATCCAAACCCGGAATGGGCAGAATGTTCATAACGGCCAGGATGATCGACAGGAATGCCGTCATTGTCCAGAACTGCAACCAATTCCACTCCGAGGGGAAGATCTTTCCGATTGAGATAAAACCACCCAGCTCCTCATACATCTTCGTCTTGGGCTGGAAGATCAGCTTCAACTGCTCCCAATAGTCGGCGATGGTCTCACCTGCCAATGATACGCCCGCAGGTATCGCCTGCAGAAGCGTAAACTCACGCGTACGGGGCTGGAACATATCGGCCTTCAGCATCACACCAATCTTACCATCCTCATCAACGGGCACTTGCAACTCCTGCTCTGCACCCGCACGCAATACGCGCAGCGTAACCGTATCGCCACTATACTGCTTCAGCAACGATGTTGTCATCGTCGTTGCGCTCACATTCTCGTGCTCATTGCAGGCCACAACCTCATCGCCCACTCTTAGGCCAGCCGCCGCAGCCGACTCCGAAGCTATCGAATCGATGATAAAGGGCACTCGCAACGTATAAAGATCTTCATACTCGCGGTTGCGACGCATCGCCAGCATCTCGTCAAACGGGATGTTAAGCGTCATCTGCTCTCCGCCGCGCACCACAACAACCTCTCGATCGCCCTCCGTGAGCAGCAACATCGAACGCAGGTCGCCCACCGCATCCAACTCCTCGCCATCAACCGTCAGCACCTTATCTCCATCTCGGAAGCCCATACGCTCTGCCGCCTCATTGAACTCATATCCCCACTTCGCGTCGGCATTGGCCATATAAGACTCACCCCATACATAACGCACACCCGAGTAGATCAGAATCGCCAGCAGCACATTCATCACAACACCTGCCACCATCACGCAGAAACGCTGCCACGCAGGCTTGGCGCGGAACTCCCAGGGCTGCACGGGGGCCTTCATCTGCTCGAGATCCATACTCTCATCGATCATACCCGCAATCTTCACATATCCGCCCAGGGGTACCCAACCCATACCGTACTCCGTGTCGCCACGCTTGAACTTGAAGAGCGAGAACCAGGGATCGAAGAATATGTAAAATTTCTCAACGCGAATCTTAAACATTCGCGCCACAATAAAGTGTCCAAACTCGTGAATCGCCACCAGCAGCGACAGACTCATAAAGAACTGAATAATCTTGATTAATACTTCCATTGTTTATTTAACTATTTCATTTATTTCAATTTAAGAAACTCAGCAGCCAGCCCACGCGACTCTTCATTCGATGCCTCATAATCGGCCAACGTCGGTTGCTGCACAAACTTAGCCTTCTGCAGGGCATACTCAATTGAGGCCGTAATATCGGTAAAACGGCACTTTCCTGCAAGGAACGCCGCCACAGCCACCTCATTCGCTCCATTCATCACACACGCAGCCGTACCTCCGCGACGCATACAGTCGTAGGCGATGTCCAGCGCGGGATACTTCACCCTATCGGGCTCGGCAAACGTAAGAGTTGGATTGGCCACAAAATCGAATCGCTCGCTCGCCAATCGGGCACGATTGGGGAACAGGAGCGCATAACTGATCGGGATATGCATATCGGGCGTTCCGAGCTGCGCCTTAATCGCCCCATCCTCGAACTCCACCATCGAGTGTACGATCGACTGCGGGTGAATCAGCACCGATATGCGTTCGGGCTCGATGCCGAACAACCAATGCGCCTCAATAACCTCGAAACCCTTATTCACAAGCGTCGCCGAGTCGATAGTAATCTTCGCCCCCATCGACCACTGCGGGTGCCTCAACGCCTGCTCGGGCGTTACATCGCGCAACTGCTCAATGGGCACATCGCGCAGCGCACCGCCGCTGCAAGTTACGATCAGTCGGCTGATAGGCGATCGCTCCCCCACAAGACACTGAAAAATTGCCGAGTGCTCCGAGTCGATTGGCAGAATAGGCACACCCTTTTCGGCTGCCATCCGCATCACCAGATCGCCACCAACAACGAGTGTCTCCTTGTTGGCCAGCGCAATCTTCTTTCCCGCCTCGATGGCCGCAATGGTCGGATGCAGGCCCGCATAGCCCACAAGCGCATTTACAACCACATCGACGGCCGAGCTACGCACCACCTCACTGACGGCCGCATCTCCCGTAAAGACCTTTATCGGATAATCCTTCAGTGCCTCGCTGAGTAGCTCATACTTGCTCTCGTCGGCGATGACCACCGTATCGGCATCAAACTCAATGGCCTGACGAGCCAAGAGTTCCCAATTTCGTCCCGCTACGAGCGATGTTATTTCAAACAGTTCCTGATTCTGCCTAACGATGTCGAGCGTCTGCACTCCAATCGAGCCGGTAGAACCGAGAATTGATAGTCGTTGTTTCATCTCAAAAGTTTGGTTTAGAATACAATATAAACCTCCGGATCTATGGCTCTACCCTCGTTCCATAGCTCCACCTCCACCATCGGATTGGTTCGATCGCCCACCGTCGGCATAGCGTTGTAGCCCACCACCTGACGGCTCTTCAGATTCTCACCTTTCGTTACGAGCACCTGCGAGAGGTTGCGATAGACCGACACAAATCCGTTGAAGTGCTGAATCGTTACCACCGATCCCTTCTCACCCGATAGTACATCCACCACCGTGCCGTCGTCGATACTCGTCACGGGGGCATTCGGTGCTGCCTGAATAGCCACGCCGAGCTGGTCGTCCTCGCGCGAGAAGTGGCGCGTGATGATACCCTCAACGGGCGACGAGAAGATAAGCGTACCACTACCCTGCTGACGGCTCGCCAGCGTGCGGGCCAGCGAATACTCACCATCACCCTCCATTTGCGCACGCAGCAACGAGTCGAACTGCGAAGGCGGCACCAGGGTCTTATCCAATGCCGTTGTGTCGTTATCCGAAAGCGGAGTTCGCACCACAGGGGTACGGCCCTCCATAATCATTGCAATGTTCTCGTTATAGGTGAGCATATCGTTCATCCGTCGCTCTAACGAGTCGATGCGCATAACGCTCTGCACCAGATCGTCGTGTGTCTTCTCGGCTGCCGTTCGATAGCCGGGGAAGATATCCATCAGCGGGGTGTACGACACCAGCACCAACACCAGCAAAAAGATCACAACAAAGAATGCCACCGCACTACCCAGCATCGCTACGGGCGAGATATGCACGTTCCACAACTCCTCACGATGAATCGGATCACTCATACTGAAGCGCATCTTGCGGAACATATCTTTTGCTACTTTTTGTTTTTTCTCCTCCATATTGCACAAGCCTATAATCGAACAAAGATAATGAAAATTGGGCAAAACATCTGCCATTGGGGCGCTTTTTTTATTGTCATAGCAATATTCGTCCTCGCCACACAATACAAAACGCACAAATGCAGTTCATTATTTCGCAAGGTGATACATTATCTTGCTGATTTTTGTTATATTTGCATAATTGTACTTATTGTAAAACTAATACTTAAAACTATAACACAATGGTTAAACCTACACTACTTGTTTTGGCTGCCGGTATGGGCTCACGCTACGGCGCCTTGAAACAGATGGACGGAGTTGGCCCCAACAATGAGGCTATTATCGACTATTCAATCTACGATGCAATCCGCGCCGGCTTCGGCAAGGTTGTTTTCGTCATTCGCCACTCATTCGCTGACGCATTTACGGCCGTATTCAACGCCGAGCGCTTCGGTGGTAAGATCGAGGTCGAGATCGTATATCAAGAGTTAGACTATCTTCCCGAGGGCTTCACCGTTCCCGAGGGCCGCGAAAAGCCCTGGGGCACCAACCACGCCCTGCTGATGGGTAAGAGCGTGATCAACGAGCCTTTTGCCGTGATCAATGCCGACGACTTCTACGGTGCCGACGCCTACCGCGTTATCGGCGAGTACCTGAGCGGTCTTGCCGACGAGAAGGGTCACTACTGTATGGTTGGCTACGAGGTCAATAAGACCCTCTCGGAGAATGGTACCGTATCGCGTGGCGTATGTTCAATTAACGACGAGGGCTTCCTCTCATCGATTGTCGAGCGCACCAAGATCGAGCGCAACGCCGAGGGCCAGATCGTCTTCCACGATCTGGGCGAGGACGAGGTGCTGGCGGAGAACACCCCCGTATCGATGAATCTCTTTGGCTTCACACCCGACTACTTCGACCACTCGGAGGCCTACTTCCGTGAGTTCCTGGCCGATCCCGCAACGCAGGCAAATCTCAAGGCCGAGTTCTTCATTCCTCTGATGGTCAATAACCTGATCGGCAATGGCACCGCCAAGCTGAAGGTTCTCTCAACCACCGCCAATTGGTTTGGTGTAACCTATCAGGCCGACAAACCCCAGCTTATGGCCAAGATCGAGGAGCTGATCGAGGCTGGCGTATATCCTCGCAACCTTTGGGGCAAATAAGATTGACCATAAAAAATACCAAATGAAACTCTCTTTCAATATTGAATACCACACCTCGTGGGGTGAGCAGGTAGGCCTCCTTTTGGGCGAAAACGCCGAGCCCACGCTCCTCACAACCTTCGATGGTAAGAATTGGGGCTGCAGCGTCGATGTTGACGCTCAGCCCTCAACATATCGCTACGTCATCTTGCGCGATGGCAACATCGTTCGCACGGAGAGCTGCCGCACGGCACACTCGCTGCCGAAGTGGAAGGTACGCGATGCCCACTACTTCATCACCGACAGCTGGCGCGACAAACCCGCCGCATCGCATCTTTTCAGCTCGGCCTTCTTGGGCGAGGTGAAGCTCTCTGCAAAGAGTCACACCACAGCCCCCGCCAACAGCTTCACGCTGCGTGCCTTGTGCCCCTGCCTTAACCTCAATGGTCAGGTGCTGGCCATCGTGGGTGAGGCCGTAGGCGGCTGGCAGAGCGAAAATACGGTCAGGATGGAGCAGATTGCGGAGAATCTCTGGAGCGTTACACTCGATGCAAAGAAAATCTGCTCGGGCGAGTATAAATTCGTTGCTCTGAACGCCTCAACGGGCACGATCGACGAGTGGGAGTGCGGCCACAACCGCTACCTCTCGGCTCACGCTATGCAGAAAGGCGAGCACACCGTTCTTGCCGAGGTCGAGCTCTACCTCCCCTCATCTTCGCGCAAGATTGCAGGTACGGCCATCCCCGTATTCTCATTGCGCTCGGAGGGTAGTCAGGGCGTTGGCGACTTCGGCGACATCAAGACTATGATCGACTGGGCAACGATGACGGGCCAGCGCGCCGTACAGATCCTACCCATCAACGATACGACCATCACCGGAACGTGGATCGACTCATACCCCTACAACAGTATCTCGATCTACGCCTTCCACCCGATGTATATTGACCTCAGACAGTTACCCGCCCTGAAGGACAAGGCAGCGATGGCAAAGTTCGAGGCCGAGCGCAAGGCGCTGAACGCCCTACAGCAGGTCGATTACGAGGCTGTCAATGCACTCAAGCGCGGCTACCTCCGCGAGGCTTATGCCGAGTCAGGCAAGGAGGTACTTGCGTCGGCTTCATTTAAGAAGTTCTTCAAGGAGAATGCCCATTGGCTGCAGCCCTACGCCGCATTCTCTATACTGCGCGATAAGTTCGGCACACCCGTCTTCTCCGAGTGGCCCGAGCATAGCACCTACGACAGCGAGGCCGTAGGCCGCCTGTGTAATCCCCGCTCGAAGAGCTACGCCGACATCGCATTCTACTACTACATCCAGTACCACCTGCACATCCAGCTCCTGGCCGCAGGCGAGTACGCCCGCTCAAAGGGTGTCATCCTGAAGGGCGACATCCCCATCGGCATCAGCCGCAATAGCGTCGAGGCGTGGGTTGAGCCCTACTACTTCAATATGAACGGTCAGGCAGGTGCTCCCCCCGATGCCTTCTCTGCAACGGGACAGAACTGGGGCTTCCCCACCTATAATTGGGACGTTATGGCTGCCGACGGCTACGCTTGGTGGCGTCGTCGCTTCGCTAAGATGGCCGAGTACTTTACGGCCTACCGCATCGACCACATCCTCGGCTTCTTCCGCATCTGGGAGATCCCCGCACACTCGGTAAACGGATTGGTGGGACAATTCTCACCCGCTATGCCGATGTCAGCCGATGAGATCGCTTCGTTCGGTCTGCACTTCCTGCGCGACTTTATGACTCATCCCTTCATCAACGAGGATCTGCTGTGGCAGCGCTTCCACGAGAAGGCCGAGTGGGTTAAGAAGAACTTCCTTCGCCATAGCCACGACGATGTCTATGAGCTGAAGAACAAGTTCAACACCCAGCGTAAAGTCGAGGCTTATCTGAACGAGCATCCTCTGCCGAAGGGCGACGAGTGGATCCGCGAGGGACTCTATTCGCTCATCGACAACGTGCTGTTCGTTCCCGATCGCAAGCTTAAAGGTATGTACCACCCTCGCATCAGCGCCCAGAGCGACTACACCTACTCGCGCCTCAGCGCTCACGAGAAGGCCGCTTTCGACCGCTTGTACGTTCACTACTTCTACGAGCGCCACAACCAGTTCTGGTACGAGGAGGCTATGAAGAAGCTCCCGCAGCTCACCGAGGCCACCTCGATGCTCGTCTGCGGCGAGGATCTGGGTATGGTTCCCGACTGCGTACCCTGGGCTATGGAGGCGATGCAGATCCTGAGCCTCGAGATTCAGCGTATGCCCAAGAACCCGCAACACGCCTTCGGCCACGTCGAGGAGTACCCGCTGCGTTCGGTCTGCACCATCTCAACCCACGATATGAGTACACTTCGCGGCTGGTGGCGTGAGGATCGTACGGTAACCAACGACTTCTACCGCAACGTCCTCTGTTACAACGATGAGGCCCCCGCCGAGGCGTCGGGCAAGATCTGCGAGCAGATTGTCCGCCAGCACCTTCAGTCGCCCTCGTTGCTCTGCATCCTGGCGCTTCAGGACTGGTTCTCTATCGACGAGAGCCTGCGCGTGGAGGATGCCGACTCGGAGCGTATCAATGTGCCCGCCAACCCGCGACACTATTGGCGCTACCGTATGCACCTCACGCTGGAGGAGCTTATGGCAAAGGATGGCTTTAATTACCAAATTACCGAGATGATCCGCTCATCGCAGCGATCATAAATAGGCAAAGACTAAAAATACCAAATGAAACAGATTCCTAACCAAAGTTTCTGGAAGCTCTGGAACATCAGTTTCGGCTTCTTTGGCGTGCAGATTGCCTACGCTCTGCAGAGCGCAAACATCAGCCGCATCTTCTCGACGTTGGGCGCCGATCCGCACAACTTGAGCTATTTCTGGATTCTTCCCCCGCTGATGGGCATCATCGTACAGCCCATCATCGGCGCGCTGAGCGATAAGACCTGGACCCGCTTCGGCCGCCGCATCCCCTACCTGTTCGTGGGTGCTGTGGTTGCCGTTTTGGTTATGTGTATGCTGCCCAATGCTGGCAGCTTCGGTATGGCTGTCTCGACGGCAATGATCTTCGGTCTGTTCTCGCTTATGTTCCTCGACACGAGTATCAACGTAGCGATGCAGCCCTTCAAGATGATGGTTGGCGATATGGTCAATGAGGAGCAGAAGAGCTTAGCCTACTCTATTCAGAGTTTCCTCTGCAACGCAGGTAGTCTTGTCGGTTACATCTTCCCCTTCGTACTTACGGGCATCGGTATCAGCAATATAGCCCCCGAGGGCGTTGTTCCCGATACGGTTATCTTCTCGTTCTACGCAGGTGCCGCAATCCTTATCCTGTGCGTGTCCTACACCACCGCCAAAGTTAAGGAGTATCCTCCCGAGCTCTATGCCGAGTATCACGGCATCAAAAAGGAGGAGAAGGCCGAGAAGACCAATATGCTCCAGCTGCTCGTCAAGGCCCCCTCAGCATTCTGGACCGTCGGCCTTGTGCAGTTCTTCTGCTGGGCGGCATTTATGTTTATGTGGACCTACACCAACGGTTCCGTTGCGCTCAACGCCTTCGATGCACCTACCATTCAGAGTACGGTCGATGGCATCACCCGCACCGTTCTGGACACCACCTCGGAGCAGTATAATGCCGCTGGTAACTGGGTTGGTATTCTCTTCGCTGTTCAGGCTGTAGGCTCTGTTCTGTGGGCGATTGTAATTCCTATGTTCAAGAATAAGAAGCTGATCTACTCACTCAGCCTCGTTCTTGGTGGTTTGGGCTTCATCTCAACCTACTTTATGCACGATCCCTACCTGCTCTTTATCAGCTTCCTTCTGATCGGTTGCGCGTGGGCAGCGATGCTGGCACTTCCCTTTACGATCCTCACCAACGCCTTGAGCGGTGGCCATATGGGCACCTACCTGGGCCTCTTCAACGGCACTATCTGCCTCCCACAGATCGTAGCAGCCGTTCTGGGTGGTCTAATCCTCAAGGGCTTTACCCCCGAAGGTGGCTTGGCTCCCGAGATCAATATGCTGGTCTTGGCGGGTGTTCTGCTCATCATCGGAGCAGCTTGTGTATTCGTCATCAAGGAGAAGAAGGCCGAGGCCTAATCCCCAATAGAGATCAAAAAAAGCCTGTCAGCTCACTACTGACAGGCTTTTTTATTCCCCTTGTTAGGCAATTTTTCAAATAGTTGGACGACCTCAACGGCTTCTCTTACATCGTGGACTCTTAAAATCGTAGCTCCTTGCCTCAGAGCCTCCCAATTAAGGGCCGTCGTTCCATTCAACGCCTCGGCTGGTGTCACACCAAGCGGACGATATATCATCGACTTGCGCGACAATCCCGCCAATACGGGCACACCCAAATCGCTCAGCTCGCTCAACCCCGCCAGCAATTCATAATTCTGCTCTACGCTCTTTGCAAATCCAAATCCGGGATCGATTATCACGCGCTCCACGCCACGCTCACGAAGCATTGCCAAACGCTCAACGAAATACTCCCTCACCTCGGCCACAACGCCCTTCGGATAATCAGTCAGGTGCTGCATCGAAAGCGGCTCGCCACGCATATGCATCGCCACATACGGCACGCCTGCCTGCGCCACCACGTCAATCATTCGCTCATCTGCCTCTCCGGCCGATATATCGTTGATTATCAACTCACCAAACTCCTCAACGGCCCGTCGCGCCACCTCCGCGCGATAGGTATCCACCGACACAGGCACATCGCTCGAAAGCCTTCTCACAGCCTCCACTCCACGCCTCACGCGTTGCCACTCCTCCTCCAGAGCAACAACCTCGGCACCCGGCCTCGACGAAGCACCCCCGATATCAAATATCGTCGCTCCATCCTCCAGCGCCTGCGCAACACGCTCCTCAATCGCATCACCCGACGGGGTTCGGCTCCCCTCGTAGAAGGAGTCGTCGGTTACATTCACTATCGCCATCACCTGCGGCTCTCGCCGCCCAAGCGCCCTAAAGAGTTGCTTCATAGCAGTAGATCTTATGCAGTTGCTCTACGTCGCTCTCCAGATAATCCATCCTGAGATTCACAATCGTGCGTGCGGCTCGTGCGTGCAACTCATCATCACTTAGCTGATGCTCCATACGTCGTTTAATGGCCTCCATATCTGTGCCATCACGCTCAGCTGTTCGACGCAGTCGCTCCTCCATCGGCGCCATCACCGCGAGTGTCGTATCGACCTCCGCATCGAATCCCGACTCAAACAAGATAGCACTCTCCAGCACAACGTATGCGCCGCGCTGCGCATCGGCCCATCGGCGAAAATCATCCTTAACGGCAGGATGCACAATCCCATTCAATCGCCGTAGCTCCGCCTCATCGCCAAATACTCGCCCTGCCAAATAGGCTCGATTGAGCCCCTGCTCGTTATAGCACTCTGCACCAAACGCCGCCACAAGCTGCTCGCGCAACGTCGCATCCTCGGCCATCAGCGCCTTGGCCCTCGCATCAGAATCATAAACGGCGATACCATTCTGCTCGAAGAGCCGGCAAACCGTACTCTTTCCACTTCCAATACCGCCCGTTATTCCAACTTTATACATAATCCTTATTCCTTATTATTTCTCCTCTTCACCGTGCAATCTGAGCGGTGGCACATCGCCCACCGAAATCACTTTTATATCGCTGAATCGCACCGAAATAGCGCTCTGCATCGACTGAGGATCGATGATATACATATTCGTCAATGCGCCATCACCGCTCTCCTCGGGATCGCTCGTGAAGGTGTACTTCAGATCCGACAACGGAATACGAATCTCCTTATGTTTATTTACCCTATAGCCCAACAGATTCGTACCCTTGCCCTCAATCACACACGGTACACGCAACTGCTCGCCTTCGACATTCACCAGCACCGAGTAGTCGGTGGTATAGGTATATTGTAGTTTGAGAATATACCAAAGAATAAACGATGCGCAGAAGAGAATAACAAAGGCCGTCGAAACCGCAGAGCGAAACCAACCCCACATCGATTTGAGTATCTCCATAAATTTTCTCATAGTAATGCAAAGTTATAAAAAAAACAGGTTGCAACAAACTGATGTTGCAACCTATTTTCTTACTTATATCGTCAAACAAGACTACTTCTTCTCGCCACGGTTCAAAATATCGTATGCGATAGGTGTAGCAACGAATACTGAAGAGTAGGTACCGATAATTACACCCAAAAGCAGTGCAAAGATGAAACCACGCAAGTTCTCACCTCCAAGGATGAACATCGCAAGCAGGGTTACAATAGTCGTACCTGAAGTATTCATCGTACGCGACAGCGTAGAGCAGATAGCGTTGTTGATGTTATCCTTCATCGCGCGCTTGGGATAGAGAGCGATGTACTCACGAATACGGTCGAAGATAACCACTGTATCGTTGATCGAGTAACCGATGATGGTCAGGATCGCAGCGATGAATGCCTGGTTAACCTCAAGGTTGAAAGGCATAATGTGGTACAGCATCGAGAAGATACCGATCACGAGGAATGCGTTGTGAGCCAAAGCCAAGGTAGCACCCGTTGCCCACTGCCAGTGCTTGAATCGGAGAGTGATGTAAAGACCGATAGCGATCAGCGAGAACAACACAGCATAGAATGCGTTGAACACCATATCCTTAGCGATTGCGGGACCGATCTTCTCAGAAGAGATGATACCGTTAGCATCGTCCTGCGTGCTGGTGAAGCCCTCCAATGTGATAGGATAAGAGTAGAAGCCCTTAACAGCGTTGTAGATCAAAGCATCAACCTCAGCCGTTGTCTCCTCCGATGTATCGTCATACTTGTACTGAGTGATGATACGCATCTGGTTCTCACCACCATACTGCTTAACCTCGAGTGAAGACTTGGTAGCGTCGTCGCTAACCAATGCCTGATCCAAAGCTACGCGAATCTCCTCAGCCGATACGTTCTGGTCGAAACGTACAACGTAAGTACGACCACCAGTGAAATCAACACCAGTGTTCAGACCAAGGATTGCCAATGACAGCACTGACAAAACGATCAACGAACCAGAGAGGATATATGACGACTTACGCTTTGAGACAAAGTCGAACTTCACGTTTGCCAACCAGTTCTCTGACCAAGAGCGAGAGAACGAGAGCTTGCCCCATTTCTCGAGAACCCACTCAAGCAACATTCGCGTGATGAAGATTGCGCAGAATACAGAGGTCAAGATACCGATTACGAGCGTAGTAGCAAAGCCCTGTACGGGACCGTTACCGAATACGAACAGCACGATACCGGTGATGATGGTAGTCAGCTGACCGTCGATAATTGCCGAGTAAGCGTTTGAGAAACCATCCTTGATAGCCAGAGCCAAGCCCTTGCCACCGCGCAACTCCTCCTTGATACGCTCGTAGATAATTACGTTAGCATCCACAGCCATACCCATCGTAAGCACGATACCTGCGATACCGGGCAGCGTCAATACCGAGCCGAACGATACCAGAACTCCCATCAAAAGGAAGATGTTAAGGATCAAGGCGATATCTGCCAACCAACCTGCGGTCTTGTAGAACAGACCCATATAAAGCAGTACGAGGCAGAATGCCAATACGAATGAGAACATACCTGCGTTGATAGACTCAACTCCGAGTGAAGGACCTACTACTGTATCCTGAATAATACGCGCGGGCGCGGGAACCTTACCAGACTTCAGTACGTTTGCCAAGTCCTGAGCCTCCTGGATGGTGAAGTTACCAGTGATCACTGAGCTACCACCCTCGATCTTATTCTGTACGTTGGGAGCTGAATATACATAGCCATCCAATACGATTGCGATAGGCTTACCGATGTTCTGGCCCGTAAGCTGTGCCCACTGTGAAGCACCGTTCGAGTTCATCATCAGATTAACCTCAGCAGCCGAACCGTTCTGCGAGTAGTTCTCCTGAGCGGTTGCTACGGCGCTACCATCCATTGAAGGCTTGCCATCAACCGAACGCAAAGCGTAAAGACAGATACGGTTATCGAACATAGGCTCACCCTTGATACCCCACATCAGGTGAAGGTCAGCGGGGAAGAGATTCTTAACCTCGGGACGCTCCAGGTATGCGTTGATGATAGGCTGATCAGCAGCTACTGCAGTACCTACGATGCTACCACCTGCGTATGCGGGATCCAAAAGTGCGAACAAGGGGTTTGACTCGCGAGTGTAACCAGAGATTGACTGCTCGGTCGTAGAAGCTACCTCCGATGCCAGGTCACCACCCTCCGTAGCCTCAGCTACCTCTGCGGTAGCCTCGCCAGCGTTCACCTGCTTGATCAGCGCGTCAGCCTCAACCAACATAGGCAGAACCTCCGCAGCGTCATAAGTTACCCAGAACTCCAGCGATGCAGAACCCTGCAAAAGCTTACGCACACGCTCAGGCTCCTTAACACCCGGCAACTCAACCATAATACGGTTTGAGTTGGGCATACGCTGAATGTTGGGCTGAGTTACACCGAAGTGGTCAATACGGCTACGCAAGATATTGAACGAAGCGGCGATAGCAGCGTCGGTCTCATCGCGCAATACGCGAACAACCTCCTCGTTAGATGAGTTGGGAGTAATATCCTTACGATCGGGGCTAACGAAAATAGCGGCCAAAGGAGCACCATTCGAGGTCTGCTCGTAAGCCTCAGCGAACTCGCCGATATAGTCGTTAGTACCAGCCTTCAGAGCTGCATTTGCCTGCTCGAGAGCTGCCACAAAAGCGGGGTCGTTCTGGCTATCACCAGCCAGTGACTTAACCAAGTCCTGAACCTCGATTTCGAGCATTACGTTCATACCACCCTTAAGGTCAAGACCGAGGTTAACCTCCTTCTCCTTAGCCTCTTTGTAGGTGAAGTCCTTGAGACCCAGCAAGCTGAATACGGGCTTGTTCTGAATCGAATCCAAATAATAAGCCTCCATAGAAGCCTGCTCAGCCTCGTCGAAAGAAGCAGCATACTCTGCGGCATCCTTCTCCACGTTTCTCGTCACGAACGAGAATGAGAGCTGATAAATGCATCCAATCACTAAAAGGATTGTAAACAATTTAAGTGCGCCTTTACTTTGCATTGTTGTTTAAAATTTTTGTTTATATTTCTAATTATCACGTATTTATCACGCATCATCGGAAACAATCCGACTTTTAATCTCGCAAAGATAAGCAAAAAAAGTCTGAAAATCGAAACTTTACGCCCGATTTTCAGACTTTTCTACAAATATATAGTCATTTTCTCGCCCGCGCGCCTTATCGTAGCACTGCTCCAGCGACAACTACCTCTTGTTCGGTTACTTCAGCACAGGCAACAGATGCTCCCACACCAAGTTAATCTCGCCCTGCATATCGCCGATGTTTGCCGTCATTGCAATCACCACATCCTGCTCAGGCATAACGATAATATACTGTCCGTTAGCTCCGTCAGCGCGTACCGCTCCGTGACGGCAACGCCACATCTGGTAGCCATAACCCTGCAACCAATCGCTATCCTCAGCCTTGAAGGTAATATGCTCGGGACGCATACCCGCAGGACGCGAGTCGATGTGTGCCGTTGTCATCTGGTCAATCCACTCAGCGGGAACAATCTGCACACCGTTCCACTCGCCTCGGCGCAGAATCAACTGACCCATCTTTGCCAGATCCTCGGTCTTGAGGTAGAGACCCCAGCCGCCGGTGTTGATACCCTGCGGACTCTCCTGCCACGTCGCACCCTCGATTGCCAAAGGCTCGAAGAGGCGAGGCGTCAGGTAGTCGATCACCTTTTCGCCCGTAACCTTCTGAACAATAGCCGACAACATATACGTTCCCATACTGTTGTACCAGAAATATGTGCCAGGCTCGTGCTCGAACGGATGAGCCAAGAAAGCCTCCACCCAATCAGCATCCTCGCCAAGCGCACGACGGTTAGGCTCGGTGTCGTGACCGCCCGACATCGTGAGCAGATGGCGCACCTCTACTTTCTTGAGATTCTCACTCACCTCGGCGGGCAACTTATCGGGGAAGAGATCAACCACCTTATCCGACAGCGATAGCTTTCCCTCGGCCACTGCCAAACCTACGGCAGTCGAAGTGAATGTCTTACTTACCGAGTTCAGAATGTGTAATTTATCGGGCGCACCCTCGCTCTGCCAATGCTCCTTTACGACCTTGCCGCCCTTCACAATCATAATACTGTGCAAGTCCTGTCCAGCCGCCTCCACCGCTGCCAAATAGTTATCGAAGGCCGCGTTAAGCTCAGCCGAGGCCTCTGCTCGCGGCAGTTTGCCCTCGGCTGTCATATCCGAGGCGGGAGCACACTGCACCAACACAACTGCGCATAATGCCACAAGCGCTGCACTCATAATTTTTTGAATACTCTTTCTCATAATCTTCTCATTTTGGGTTAATCTACACAAAGCTAATCATTTGTTTTAAGACGAGCAAATCCCTCAGCACAAAACACTTCACCCCGACACAAAAAAAGCGGTCGTCCTGATGGACAACCGCCTTTTCATAAGATATCTTTACCGCAAATGTTTATAATGTAGGCTATTTTGAGGATTGCCGCAGTGGTGATAAGCGGAGCATACTTCGCGTATGTGAGCATTATCACCGCAAGCAAGACGCCAAAAGAGCCACATTAGAGACATTTGCAATTATTTCACCTCCTCAAACTCTACATCCTCGGGCTGCTGCTGTGCGCCACACTGCTGACCCGCGTTAGGATTCTGCTGTGCGCCGCCCTGAGCCTGCTGCTCAGCCTGCTGTGCTGCGTAGAGATCCTGCGAAGCTGCCTGCCAAGCGGCGTTGAGCTCGTTGATTGCAGTGTCGATCGCTGCTACATCCTGCGACTTGTGAGCCTCCTTGAGCTTTGCAAGTGCACCCTCGATTGCCGACTTCTTGTCAGCGGGAATCTTGTCGCCATACTCCTTGAGCTGCTTCTCCGTTGCGAAGATGTTAGAATCGGCTGCATTAACCTTATCTACGCGCTCCTTCTCTGCCTTATCCTTCTCCTCGTTGGCCTTAGCCTCGTCGCGCATACGCTGAATCTCCTGCTCGGTCAGACCTGACGAAGCCTCGATGCGGATCTTCTGCTCCTTGCCCGTACCCTTATCCTTTGCCGATACGTTCAAGATACCGTTCGCGTCGATATCAAACGTAACCTCAATCTGCGGAACACCACGGGGAGCTGCGGGAATACCATCCAAGTGGAATCGTCCGATCGACTTGTTGTCGCGTGCCATCGGACGCTCACCCTGGCATACGTTGATCTCTACCGAGGGCTGATTGTCGGCAGCCGTCGAGAATACCTCACTCTTACGCGTGGGAATAGTGGTATTAGCCTCGATGAGCTTGGTGAATACGCCACCCAGAGTCTCGATACCGAGCGACAGCGGCGTTACATCCAGCAGAAGCACATCCTTAACCTCACCGGTCAATACACCACCCTGAATAGCAGCACCGATAGCCACAACCTCATCGGGATTTACCGACTTGTTGGGAGTCTTGCCGAAGAACTTCTCAACGATCTGCTGAATAGCGGGGATACGGGTTGAACCACCTACGAGAATAACCTCGTCGATATCGCTTGCCTGCAGACCGGCATCACGCAAAGCGATGCGGCAGGGCTCGATGGTCTTCTGAATAAGGTGGTCGCTCAACTGCTCAAACTTAGCACGAGTCAGAGGCATCACCAAGTGCTGGGGAATACCATTCACGGGCATAATGTAGGGCAGGTTAATCTCGGTAGTCGTGGTAGACGACAACTCGATTTTTGCCTTCTCGGCAGCCTCCTTCAGACGCTGCAACGCCATAGGATCGTGACGCAGGTCGATACCGTGCTCTGCCTTGAAAGCCTCAGCCATGTAATCGATCAAAACGTGGTCGAAGTCATCACCACCGAGGTGAGTATCACCATTAGTTGACTTAACCTCAAATACGCCATCACCCAACTCCAGAATTGAGATATCGAAAGTACCGCCACCGAGGTCATACACAGCAACCTTCATATCTGCATCCTTCTTATCCAAACCGTAAGCCAAAGCGGCAGCCGTAGGCTCGTTGATGATACGGCGCACCTTCAGACCAGCAATCTCACCAGCCTCCTTTGTAGCCTGACGCTGTGAGTCAGAGAAGTAAGCGGGCACGGTGATCACAGCCTCCGAAACCTCCTGACCAAGGTAATCCTCCGCCGTCTTCTTCATCTTCTGCAGGATGATAGCCGAAATCTCCTGGGGAGTGTACTGACGACCGTCGATATCTACGCGAGGCGTGTTGTTGTCGCCACACACGATGCTATAAGGGGCACGCGTAATGTCGTTACCAACCTTATCGTACTTCTCACCCATAAAGCGCTTGATCGAGAATACCGTGCGCTTGGGGTTGGTAATAGCCTGACGCTTAGCGGGGTCACCCACCTTACGCTCGCCGCCGTCCGTAAAGGCTACGATTGAAGGTGTGGTGCGATGGCCCTCGGCGTTAGGAATAACCACGGGCTCGTTACCCTCCATTACAGATACACAAGAGTTTGTAGTACCCAAATCAATACCAATAATCTTTCCCATAATCTTTAGTTTTTTATTTGTTATTATCTATTATTTTCTTTTTTGCTTGCCGGGCCAAACATTTGGCTGCGGCTCATCTGCGTGTCAACCCCTGGCCGACGCTACATTTATTAACAAACGCTATACCAAACAAAAAATATGACGAAAATACCCGATTATGGCGTAAAAGAGTGCCAAAGCGCCCCCAGCTCTGCCAAAAAGTCTGCCAAATGGCAGATTACATAGTGTGCCAAACGCCCCATCTGTCACTCATTTCGACCTCATACAAAAAAAAGGTTGCTTGGCATATGCCAAACAACCTTTACCAATTACATTATAATAATTATTTATTAGCTCCCTTCAGCGTGATCAGGATAACGCCATTAGCTCCTCTGATTCCATACATCGAACCATCACGGTCAAGCGACACCGACTCCACCTCGTTGATACTCACCATCGAGAGTGACGTTGTTTCCATTCCATCAACAAGAATCAACGGACGCGTCGATGCGTTAAGCGAAGTCGATCCTCTGAGCGAGAGCTCGCCATTGACAAGCTGCAACGCGGGCATCACACCCAACAACGCCTCCTGCAGATCCATCTGACCGAGGCTACGCAACTCATCGCCCGTAATCACATCCGAGCGCTGCGTGAGCTCACGGCGCTTAACATATCCATAACCCGTATCGATCAGCTCCTGCGACTCCTCCACGCCCGACACTGCGCCAGCTACCAGAATCACGCGCATACTACGACGGCCATTTACCGGAATCTCAAACTCAATCTTCTTATACGAAAACTGCAACACGGCATCACCCGGCACGTTGGTCAGACCAAATCGTCCCTGATTGTCCGATAGCGTGTGTGCTCGAGCACCCTTGACCTTCACCTTGAATCGCGAAACGCCCTTGCCCGCCTCATTAATAATAAGTCCGTTGAATGGCACATCGCTCTCCTTCTGTGCGAAGGCCGCAACACCAGCCAACATCATCACTACAAGCAATAATAACTTCTTCATCTTCTCATACAATCTCGCACCGAGCCCGCGGCTCAATGCAGGGTTAAACATTCTCCTCTAAATTACCTCTCCGTCGGCGACACACCGCTACGCAACGTATCCTACAACGATCTTAGTTTCACATCAATCGCGCCGGCAAACCCTCTCAAACCGAATACGCTGGCGCCATCCTTATACACCGTAACCGACTCCACCTCGTGAATATTGACGTGCGAGAAATCAAGCACTTGCGATCCATCGACCAGCAACAGCGTCTTGGGCTCGGCATTCACCGAGTAGAACCCGCGCAGCTGTAACTCGCCATTCACCTTCACAAGTCCCGACACGCGACTCAGGAGCGCCTTCTCAAAATCGGTCTGGTTGCTGCGACGCAACTCCTCGCCCGTAATCACGCCCGAGCCTAAGCTCTGCTCACGTTTTCTAATGTAGTTAAAGCCGGCATCGGTCAAAGCCTGCGACTCCTGTGCCTCTACCACCACACCATTCTCAATCACAATATGCAGGCTGCTGCGGCCCACAACGGGAACTTTCAAATCCTTGATTCCCTTTCCTGCGAGATTCAGCACCACATCATCGCCGAGGTTCGTCAATCCAAAACGTCCCTGCTTGTCGGTCGATGTGCGCTTCGTGCTACCCGCAATTGTGATCTTCACCTTTGCTATACCCTTACCCGAGCCATCAACGATAAGCCCATTGAAAGGGGTATCCACCAGCTGTTGCGCCGTGGCGCTCACCGCCGAGAAGAGCATCAGCAACAGAATGTTAATCAACCTTCTCATCACAAAAAATCGCGTTTAGAAACAAAAATGCATCGGAATCCGACTCTTGAGCCGACTCCGATGCAATTTTTCACTAAACAATAATAATTAAAGTTTTCTTTACTTATTCTCGTTCAGAATGCGCATTGCGGCATCGAGAATAGCCGTATCATCCAGAGTAACAACGCCACCATCGGGGCCCTGCTCAATATGAATACCTGCACAAGCGGGAGCATCGAGGTGCTTACCACCGAAGTAGTTGCGTACTGTATCTACATCAATTCCGAGCTCATCAGCGATACGCTGTGAGCTACCGCTGGGCAATTTGTCCTTAATACGACGAAGTTCGTTAAAAGTGATAATCATAACGTTCTATTTTTAGGTTTATGTAATTATTGTCTGCTCAAGGAAGCCATCTCGCTGACTTCACATTATAAAATTACAACTATTTTTTGTTTCTGCAAAATTTCTATTAAAAAAACTTAAAAAAAAGAGGATTATCCCGCAAGATAATCCTCCTATTGCATTTTTATTCACTCTTCGAGTTAGTTTCACCTACAGCCATTACCTTAGCCTACTTGGTATCCTCCTCGACATACACCTGCCACAGCAGAGGCATATATGGCAACACCTCGGTGGTCACCTTTGTCGTCGTGGTGGTCGTAGATTCATCCTCGTAGCCATACATATTGTTGTAGTAGTTGTTGTAGTAATAGCTATCGTAGTAGTTGGGATACATACCGCCGTACATACCTCCATACATTCCGCCATACATACCACCGTACATACCGCCCATACCCATACCACCAAGGCCCATTCCGCCCATTCCGTAGTAGCCGTTGTAGTAGTTATTGTAGTAGCTGTTTCCGTAGTAGCTGTTGTAGTAGTTATAATAGTTGTAGTAATTGCTGTAATCCGTACTCGACGACGTGCTCGACGTACCTGCTACACCCGTTGCACCGTATGCATTCGACGACACGGTCAGGATGGCATTCCACGCTCCGAGCTTCAGGAACGGCACAGCATACTTCCACGCATCAACATACGAGTTCGACTCCTCACCAGCCTCGCCCGTCACGAAGTTGAGTGCATCCTTGCTCACATCGAGCAAAGCATCATAGTTGCTGCTGTAAACAATCTCTTTGACCTCCTCGATGTTGGTATCAACCACAAATCCATCAAGAAGACGCGTAACATACCATATCTTGGCAGTCTCTGTCGAGTCAATCGCCTGTGCATCCGCAGGGTGCAGGCCCTCACCAAAACGCTTAATCAACGCATCATCGATCTCCTTATTGAGCTGGTCAAGGCCCTTCGATCCGTAAATCTTACCCTTACTATAATTCGTCTGGCCGGCGTAGATTAGTGTATCCTCGCGCAAACAATCAAACTCAAGCTGTCTCTTAGGCGAATAGAGGTAATTGATATACAATCCTGCAATCGAATCAACGGGCATATACCACTTCTCGTCATACACCTTCTCGGCCTCCGCATCACCCTCTGTGCGCATATACCAGCGACGACGCTGCGTATTGGCATCATTCTCCTCCTTGGTTTCGGGCAGCGGAGCCAAACCGCCATTTGCCTCGGCAAATGCCTGAACCCAGCGATCCTCGTAAGCCACAGGATTTCCAACGTGACCATATACATTGATCTCGGCAATCATCGGGCGTTTAGCATCGAGCTTATACTGACCTTCATATCCGCCATCACCCTTCATTCCGCTACTCTTGGTTCCGATCGACGATGGCATATAGATACGCATCTTGGTTCCATATCGTGCCGAATAAGTCTGGCCATTTACCCACAACTTATTTCTGAGCGACATATAGATACCCTCGGGCAACGACGAACGATGCTCCTCACCGCAGAAGAGGAAGTAGGGCACATAGTGCGTATAGTCGGTATACGAACTCTGCATACGCGCCATATCCGAGTTTCGCGTCATCACGATATTACCCGCCAGGTCGCGACACGTCACGTCAAACCATATCCAGTTATTGCCGGTTCTTACTGCGGCACTATCGGCCACACCCTCATCCAACAACTCGACATAGTATCCTCCGTTCGGCTGAAAGTTCGCTATCAGGTCGGGACGATTCTTCTGAATCCACGCCTCGAGTGCTATGGTCTCGGCCTCCTCGAATGTGAGTCCCTCCGACTCCACACACGATGCGAGCGCTACGACAGCGCACACGAAGCAGAATATACGGTTGATAAATTTCATATTATTATCGTTATCTTTTTCTTTTATAAGTATTTACCTTACAACCTTATCGATAGTGTAATACCACACCACCGATGACTCCAGCGGAACCACGCCCACCACATCGTCGCCATAGGCCGCATCGAGCGTCATATACACCTCCACGCAGTCACCCTCACGACATCCTATTAACGACACCTCAACGCCTTTTATTATATTGGTCTGGCCGATTTTCACCTTCAGCGGCTCCGCCTTCCAATACTCTACGTTGAGTCCCGTATTTTGAAGTGCATCTATCTGCACCTGATCATTCGTAAGATATATCGCCGACACCGCAGGCTTGCTTCCCGAAAAGATGTAGGCCGTGAATGTCAGCTCCACCTCATCTCCCTCGGCTACCTGCACTCGGCTCTCGCGCTCGGGGTTGTAGTAATCGTCAATATATCGGAACGTATTGTACTCCACCTGCTCATAGAACGGAGGATTCTTCTCCAATGCCTGCCCCACGTCCTTCTTGTTTATCAGGCGTGGAGAGTGCGACGAAGTCAGATAGCTGACAATGCTGTTACGTTGCGTCTCGGCCACATCAACCGCCTCGTCGCCACAAGCGACCGAGAACAGGAGCGATGCAGCTACCACAAATGCTATCCAGATTTTTGACTTCATTATACCCTATAATCGTGCAAAGTTAATTAAAATTATCCACTCGCGCAATTTCACACCAACATTTCTACAATCAGGCCATTATTATCTCCCATCACTACCCTGCAAGACTCCGCCGGGTTACAATCTGCGCAATGCCTGACGCACCGCCTCCTCGACCGAAATCGTCGGCGACTCCTTCAGCAGCGCCTTCACAACCTTCTCCGATGCCGTCTTCTGGAATCCGAGCATAACGAGTGCCGCCATAGTCTCATCGAAGATCTCGTTCGATACGCCACTCGCAGCCGTCGGAACCACAGCCTCCTTGTCGGCACCCAGCTCCAGCATCTTTCCGCTCAACTCAACGATAATCTTCTGAGCCGTCTTGAGTCCCAGGCCCTTCACATTCTTCAGCAATACAGCATTCTCCGTAGCAATGATATTACGCAACTCCGATGTCGAGTAAGTCGACAGTATCATTCGCGCCGTATTTCCACCCACGCCCGACACGCTTATAAGGTTGCGGAACAGCTCGCGCTCGAGCTTTGTTGCAAAGCCATACAACTGCTGTGCATCCTCGCGCACGATGAAGTGAACGTACAACCGAGCCGATTTCTCGCCCTCGATTGCGGCGTATGTCTGTAACGAGATATTTATGTAATAACCCACCCCTGCAGCATCCACAACGGCATACGTCGGGGCCAATTCGGCCACAAGTCCTGAAATATATTCGTACATAGAGTTAATTTTAACAGCTTAATACGACAAAAATAAATAATTTTTCTTTATCTTTGTCGATTATATGCAGAATTTAATATTATAAAACATATCTAATTCCTATGAAAAAAGTATTTTTGACACTGTTCGTAGCCGCCTTGAGCCTCTCATCTTGCGAGAACAAGACGACCGAGCCCGCAGCTGCTGAGGCTGCCGCAACAGAAGTTATCGCCAGTGACTACGCCTACGTTCGCGTTGAGTACATTTTGGCCGAGAGCGACATCTATAAGAGCGAGGGTGTAGCCCTGCAGGAGAAGACCGAGAAGGCACAGAACTCTTGGGCACAGAAGGAGCGCAACCTCCAGAACGAGGCTGTTCAGCTTCAGGAGAAGTACCAGAAGGGCCTTATCACCACTGCCGACGCTCAGAAGCAGCAGCAGTCTATCGAGCAGAAGATCGCCAACTACCAGACCAACGCACAGAAGGAGGCTGAGACCTTGGACGAGGAGAACTATGTATTCTCTAACCGCACTCAGGATCTGATTATGCGCGCCATCAAGGAGGTAAACGCCGACAAGAAGTACAAGATGGTCTTCAACGCATCAGCTTTGGTTGACGCAGTCGAGGCTCTCGACATCAGCGACGCTGTATTGGCAAAGGTTAACGAGCTCTACGCAGCCGAGAAGAACGCGAAGTAATCTTAACCCGATTTTGACTCAATGCCCGATCTCCCCGATCGGGCATTTTTTTGCCCATATATCTATCATCAAAAGCTTCCGTCCTCTCCCAACAAACGCCAAAACGACACTGCTGAATTTGCGGTGTGGGGTGACAAAGCAACTACGGGATAAAGGGAATTAATCAGCGTCATCCCCGACTTGCGTAGCAAGATTGTCAGAAAACACACCTTAAGCGTGCATTTTGAATTTTGAATTCTGAATTCCCCTCCTCCCCCACCACAACAAAAAAGACGCCCGCCCCTTGCGGGACAGGCGTTCATTATTGTATCGGATTTAGTATTACTCCAACTTGTAAGGAGCACGATACTCATAGTGCAACTTAGAGTTAGCCTCCTCGTCATCCATGAACTTCTCGATAGCGGGATTCCACTTCAAAGGACGGTTCAACTCGTAAGCGATGTTACCGATGTTACACAAAGTACAAGAGCTGTGACCAACCTCAACGGGAACATTAGGATCACGACGGCTCTTGATACCGTCGAACCAGCTCTGGTAGTGTGAAACGTTGGTCTCGAAAGTACGGCCAGCTACGCTGTTTGCACCTGCATTAGCGTCCTGCTGAGCTGCGGGCAAGAATGAGGGATCTGAAGCCTCGAACTTACCACGGCGAACCTTGATCCAGCCCTTCTCACCGAATACCTGGAGGCTCTGACCCCAACCGTAGTTCATCTGTGCCAAATCAACACCGTTGTCGTAGCGATAAGTCAAACCGCCATAGGGGCTGTGATCGGGAGGAAGAACCTCAACGGGACCCGAACCATCGCGGTTGATACACCACTGAGCGATATCGAACATGTGAGCACCCCAGTCAGTAGTGTAACCACCACCGAGACCCTGGTGCCAACGCCAAGCACCCCAGCACTCGTCACGACCCTTATCGTTGATCAGCGGGTTCAAAGTGTGGTTGTACTTGTTAAGCCACTCTGCGGGCAGAGGACCAACCCAACGCTCCCAATCCAAACCTGCGGGAGGATTAGAGATCTCCAAATCGTAAGGCTTCGGACCATCACCTACGTAAGCACGCATAAACTTGATCTTACCCAACTTACCTGAACGGCAAACCTCAGCTGCGTGACGGAATACAGACATTGAACGCTGCATTGAACCAGTCTGGAATACGATGTGGTTAGCACGAACAGCCTCGATCAGGCGCTGACCCTCGTAAACGGTGAAAGTAAGGGGCTTCTCCAAATAAACGTCCTTACCAGCCTTACAAGCAGCGATAGCGATAGCAGCGTGCCAGTGGTCGGGAGTAGCGATAACTACTGCGTCAACGTTTGCATCAGCGATCAACTCCTCGGGATAGGTGTAAACGGTGAGGTTATTCTTGATACCCTTCTCAGCATACCAATCGTTAACGCGCTTAACGAAACGATCACGCTTGATGTCATAGATATCAGCGCAAGCTACAACGCGAACCTGATCTACTGCAGAGATCATACCGCTCAACAAGCTCAATGACTGCTGACCCAAGCCGATGAAACCGAGCTTAATGAAGTTTTCCTTCTCATTCTTCTTCTTTGCAGGAGCTGCAACAGCCTTAGTAATGGTGCTAGGCAGAACCATAGCCGATGCTCCAAGTGCTGAATAGCGAATGAAGTCTAAACGTGAAAATTTTGAACTCATAATTATACAAATTTTAGGTTAGTGTATATTTTTCGTTTTTTTCCAACGTAAAATTATGCAAAAAAATCCTACCTACCAAACATTTTCCAAAAAAAATAGGAAAAAAATATATTTTTTGCTTTTTGTTACTTTTTGGCGGTTTTTTAAAACATCGCCCGAAGGCATCTGGGGCAACCTGCGTGTTATTCCCGACCACGACTATCGCGCCACTCCACCACCTCGGGCGTAAGCTCATCCTCGCGATCGTACCACACACCCTGCAACATCAGCTCCTCCTTGCGACGGTCCATACGCTCGACAATATCAAACATCGGGCGTTCTCTAAGACCACTCTCCGCTCGTCGCGACGGACGAATCACACGGTCGAATACATCCTGCTGCGAAGGACGTAACTCCGGCGTCCACTTGAAATTAGGCAATCGCATCGGCTGTTCGGGCGGGATCTGGTCGATGGGATACATCGTGATGGGCACGTTGTTGCGGTATGTAACACCCACGAGCTCACGCTCTTCGATGTAGAACGAAGCCGACGCTCCCTCAAGATAAATCATCTCCGTCACGACGGTGGTCTTCTCATCCTCGCGGTTGAAGTAGATGGTCTGCACGTTGCCATCCACATCGTTGCGATAGATGTCGTTGTCACGGAATAGCGACACCATCTTCTTACCTGTCACCTGATTATAGTAGGTCGTATCGATCTGCGCAACGGTGATCGGATCACCCGTAAACTCGGCTCGCTCGATCTGCTGATTGCGACTGTAAATATCCATCAGTTGCGACGAGAGTTGATTAGCTCCATTCCAGAGCACGGGATTTATATATAAATGTATTATAGAGTCTTGCGACGATGTGGTGAGCGAGTCACACACCATCTGCGCATCCTTGCGGAACATCTTCACATTGCGGAAAGCCTTTATCAAACGATACGAGCTGTCGGGAGCAATAGAATCCTGCTTCTGCTGCCCCTGCGCCAGAGAATCGGTCTGCGGAGCTTCGGAGTAGGTAGGTCCTGATACTGAGTCGGTTGTGTCGCGAGAACCCATATTTCGAATGCGCTCGCTACGAACCGAAGCGAGGCTATCCTCGCGGTCGAGATAGCTCACATCCTTGCCTTTAGCGATGAGTTTGGCACGCTGCTCGGCACGGCGAATTGAGTCCTTTGCCATACGCTCAAGGTCTTTAGCTCGCTGTTTATCAAGCATTTCACGCATCTTGGCCACACGCGCCTGACCAATCGAATCCAATCGTGCGTTGCGCTCGGCAGCCTTTGCTCGTTTCTGTTCCTGCTTGAGCTTGCGGGCGGCCTCGGCCTCGCGCTGCTTAAGCTGCTTGGGTGTCAGTGCAACCGAATCCTGCGCCAGACTATCGACAGCCACAGAGTCCTGTGCTACAACATTTTGCGACTCTTGCTCAGCCTCATTTTCTGCTACTTGCACCGCTTGCGACTCCTCGTTTTGAGCGATATTCTGGGGTGGAGTTTGCTCCTCGTCGGTCGTTACATTTCGTAAATTCTGCTCCTCGGCGGCTTGTGACACAAGTTGTCCCAAATCGACAATTTGCTCCGCTTTTTCGCTCTCCGCAGCCTCTGTCGGCAACTCCTCATTCGCCTCCTTATCGGCAACGGCTTGCGCTCTGAGTTCCGACATTCGATCTTGATCTGTAGTGTCGGCAACCGTCGGATTTTGCACCTCGGTAAGCTCTCTTGCTACGGCATTTCTCGGGGCAGGCGACTGCTCCACATTCTGCTCCGCCTTGGCCCCGACCTCAACATTCACAACCTCAGCTTCTGCCTTCTTAGCAGCCTCCTCGGCGGCCTTTGCCTCCTCGGCAGCTTTAGCTGCAGCCTCAGCCGCCAACTTCTCCTCGTAGGGGAAGATGGTCAGCAGGTGCATCGTGTCAGCACGCATAAATACCGAATCACTCTGCGTCGTATCGTAGCTGATTGTCGAGGGGTTTCGCGTGAGGATGGCATTGCCCGGATCGGACCAATACTCGGCATAATCGCCAAAGGCGAGCATTTTGTTTTCGAAGTCGTCCATCTGGATATTATTGCGCGCAATGACGTGCTCTTGAGCACGATAATACTCAAGCGTATCGCCCCACATCTCCTGCTCGGCAGAGAGAATATAGCCGTTGCGGGTAATCATATACAACTCACGCGCCTTATCGTAGAAGCCTTCGTCAGCCGAGAGATAGTCGCCATCGACGTTCCAAATCTCGCTCGAGGTGAAGAAGCGGGCGAACTCGCTGTCGGTGTTGTAGATGACCGAGTCGCTCTTCATATCGTAGTCGGCACCGTGAAGCTCGACATCATCCACACATATTATATCGTGCGTACGCGCGTTATAGTAGCCGCGCATCGACTCGATGATATTGTCGTCGTGTACCAGCACACCGCCATCGGTGTAGGTGCCTATGCGCTCCTCAGTGTTGAAACGGAAATTATAGGTGTAGAGCATAGCATCGCCATCGACAACTTTAATGATTGGGGCGAAGATCTCGGCCGTGCTACCCTCACCATCGTAGAGCGCACTATCACCATATATATAAATAGAGTCCTGATTGACCAGCACACGGCCGAAGAATCCCCAGCGCGTATCGGCAAAACGCACGGCACTATCGCACGAGATAACGGCACCGTTATGGTGAGCGGCAAAGTTCCCGACGAAATAGACTATGCTATCATTGCCCATCTGGTAGGGCTTGACAGCGTCGGCCATAAAATCGACACGGCGGCGTTGCGGAGTGGTCTGCTGGATTGTAGTATCGCGCTGCTCAGCATAAGAGACTGCGGCATAACGATGGCCAGCCTCCTGTGCAAACAGAAGGCCGACAAAGGTAACGACAGCTATAACGGAGAGTAAGCGACGCATCAATGAAGAAGATTTACTTTACCCAATTAGAGAATTCGAAATCGCCATCACGGAAGTCGGGAGCGATATAGACGTAGAGTCCGTCGATCTTCTCCTTGAGCCACTTGTTGAAGACCTCCTCCTGTTTCTTCGTCAGAGCCATCTCCTCAATGGTGGAGTAATCCTCCTCAAGAGATGCCGAGTGGGTGGGGATGATCTTCAGCAACTTAACAATCTTACTAAGCTCATTGCCTCGCAGATCCTCCGACATAAAGGCATCAGAAATCTCACCCTCCTTAAGGCGGATAAGCGCCGAATAGTCCTGGAGGCTACGGCCATTACCGAAGTCGTCGCGGCGGAACTTGGTCGTAGAGTACTTTACGTTAGCCATCGAGGGGCTCGACATCATAAGATCGTGATTCGTAACAAGGCCACCGTTCATCTTCGTTAAGTTGTCCTCCGAGTGGTCCAAAGCAGCCTTCTCAAAGGTGATAGAGTCGGTGCGGATGACTTTAACGAGGCTATCGAGGTATTTAGTGGGCTCCATAAGCTCATCGGTGGTATATGTCGGGCGCAGAAGGATGTGGCGATAGCGATACATACCATTCTTGGGCTCCTCCATAAGCTGGATGATGTGGAAGCCGAACTCGGTCTCGACAACCTCCGAGATCTGTCCCGCCTTGAGCTTCTCCAAAGCCTCGGCAAAGGGAGGTGTCAGCGACGAAAGCGATCCGGCGGGGTACTCACCGCCACGCATCGCTGAGCCGGGATCGACAGAGTAGGTACGAGCCAAAACGCCCATATCGGACTTGCCAGAGATGATACGCTCACGCATCTCCAAAAGGCGCTCGCGCGTACGGCGCTTGGCCTCGGCCTGAGATGTTGGGAAACGCACGATGTGGGCATAGACGTACTGCTCGGGAACGAGAGGGAGCTCCTCGTTAGTAAGTTCGTTGAAGAAGCGCTCGACCTCGCCCGGGGTTACGCTGACATCGGCGATGACGTGCTGCTGCATCGAGCGAGCGTACTCCTGCTCGGTAAACTGCTGGCGGAGAATCTCGCGGTAGTTGAAGATGGCCATATGCTCGCGAGCCTCAAGCTCGGCGATAGAGCCAGCCTCGGCAATCATTGCCTGCAACTGCTCCTCGACGTAAGAGTTGATGTCGCCACCAGCCTCGACTGAGTCGATAAGGGCCTGGCTATAGAGCAGCTTCTGGCGCATAAGCGCCTCCAAACCCTCGTTCATTGGGTCGCGGTCGGAGGTGTAACCCTGCTGACGGCGCTCCTGAACAAGCTGCTGGGCGTAATTAGCTACATCGGAATAGAGAATGGCTGAGCCACCGACAACTGCTACGACACGGTCCAGAACGACCTGACGCTTCTGCGCTGTGAGTAGGCCCGTCGTAAACAATACGGCGAGGGTGGCTGCAAACACTAATACTTTCTTTTTCAACATAATATATTTCAAAATCCTATTTATTCTTCTTGCTAGGGCTGTGCCACAGGCTTATAAATGCGGGCGTGGCCCTGTTGCTCGGCCTGCTCCACAATCGACTCCTCGTGAGAGCGGATGATGGCGCTACGGCGCTGCGTGACCAAAATGCGACGAATATTGTCGGCTACGACCTCGAGCGGAGCGACATCGCCACGACGGCAGACGGAGCTGAAGTCGAAGTAGTAGCGCGTGCCATTGGCCTCCATCTCCTGGATACCCATCTTGTCGAGCAGAGGCTCGTAGTCCTGCGTACGGGTGGTGGGCAGGTTGGAGAGGAAGTCAGCAAAATTAACCCAACCTGAGCGGTTGTCGATATACTGGAAGCCGTTCTTCTCGCAGGTGTCGGCGAAGGTCTTATCGTCGGTGGCCGACGTGGCGGCCTTCTGCATCTGCTCCTTGAGGCGCTTGGCCTGACGGTAGCTGTCGCTGAAAGCGACGATGCGGCCCTTGACCAAGGTGCGGTCGAGTGTGAAGTCCGACTTGTGGGTGTTGTAGTACTCGGCAATGTCCTCGTCGGTAAAATCACCCGCGCCCTGCTGATCGACGTAGTACTGATCGACACGACTATTGAGCAACGAGGTGCGGTACTCCTCGACCATACGCTCGATATCTTTCTCAGAGCCTGAAAAAAGGCGGTCGGCCTCCTCGACCTTGAGCTGACGAACGATCCAGCGATCGACGTACTGTTTGGCAAAACTCAGGCTATCGTTACCCGTAAGGTTGGCGGGTACGGCCTCGGCGATTTCGTGAATCGTAAGCTCATCGCGGCCCACACGAGCAACCGTATCGTCACCCACCAGATAATCGGGGAGTTCACGACACGACACCGTGGCAAGCAGAGCCACTAAAGCCAGAATATGAATCAATCGGCGCATAATATTCGACAAAGATACGTTTTTTACTTGAAAATAACGTCGAAATTACCGATATTATTACACTTCGCGGTTATAATTATCACTTTTTAGCCTACAGATCTCCTTTCCCATACGCACAAGCGAGGTCAATGCAATCACTGTAGCCACAGCATAAAGCACCCAATAGGCGGTGCTGCCACCCATAAGTTCCTTGACGGTCATATCCTCCATATCGACGGTGCGCAGGAAACAGGCCGTAGCGTTATTCATAGCGTGGAGCACGATAGAGAGCCAGAGCGAGCGGTAACGCAGAGCGAAGTAGCCCAAGACCAAGCCCATAAGAGTTGCAGAAAGTACGACCGAGGGGATCAGATGCACCAGACCAAATGCTAAGGCAGAGCCGATCCAGGCCACCAGACCTCCATACGAACGACGGAGCGACGAAGCAACATATCCACGAAAGACAACCTCCTCAAACAGAGGAGCTAACACCACAGCTGAAAGGAGTAACCAGCCACCGCTTCCGAGTGCGCTCTGATCGCCCGGGAGAAGCTCCGAAAGGGGCTCGAGTGCGATGGTAATACACCAAATGAGCAGGTAGCCGTTGAGCAGACGAATAGGCGTACCCCACCCTTTACTGCCAAACTCAAGGCCCGCACGACAACGGCGCAGACGCGCATAGAGCCACAGCAGAGCGAAACCCAAAATCGTCGAAATAAGGTAGGTAATAGCGACAAAACGGGCCTGAAGTGATGCGGCACGCTCCAAGACCTCCGAATCGAAGCTCGTGGTGAGGATCTCGGTCGGGGGCAAAACACCCAACGCGACGCAGAGAACACCGCCAAAGAGCTGTGCCACAAAGAGAATCACAACCGCCACCAAAGCATCGAGCCAGCCGCTCAAAAGAGGCTTTCGAGATGATGCAGCGGAGGGGTGGGCAGGAGAATTTCCCGAAGGGTCGGGAGTCGAGGGCATTAGGGCCTCGTTTTTAGTATCTTTCATCATAATTTTTCGTTTTTCCGTTGTCGTTAATTTCGACAAAGTTAAGCATTTTTCCGCAAAGGTTGTTTTATTTAATTTAATTTGCGTAAATTTGTCCGATTATATCCTACTCCAAGCCACAGAAACAAACGCGGCCGCGAGAAGTGATAAAACCAAACCGAAAGAAACTTTACAAGCACAATAAAAAGATGTCAAAAGTAGTTGCATTAGCAAACCAAAAAGGTGGCGTAGGAAAGACCACTACGGCCATCAACCTCGCCGCTTCGCTGGCCTTGCTCGGAAAGAAGGTGTTGCTGCTGGATGCCGATCCGCAGGCAAACGCTACATCGGGACTCGGTTTCGATATTGATCTGCCCGGAATTTATGAGTGTCTGGTGGGCGAAAAGAGTGCCGAAGAGGTGATATTGCAGAGCCCCGACATCAAGAAATTGTGGTTGCTGCCATCGAGTATTCAGCTCGTGGCCGCAGATACGGAGCTACCGAAAATGGAGCAGGCGCACCATATAATTAAAAAGGTGATTGAGCCCGTACGCGATAGGTTTGACTACATACTGATCGACTGCTCGCCTTCGCTCGGATACACGACCGTGAACATACTGACGGCGGCCGACTCGGTGCTGATTCCCGTGCAGTGTGAGTATCTGGCCCTTGAGGGTTTGAGCAAGCTGCTCAACACCATTAAGATCGTGAAGAGCGGACTGAATCCCGAGCTTGAGATTGAGGGTTTTGTTTTGACGATGTATATGCGCAACCGCCTGAACAATCAGGTGGCGACCGAAGTGCGAAACCACTTCGGGGAGTTGGCTTTCGATACGGTTATTCAGCGCAACATCCGTCTGGGAGAGGCACCATCGCACGGAAAGCCGATTATGCTGTATGATGCATCGGCCACGGGTGCGGTGAATTATCTCACGCTGGCGAAGGAGTTTTTGAAGCGTAACCGCAAAATGAATAAGTAAACAGAAAAGATATGAAACAGAAAGGTTTAGGTCGAGGTTTGGATGCGATATTCGGAACGGAGAAGATCTCCGTGAAGGCTACGCCAATGAACCAGATGGCCGAGATTGCAATAGCCCAGATTAAGCCCAACCCGCAGCAGCCTCGCACGCAGTTTGACGATGAGGCGCTCGAGGAGCTGGCTTCGTCGATCCGTGAGTTGGGTGTGATTCAGCCCATAACGGTTAAGAAGTGTAGCGACGGGGAGTATATCATCATCAGCGGCGAGCGTCGCTGGCGCGCATCGCAGAAGGTGGGATTGGAGACGATTCCTGCCTACATTCGTGATGTGGATGATGAGAATCTGCACGCGATGGCACTCGTGGAGAACATTCAGCGACAGGATCTAAACGCTATAGAAATTGCGCTGGGTATGCAGCGTTTGATTGATGAGTGCGGCCTGACGCAGGAGGCGATGGCAGACAAGGTGGGTAAGAAGCGTTCGACCGTATCGAACTATATGCGATTGTTGAATCTGCCTGGCGAGGTGCAGCTCGCACTGAAGGAGGGACTCATCACGATGGGACACGCCAAGGCAATTGCGGGTATCGAGGCCGAGCGACAGGTATGGGCATTGAAGCGTTGCGTGAAGAAGGCGCTCTCGGTGCGACAGATGGAGGAGCTGGCAAGAAAGTTGGCAGAGGAAAAGCCCAAGGCGGTGCAGACGGAGGAGGAGTATCCGGAGTCATATCTGCGACTGGTGGAGCAGATGGAGCAGCTCTTCTCGGAGAACATCAGCATCAAGCGTGCAAAGAGTGGCGGCGGAAAGATCGTCATCGACTTTGCAAACGATGAGGAGATTGCATCGTTCATCGAGCGACTGCAGAATAGATAATATTTACTAAACGGACCAGACAAGGTGATCACTCGAGAGAATATAACATTATGGAGAAGTTGGGGTGGCGTGGCACGATGTGCTATGTTGCTGATGGTGTTCATTGCGTTTGGTTGTGGCGTGGCATCGGCGCAGAACCTAATGCGCGGTCGAAAGCAGATCGTAACGGGAGGTGTGCTGATTGAGACTGTTGATTCATTGGAGCAGGCGCGTCTGGATTCGTTAGCAAATCTACCCGACGAGGTGAAGCGTATGTCCGAGAAACGCGCCAAACGACTGGCCGACTCGCTGGCCCGTGTTCAGCGCCAAAGAGCGCGGGCAATAGAGATGGGGCGAGTGGATGACGAAGGAAACATCATCCCGCGCGAGAAGTGGTTTGCCGATTCGATGTCGCTATCGCGCGTAACAATCACGTCGGCTCTGCTACCCGGATATGGACAGATATACAACAAGCAGTATTGGAAGCTGCCGGTGCTGTATGGTACGATGGGAGCTTCGATAGGCTTGGCGGCACACTTTGGAGGGAAATACAAGCCCCTGAAGCGCGAGTATGATGCGATGATTACCCAGAGTCTGTCGCGCACCGAGGAGATGAACACGTTGCAACGGCAGATGATCAGGGAGAATACGAAGAAGCAGGTATTTATGTTTACAGCGCTGGCTTCGTACATCTACTTCCTGGGCGATGCTGCGATGAACTACTCGACCAACGAGGTGTCGGATGTGAAGAAGGCGACAACAATGTCGCTCATTTTCCCCGGCGCAGGACAGGTGTATAACAAGAGCTACTGGAAGGCTCCGATAGTGATCGGTGGTTTGGCCTCGATGATATATGTCATAGATTGGAACAATCGCGGATTCCAGCGATTCAAGAAGGCGCACTCGCTCAGGGCCGACTTTGACCAGAACCCCGACAACTACCCCGACGGTGTGTCGAAGGATGAGTTCCGTGGCCGCTACTCGACCACGTTCCTGAAAAACCTGCGCGACTCGTATCGCCGTAACCGAGATCTGAGCATACTGCTTACGGCTGGTGTATATGTTTTCCAGGCGGTCGATGCACACGTTGATGCGCACCTGAAGGATTTTGACGTGTCGGACAACCTGACAGTAGATATCAATCCGTTGTTTGACTACCAATACTCACAGATAAATGGCGTGGATCCGGTGTTTGGATTCAACCTTAACCTTACATTCTAAAATGAAAATTGCAATCAAAGTTCTGCTCGTGAGCCTCGCCTTTGTATCGATGGCAACACAGGCAGATGCCCAACTATTTAAGAGAGGAAAGAAACTATCGCCCAAAGCGCAGCTGGCCGCAGAGCGTCAGCGTGCCGATTCGCTCTCGTCGCTCGTGGAGGAGTATCGCCGTCGTGAGGGCGATCTCAGAAAGGCTCTGGCCGAGCAGAGCAAGGTGGAGGTGTACGCGCCGACACATCTTATGGCAGTTGAATATTCGCCTGCGCAGGCCGACTCGCTGGCCGAGCAACTGAAGCTGGAGCAGGTTAACAACGCTTTTCAGAACTTTTTTGACAACTATATCGTTGAGCCCGAGACGCTGAGCACGGATGCCGAGATGGACTCGCTCTATGCAGCGCGCCTGAAGGTGCTCGTTTCGCCCATACACCTACCCTACAACGAGCTTGTGCGCTCGTACATAAAGCGTTACACAGATTCATCAGGCTTGATGAGTCGTGTGTTGTCACTGGCACAGTACTACTTCCCGATGATTGAGGAGGAGTTGATTAAGGCCGAGTTGCCCGTTGAGTTGCGTGCGATGGCGATCATCGAGTCGGCACTGCAGGCGACGGCTGTGTCGCGCGTGGGAGCCAGCGGTATGTGGCAATTTATGCCCGTGACGGCAAGAGCTTATGGATTGGAGGTGAACACGATGGTGGATGAGCGTTTTGATCCATACAAGGCGACTGCGGCAGCGTGTAAGTATATGAAGGACCTTTACAAGATGTATAACGACTGGAGCCTGGCCATCGCAGCATACAACTGCGGCCCGGGTAATGTGAACAAGGCTCTGGCGCGTACGGGCGGTTCGCCACAGTCGTTCTGGGATGTGTATTGGCACCTGCCGCGCGAGACTCGCGGATATGTGCCTGCGTTTATCGCAGCGACTTACGCTTACGCATATCACGAGGCGCACAACATCTCGTACAGCGAGCCCCCAATGCCTATTGCTGTGGATACGATCCAGGTGACGCGACTGCTGCATCTGGGACAGGTATCTTCGACGATTGATGTATCGCAGGAGGCGCTGAAGCTCCTTAATCCGCAATATAAATTGGATATCATTCCGGCAACAAACAAGCAATACACGTTGGTGTTGCCGACAAATCGCATAACGACATACATCGCTAATCAAGATTCGATCTTCGCAAAGGACTCAACATATCTGAAAGAGTACCTCAACCCCGAGGTGGTGAAGAAACAAATCACACAGACGGCAACGACCTATCGAGTGAAGAAGGGCGATACGCTGGGTGCAATCGCGCGTCGACACGGTGTGACGGTACGTCAGCTGATGACGTGGAACAATCTGCGTAGTGCCGACAGGCTCAGCATCGGCCAGCGACTGCAAATTATGAAACGATAAGCGATGATTTTCAACGACGGCGACATAATCGTAGCTCCTGCCACGCCGATGGGCGGAGCATTATGCCTTGTGCGCCTTAGTGGCGAGGGCTCTATCGAGTTGTGCGACAAGGTGTTCAGAGGGCGACGCCGATTGACCGAGGCGGCTGCTTCGACGCTGCATTACGGCGAGATTGTGGACGCAGAGGAGGTTGTTGATGATGTGGTTGTGAGCATCTTCCGCGCACCACACTCGTACACTGCGGAGGAGTCGGTGGAGATCTCGGCACACGGATCGAGATATGTCGTGGAGCGAATCCTTGCGCTACTGATACGCTGTGGGGCACGAATGGCCGAAGCAGGAGAGTTTACGCGTAGGGCTTTTCTCGCAGGCAGAATAGATCTATCTCAGGCCGAGGCAGTTGCAGACATAATTGCAGCCGATTCGCACGCTTCGCACGCCGTTGCCGCAACGCAGATGCGAGGGGCATATTCTCAGGAGTTGGAGACGTTGCGTGGGCAGCTGCTGCACATCACATCGCTGTTGGAACTGGAATTGGATTTCTCGGAGGAGGATGTTGAATTTGCTGATCGAGGGGAGCTTTTATCGCTTCTGGCGCATACACTGCAGAGAGTGGATTCGTTAGCCGCTTCGTTTGCGCTGGGAAACGCTCTGAAAGAGGGAGTTGCGGTGGCTATTGCGGGTCGTCCGAATGTGGGAAAGAGTACGTTGCTGAACCGATTGGCGGGCGAGGATCGCGCTATGGTGTCGGAGATTGCCGGCACGACACGCGACACGATTGAGGCCACGGCAAATATCGGCGGTGTGGTATTTAGGTTTGTCGATACGGCAGGTCTGCACGCAACCGAGGATAAGTTGGAGCTGATGGGAATTGAGCGTACGGCCGAGGCGCTGCGCAAGGCGCGTATAATCCTGTGGCTCACCGACAAAGAGGATTCATCGATAGAGGAGGATTTGATTGGATATATCCCCTCGGAGAATCAAAAAATATATCGCATCATAACCAAAATCGACCTCCATCCCGAACTTGCTTCAGAGGCCGATAGTATGAATAATCTCACAGACAACGAAACTACGTCACAGCCGCACCGCTACCCCACCATCGCCATATCGGCAAAAAGCGGCGCGGGCATCGAGCGTTTGCAACAAGCTCTACAAGAGAGTGTTGACGCATCGGGAGCGTACAACGGCGAGGTCATCGTATCGAATCGTCGCCACCACGAGGCTCTGCGCGAAGCGGGGCGATCGCTCGGGGCTGCAATCGCGGCACTCAAGGGTGGCGTGCCGACAGATCTGCTGAGTGAGGATATTCGCCAGGCACTGCATCATCTGGGCATTATCACGGGTGAAATTACTTCGGATGATATTTTGAAGAATATATTTTCAAAGTTCTGCATCGGTAAATGATGCGTATAATCAATTGACACACAATGTGTTACGACGTATTTTTACGTGCAAAAATCAGCAATTTTTCGATTTGCAAGGAGATTGTAAATTGTTGTATTTCAGAGTATTGTAAAATTAAATCTAAAAATTGAAGATATACAATAAATTTTCCATCCTGGAAAATGTAAAGCCTGAATTTTAACGGAAAATTCAGGCTTTTTACATATTTACCGTCCTATTTTCGATAGTTTTTACAATTACGATACGTATATGCGACGAAATTTAGGGGCTGTGCACAGATTTATAGTGTAATAAAGCTCCTATTTACTGTAAATAGCCTACAATCTCTAACAACAAACTTGAAAACTTGCAATATGTACATATATTCCCCATAGTGATATTTGCATTTCATGGTGGTTTATTACTCGTTTCTTTTCTATTATGAGATACAATTTTGTCCCTCGTTTGTGCCCCAGACACTTGAGGGACGCAGTTTTTTTGTCCCTTTTTGTCCTTTGGGCACCCATGTGACAATTTTGAATTACGTTAAAATGCTTTGTATGAAGTGTTTAACATTTGCACCTAAAAGCGATTTTACTACGAAGCATATATTTGACAGAAAATTCAAATTTTTCGCATTCAATATTTAGTTGCAATTTGTAAGTTTCTTGTTAAACACAACCTTCTATTCCCATCAAATTGAGAATAGTCAATAGGGGTGAGTTATATATTATTGTGCCGCTCTAATGTGGTTCATATATAATGAATACAAAGTTTTTTAATCATTATCCAAGAGAATGGGATACCTTGGGTAATGAATGGAAAGAGATTATCACAGGTGATGTTCTTTCAATTTCCCAAGCAAGTGAGTTGTCTGGTTTCAGTAAACGTTTCATCTATGCACAGATCCATAGCATGAAATTATTATCGACTGACAAAGACCCACTATCAAAACAAATATACAGCAAAAGTCTTCAAATCGAAT
>JAZRQX010000040.1:0-5194 GCA_045650235.1 Alistipes sp. | reverse complement strand
GTTCTCCAACGCTACACGCGATACCTTCGTGGGGTCAATGATACCCGCAGCGAGCATATCCTCGTAGCGATCCTCGCGAGCGTTGTAACCCATCGTGCCCTGGCTCTCCTTCACCTTGTTCACAACTACCGAACCCTCGCCACCAGCGTTGGCAACGATCTGGCGCAGAGGCTCCTCGATAGCGCGCTTAACGATCTGGATACCGGTGGTCTCGTCCTCGTTAGCACCCTTCATATTCTCCAGCGCTGCAACGGCACGGATGTAGGCTACGCCACCACCCGGTACGATACCCTCCTCAACAGCCGCACGCGTTGCAGCCAAAGCATCGTCCACGCGATCCTTCTTCTCCTTCATCTCAACCTCGGTAGCTGCACCAACGTAGAGTACGGCAACACCACCAGAGAGCTTCGCCAAACGCTCCTGCAACTTCTCGCGGTCGTAGTCCGACTTAGCGTTCTCCAGGCTTGCGCGAATCTGTGCGATACGAGCCGAGATAGCCTCCTTCTCGCCGCAGCCGTCAACGATAACGGTGGTCTCCTTGTTCATCGAAACCTTCTCGGCAGAGCCAAGCAACTCGATGGTAGCATCCTCGAGCTTCATACCCTTATCGCCCGAGATAACCGTACCGCCAGTGAGGATTGCGATATCCTCAAGCATATCCTTACGACGATCGCCAAAGCCCGGAGCCTTGCAAGCTGCAACCTTCAGCGTACCACGCAACTTATTAACAACCAATGCCGACAGAGCCTCGCCATCGACATCCTCGGCGATGATCAAAAGCGAGCGGTTGTTCTGAGCAATAGGCTCCAGAACGCCCATAATCTCCTTCATCGTTGAGATCTTCTTGTCGGTGATCAAGATCATAGGCTTCTCCAGCTCGGCTGACATCTTCTCGGTGTCGGTCATAAAGTAGGGAGAGATGTAGCCACGATCGAACTGCATACCCTCAACAACATCGACGTGAGTCTCGGTGCCCTTGGCCTCCTCAACGGTGATAACGCCCTCGTTGTTAACCTTTGCCATTGCCTCGGCGATGAGCTTACCGATAGCGTGGTCGTTGTTAGCCGAGATGGTAGCCACCTGCTCGATCTTCGAGATGTCGTTGCCAACCTCCTGTGAGAGTGAGCGGAGCTGCTCAACAACAGTAGCTACGGCCTTGTCCATACCGCGCTTCAGATCCATCGGATTGGCGCCTGCGGTTACGTTCTTCAAACCTACACCGATGAGTGCCTGTGCCAAAACGGTTGCGGTGGTGGTACCATCACCCGCATCGTCGTTGGTCTTCGAAGCTACCTCCTTAACCATCTGTGCGCCCATATTGGCGAACTTATCCTCGAGCTCAATCTCCTTCGCTACGGTTACACCGTCCTTGGTGATCTGGGGAGCGCCGAACTTCTTCTCGATGATTACGTTGCGACCCTTGGGGCCGAGCGTAACCTTAACGGCATTAGCCAATGCATCAACGCCCTCCTTCAGAAGGTCGCGTGCCTCTACATTATATTTAATCTCTTTTGCTGCCATTTCTATGGTGTTTTAATAGTTATGTGATTAGTAAACTGCGAGGATATCGTTCTGACGCATAATCAGATAATCCACGCCATCGATGTTGAGCTCCGTGCCGGCGAACTTGCCATACAACACCGTGTCGCCCTCCTTAACCTCCATCTTAACATCAGCAGTGCCGGGGCCAACTGCTACTACCTTACCCACGAGGGGCTTCTCCTTAGCTGTGTCGGGAATGAACAGACCACCTGCGGTCTTCTCCTCTGCCGGATTGGGCAATACCAATACGCGGTCTGAAAGCGGTTTGATTGTCATAGTCTCTTTATGTTTTAGTTTGTTAATTGTTTCCTGTATGCTTTCTGCCTCCGTTTTTCGGGGCAACGCTACATAATGAGCAACAGATGTGCCAAACCCGATTTGGCATATAATTATGACACATCGCTTCTTGCGGGGTGTCATTTTGTCAGTCGGAGGACATAATTTCTGCCTAAAGGTGAGTATTCTGCCACACAAGACGTAAAGTTTGCAAAATTATTTTTAATTTTATCCGATTTTTACGATTTAATATGAAAAAACTACTTATACTCTCATTTTTTATGCTTTTTGCGATGCTGTGGGGTGCTTCGGCCCAGAGCATCGATTTCGATACCGTAGCTCCGCATCCGCGCCTGATAATTAAGAAGGGCGACATCGGTGCAATCAACTCTCGCCGCACACAATCTGCAGCTGCGCGCCTTACTCACGACCGCGTCGTGGCCGAGGCCGAGCGTATCGTTGGGGCGGCAACGCTGGAGTACAGCCTTAGGGGTGATCGCTTGACGGAGGTGACGGATGAGCTGCTCCGTAGAGTATTTTATCTCTCGTATGCTTACCTTACAACCGAGGATGGACGCTATGCGTCGCGTGCCGAGCGCGAGATGCTTGCGGTGAGCGGCTGGGAGGATTGGAATGAGGGAAACCTTGAGGATCTGTCGCAGGTAACTCTCGCTCTCGCTGTTGGATACGATTGGCTCTATCGCGCACTGCCCGTTCATTCGCGCAGTATCATCGGTACGGCCATCTACGAGAAGTCGTTGCAGAAGGTGGATGGAATCTCGTTCGAGGGTGAGAATGCTATGGCGGCCGTGGGTATGATGTACGGAGCGCTGGCTACGTTGGAGCGTGCTCCCGAGTTCTGTCGCGCTATGGCAGAGCGTTGTGCGGCGGCTATGCCTTCGCTGCTGGAGCGCTATGCCGAAGATGGAGCGTTCAAGGCCGATGTGGTTAATTGGCAACGAAATACGGAGGCTACGGTTCTGCTCTCGGCGGCTTTGGAGTCGGCTGTGGGTAGCAATTTGGGCGCAGCCTCTAATAAGGGATTTATGCTTACTCCGACGCTGATGACTCATCTGGTGGCTCCGTCGGGCAAGACTTTCAACTTCTACGGTGTTGTTGATAAGGCTGTTGCAGAGCCTGTGAAGTATTGGTTTGCGCGGCATAATGCGCAGCCGTGGCTACTGAATCTTGATGAGCAGTTGGCCGCCGAGGGGCAGATCAGAGAGGATTACCAGTTGCCGCTATATATGTTCTTCTCATCATCGCTCGATATGAGTAAGAGCGCGAAACGTCGCGAAAACAATTGGCTCAACGATGGCTCTATGCCGCTCTATATCTATCGTGGCGGCTGGGAGAGCAAGAACGATACCTACTTTGCAATCAAGGGCGGTGAGGCCTCGGCCGACGGCACACAGTCCGATGCGGGAGCTTTTGTCTATGAGCGCGATGGCGTGCGCTGGGCGACGCTCAATGGAGAGCCCTATAACACCATCACGTTCAATGGGGATTATCTCGGCTCTGCGGGCCGCTCGACAATTCGCGAGGTGCAGCTCTCGGCACGCCGTCACGGAGTCATTGCCGACCTCACTCCGAAGTATGCAAAGCGCGCTTCGAAGGTCGAGCGCACGGCTGTGATTGACAAGAATGACTACCTCACTATAACCGATCACATCGAGAACGGCTCACAGGCCTCGACCATCGAGTGGTCGATCGTAACAGACGCTGTGGCCGAGGTTACGGCTCCCAATACGATTGTGCTGCGCAAGGATGGCAAGAGCCTCTTCCTGCGTGTGCGTACGCGCCTTGCGGCTGATGCCAAGGTGTGGGAGTCGGAGGGAGGCCTAAGACGAGTGGGCTTTGTGGTGGATATGCGTTCGGGTGCAGTGGCCGACATCGAGGTGTCGCTCACGGGTGAGCGCACGAAGGGTATCTCGCTGCCGAAACTCAATATCCTGCGTAAACTTCGTAAGTAATTGCCGATGAGATCGAATTTAGCCCCGCAGTCGGCCAATTTCACCGACACCAAGCCCCATTACGAACTGCTTGACGGTCTGCGTGGTGTGGCGGCAATGTTGGTGCTGGTGTATCACATCTTCGAGGGCTTCGCCTTTGCCGAGTCGGTTAATGGCGAGGGTAGCGGCCTTATCACAACGCTCAACCACGGCCATATTGCCGTCGATTTCTTCTTCATTCTTTCTGGCTTTGTGATCAGCTACGCCTACGACGAGCGCTGGGGACGAATGACCATCGGAGGCTTCTTCAAACGCCGTTTGATACGCCTGCAACCAATGATTGTGCTGGGTGCGGTGATTGGTGCGGTGGCATTCTTCGTGGGAGGCTTCGAGCGTTGGGATGGTAGCACAACGCCCGTGCTGTGGGTGATGGTGGCGATGTTGCTGACGATGTTTATGATCCCCGCCCTGCCCGAATCTCCGTATGAGGTGCGTGGCAATGGCGAGATGTTTCCGCTCAATGGCCCTGCGTGGTCGCTCTTCTTTGAGTATATCGGTAATATCCTCTATGCACTCTTCATACGTCGCCTCTCAACACGCGCTCTGGCATTCGTAGCGGCTGCGTTGGGTGTGCTGCACGCGTGGTTCTTTGTCGGGAATGTGTCGGGTTATGACAGTGTGGGCGTGGGATGGACTATTGATGCGGTGAACTTATGGGGCGGATTGGTGCGTATGCTCTTCCCCTTCACGATGGGTATGCTCGTGGCGCGAACATTCTCACCACGTAGGATCAAAGGGGCGTTCTGGATCTGCTCGGCTATATTGCTGGCAGTCTTTGCCGTGCCTTACATCTCATCGTCGGGAACGCCGAGCCTTAATAGCCTTTATGAGGTTGTCTGCATAGTGCTTATCTTTCCCGTTGTGGTGTGGCTGGGTGCATCGGGACGTGGCGAGGGAGTGTCGGGACGCATAAATAGTTTCCTGGGCGAGTTGTCGTATCCGCTCTATATTGTCCACTATCCGATAATGTATCTCTTCTATGCGTGGCTTATCGAGAATCATTATTATACGCTGGGGCAGACGCTTGGCATATCGGCGTTGGTCGTAGGCTCGAGCATTCTGTTGGCCTACGCAAGCTTGAAACTCTACGACAAGCCCGTTAGGCGATGGCTTGCAGAGAAGTTTGTCGGAGGCAGGAATTGAAAAATTGTATATTATTTGCAATCTTGATAATAAATCAAGAAAAGCATAATATGAAATATAATAAATCAAAAAATAAACATTATTTTTGGAATAATCTCATAATCCGCTAAGAATAAAAAGTTTATGCGGAAAGTTCAAGAACGAGGTAATGAGTTGGCAACTGTTCTGATTTCTACATACTTGCATGATTTGCATTGATGTACAACTCATCTTGGAACAAA
>JAZRQX010000039.1:0-41638 GCA_045650235.1 Alistipes sp. | reverse complement strand
GTGTAGGGAACGATGTAGTCCCGTCACGCACCAATTTTGTTTATACATATCGCATCAGCGAAAGATGCTCGATTTCAGAGCCGTACTTTCAAAACTGCTATACACATTTTACTCGTCGGGAAATGGATTTAACCACAACCTCCATGTAGTCTTCTATGTAGGATTTTGCAATTTTCGTAAAAAACTAACACTGATAATCAATGAGTTAAAATAAAATAATGGCTGCCCCTCGGGGGACGGCTCTTATATTTATGTGCGGAGTGGGATTACTCCAACCAGAGGTTGCGGAACTCGATGGGGCCGCCCTCGCTCTGGAGTGCGATGTAACCCTCGGTGGTATTGGTGGTGCACTCGTTCTGCAGGTGGCCGTTGATATAAACGGTGATCTTACCGCCCTTGCAGATAACGGTTGCCTCGTTCCACTCGCCAACGGGCTTCTCGTAGTCGCCTGCGCGATCCTTAACGGGGAACTCGCCAACGCACTCGATATCAGAGATCTTCGAGCCTCCCAACATCACATAATCACCAGCGCGACCGGCGCAGAGCTGAACCTCGATAGCGTTAGGCCATACCTTATCGCCATCCTGAACGCGGTGGAAGAAACCACTATTGGTGCCCTCGCCTACCCAGCGCCACTCCATATGCATAGTGTAGTCGCCATACTTCTTGTCGGTACGCATATAACCGAAGGGCTGGCCTACGATGTGGATGTTGCCATCCTTAACGCCATAGACATCAGTTGCGGGAACATTGCTCTCGCTATCGACAACAAGAACCCAACCCGAAAGATCCTTACCATTGAACAACTCGGTGCGTGAACCGCACGAACACATAAGCGCAACCATTGCAAGCGCTACGAAGAAAAATTTCGCCTTCATTACTCTATAATTTTTCGTTAAACAAATTCTTAAAAACAAAAATAGGGATTAATTCGGACTTGCGCAACAGGTTTTGGACTGTTTTTACTATATTTGCATAAATTTAACCCTCGAAAACGAAAATTCATACCTTATAATAATATGAAGAGACTTTTTACACTACTCCTTGCCCTTGCGGTGTGCAATACATCGTGGGCATTCATTCGTGAAACACTATCGGTACACAGCGCTGCAATGCAGAAAGATGTGCCCGTAACGGTGCTTCTGCCAAACGCTTATCACTCGATGGAGGCGATGCCGGTGATCTATCTGTTGCACGGACACGGCGACACGCACTCGGCCTGGGATCAGAAGGGTCAGACGGGAGCACTGGCCGATCAGTACAATGTGATTTTGGTGATGCCCGACGGCGGCACGAACAGCTGGTATTGGGACAGCCCCGTAGATCCGACCTACAAGTATGAGACCTTCGTGTCGAAGGAGCTTGTCGAGTACATCGACTCGCACTACAAGACTCGCGCCGACCGCACAGGTCGCGCAATCACAGGTCTGTCGATGGGTGGACACGGCGGATTGTGGCTCGGAATACGTCATCAGGATGTATATGGCGCGGCAGGCTCAACATCGGGCGGCGTGGATATTCGTCCCTTCCCGAAGAATTGGGGAATGTCGCTCCGACTGGGTACAATTGAGCAGAACCCGAAGAATTGGGATGAGTACACGGTAATCAATCAGGTGCATCTGCTCAAACCCGATGCGATGAAGCTAATTATCGACTGTGGAACGGAGGATTTCTTCTATGAGGTGAACTGCGCACTGCACCAGAAACTGACTGAGGCGAAGATTCCGCACGACTTCTACACACGTCCGGGCGTACACAACTGGGACTATTGGCGCAACTCGATCAAGTATCAGGTATTGTTCTTTAGCAACTATTTCAAATCGGCTAACGCCGCAAAACAATAAGGTTTATGAGAAAGATTTTACTACTGTTGGCCGTTGTGGCCTTGTCGGCAGGATCGGTGATGGCCGACAATCGTGAGGAAGTACGCGAGCGTAATCGACTGGCTCTGGCTGAGCGATTTACAGCAAGCAAATTGGCTAATATGCTCTTCTCGACGAGTGTGGATCCGCACTGGTTCCTCTCGGGTGAGAAGTTCTGGTACAGCTACAAAACAAGTGAGGGTACGCGTTGGTATGTGGTAGATCCCGCATCGCGCAAGCGTGAGCCGCTGTTCGACCACGACAAGTTGGCGGCGCAGCTCTCGGAGATTATGCACGATCCGTTCATCGCGGCTCAGTTGCCGATTACCAATCTGGAGGTAGATAAGGATGGTGAGACTTTCACCTTCGAGGTTGCATCGTCGCAGGATGCAAAGCCGAAGCCACTCTCGAAGGAGGATTCGCTGGCTGGCAAGAAGCCCAAGAAGGTACGCGGGAAGGAGATTTTCTACTTCTCGTACAACTACAAGACAAAGCAGCTCACTCACCTCAAGGATAAGGAGAAAGAGACTAAGCAGCTGCCCTGGGCATCGGTTTCACCTGATGGTAAGACCGTTGTGTATGCCAAGGATTTGAATCTGTGGCGTATGTCACGCGAGGATTATGAGAAGCTAAAGAAAGATGATAAGGATTCGACAATTACCGAGATTCAGATTACGACCGACGGCGTGAAGGATTTTGGTTACGGTCAGCCCTACTATATGCTCAACACCGATACGCTCCTGAACGGCAAACGTCGTGGTGCGTATGGCGTATGGTCGCCCGATTCACGTTACTTCGCAACCGTTGTAACGGATGAGCGTCAGGTGAAGGATTTGTGGGTTATCAACGCGCTGGCAGAGCCCCGTCCTACGTTGGAGACATACAAGTATCATATGCCGGGCGAGAGCGAGGCTCCCGTGGAGCACCTCTACGTCTTCGATATGAGCAACAACACGCGCAAGGAGATTAAGACCGAGCGATTCAAGGATCAGACGCTCTCGATCGGCCGTAAGCCCAGAGAGCAGAAGCAGCGTCATATGTACGACCAGCCCGCAATTTGGCTCGGTGATGCAAACCACTTCTACGTTACACGTTCGAGCCGCGACTTGCATCGCATCGATATCTGCTCATATACCATTGGCGATGATGAGCTGAAGCCCGTAATCGAGGAGCGATTGAACACCTACATCGAGGTGCGTCCGTTGTCGGTTATCGGTGGCGGCAAGGAGCTGATTCAGTGGAGCGAGCGCGACGGTTGGGCACACCTCTACCTCTACGACGGTGAGGGCAACCTGAAGCGTCGTCTGACCCAGGGTCCGTGGCACGTTCACGAGATCGTGAAGGTGGATGAGAAGGCTCGCAAGGTATATTTCACGGGTATGGGTCGCGAGAAGGATGAGAATCCCTACTACCAGCACCTCTACTTGGTGAGCCTGGATGGCGGCGAGGTGAAGCTGCTCAACAAGGGTAACTACTTCCACGAGCCCACAATGGATGATGCGGCACGTTACTTCGTGGATAACTATTCGCGTATCGACACAATCCCCGAGACGGCTCTCTACGACTATATGGGTAACAAGCTGATGACGCTCGAGAAGAGCGACTTCTCGCAGTTGCTTGCTAACGGCTATAAGTTCCCCGAGACCTTCAAGGTGAAGGCTGCCGACGGCGTGACGGATCTGTATGGCGTTATGTATAAGCCCTTTGACTTCGACTCAACGAAGCTCTACCCCATCATCGACTACGTCTATCCCGGTCCGCAGGTAGAGGGAACATACTACCCCTTCACCCGTATGAGCCCCCGTACCGACCGCTTGGCTCAGGCTGGATTTATCGTAATCTCAGTGGGTAACCGAGGTGGTCACCCCGACCGTTCGAAGTGGTATCACAACTACGGCTACGGCAACCTGCGTGACTACGGTCTGGAAGATCAAAAGGTGGCAATCGAGCAACTGGCTGCACGCCACGACTACATTGACATCACGCGCGTGGGTATTCACGGACACTCGGGCGGTGGATTTATGTCAACGGCGGCGATCCTGCAGTACCCCGACTTCTTCAAGGCTGCTGTATCGTGTGCGGGTAACCACGACAACAAGATCTACAACCGCTGGTGGAGCGAGACTCACCACGGTGTGAAGGAGACTGTAACCGACCAGGGCGACACCACGTTCGTTTACAAGATCGAGAGCAATCCCGAGATTGCAAAGCAGCTGAAGGGACACCTGCTGCTCATTCACGGCGAGATTGACAACAACGTACACCCGGGTAATACGTCTCGCGTGGTGAATGCATTGATTCGTGCCAACAAGCGTTTCGATATGTTGTACTTGCCGATGCAGCGTCACAGCTTTGGTGATATGAACGAGTACTTCTACTGGAGACTAGTTGACCACTTCACCGACTATTTGATTGATGGTCGAACCAAAGAGGTGGATATTCCTCAACGATAGGCAGATATGAAAAAAGTGAAATATATTGTGATGGGACTCCTCGTGGCCGCAATGGCTACGGGGTGTTCCGTTATTAACGACGATTGTGTTGCCGTATGCGGCGGCAAGGAGGTGAAGATTATCGATATGGCCAAGTCGGAAGGCGACAAGTTGCACGAGGTATGGTCGTGGCGAATCGACGAACCTACGGAGGGTCTACCTGCAGAGTATGCCGATTACTTGAATCCTCTGGATGAGTGTAAGCTGGTGGATGGAAATAGTAAGGTGCTGCTTACTTCATCGCATAGCGGCGTGGTGCTGATTGATCTGAAGACGCGAAAGAATCTCTTCTATGCGCGCGTGCCGATGGCGCACTCGGCCGACCTATTGCCAAGAGATAGAGTGGCCGTGGCACTCTCGACACATAAGGAGGGTAACTCGCTGGAAATTTACGACATAGCGCAGCCAGAGAAGGTGCTGTGGCGTGATTCGCTCTACTCAGGTCACGGAGCTGTATGGCACGCAGAGCGAGAGAGTCTCTATGCGCTTGGATATGATGTATTGCGCGAGTACAAACTAAAGAATTGGCAGAGCGACAGCCCGTCGTTGGAGTTGGCTGCATCGTGGCCCATACCAGTGAAGTCGGGACACGATCTGGTGAAGATTGATCAGAAGCGTATGCTCGTCTCGGGACACGAGGGTGTCTATTGGTTTGATGTGGAGAGTGGAGATTACACCCCATTTGAGCCACTGAAGAGTACCGAAAACGTGAAGTCGGTGAACTATAATGCCAAGAGCGGCCGATTGGTTTACACCAAGGCTGAAGAGAGCTGGTGGACACACCACATTTATCAGGAGAATCCCCAGAAGGTGATTACCATAGATAATATGAATATATATAAGGTGCGCACGGCGCAGTAAAAAATAATATGGCGAAAGAAAAAGGCTACCCCAATGCGGAGTAGCCTTTTTTATGTTTTGTGTAGTTGTTACTTTGCAATGTAGGGAGCAACACCCGATGCAGAAGCGTGGCCATCGGTGCCAATCACGGGCCAGCCATCGTGCCACTCAACACGCTCGAGGAACATCTTGCGGCCCGCCTCGGGACTCTTCACATCGTAGCCGTGATAGAAAATCCAATCCTGACCGGCATCATCGGTGATGATCTGCGAGTCGTGGCCGGGGCCGCGAACAACATCGTCGCCCGAGAGCAGAACCTCGTGATAATTATCCAACATCTTGCGTCCAGCACGATCGACATAAGGGCCATAGAGCGAGCGACTACGACCAACGACGGTCTGATAGGTACTCTTCAACCCTTCGCAGCAGCTACCCGTAGAGGCGAAAAGATAGTAATAGCCGTCACGCTTGTGGATGTATGTTCCCTCGTAGGCAGAACCTGCAATGCGGGTGCGGTTGAAGGGATCGTCAAGATCGAGACCATCCTCGGTAAGTTCCGTGAGATAGATGCCGTGGAAGCTGCCCCACGCCAAATACTTGCGGCCATCCTCCTGAAAAACAACTGGGTCAATGCTGTTCTGCACACCGAATGTTTTGCCCTGAATAAGCATCTTGGCATCGCGGAAGGGGCCCGTAGGAGAGTCCGAAACGGCTCGTCCGATGCAGGCATCCCACTCACCTCCCCACGTTGACATAGAGAAGTAGAGGACATATTGTCCCTCGATATAGTTGATATCGGGAGCCCAAATTGCCGCACCGGGGACAAACTGCGGCACCTCGCCTTTAGCGAAGACTCCGCCGACGTACTCCCAATTGACCATATCGGTTGATTTATAGGCCGGAACATTTCTGTCACGCCACGTTGCATAGGCGTAGAACGTACCGTCCTCGGCTCGGATTACGGTCGGGTCGGGAGCATCGCGATCGATGACGGGATTTGAGTAGGTACCCGATGTCTGTGGGCTCTTAGAGCCAGAGCAGGCACTCGTCGCGAGCAGCAGAGCAAATAGAGCTAAACGCTTAACCATAGGTAAATTACATTCGCTCGGGAACATCAATACCGAGCAGTTTCATTGCGCTGCGCAGCGTGCGGGCAACAACGGCAGCAAGCTGGAGGCGCATACGGCGCGTCTCGGTGTTCTCCTCGCGAAGAATTGAGTGATCGTGGTAATAGCCGTTGAAGCTCTTGGCAAGATCGTAGGCATAAGCCGCGATGATAGAGGGTGAGTGGCTATCACCTGCCGATGTGATAACTGAGGGGAACTCAGTAAGCGACTTAATAAGTTCGATCTCCTCGGCCAGAAGCTCCGTGCAAGCGTGCGAAGTATAGTCGATCGCAGCCTCATCGGCCTTGCGAAGAACAGAGCAGATGCGGGCGTGGGTGTACTGGATGAAGGGACCTGTGTTGCCGTTGAAGTCGATAGACTCCTTGGGATCAAACAACATAGTCTTCTTGGGATCGACCTTGAGGATGAAATACTTGAGCGCACCCAAACCGACCATCGTGCAGATAGCATCGGCCTCCTGCTGTGTGCAACCATCCAACTTGCCCAACTCGTTAGACATCTCGCGTGCGGTATCGACCATATCGGCAATCAGATCGTCGGCATCAACAACGGTACCCTCGCGCGATTTCATCTTACCCTCGGGAAGCTCGACCATACCGTATGAGAGGTGGTAGATATTATCACTCCAATCGTAGCCCAGCTTCTTGAGAACCAACTTCAAAACCTGGAAGTGGTAATTCTGCTCGTTACCTACAACGTAGATCATATCGTCCAACTTATTCTCCTCGAAGCGGCTCAGGGCTGTGCCCAAATCCTGAGTCATATAGACCGACGTGCCGTCGCCACGAAGCAGAAGTTTATGGTCGAGGCCATCGCCCTCGAGGTTAATCCATACTGAGCCATCATCCTTACGGTAGAATACACCCTTGTCAAGGCCATCCTGAACAAGACTCTTACCCAAAAGGTAGGTCTCAGACTCGTAATAAACCTTATCGAAATCAACGCCCAGCGCCTTATAGGTTACACCGAAGCCATCGTAAACCCAGCCGTTCATAGTCTGCCACAACTCATAGACCTCGGGGTCCTTGGCCTCCCACTTACGCAACATCTCCTGCGCCTGAAGGATGATCGGGGCGCTCTTCTTGGCCTCGTCCTCGCTCATACCGCCCTCGACGAGCTCCTTGATTTGAGCCTTATAGTGCTTGTCGAACTCGACATAGTACTTACCAACCAGGTGGTCGCCCTTCATTCCTGATGATGCGGGGGTCTCGCCACCACCATAGAGCTGCCAAGCCAGCATCGACTTACAGATATGGATACCACGATCGTTCACCAGATTTACCTTAATCACATTGTGACCGTTAGCCTTCAGAATCTGCGCTACCGAGTAGCCAAGCAGGTTGTTACGGATGTGGCCCAGGTGAAGAGGCTTGTTGGTGTTGGGCGAAGAATACTCGATCATTACCGTACGACCCGAAGGTGCGGCCTGACCGAAATTCTCGTCGGCAGCTGCCTCAGCAAAGCGCTCCTGCCAGAAAACGGGAGCGATAGAGAGATTGAGGAAGCCTTTGATAACGTTGAAAGCACTGATATGCTCGTTGTTGGCAACGATATACTCGCCAATCTCGGTGGCAGTAGCCTCGGGAGACTTGCGGCTGAGCTTGAGCAAGGGGAAGGTTACCAGAGTGTAATCACCCTCGAACTCTTTGCGGGTCTTCTGAATCTGAATCTGCGCAGGCGACACAGCACCGTACAACGCCTCAACGGCAGAGGCAGCAACTTGTGAAATAAATGTTTCGGTATTCATATCTAAATTTTAATTTTTTGCGTGTTTGAAATTTTGTCCCACAAAATTACACATTTTTCGTGGAAATAGCCCTCTTGAGCGGGGATAAAGTGAGTTTTTGAGTGAAGGAAAAGGGGAAAACTACGTTATGGGGTTGATTTCGAGTTTTTTTTGGATAGCACAAGACAATATTTGGACAAAATTGAGGGATAAATAATTTATTTTATATAACTTTGTCTATATATTTTGATTTTTCAACTATTGCCAATATCTGTACGGCACAGAATACAAGATCACAAACAATAACAACTTTATAATTCACACTATGAAACGATTTATTCTATTTGTTGCAATGTGTGCAGCGGGCTTCTCTTGCTCACAGCCTCAGTCATTGCAGGATCGCCTGACGATCCACGACAAGGAGATCAACGAGATCATCGCTCAGATGACGCTCGAGGAGAAGGTGGAGATGATGCACAGCAAGACGATTATGTCGTCGGAGGGTGTGCCTCGTCTTGGTATTCAGGATATTAAGTATGCCGATGGTCCGTTCGGTGTGCGTGAGGAGGTGGCCGACGGCTTCCGCCCGAAGGGTTGGTCGCTGGACTCTGCAACCTACTTCCCGACGGGTTCGGCCTTGGCTGCAACTTGGTCGCCCGAGCTGGCATACGACTACGGTAATGGTATCGGCGTGGAGGCTCGCTTGCGTGGTAAGGATATTATGTTGGGCCCAGCTATCAACATTCAGCGTCTACCCGTAGGTGGTCGTACGTATGAGTACTTCTCGGAGGATCCTATCCTGGCAGCAGCCCTGGCGGTGCAATACACGCTTGGTATGCAGGATGCCGGTACGGCAGCTTGCGTTAAGCACTATGCGCTGAACAATCAGGAGACCAACCGTGGTACGGTGAATGTAATTATCGACGAGCGTACGATGCGAGAGATCTATCTCAAGCCTTTTGAGGATGCCGTAGTAAAGGGTGGTGCAATGTCAGTAATGCCCGCCTACAACAAGGTGAACGGATATTACGGTACGGAGAACTTTGTACTCAACAACGAGATTCTGCGTGGCGATTGGGGCTTCAAGGGTATGACCGTATCGGACTGGGGCGGCACTCACAGCACAATGGGTGCAGCGCTGGGTGGTTTGAACGTACAGATGACGGGCGACAACTACCTCGGTCAGCCGCTGATTGACTCTATCCGTGCAGGTCGTCTGTCGGAGGAGATAGTGAATGACCGCGTACGCGAGATTCTGCGTCTGCGTTTTGCGATTGAGCCTATTCCGGAGGATGTAGCAAACACCGTTCAGACCTCACAGCCCGAGAGCCGTCAGACTGCTTACAACGTAGCGGCGAAGTCGGTTGTGTTGCTCAAGAATGAGGGCGGCCTGTTGCCCATCAAGAACGACAAGGTAAAGAAGATTGCCGTAATTGGCCGTAACGCTGTGGCAACAACCGCTGCAGGTGGTATGGGTGCTGGCGTGAAGACTCCTTATGAGATTACGCCGTTGCAGGGTTTGCAGAATCGTTCGAATGGGAACTTTGAGATTTCATATACGCCTGCGTACAAGAACTTCCTCGGTATGTTTGCCCGTATGATGCGCGACGCCGACCCTAAGGAGTTTGCTCAGGTTATTGACGAGGCTCCCGACGCAACGCTGTTGGCCGAGGCTGTAGCAGCGGCAAAGGAGGCTGACGTGGTACTCTTCTTCTGCGGCACGAACAAGTATATCGAGACTGAGGGTAGCGACCGTAAGGATATTAAGTTGCCACTTGGTCAGGAGCAGATTGTAGAGGCTCTGGCAGAGGTAAATCCCAACATCGTGAGCGTAATAATCTCAGGTGGCCCCTGCGATTTGCAGGTATTGGAGAAGCACTCGAAGGCTATCGTTCAGGGCTGGTGGAACGGTCTGGAGGGTGGTCACGCGTTGGCTGATATTCTCTATGGTAACATCGCACCGTCGGGCAAGTTGCCCTTCACTTTCCCCGTTAAGCTGGAGGATTCGCCCGCATACGCAATGGGTAACTTCCCGCAGAAGGTTGATGCAGGCACGGATGTATTTGCGGCCGCTCACCGCGACGATATCACAGGTGGTCAGCGCCGTCGTCAGCGCCCCGCTCCCGATGCTCACTACACTGAGGGTCAGTATGTAGGTTATCGCTGGTTTGACACCAAGCAGGTGCCCGTGATGTATGCTTTTGGTCACGGATTGTCGTATGTCGATTTCGAGTACTCTGACTTGCAGGCAAACAAAAAGAAGTATCGTGCCAACGACGTAATTAAACTTACATTCAACCTTACCAACAATGGTTCGATGGAGGCCGATGAGGTTACGCAGGTATATGTAAAGCGTCTGGATGCTACGATTGAATGGCCCGTGAAGGAGCTCAAGGCATTCCAGCGAGTAACGGTAGGTGCTGGTCAGACACAGCAGGTAACTGTGGAGATTCCTGTTGAGAGCTTGCGCTACTGGGATGTGGATACAGACACCTGGATGCTCGAGAATGGAAATATCGAGATCCTGGTGGGTGGCTCATCTGACGATTTGCACCTCAAGACACAGGTTGCAATCTAACAACTACACACATACAATATATTGCCCGTCGAACTTGGTTTGGCGGGCATTTTTTTGTAATTTTGCGACCATAAAAGACGAAATATTATGAAAATAGGCGATATTGATTTGGGCGAAAAGCCACTGTTTCTGGCACCGATGGAGGATGTGACCGACCCTTCGTTCCGATATATGTGCAAGCAGTTCGGAGCGGATGTCGTGACGACGGAGTTTATATCGTCGGACGGATTGATTCGTGATGCGTGGAAGTCGCGCGCGAAACTCAACATCGACGAGGGGGAGCGTCCCGTAGGAATACAGATCTACGGCCATCTGATTGAGCCGATGGTCGAGGCTGCTCGCATTGCCGAGACAGCACGGCCCGACTTTATTGATATAAATTTTGGTTGCCCCGTAAAGAAAATTGCTGGGCGTGGCGCAGGCTCGGGAATGATGCGCGATGTGCCGTTGATGGTGGAGATGACACGACAGATTGTGCAGGCAGTATCAACGCCCGTGACCGTCAAAACGCGTCTGGGCTGGGATGAGGAGTCGAAAAACATCGTGGATATCGCCCTCAGACTGCAGGATACGGGAATCAAGGCTCTGACGATTCACGGTCGCACGCGATCGCAGATGTATCGCGGCGAGGCCGACTGGACTCTCATCGGCGAGGTAAAGCACCACCCCTCGATAGAGATTCCGATCATCGGTAATGGCGATGTGGATTCGGGCCCGAAGGCAAAACAGATGTTTGACGATTACGGTGTCGATGGAGTGATGATCGGCCGTGCAACGTATGGTCGTCCGTGGATTTTCCGCGAAGTGAAGCACTATATCGAAACGGGGGAAGTGATGCCGCAGCCAACGGTGGTGGAGCGAGTGGCAATAGCAAAGGAGCACTTGCGAAAGTCGATCGAGATCAAGGGCGACAGAGTGGGAATACTTGAGATGCGACGCCATATGTCGAATTATTTCAAGGGACTGCCCGACTTTAAGCAGACACGCCTGAAGTTGGTAACGCTCTTCGATGAGCAAGAGATAAACGCAACGCTGGATTACGTGGCCGAGCGTTGGGGCGACTATGATATGAGCGCACAAGTGCCGCCATCGCTTTCGCACGAGATATAATAAAAGAGCCTGTCATATCCGACAGGCTCTTTTTCATTATAGGGAATCTCCATTACTCCTCGGTCTGCTCCTCTTCCTCCTCTGGCAAAACAAACTCCGTAAAACCAGCTGCAACCAAGATATTGAACCACGCAACAGCCTTCTTAATATCAGAAACGTGAACTCGCTCGCGGTCGTACTCGGGCAATACCTCGCCGAAGAATGACTTCAGGCGGTCGGCTGACTCCTTGGGTGAGATGGCCTCCTTACCCTCGGTATGGGCGTACATACGGGTGAAAACATCGGCCAGAGCGATATCCTCGCCCTCGGTAAACATAGAGATCTCCGAAAGAGCGCTCACGCGTGAGGTGGCTGAAGCCATCGAGCGGTGGCCATCGGCCAACGACTCAACGATGATACCACGAGTTGACTGTGCAACATACTTGTAAAGGCCGGGCATACCCGAAATGGCCAAAATATCCTTGAATTCCATAATCGTAAAACTATTTTTATTGAATTAATATTTTCGTTAATTTTCTGATTGTCTATCGTTTGCCGCAGAGTGCGATGCGATATGCACATCGAGTTGCGGGTAGGGGAAGTGAGCTCCGTGCTGGGGCAGTTCCTTATAAAAGGCTTCCGTAATGGAGTCGTAGAAATCCCAATACTCGGGGTTTTTCACCCACGCGCGAGCCTCGACAACAACTGCACTATCGGCCAAAGCGTTGATGCGCACATACGGCGCAGGCTCCTCAAGAGCTCGACCATCGCGGTGGATGATCATCAGCATTGCATCGCGGATGGCATCATAATCATCGCCATAAGAGACCGAGATCTTCCAGCTACAACGGCGCGTGGTAGAGGTCGAGTAGTTATTGATGATCGACGTGGAGATGGCGTTATTGGGGATATAGATGGTCTGCTTATCGACCGTCTGCACAACGGTGGTGAAGAGCTGGATATTGGTTACCGTACCACTAACACCCTGCGCTTCGATATAATCACCAACACGATAGGGACGCAACACCAGCACCATCACTCCGCCAGCGAAGTTCTGCAACGTGCCGCTCAGAGCCATACCGATGGCCAAACCCATCGATGCCAGCATCGCAACGAACGTTGTTGAGTCGAAGCCAAGGATAGAGACCAGCGTGATGAATATAATGACGTAACCCAAAGTCTTGATAGCTGTCAGTAGGAACGAGTGGAGTGAGATCTCGACACGTCGCAGAGTCATCACCCTATCGGCAAAGGCCACAACGCGACGCAACGCCCAACGGGCAACGTAGAAGATGACAAGCGAGATGACGAGTTTGATACCCGTCCAGACCACCCACTCGGCCATCTGTCGCCATATATCCTGCATATCCATATCGGCAAGATGGCGCACCGCCTCGGCAAAGCGAGCCTTCTGCACGCTGTCGGGGAGGATCAGATTTTCGATAACCTCGGTTTCGCTCTGTAAAATAGTATTCAGCATAGTTCACTTTTTAGCCGTGATGCGTGGTACGCGTGGCTTTATCAGGGCAAAAATAGGAATTTTTTTGCGAAAATCATTATCTTTACCGTAGATTAGATTTTTTGCGAGCGCCACAAAACTCAATCATAATGCACAAAATACACATATACAATAGTTTAGCGCGGCCACTGCTTCGTATGATGGCGGTTGCGCTGTGTGTGATTGGGCTCATAGCGTGTCGGGATTTTGACTCTCCTGAAGCGGAGAGGGAATTACCCGAGAAGGTGAACATCTCGATTGCTCATCTGCGCGAAATGGTGGGCGATAGAACGGTGAATTTTGAGCAGGATCTGGTAATCGGAGGTTACGTTACAACGAGCGATCGGGAGGGTAATTTCTACCGCACGTTCTGTATCGACGACGGCACGGCGGGTGTGGAGATAATGGCGGGGATGTATGATCTGCACAGGATCTATCCGGAGGGGTATTACGTTACCGTCAGGCTGAATGGATGCTCGGCGGGAGTGCAGAACGGAGTGCTGCAGGTGGGAACAAGAGCAGCTGCATACAGCAACTACCCTACCGACTATTTCTATTCGAGAGTATTGATTGACAGGCATTTGACGAGATATGATTTAATAAGTCCTGTCGCGCCAATTCCGCTTCGGGTAGAGCAATTGGCTCAAGATTATTGTGGGCAATTAGTGAATGTGCCGTCGCTAAAGTTAGTCGTTGCGCCCGAAGGTGGGATTTGGAGTGGATACTGCACATTCGCCGACGAGAATGGGCATCGCGTGGCGGTTTATTGCTCGCCATACGCCGACTATGCTCAGCAAGAGGTGCCGACCGATAGGGTTTCGATAACGGGCATTCTGCAACGTGGCGAAGTTGATGGTAAGGAGATGTATATTTTGAAGATGCGATATGAGAGCGATTGCGGCATTTATAATTAGTCTTTTGGCAGTTGCGTGTGTTGCGTGCAGCGACTCCACGACAATCGGCTATGGGCAGCAGAGCGAGGGGATGATCTCGATAGCGCACCTCAAGACGATGGCTGCGGGTAGCTCGGTGGAGATTGTGGAGAATGTGGCGATCGAGGGTTATGTCGTTGTGAATGATCTATATGGCGAGTATTACAAGACAATTGTCATAAGCGATGAGAGTGGCGGCATTGAGCTACTTGTTGACTGCGACAATACGGCTGTGGAGTTTCCCGTATCGGCTCGCGTGACGGTGCATTGCACGGGATTGGCGGTCGGGGTGTATGGCGGTCGTGTGATGTTGGGAGCTGTGCCCGAGAGGGAATTCACGGTGGAGCGACTATCTATGCAGGAGGCGGCGCAGCACATCAGGGTGGATAAGAGTGCGCCCGTAGAGATTAGAGCAAAAGATAAGAAAATCAACGAGATAAGCACATTTGACGTTAGTAATTATGTAGTGATTGAGGATGTGGAGTTCGTCAATCAGGGACTTGCGTGGTGCGACAAAGATCCGCTGACGGGAGAGTACATAGCAACAACGCGTGCGGTGAGCGACAGCGAGGGACGGCAGATAGGAGTTCGCACGATTGCGAGTTGCAGCTATCGCGCTGAACGACTGCCCGAAGGACGGGGACGGCTGTATGGTGTGGTGGAGTACTTCAACGGGGAGTTTGCCCTGAGGGTGGTCAATCACGGAGTGGTGTTTAATAAGTAAAAAAAGAGCCCATCTTGCAATAAGCAGATGGGCTCCTATGATGAAAATTGTATAACAAGAGGGGTTTCAAGGCTTACGAAGCACGAAAAACCGCAGCATACTTGAGCGTATGTGAGGATTTTGAGTGCGAGTGTAACGCAGAAAGCACCTTGTTAGACAATTTTTTTATTTCTGAAGGGCCTCCCAAAGCATATCCTTTAGACGTGTGATGTTCATATTGGCAACCGACGAGATGAAGACCGACGGAATGCCCTCGGGGAGCAGCGGTCGCATCTGCTCGATAAGCTCGTCGTCCAGCATATCGCACTTGGTGATGGCCAGCAGACGCTGCTTGTCCAGAAGCTCGGGATTGTACTGCGTAAGCTCACCCAAAAGAATCTCATAATCCTTGGCAATATCGTCGCTATCGGCCGGAACCATAAAGAGCAAAACAGAGTTACGCTCGATGTGGCGCAGGAAACGGGTTCCGAGGCCACGGCCCTCGTGAGCGCCCTCGATAATACCGGGGATGTCGGCCATAACGAACGACTTGTGGTCGCGCACCTCAACGATACCCAGATTAGGTTCGAGTGTGGTAAAGGCGTAGTTGGCAATCTTAGGCTTTGCGGCCGAGACAACCGACAGGAGCGTACTCTTACCAGCATTGGGGAAGCCCACAAGACCTACATCGGCCAGCACCTTAAGCTCCAGGATGAAGGCACCCTCATCGCCATCCTCACCGGGCTGTGCATAGCGCGGAGCCTGATTCGTAGCACTCTTGAAGTGCCAGTTACCCAGACCACCACGACCACCCTTGAGAAGGGTGAGCTGCTCGCCGTGCTCGGTAACCTCACCGACGTACTCGATAGTGGTAGAACCATCCTCCTGCTCAACCACTCGGCGTGCAACGGTACCCAGAGGTACGGGGATAATAATGTCGGCAGCATCCTTACCCGAAGAGCGTGCGCCGTGACCACCCTCGCCATCCTCAGCAAACTGGTGGCGCTGGTATTTGAGGTGAATCAGAGTCCAATATTGGCGGTCGCCTTGCAGAATAATGCTACCGCCCTTACCTCCATCGCCGCCATCGGGTCCGCCAAATGCAACGAACTTCTCACGACGAAAGTGGCACGAGCCTGCGCCTCCGTGGCCCGAACGGGCAAAAATCTTCACATAGTCCACAAAGTTTGAACCTGCCATACGCTTTACTTTTAGTTGATTTACGGCCACAAAGATAAACTTTTCCCGCGAAACGACCAAATCCTAAAACTTCCACGACACAACAGCATAGTAAGTGCGCGGATAGGAGTAGGTAAGGATGTCGTCCTGCGGCGAGTAGATACGCTGATCGCCACTCTTATAGTTGCGGATGCGTGAGGATTCGTAACCGCCATAGACAATATCGTCGTAGCCCAGAAGATTTCTGACAGACAGGGTAAGCGATAGGCGCGTGCGACCAATGTCAAACCAGCGCGAGAGAGAAGCTTCAGCACTCCACGCATCGTCAAGACGCTGCTGAGAGAGAAATAGTTGATGGATCTCTTCCGAGGCTGAGCCCTGCATCGCCACGCGCTCGGTGCGTCGCACAAACGAGGGATCGACATAGCGCATAGCTGCCGCCTCAGCACCAAGCGAGAAGATCCAACCGCGATAATTGAGGTAGGTTATCTCGGCCGAAGCGGTGAGTTGCGGAGCACCTCCGATGTGGCAATCGCCTACGAAACTCTCCGAAGGTGCAGCGACGAGGCTATTGTCAGCATCGTCATATATCGCCACCAAAGGATTTTCGGCATAGAGGTATTCGCCTGCTGAAGCCGTGAAGGAGGCTCTCCAATTCTGAGAGAAGCGCACCTCGGCAGCTGCCTCAACGCCATAGCGCAACACTCCGAGGCGGGAGATATCCACGTCGGCATAGGTTGCCGAGAGATCGTCGTAGGCGCGATAGGTTTGGCGGGCATTCTCCGCGAGAGTGTAATATGTCGTAAGCGAAAGATCGGCATTGGGCGAGGAGTAGCTATAATCGAATTCGGCAGCGATATGGCGCTCGGTGGTGGGATTATCGACCGTAAGGTTGTTATAGAGCGGATTAAGAAAGAGGTTGCGCGCCTCGGCAGCTTGCTCGGCCATCATTGCACGAAGCGTGAGGTGGTGGCGTGATGCAATGGAGTAGCCGATGGATGCTTTCAGCGTATAGGGGCGGAAGAGGAGTTCGCGGCTCGGTCCATAGGATTGTTCGGCAGGAAACAGCTCCTTCTCGAAGTGGCCGTTGCGATGTATCCAATGATTGCCAATCGAGGCGTAGGCATCGAAGCTCAAGCGATTTGCGGAGTATGACAGGCCCACCTCGGCAGATAGCGTGCGCTCGACAAGATCGTAATCATAGGAGAAGCGGTCGCCCACGGCAACAAGGTCGCTCTCGCGGTGCAGATTATTGCGAAGATGGCGAGAGAAGCTATCGTCATCGAGAAGGTAGTGGTCGATGTCGCGCAGATATGTTGCGCCCATCAAATCACTCAGACGCTTATAGTTACGCGAAGAGTTACGGCTGGCTCGAAGGCCGTAGTAAAGGGTGAGTCCATCGCCAACGCGGCTGCTAAATTGCACTACTGCCTCCGCACGGGCAATGCGCTCTACCCTATCATCCAGAGCATAGACCGCACCGCCGGACGACATACGGTTTTGGGTATAGAGCTCCGCCCAATCGATCTGCGTATATCGCTCGTCGCGGCGGCGCCACGCATCACTGACGGCGGAGGCTACATCGGGCTGGGTGAAGTAGCTCGGCAGATAGCGATAATTGTCGGGGCGAGGAGTCATTGCGTTGTACCAGCCAAGTGATGAGTAGGCGCGTGTACCATAATCACCGCCGAGGGAGATCCTTACGTTGCTCCTATCGCCCAATGGCGTAGAGAAGGTTGCCAAGACAAACGGCACGGCATCGGCACGACGACGCGAGGTGCGGATGCTCCCCGACTGATAGCCCCAAGCGGGGTTATAGAGCCTATCGCCCGTAAGCGTGAAGGCCTCCTCGGTAGAGCCAGAGCGCAGACCACGTTCGCCAATCGTAGCTACGGCAACGAGTGCAAATGAAGCGCCCGAGCGAAATTGTTTCTCAAGGCGCAGACCGCCATCGATAGAGTTGTTGAACACACCCTTGACGTACAGATCGTCGCCACCACGAGCGGCTGCGTGGAGCGTGAGGCTCCAATCGCGGCGCATAAGGGAATTAACCGTAGCTCGCACTCCTCCAAGATAACCCTTACCCGAAAAGAAGAGAGCCACGCTGCCGCCATCGAGTGGTACGCTCTCGCCCGTTGAGAAGGCATCGGCACCCGCCTCGGAAGCGACGAATGTGGCATCGTGCGAAAGGCCCGAGTAACCGCGTTCGCTAAGGCCCAGACGGCGCAGAACGGAGAGGTTGGCGTGACGCAGAGAGATGCCATCGAGAGAGGCGGCACGATCGGTGTAGTAGAATCCGCGACGAGCCGTCTCAACAAAGGAGAAGCGGTAGGCGGTGATGTCCTCATATAGATCGCGGCGGCGAAGGGTGCGGTAGAAGAGCGACGTATCGCCCTGCACCATCTGCGACTGCTCGATTGAGCGATCGATCTTATAGCGGTACATATCATCCTCGGTCTCCTGCGCGTGGGCAGCAAGAGAGAGCAGAGTGAGTGAGAGGATGGTGAGTAGTCGTTTCATAATAGATATACAAAAATAGGGAAAAAGAGCTATACTGTTTGAAAAACTGTCCGAATTTTGTAAATTTGCTAAAATTTGATCATTGAATTATGCAAATAAGAGATTTAGAACCCCGCAAAGTGTGGGAGCAGTTTGAGGCTGTAACCCGCATTCCCCGCCCTTCGAAAAAGGAGGAGCGCATAATTGAGTTTTTGATCGACTTTGCCAAGCGCAACTCACTCGAGTGGCAGAGCGACAAGATAGGTAACGTGGTGATTCGCAAGCCCGCAACAGCTGGATATGAGGATCACGAGACGGTGATTCTGCAGTCACATATGGATATGGTATGCGAGAAGAATTCGGACGTAGATTTCGATTTCGAGACCGAGCCTATTCGTGCCGTTGTGGATGGCGAATGGGTGCGTGCCGAGGGTACGACACTCGGTGCTGACTGCGGTATTGGTATGGCCGCTGCGATGGCGCTACTGCTTGACGAGGAGGCTGAGCACGGCCCTATCGAGGCGCTCTTTACCGTTGATGAGGAGACCGGCCTAACAGGTGCGTTCAACCTCGGCGAGGGTATGCTCACGGGAAAATATCTGCTCAACCTCGACTCGGAGGATGAGGGCGAGATTTTTATCGGATGTGCAGGAGGCGTGGATACGCTGGCTACGTTTGCCGTAGAGTATGAGCCTGCACCGAAGGGGTATGCCTTCTATCGTTTTGACGTGTCGGATCTGAAGGGCGGCCACTCGGGCGACGATATTAATAAAGGTCGTGCCAACTCAAACAAGATTGCGGCGCGTCTGCTGCTGATGGCACAGAACGACTATGAAGGTCGCGTGAGCTACTTTGATGGTGGAAATCTGCGCAACGCTATTCCGCGCGAGGCGTATGCCGTAGTGGGTGTGCCGAGCAAGATGAAGGAGAAATTCGAGAAGAGCGCAAAGCAGTTCTGCGAGGATGTGAAGGAGGAGTTCCGTCTCACGGAGCCCGATATGCGTCTTACGCTGAGCGATATGCCGATGGTAGAGGATGTTATCGATATGGCAGCGCAGTGTAATCTGCTGGCTGCGCTGGTGGGTGTGCCCAATGGCGTGATAGCGATGTCGGCAGCGATTCCGACATTAGTGGAGACCTCGACAAATCTGGCTTCGGTGAAGTTCTCAGGCAAGCAGAAGATTGTAGTTACCACATCGCAGCGTTCGTCGGTGGAGAGTGCAAAGGAGTATGCGAAGATGGCCGTAGAGTCGGTATTCCTGCTCGCGGGTGCCGAGGTGGAGCACTCGGATGGCTACCCTGGATGGGCACCCAATACGGATTCGCATCTGCTGAAGGTTACAGTTGATAGCTACAAGAATCTCTTCGGTGTAGAGCCGAAGGTAAAGGCCGTACACGCGGGTTTGGAGTGCGGATTGTTCCTCGAGAAGTATCCCCACTTGGAGATGGTGTCGTTCGGTCCGACGTTGCGTGGCGTACACTCGCCCGATGAGCGACTGGAGATTTCGACAGTGGATAAATTCTGGCGACTTGTAAAGGAGGTCGTTAAGAGTATATAAATTATTAACAATTAAAAACTTAAACAACTATGAAGAAAATTACCCCCCCCAATTGGTTTTTATGCTAAAAATCAGGTAGTTATGAGCATCGTAAGAAGAGTTCTCGCCATCGTGGCGGCTGTCGTAATGATAAGTTGCGGCAGTAAAACGACCTCGAAAGGAACGCTGTTTCTGTGGGGAAGCGACATTAATCTGAAGTTTACGCAGTATGTGGCCGATCTGACCGAGAAGGAGAATCCGCACATATTGTACCTACCGACGGCGAGTGGCGATCACGAGGATAACATTCTGCGTTGGGAGTCGATATGCAAGGCTACAGGGCTGGAGCCGCACATAATGCGTGTGTGGGTGGACTCGTCGGCCGAGCAGACTTTTGAGCAGATGATAGAGCAGGCTGATGCAATCGTAATTGGAGGAGGTAATACTCTGAATATGTTGGGAATATGGCGAGCACAAGGCATTGACCAAATGCTCATCGAGGCTATGCAGCGTGGCGCAATCGTGGCGGGCGGAAGTGCTGGCTCGATTGCGTGGTTTGAGAGCGGAATCAGCGACTCGCGTCCTGCGGGTTTGAGCGTCGTGGAGGGACTCGGAGTGCTGCCCTTCAGTAATTGTCCGCACTATAGCGACAAGGCCAAGCGCGAGCTCTACCACCAAAAACTGGAGAGCGGCCAGATTGAGGGCGGCTATGCTATGGATGACAAGGCGGGTATTCTGTTCCGCGACGGAGAGGTGGTCGAGGCTGTAACATACGATCCCGAGCAGAAGGCGTACTTCGTGGAGGCGCATAGCGGCAAGGCCGTGGTGGTGGAGCTGCCGACACGTCTGCTGGTAGCCGAGGGTGCGATTGCCGAAGGAGAATACTCCGTAGAGATGATTGGCAAGAGTGTCAATGAGTTGCAGGGTGCAGATGGAGCTTTGGGTGCGTTTGTAGCAGAGGCGGGGGCAGAGCCATCAACACGCATCGAGGCGATGTTCAGACACAAGGATTTGGCGGCTGTGGTGCACGACCAATATATGGATCTGTTTGGCAGCTACGTCATTCGATACCTTTATAATGATAGCGGCACTTGGCGTCTGCTGGGCGAGGACTTGGGTGCAAGCGTTGGCGAGAGCGAGGTTACCTTCCGCGAGAAGGCGACAACGATGCTCGATCAGGCAGAAGAAAAGTATAAAAAATAGAGAATGAAGCGAGTAGTACTAACCCTTATCACTCTGTTGTGTGGCGTGTGCGCGATGGCACAGCGCCCCGCAATGGAGGTTGATCTTGCGAAGATGACCTTCGTAAGACAATCCTTTGTCAGAAATTTCTACACCTCAAACAAGGTGATGAGCCAGATAAACCTGGAGGGGACAGATCTGTTCCTACCCAACTCGGCCAACCTGATTGTCGAGAGCAAGAATGGTGCGCCCACACTAACGCAGCAGGGACGAGAGCTCAAGATTTCGAGCGAACAGGCATCGGAGTCGGTAATAAGGGTTGGTGCGTTTCATCCATATCTATGTTATGAGGCGGTGATTGGCGGTCTTGGCGAGAATGAGGAGGCGGGAATCGCTTTCTACCCCAATAATGGCGAGGGACGGAGCATCTGTATAACCTATCGTGATGGGCGAATTGCAGCCGTCGCCAATGGTGCGACGCTGGCCGAAAAGGAGGTTAGCAAACGGGAGAAGATTTCGCTTAGAGTACAATATACGGGCGTAAGGTTTCACGTCTTTGATATGCAGGAGAATGGACAGGCCGATTTGCTATTCAGCGTGGAGAATGATATGCGAGCCGTCGAGAGTTGCACGACATACTCTTTTGGTATCTACTCGCTGATGCCAATGGGCGGGGATATCACTCTGCACAAGGCGCAGAGTCTGCTGTCGAGCGGAACGGGGCAGGCCGATCCGCAAGTGATACAGACCACGGATGGCAAGCCGCTGATTCGCGACGGGCGGCTGTATATCTGCTTCACAACACGCGGTTTTGAGCGAATATTCGACTCATATCAGGGTGTGTATTCGATTGATATAGACTCGTTTGAGCTGAGATTAGAGGGGGCTCTGTTCTTCGGCAAGGGCGATGGCCTAATGTATGGTTTCCACGCTACGAAGGTGGTCTATGATCCTGCAACGGAGGAGTATCTGGTGATGACAACAACGCACGAGGATACGCACACGTTGGCGTGGGCAAGCACGAAGGCCGACCTGCTGCACGGAATGCACTATTTGGAGTGCAAGGAGTTGGATTTCCCGCACAACTACACGCGCGGGCACGGCTACAACACCGAGGATCCCGACTTCTTCTACGACAGCGATGCGGAGAAGTGGCGATTGGCGTATTGTGCGCTGAAGGATAAGTCGTATGTGACGTATCTCTGCGAGAGCGACAACTGGAACGGCAACTACACTCTGGTGGCCGAATCGAAGTATAACAACAACACGGGAATAAGAATAACAGAGGTAGGGGGCAAGCGCTACGTCCTGAGTGGCGGATCGGAGACCACATTCTACATCTACGACTACCCCACGCTCGACTATCGAGGCACATTCCAGCAGCAATACGCTAATGGAGGTTTCCGCGGCTGGCCGACGATTGTGCCCATTCCGTATGGAAATTATGAGCGATATCTATGGATAACGTTCGACCGAGGAGCGCAGACAGGGCGTTATTCGTATGGTACGTTGTACTTCTATTTGGGTGATTTAATGTGGAAGATTGAGTAATATGGCTGAGAATCTGATAATTGCCGAGGGTGGCAAGGAGGAGAAATATGAGCTTCTGTATAAGCAGGTAGCTTCGCTCGTAGAGGGCGAGAGCGACATCATTGCAAATATGGCCAACGTGGCGGCAATGATTCACTCGACGTTCGGATTTTGGTGGACGGGATTCTATCGTGTCGATGGCGAGGAGCTTGTGTTAGGGCCGTTTCAGGGGCCGCTGGCGTGCAGCCGTATAAAGTTTGGTCGTGGCGTTTGTGGCACAGCGTGGAAGGAGCAGCAGACGCAGGTTGTACCCGATGTTGAGCTCTTTCCCGGGCATATTGCGTGCAGTTCGCTCTCGCGCAGTGAGATCGTTGTGCCCGTATGGCAAGGCGAGAAGATTGTGGCGGTGCTGGATATTGACAGCGAGAAGCTGGCCACGTTCGACGAGGTGGATCGCGTGTGGTTGGAGCGGATTGTGGAGCTTCTATATAAATAGGTATAAAGACCTTTTTCCAGAAAAATGATAAAAACGACTACCCTACTGTAATTTTTTTTGCGTAGAAATTTGGTTTATATTATAAACTACTTTATATTTGCATCAAGAGGGGGTTAAAAACCTACTCGAAAGAAAAAACACTAAACTATTACAATTATCTACGCTATGGAGAAAAAACATTTAACAGAGGCTGAGAGCTTGGAGCTTATCACCTCGATGATTCAAGATTCACGTTCACGTCTGGCTCGCAATTCGGGAACGCCGTTCTTGATTTGGGGCTACACCACCATCGCCGTTTCACTCTTTAATGCGCTGGCGATCTACTTGGAATGGAGCTACAGCTGGGGATGGTCGTGGTTTGCAATTCCCGTCGTAGGATGGGTAGGAATGTTGCTGCTCGGTAAAAGTGAGCCGAGCGCCCGCAACTACATCGACCGAGTGATCTCGATTATCTGGGCCACACTCGGAGTGTCGTTTGCGTGGTTCTTTTTGGCTGCCGTTGTCTATGGATGTTCGATTGCTTTCCTCACAATACTTGTGATGGGAGCCGGCACGGTCATAACAGGTCTAACACTAAAAGACAGAACAACAACCTTTTGTGGCGGTGCGGCGATGATCGTTTCGCTTATCTTCCCGGTGATTTACTTCATTACGACCAAGGAGATTGTCGCTACCGCAACAGCAAAGTCGATTATGGAGTTTTGGGTATGGGGCGAGAAGATTGTATTTGCCGCCATCTTCCTCTTTATGATGGTTGTACCAGGCCACATCCTCAACAATAAGTACAACAGCAAAAACGACGGAGTATGTTCAGAGAGCTAAATCCGTTGTTACACTCGGAGCTGCGATTGGCCATAATGTCGGTGCTATTGAGTGTCGAGAGTGCTGACTTTACCTATTTGCGCGAGCAGACGGGAGCAACGGCTGGCAACCTGAGCGTACAGATAGACAAGCTGCAGAAGGCGGGATATATCACCGTCGAGAAGGGTTTTCGCGGCAAGATGCCTCGAACGACCTGCGCGATTACAGAGGCGGGCGTAGCGGCATTTGAAGAGTATGTAGCGGCACTGAGGAGCTACATAGGGAAAGGAATATAACAAAAAAGGTTGTCCTCGCGGGGACAACCTTTTTTATTAGCTATAGGCATAAATAGCCTTCTTAAACAAATACTACTCGTAGCGGCCACTCTTGAGACGATCAACCTCCTCGCGAGTGAGGAAACGCCACTGACCACGCTTGAGATTCTTCTTCGTGATACCAGCGTAGTAAACGCGGTCGAGCTTCTGAACAGAGTAACCCAGGTGCTCGAAGATACGGCGCACGATACGGTTGCGGCCAGAGTGGATCTCGATGCCGATATCCTTCTTACTCTCTCCAACGTATGCAACCTCGTCGGCGTAGATCTCGCCATCCTCAAGGGTAATACCCTCGGTGATCTGCTCCATATCGGCGCGTGTGAGGGGTTTATCGAGTGTTACCTGATAGATCTTCTTCTTCTCAAGTGAGGGGTGCGTAAGCTGACGAGTTACGTCACCATCGTTGGTAAAGAGCAACAATCCGAGTGAATTCTTATCCAGGCGGCCTACGGGGTAGATACGCTCCGAGCAGGCTCCCTTGACAAGCTCCATAACGGTCTTGTCGGCGTGAGGATCCTCGAGCGAGGTTACATAACCCTTGGGCTTATTCAGAACCAGATATACCTTCTTCTCGCCCTGAACCTTAGAGTCATTGAACTTGACCTCATCGGTAGAACGAACCTTAGTACCGAGCTCAGTCACAATCTGACCATTGACGGTCACCAGACCTGCTGTGATAAAATCATCGGCCTCACGACGTGAGCAGAGTCCCGACTGAGCCAAGAAGCGGTTAAGGCGCATCTCGCCAGGCTGCTTGGCAGCATACTTGGGATAGCTACGCTCCTCATTTGAACGATAGGGCTTGCGGCCAGCAAAGCCACTACGGCCTCGATTCTGGTCGTCACGGCCCTGATAAGAACGATCATTTTCGCTACGAGACTTAAAACCGCCCTGGCCCTTAAAGCCACCACGCGACTGCTCCGAACGAGGCTTGAAATCGCGGTTGCCACGGCCAAATTCGCGATTATCGCGAACTGCATCGCGAGAGAAATCACGCTCCGAGCGGTCGTTGCGCTCAAAACGGCTGGGACGATCCGAACGGTCGTTGCGGTCGAAACGCGGAGCTGACGAGTAAGAACGCTCGCCACGGGGCTGACGATCCTCACGCAGACGGTTATCGGCCGAGAAATTGGGATTGTAGGATGCACGACGGCCACCCTCCTCACGGGCAAAACGACCCGTGCGTCCCTCGCTGTCGGCATCACGCCGAGGACGGGGACTACGCTCAACAGGCTCGGCTGAAGTGAGGCGATTGCGCTTATCGCGGCCAAAACGCGACACTGCCGACTGTGAGTCCTGCTTAATGTTCTTCATAGTGTTAAAATAAAATTTTGGTTCGGCAAAGGTAATCTAAATTTTCGTATTCACAGCAACTTACGCTCCATTTTGCATAAAAAAACACTATCGCGCAGGCTCACGACCAAAGGAAACAACATTTTCAGTATATTTGCATCGCTATAACCAAAGCTTATGAGAGAATTATGAGAATGAATCGAGAGATACTCCGCATAGCGATACCCAATATAATATCGAATATCACGGTGCCGATAATGGGAATCGTCGGCACGATGATAGCTGGCCATCTGGGCGACTCGGTTTCGACCATCGGAGCGCTGGCAATCGGAGTCTCGATCTTCAACTTCATCTATTGGAACTGCTCGTTCATCCGTATGGGTACGAGCGGAATCACGGCACAGGCATACGGCGCAGGAGATCAGCGCACTACGACGCTTATGCTGGCGCGCGCTACGGTCGTATCGCTGGTGGTAGGCGTGGCTATCGTAGTGCTGCAACGGCCACTGGGTGAGGTGGCTCTAAGGCTGATGAATGGTAACGAGATGGTGGCCGATTATTTCTATGCTCGAGTGTGGGCTGTGCCCGCGGGAGTGTTGCTATTCGGATTGAACGGCTGGCTGACGGGTATGCAGAATGCGATAATCCCGATGGTTGTGGCAATCGTTGTAAATGTGATACATATCATTTGCAGCCTTTGGTTTGCCTTTCCGCTGGGGATGGGAATCGTGGGTATTGCATACGCCTCGGTGGTGGCTCAATGGACGGGTGTGGCGATAACGGCCTTGATAATGTGGTGGCACTATGGTAAGCAGCTGGTAAGGATTTCGTGGAGCGAGATATGGGATATGAAGGCGATGCGAGAGTTCTTCTCGATTAACCGCGACATCATCGTCCGCACGCTCTGCATCGTATCGACCTATACGTTCTTCACGGCAGCATCGGCCCGAATGGATGACCCTACGATATTGGCCGTAAATACGATTCTGCTGGAGTTGTTCACACTATTCTCATATATGAGCGACGGCTTTGCCTTTGCAGCCGAAGCGCTTACGGGGCGTTTTATCGGCGAGCGCAATGGCGTGGCGCTGAGGGATTGTGTCAGAAAGTGTATGGTGTGGTGCGCCGTGATATGTGTGCTGTATGTCGGATTGTACGTCGGCTGGTGGCGCGAGCTATTGGGACTCTTTGTCGAGGATGGCGCGGAGAATACGGCGCAGATTATGGAGTATGCGGGGCGTTACATCGGATGGATTGTTGCAATTCCCGTGGCTGCTTCGTGGCCCTTTATGATGGACGGAATAATGGTCGGCGCTACGCAGTCGCGCATTATGCGCAACTCGATGTTGTGGGCTACGGCGGCATATTTCCTGCTTTTCTTTACGCTTGAGCCGCTGATCGGCAACGATGCGCTATGGTTAGCCTTCACATCGTATATGTTCCTGCGCGGCGTGTTCCAATACTTTATGTCGGATCGCCTGCGTGCGGTCTATCGTCAGGCGGAGTAATCCGCCTACTCCATCGGATGACTTATTGAGTCTACAGAGGCTGTGGTGAATGAGATCAGATCAGAGGGGGCAATACGGATTTGGAGGCCACGGACACCGGCGCTGATATAGATTGCAGAATGGTCGAGACACGAGGAGTGGATGTAGGTCGGGAGGCGCTTCTTCATACCAATGGGTGAGCAGCCACCACGGATATAGCCCGTCGTGGGCAGCAACTCCTTCATTGCAATCATCTCAACCCACTTATTACCCGATGCTCGGGCTGCAGCCTTAAGGTCGACTTCGTGGTCGCCCGGCACGACGCATACCAAATGGCCTGTGCGATCGCCACGCAGCACCAAAGTCTTAAAGACCGTAGCAATATCCTCGCCCAACTGCTCGGCGACGTGAGTTGCGGCCAAGTCGTTCTCATCGACCTCATAGGGGATAAGTTCGTACTTGATCTTCGCGCGATCGAGCAGACGGGCTGCATTGGTTTTCTCTATCTTTTGCTTTGCCATAAGTTTTTATTTTTGACGGCCAAAGCGCCATAATTGGAATGAATTGACAAGGTTCTGCCACACGATATAGGCTGTGGGTGCAACCGAAGAAATGGGATCCAGAAACGACTGTGAGAGCCAGACGGCAAGCACCGTATTCTTCTGTCCAAGCGACTGTCCTCCCGCAACCGTATCACCATAGAGGCGGCCAATACGACGGCCAACCACAAACTGAATGACACAAATCACAAGAGCGGCAAGGGCCAGAAGAAGCTCGATTGTACGATCGGCCTCGGTGTGGTCGAGAATAAAGCAGGTCGTACGGCCGATGATGACCGTGAGCGAGAGAAGCCAGATATAGAACGAGAGGTTGCTATGGGCCGACACCCACCCACTCAGGCGCTTAATGTAGCGGCGGCAGAGCTGTCCAGCGATGAACGGGCCGATAAGCATCGGGGCGACACGCTGCAGGATTTGCAACATCGTACACTCACCATTTCCGTAGGCGTGAAGCATAATGGGGGCAATGAAGGCGATAACGGTATTGCAGAGGAGCGTATAGGCGGCCATAGTTTCAAGGTTGGCACCCAACATTCCCGCAATAACGACAGCGGCCATAGCCACAGGAGCCAAGATGCAGACCATAGCACCCTGCGCCAGAACAACATCGAACGTACGTAGGACGTGAAAAACGGCGAATGATCCCACGATCTGGAACAAGATAAGCCACAGGTGCATCCACGAAAAACGTATCTTACGCGCATCAACACGGCAGAAGGTCAAAAAGAGCATTGCACAGATAAACGAAGGGGTGAGGAGGCCTGCGGCAGCAGCGTCAATGGTTGCAATCGGGCGACAGAAGAGCGCCCCGACGACCATCCCGACGGGCATTGCGAAGGTGCGGAAGGTAGATTGTGATGCCATCGCTACTTATCTTTAGGAGTTGTAAGGAACTTCAGGATGCCAGCCATCATAAAGTCGCGGTCGGCCCCATCGAGGATAGTCTCGAAGGGGAAGGCCATAACCATCGTACGGTAATCGTCGCCAGCATAACCGACGGCAGAGACCTGATTATTGGTCGGATATCGCATCGCAATAAAAGCCTGCTTGCCAACGGGCGAGATACAGCCAGGCGACTCGACAGCGTAGATGTGGCGCGATAGTTCGCGGTTGAACTCCACATCGCGGCGCACAAGTTTCATCGGCGAAGCGACCGTACGCGCTACGCCACGACGCGAAGCCATATCGCCATTGAAGGCGATGTGCAGCACTCGGCGGGCAAATTCGCGATCATCGCCATCGGTCTCGGGACCATTCCATAGATCACTCGCAACGTAGCATCCCGAAACAAAGAGTGACCCACCCTGCGACGTGTAGCTACTGATCTTATCCTGCAACGCCTCGGGAAAGGCCTCGTATTTTACGCCCGACGTACCACGACCTACCGTAGTGGAGCGCTGCTTACCCAAAATAAGATCGACAACGGGATACTGCTCCATCGAAACCGATCCACTCGAAACAGCTCCTGCACTCGATGAGCAGTAGGAGTAGCCGGCGGCCACGATAGAGCGGCCGTGAAGAGTGGTATAGTCGAAGGTGTTACCTGCGATAACTTCGGTTTCGTAGTCGCTATATGACGATCCGAGGGCGTGGTTGTCGTTCTCGGAGCGCGAGAGGAGGCGGTCGAAGTTACGCTGCTCGCCTGTAAAGGAGATATCCTCGAGGTAGGCTACGCCTGAGTCGTAGTGATTGTAGAATCCCGCGATAGAGTCGCCCTGGATGTTGAGCGGAGCGCTCACGCGGTTAAAGCCATTGACAACAAGCACGCGGCCGCGATCCTCCACTGCTCGGTGAGCCGACAGAGTCTCGCTTGGGAAGCTCTCGCCACCCTTATTGACGGCCGTTACGCGGTAGCTATAGGTGTGTCCTCGCTCCTGCTTAAGGCGAATCTCGCAGCCATCAACGCGACGGCCCGAGTCGAACGAGCCATTGTCGGTGCGAGTATATACGATGTAGTACTCGGGGGTAGCAGAAGGTTCCAAGCGATCCTCCACGCCCGACCAGCGAAGCACCACATCCGAGGACTCCTCGTCGGCAAACACGACGCTAAAATTCTCGACGGGAAGAGGCTGGACAGTGTAGGGAACGTCGTATTGGCTTGAGATATAGCGCAGGATGCCCTTATAGATTGCGCGGCTGATGAGGAACTTAAAGCTCGGATCGTTGCCGTAGCGCATATCGGCAAAATTCTGGTGCGACATTGACTCCAGCAGCATAGTCGGGGCGGCAGGTACGCGGGCCTCGTAGTAGGAGCGATTCCACATTCCGCGACGACTCCACTTGGGCTCAACCGTAGAGCGAATGTCGCCCACGATTTGCGTCATCACAAGATCGGTCAGGTCGCGCGAGAGATAGCGGTCGGCACCACCCTCAAAACGGCCTTTGTTATCCTTCGTATAGAAGATTCCGAGCGTACCGATAATATCGTCGTTAAGGCGTACTCCAGCGTCGGAGTGGAAGGCCAGAACCATATCGATCGGGATGGATTTGCCATCCTCCTTGGGAAGGCGCTCCGAGCCGCCCATAAGATTATTTACCCAATGAGAGCGCGACATATAGTCGTCCTTATAGTCGTCGGTATTCTCCTTCGGGGTATAAACCTCCTCGTCGAAACCCGACCACTGCAACCAATAGCGCGCACCCTCGCAGAAGCGGGGGTATTCGCTCGTGGTAGCCTCGTATTCGATGTCGTCCTTGCGCAGACGCTCGCCAACGATGCGAGCTATGTTGCCGTAGCCACCGCCGATCTTAACGCCATCGGCCGAGAGTTTGCGATCGGCCGTAGAGCTCTTGTTCGAGAGCGAGACCAGCACGCGTTCCTCGCCAGCGGCAAAGTCGAAGTGGCCGAGATAGACCCACATACCGCCGCCCATCGTTTGATTGACCGCGAAGTGGCTCTCGCCGCCCGAATGGTGGACCGTATAGAGGGCATCATCGGTGGAATCCTTGCCGAAAGATTTATACGACACATAGACCGCATAACGGCCCGCTTCGGGGACGGCTGCACGCCATTCGGCACGGCTCTCCGAGCCTGAAGTAATGGTTCGGGTAGAGCGCGCAACACCATCACGGAAAGGATTTTGTCCCGAGAGATACACCTCGCGCTTATGGGCAAAACCTGTGCCGGCATCCTCCCAATCGTGCTTGCCGGTGTGCTCGATGTAGCGGCCGGAATCGACGCCCTCGTCGTTGTCGATAATAATCTCCGTCAGTTGCGTATCGCGCTCACGAGGCAGAAGCACGTTTGCGCCAGCATTCTCCAACATCGGGACAAGGTATGGAAGCACAAAACTCTGCGTGAAGAGATCCTCGACAGTCTCCCATAGGCGCGAACGCTGCCAGCGCCATAGGTTCTCATCCTGCTCGAAATAGCGACCGTGGCTCTGCCACATAGCTATGTGACGGTTGGCAAGGCCCTCGGTGGGAGTATTTATGGCGTCGAGACGGCTAATCAGAGGCTTCGGAGAGCGATTGGTGAAGCGCACGGCATTGAGGTTGCGGGTGCGGTAATAGAGGGGAACAAGCTGCTCGATACGATGGCGGTCGGTGATAATCGAGAGCTTATAGTTGGCATAGCGGCTCGGCAGACACATACGGACAGAGTCGTAGATGGCCTGAACATTATCCTCGCGGAAGGGATAATAGGACAATCCGATCGAGGCGTAGATCTCGAGTTGGTCACCCGAAGAGCGGGTACGATCTACCTTGGCACTGCCGCCCAACACCTCGCGTGATACGATGCGGGTGAGTAGATCGGAGATCTCGTCGCGCACGTCGGAAGAGAGTGCCTGAGCTGAAGCTATGCTTGATGTAAAGAGTGCTAATAGTAGTGATATATAGAAAAATATATTACGTCGCAGATTCATCATTGGAGTTACGTTTAGTAGAGATTAACCAAAGTCCAAAGATAGTAAATAATGCGTTATAACCCAACAATTCAAAGCCAATAAAATAGTCAAATTTATTGGCCATCACCCACTGCAACAGATAACTCGCAATGGGCGAGAGGATTGCCACAAGAGCAACCCCGCGACCTCGCAGAGCGCGGCGCGTGAGCAGGCCGAAGGCGAACAGGCCGAGGATAGGGCCGTAGGTATAGCCAGCGAGTTTGAAGACAAGATTGATAACACTATCATTACCAAGGCGATAGAAGGTGTAAGCCATTGCCATCATAACTATGGCCATCGCAACGTGTACCCATCGGCGAAGACGCGTAAGAGCGGCCTCGTCGTAACGCCTACGACCACCCAAAATATCGATCGTAAAGGAGGTTGTGAGCGAGGTAAGTGATGCCCCCGCAGATGAATATGTACTTGAAATAAGACCTATAACAAACACTACTCCAGCGATTAATGGCAATCCACCCTGAACAGCAACAAAGGGGAATACATCATCCCCTCGCGAGGGAACAGCAAGGCCAGCAAAGTCTATATAGCGGTAGAGCAACGTACCCAACACCAAGAAGAGCAGGATGACCACGATTTGACAGAGGGCCGTCAGTACGATATTAATCTGCGAGTCACGCTTGGTACGGCAACTCATATTGCGTTGCATCATATCCTGATCGAGGCCCGTCATTGCCACCAGACACAAGGCTCCGCCAGCGACCATCTTCCAGAAATAGCGGGCCGAGAAGGGATCGTCAAAGAACCACATCTGCGAATATGGCGAAGACTTGACCAACTCGATGGCTGCTCCCAACGAGAGATCCATTCGGCTGCAGACAACCGCGATGCAAATCACAACGGCCGCCACGAGGCATAGGCTCTGCAGGATGTCGGTAACGATGAGCGAGCGCACGCCTCCTCGAACAGTATAGAGCCAGACCAGAAGCATCGTAAAGGCGAGGTTGGCAGCAAAGTCTATGTTGAGATGATCGAATACAAGAAGCTGCATCACAAGGCAGACAACATAGATTTTAAGAGCTGAGCCGACAACCTTGGCCACAAGGAAGCACCACGCTCCCGTAAGATGGGCAGCCGAGCCGAAGCGGCGGTCGAGGTACTCGTAGAGCGAGACCACCCCACTGCGATAAAAAACGGGGATCAGGACAAAGGCTACGATAAGTTGGCCTAAGGTAAAGCCCACGACCATCTGCATATATGAGAATGAGTCGGCAGCCACCGATCCTGGCACGGAGATGAAGGTTACGCCAGACATAGCCGCCCCGATCATAGCCAGCGTTGCGCGTGGCCACGAGGTGCGGCGGTTGCCTATGAAAAAGCTGTCGTTATCGGCTCCGCGCGAGGAAAAATGGGCCAGCACGAAGAGCAGGAGTATATAGGCAGCAAGAGTTATCAGTACCAAATAGGGCGACATTGGACTTTATTTTACGTTAATTTTATCTCAATCGACCACAAAAGTGATTTTTTTCACCGCACAAAGATAACAATTCGCCACAAAAAAATTGTGGCATAAAATAATTTTAATATATTTGCGTGGAGCTAAAGGTGCTCCAATGAAAGTTAGTTAGTTTATATTATAACAGAAAATTAATTAATAATAAGATTTATACTATGGCCAGATCATTAAAGATTAGAGATTTGTCATTGCGCGACGGTCAGCAGTCTTCGTTTGCTACCCGTATGACACAGGAGCAGATCAATCGTTGTTTGCCCTACTATAAGGACGCAGGCTTCTTCGCAATGGAGGTGTGGGGAGGTGCTGTGCCCGACTCAGTTATGCGCTATTTGGGAGAGAACCCTTGGACTCGTTTGGAGAGTATTCACAAGGAGATCGGCGATATTTCAAAGCTGACGGCTCTCTCACGCGGTCGTAACCTTTTTGGTTATGCACCCTACACCGACGAGATTATCGACGGTTTCAGCCGCAACGCAATCCAGAGCGGTCTGGGTATTATGCGTATCTTCGACGCGCTGAACGACGTGAATAATGTAAAGTCAACAATCAAGTACGTTAAGCGTTATGGCGGTATTGCCGACTGCGCAGTGTGCTACACGGTTGATCCCAAGTACCCCCAGCCCTCGTTCCTGCAGAAGCTCTTCGGCAAGAAGGCTCCCCAGCCCGTATTCACCGACGAGTACTTCCTCGACAAAGCAAAGCAGATGGCTGCCCTGGGTGCAGATATGATCACCATCAAGGATATGTCGGGACTTATTCCCCCGCAGCGTATCAGCCGCCTGGTAAAGCTCTTCAAGCAGCACATCAAGCTACCGATCGACTTCCACACCCACTCTACCCCGGGTTACGGTTTGGCATCGGTTTATGCAGCGATTGCAGCAGGTGTTGACGTTGTGGATACCAACTGCTGGTGGTTTGCAGGCGGTACAGGTGCGCCCGCATTGGAGCTTGTGTATGTATTCTGCCAGAAGATGGGTATCGACATCGGCGTGAATATGGACGCTGTTGTGAAGATTAACGAGCAGTTGAAGGTTATCCGCAAGGAGTTGGAGTTGTCGGTATTCGGTGCCGAGAAACCCAAGCCCAACCGCTTCGCATTCTCTGATACGGCCGATCAGCTCTTCAACGAGGCTGTGGCTGCAGCTAAGGCTGAGGACTTCGACAAGCTACTCACCGTAAGCCAGAAGATCGAGGCATACTACGGCTTCCCCGCTCCCAACGAGCTCGTTCAGAAGGCTGAGATCCCCGGTGGTATGTACTCAAATATGGTGGCACAGCTCAAGCAGCTCAAGTCGGAGGATATTCTGCCCCGCGCTATGGAGCTCATCCCGACCGTGCGTCTGTCGGCTGGTCTGCCCCCTCTGGTAACTCCTACCTCGCAGATCGTAGGTGCGCAGGCTGTGAACTGTGCTATGGACGAGAAGGCTGGTCGCGAGATGTACACCAACAAGAGCTCACAGTTTATCGGCCTGGTGAAGGGTGATTATGGTAACACACCCGTTAAGATCGATCCCGAGTTCCGTTTGAAGATTTGTGGTTTCCGTGAGGAGATTCCTTACGATACCTCTAAATATAAGATGCAGCCCAACCCCGAGTTGCCTGAGGCAGGTGGCGTGAAGCTCGCAGAGAACGAGAAGGAGATCCTGCTTCTGGAGCTCTTCCCGCTCGTAGCGAAGAACTTCCTCACCAACACCAAGAAGAAGGCTTACGAGGCTGCTGAGGCTGAGAAGGCTGCCAAGGAGGCTGAGAAGGCTGCCAAGGAGGCTAAGCGCGCTGCTGAGGCAAAGGCGGCAATCGCAGCACAGCATATCAAGCCCATCACGGGTAAGACCGTCGAGGCTCCCCTGCCGGGTCGCATCATCGAGGTTTGCGTGAAGGTTGGCGACACTGTGAAGCGTGGTCAGCGAGTTGTAATCCTCGACGCGATGAAGATGGAGAACAACATCACTACCGACTACGCTGGTACCATCAAGCAGGTACTCGTAAACGTAGGCGAGGCTGTTCCCGCAAATGCAATCTTGGTAGAGGTTGAATAACCCATCGAATCTATACACAAAATCCCGCCCTTGAAAGGGCGGGATTTTTTTGTATTAGGCAGAATGAGGATCAAGCGCTTAAAAATGTGGTCGAAGATAGGCAGATAGAGAAAAAAATGATTAAGTTTGTGGAAAACTTACTTTTGACACGATGGCAAAGCAACTTAATAGTCAGCGGGTGCGTGCGCTCGCACCAGAGAATGATCCGTTGAAGATTGGAATGGGATGGACCGTAGAGGATCTGGATAAGCCGCAGATACTCGTCGAGAGCACTTATGGCGACTCGCACCCAGGAAGTGCTCACCTTATGCAGTTTGTCGATGAGGTGATGCGCGGAATCAACGACGAGGGAGGACGTGGCGCGCGATACTTCACCACCGACATTTGCGACGGCATAGCGCAGGGACACGACGGCATAAACTACTCGCTGCCGCACCGCGACGTGATAGCCTCGATGATTGAGATTCACGGCAAATCGACGGGATTTGACGGCGGCGTGTTTGTGGCCAGCTGCGACAAGTCGGTGCCGGCGTGTCTGATGGGATTGTGCCGACTGGATATGCCCTCGATAGTGGTTACGGGCGGAGTGATGGACGCAGGCCCAGATCTGCTGACGCTTGAGCAGATTGGCACCTACTCGGCTATGTATCAGCGCGGTGAGATTACGTCAGAGCAATTTGCATACTACAAGCACAACGCCTGTCCGTCGTGCGGTGCCTGCTCGTTTATGGGAACGGCAAGCACAATGCAAATCATAGCCGAGGCGCTCGGTCTGATGCTCCCCGGTTCGGCGCTGATGCCTGCAACGAGCGAGGAGTTGCGAGTGATGGCCTATCGTGCAGGTAGGCAGGTGATGCAACTCGTAAGACAGGGAATCAAGGCGAGCGACATTGTTACGATGGATGCTTTTGAGAATGCGATTATGGTTCACGCAGCCATTTCGGGGTCAACAAATTCGCTGCTGCACATACCCGCCATTGCGCACGAACTTGGATTTAAGATCGATGCCGATACGTTCGACCGTCTGCATCGCGGAGCGCGCTACCTGCTCAACATACGCCCTGCGGGGGAGTGGCCAGCGCAGTTCTTCTACTATGCGGGCGGAGTACCGGCCGTAATGGAGCAGATACGCGACTCGCTGCATCTGGATGCGCTGACCGTGACGGGACGTACCGTAGGTGAGAATCTGGATCAGCTCAAGCGTGAGGGATTTTATGAGAAGTGCGAGGAGAATCTGGCTCGCTGGGGACTGAAGCGAGAGGATGTAATACGCCCGTATAACAATCCGATTGGTGTGGATGGATCGGTGGCGATACTGAAGGGAAATCTTGCGCCCGATGGGGCTGTGGTGAAGCATACGGCCGTACCGCGCGAGATGTTCCGAAAGACGTTGCGGGCCCGACCTTTCGACTGCGAAGAGGAGGCTATTGAGGCAATCCTGTCGCACCGCATCGAGAAGGGTGATGCCGTCATCATCCGCTACGAAGGCCCGAAGGGATCGGGAATGCCCGAGATGTTCTATACCACCGAAGCCATATCGTCCGACGCGGAGCTGGGACGCGCGATTGCGCTACTGACCGACGGGCGTTTCTCGGGGGCTTCGCGTGGCCCCGCCATTGGGCATATCTCGCCCGAGGCGGCTGTTGGAGGGCCGATAGCACTTGTCGAGGAGGGGGATTTGATTCACATTGATATTGAGGAGCGTGTGTTGCAGATTGTCGGCATTGCAGGCGAAGAGATGTCGGCCGACGAGGTCGATAAGGTGCTTGCCGAGCGCCGCGAAAAGTGGCAGCCCCGCAAACCTAAATACGACAGAGGAGTATTGAAACTATTTGCCGACCACGCACTCTCGGCCATCGAGGGTGGATATATGAAAACTGAAGATTAACCGAAAACCTATTACGATATGACACCATTCGATCCTACACGACTTATCATTGCTGCCGTTGCGGGAATTGCCCTGCTGCTGGTGCTGATCATCCGTTTTCGCTGGCAGGCTATGATCGCTATTTTGGTCGGAGCCGTAGCCATCGGATTGGGGGCAGGTATGCCCTTCGAGCAGATCGTGGCCTCGGTGAATGACGGAATGGGGAATACGCTGCAAGGTATAGCCCTATTGGTGGGACTGGGTTCGATGTTTGGTGCGATACTCGAGATTTCGGGTGGTGCGCAGACCTTAGCCGTTAGTATGGTCAATCGCTTTGGCGACAAGAAGGCGGCGTGGGCGCTGGGAATTACGGGATTAGTGATTGCTATGCCTGTATTCTTCGATGCAGGACTCATAATCCTTATTCCGCTCGCCTTCTCGCTCGCCAAACGTACGGCGCGATCGTCGCTCTACTACGCCATTCCGCTACTGGCAGGATTGGCCGTTGGACACGCATTTATTCCTCCTACGCCCGGGCCCGTACTGGTGGCAACGATGCTGGGCGTAGATTTAGGATGGGTGATTGTCGTGGGATTGGTGTGTGGAGCCTTTGCGATGATCGTGGCGGGCCCCCTATGGGGTGCATATTGCGGCAAGAAATACTATATACCTGTGCCAGAGCACGTTGCTGCGCAACCAGATATTGACACGAGTAAATTGCCGAGCTTTGCGACCGTTGTGCTGATTATCCTCATTCCGCTGGTGCTGATCATCCTGAAGTCCATCGCGGGGGTTGTTGATGCGATGGCCGATATGAGGCCTGTGATAAATTTCTTGGGCGAGCCGTTTATGGCACTGACGATTGCGACACTTGCAGCGATGGCGCTGCTGGGTTATCGCAACGGATATTCATCGAAGGAGCTGGAGCGCGTTATGACAAAGTCTCTGGAGCCTGTAGGACTGATTCTGCTCGTTACGGCGTGTGGAGGTGTGCTGCGATACATACTGCAATACTCGGGTTTGGGCGAGATTATCGGCGGAGCGGTGGCATCGGCTTCGTTGCCGCTGGTTGTGGTTGCATTCGTAGTGGCTGCATTGGTCAGAATATCGGTCGGCTCGGCGACGGTGGCAATGACGATGGCGGCGGGTATCATCGCCGCGATGCCTGAGATTGCGCAGCTATCACCCCTGCACTTGGCTTGCGTGACGGCAGCTGTGGCGGGAGGTGCAACGGTATGTTCGCACTTTAATGATTCAGGATTTTGGCTCGTGAAGACACTGGTCGGAATGGACGAGAAGACCACCCTAAGAACGTGGACCATAATGGAGACGCTGGTCGGCACAACTGGATTTGTGGTGGCGCTGATAATATCCGCATTTGCGTAAGATAGCAACACTATTTGCAATCTATTCGGGAGAGGACTGATTGATGCGCTTTCGTATAACAAAAAAGCGAAAGAAGTATATCGATATACCCCTCTCGCCCAAAAAGTTTATTGGGAGCTTTACCATAAGTCAAGCATACCCAATAGAGCTATATTTTGTTTTAGTTATTAACTGTGATCTTGCCTCCGAAAACCTCGAAGAAGTCGTTGTCCGCTCCACCATTAAGAGCCGCGAGCGCATCGTCGGCTGTGGCAGGGGTATTATCCGACACATTCAGCAACTCGTCTACGTTATAATAGTAACAAGAGGTGTTAATTGTCGATGCCTGATAAACCAAGCCGCCAGATGAGGTTACTGCGCCTGCATTAAGGCAGTAATTTGCCTTGTCGTTTGAGCCATACTGCGCCTTGGGGGCGATACCACCCGCGCCATCTGCGCCATCGACTGCTCCGCTGTTGTAGCAATAATTTGCCATAACGCTTCCATAAAGGCTATATGCAATACCTGCTGCGTAGCTCTGCTCGGCGGTGATATCGCCATAATTTGCACAATAATTCAACGTGGCCGCGCTGCCCGGTGTATGCCCGAGAATTCCAGCAGCCGAAGAGTTAGGATTGTCTGCTACTGATCGAACATTGCCATAATTGAAACAATACTCATAAGTTGAGGCTGCCTTCTGCACACCTGCAATACCGGCTGCAGGCTCCGTGCCATTAGAGGTAATCGCACCCTCATTAACGGCATTCTTGATTGTTCCAGCAAATGCGTGGGCAATACCACTGGCACCGGTAGCACCTACGATATCGCCCGTATTTTTCACATTCTCAAGATATGAACCTGCGGTTATCCACGAAGCGATACCTCCCGCACGGCCTGCTGTGATGTCTGCGCCATTCTCGCAATTCTTGATTACGACATTGTCGGCATTGTGAACGATACCTGCCGCATAAGATGTAGCTGTGATTGTACCCGTTACCTTCACATTCTCAATCGTCAGGCCATCTGCATTCGCTACGCATACGACTCCCGCAGCATACTTAGTCGAAGTGATATCCACATTCTCGAAGGTTATATCGCGAATCGCCACACCCTCATCGGCATAGGCGATAAACGCCGCATAATCCGCGTCTGCGATTGTAAGGTTGGAGATTGTGTAGCCGTTACCATCCAATATTGAACGGAATGGCGCATCTGCCGTACCAATGGGGCTCCAATCGATGTTTGAGAGGTCAATATTGTCCGTTAGCTCAATCACTGAGATATTTGCCATATCATCAAATGCTGCCACCAACTCATCTGCCGTCGCAACCTCTCTCGTGGGCTCAATATTTCCTACCCAATCGGCAGCTTCAAAGTTGTGGTGGATGGTTGTAATGCCGCTACGCAGGAGCGCCAACTCCAACGGATAGGTCGCCTCATATACTAAATCCTGACCATTCACATCCTCACCCTCAATCTTAATAGTCAAATCATTGGCGGGAAATACGGTAGCAGGGAGAAGAATGTAAAAGTCGTGCCCACCCGTTGTCTCGTCGCACGGTTCATTGAGCATAACAGCCTCAACGCAAGTCAGTTTTGTACTTCGACTCTCGACTGCTGCAGTGGTAAATACCGCAGGCTGCTTATCCATACTCATATCCACCGTAGCCACGCCGTTAAGGGGTTGGGTAGCCGATGTCAAAGTTATAGATTTGATGCTATAATCCCCCGGCACATCCGAACACAACTTAATACGGAGTGTCGATAGCACATTGAAGAAAGATAGATTTTTATCATCCGACTTGGCAGTCATCGCAGCCTTCTGATTATCAAAAGAGCCCTCAACGTACGATTGCTCGGCCAGCGTAGAGAGATCCAACGTCAACATCTCCTGCGCATCAATAGTGTGATTTGCCGAATAGGGATATACGGCATAGTTGTGAGCCAGATTTACGCCGTGCTGCGAGCTGACACCGCCATATTTCAATGTCGCCGTGGAGCTTCCGCCCGCTTCAACTACATATTTTTGATGATAGCCGCTACTCTTAAAGATAGAGACTGCATCCTCATCGCTCCATAGCGTGCTTCCGTCGCTACCCAAATTGGTTCGTGTCTGCTCCACCTCGATGATGGCCGTGTAAGCGTCATTCATGCCGTTTGTAATAGTTGCTTCCTCCTTCGTACAACCTATCAATGCCAATGATAAAATGGCAACAAATCCTGTAACTCTTTTTTTCATAAAATTAAAACTGTGATTTAGTATTAAGATATATTAGAAATCACCTCCACCGGGTGTTTCATTCCATTTCTCATTGGCCCCAGACGAGGCAGCAAAGCCCTGCTCAATTTTAATTTCGACAATCTCCACCGCTGGCCTCTTATACACACCAGCGCGATTATCACTACATTTTAAATCCATCTCTTTCATAGGCTAATAAATTTTGAAATCACAAGAATCCAACATACAGCCAGCTACGGCCCGACTGATGTCGAGCCTTTTGCCAACAAATAATTCATCATCGGAGACCCTATTCAAAATCCAAGCCGAAGATAGCTGAGAAGGTAAAAATCATTAAAAAATTAGGGATAGCAGCCTATAAAGGGGATAAATTTGACAATGAATAGCTAACGATGTAAGCTTAAAAAGAGGTAATTGCTTGCCAATGGAGATATTTGCTGATTATAAGTATAAATACATTACATTACTAAAGAACAACAAATAATACTTTTACATTCTATGGGTATAATCTGGTACCGCACCTATTTTTACAATTTATACCTGCGCATCCATCTTCAACATTTACCAATATGTTGGTTATTGCATAGATTATTAACTCAACAGAGATGTATATACATCACTTATTGAAATTATTACGGATGATCTTACCGGGTACGATCCAAAAATGGCTGTGGATAGGTTGTGATTTTTCAGAAAAAGAGAGCGAAATCGCACCTATTTTAACGCCGCTCTTTGCGTTAAATAATGCCCTTGTGTGGCAGTTTCGACAACAAAAAATCCCGACAACTCGCTAAAGTCATCGGGATTTTACAATTAAGTTATCTCATTTTGGCAAGGACTATAATATCCTCGCTAAAAAATATAACTGTCTAACAATTAAGCCATAGCCTGCTGGATAGCAACTGCCACAGCAACTGTAGCACCTACCATCGGGTTGTTACCCATACCCAGGAAGCCCATCATCTCAACGTGTGCGGGAACTGATGAAGAACCTGCAAACTGAGCGTCAGAGTGCATACGACC
>JAZRQX010000038.1:0-10824 GCA_045650235.1 Alistipes sp. | reverse complement strand
GTTGTGCTGGAGAATCCCGACTCAATTTCGCGCGTGGTGCTGGAGAAGGGTTTGGATGCAGGTACTGCGTTTGAGATCCTTTCGATTGATATTGCTGATATTGACGTAGGTAAGAATATTGGTGCGCAGCTGCAGATGGATCAGGCTGATGCCGACAAGAACATCGCGCAGGCAAAGGCAGAGGAGCGTCGTGCAATGGCTGTTGCGTTGGAGCAGGAGAATCGTGCCAAGGCTCAGGATGCACGTGCGAAGGTGATTCTGGCGGAGGCGGAGGTGCCGCTGGCTATGGCTGAGGCGTTCCGCAATGGTAATCTTGGCGTGATGGATTACTACAAGATGAAGAATATTATGGCCGATACGCAGATGCGCGACACCATAGCACGCAATGATAAGAAATAATTTGCGTTATAGTTACGACAAATTAACATAAATACCTTATTACTATTTTTTGAGATGAGAAAAATCACATTGATGGTTGCACTCGCCGTTTTGACGCTTTCGTCAGCCTTTGCGCAGGGTGTTGACCGAGTTGAGCCATTATTCTGGTGGGCGGGAATGAAGAATCCCGAGCTGCAGATTATGGTCTACGGAGAAGATATCGCTTCCTACCGTCCCTCGATTGAGAATGAAGATGTTAAGATTAAGAGCATCAACACTTTCGAGAGCTCGAACTATATGATCCTCTACCTCGATGTGGAGAATGCAAAGCCGGGTGTGTTTGACATCACGTTCCGCGATGGGAAGAAGTCTTTTACTTATCCCTATGAACTTAAGCAGCGTCGTTCTTCGACCGATGATATTCAGGGTTATGACTCGTCGGATGTACTCTACCTGGTGATGCCCGACCGCTTTGCCAATGGCGACCCCTCGAACGATCAGGTGCCTATGAGTGCCGAATATAAAATCGATCGCTCGATATTCTTGGCGCGTCACGGTGGCGACCTGAAGGGTATTGAGGACCATTTGGATTACCTTGTGGATTTGGGAGTTACGGCAATCTGGCTCAATCCCGTATTGGAGAATGATGCTCGTGGTGGATCGTACCACGGCTACTTCTCGACCAATATGTATCAGGTGGACCGTCGTTTGGGCGGCAATGAGGATTACTGTCGTCTGATTGAGAAGGCTCATCAGAAGGGTTTGCGCGTGGTGATGGATATTATCTTCAACCACATTGGCCCCAACCACCCCTGGGTGTTGGATCCCCCAGCAAAGGATTGGATCAACGAGAGTCCCTCGCGTCAGGGAAATCATCAGAAGTCGGTATTCTACGATCCCTATGCATCGAAGTATGATTCGGATGTGATGAAGTATTCGGGTTTCCACGTTGATATAAATCAGGCTAATCCTCACATCGCTCGCTACTTGATTCAGAATACCATTTGGTGGATTGAGTATGCGCGTATCGATGCTATTCGTCAGGATACATATCCCTATGCCGATTATGATATGATGCGCCAGTGGAATTTGGAGGTTATGGCTGAGTATCCGCAGTTTAATATCGTGGGTGAGGTGTGGACTGAGCACGCCATCGGTACATCGTGGTGGCAGAAAGATAGCCCGCTCAATAAGCGTAATACGTACCTGAAGTCGGTTATGGATTTCGCGTTGATGGGTATGGCCAGCGACGTGTTTAACGATAAGTCGGAGAATGGTAGTATGAATCGTATTTACGACCACTTGGCTTACGACTTCGTATATCCAGATGTGAAAAATCTGTTGCGTTTCCTTGAGAATCACGATACAAGCCGTTTCTTGCGTAGCGAGCCTGAGAATCTCGATGCATTCAAGCAGGGTACAGCATTCCTGCTGACAATTACGGGTACGCCACAGGTATATTATGGATACGAGATGTTGATGAATGGCTCGACGAGCAGTCCTGGTGGCGATGGTAATGTGCGTCTGGATGTTCCCGGCGGTTGGCCCGGCGATAAGGTTAGCTGGTTTACTCCCGAGGGCCGCTCGGCAATGCAGAATGAGGCGTGGACCTATATGAGTAAGCTCTTGAAGTGGCGTCAGGGTAATCGCGTGATTTCTGAGGGTGAGATGAAGCACTTCGTACCGCAGAATGGCGTTTATGTTTATGAGCGTTGGTTGGGCGATAAGAACGTGATGGTCTTTATCAACGGAGCAAATAAGGAGGTTACAATCGACCTTGCACGTTATGCCGAGTCAATCAAGGGGCAGACGCGAGGTGTGGATGTAACCACACAGCGCACGGTGCAGCTGGGCGACAAGCTTACGATGGCTGCAAAGGAGGTGCTTGTGCTGGATATGTATAAGTAGTACTACCCTGCTTAGCTTTAGGAGGTTGTCTTGAATGAGGACAACCTCTTTTTTGTTGTAAAAAGCAGAGAAATTGCGCGGCAGAATAATAAAAAATGGCGCTATACGTTCATTAATTGGTGTGAATTATCCCTGCGGATGAAATAATTAAGGATTAGTTGCACGAAAATCGCAGGTTTTTGGTATATTTGCAGATATTTTGGAAACGAATTTAGAAAAGTTCATTATATGAAAAATCTCTTTCGAGCAATTTTCACAAAGGCTGCGATGATTGCTGTTTGTGTTATGTGTTTTTGGTCGTGTACGATGGAAGAGGAGTATATCCTCGAATTCGAACTGCCTGGACAGATTGTAACCGAATTGGGCAAAACAATCGTGGTGCCATTCAAGTCGCGCAACATCACCAGTGTTACCGTATCGTCGAACCCTCTAGGATGGAAGGTCGAGGATGTGGATATTATGAATAAGACCATTACCATCAAATCGCCTGAGTCGTATGCGAGCGAAGGTAAGTATGTTGCCGAGAATGGAGAGTTGGCATTGACTGGTTTTACGGCAGCCGGTACATCGATTAAGGCTTCGTCGTATCTGTCGTTGCTTAATCGTCAGATTGATCTCTCGGACCAGTACTCGAATAGTTACATCCTAACGCAGGAGGATACGCGTTACATTATCGATTTGACGCACATTGCCGAGAGTGACATGCGAATTAAGCCTGCGTCGGCATCGGTGCTGTGGCATAGCAGCGTGGGTTTGATCAACTTCAGCAGCTATGATGCCGAGACGGGTAAGTTTACCTTCTACGTTGGACACGAGGAGATTAAGGATGAGAATGGCAAAGTAATCGGCAAACAAATTATGGATGGAAATGCCGTGATAGCCGCATATAATGAGAATGACGAGATTATATGGAGCTGGCACTTGTGGCTCACAGGGTCGGATCCTGCACAGAATGCGATCACCACTTCGGTGGGCACATTTATGGACCGCAACCTCGGTGCTTACCATAATGGAGATGGTTCGAAGAAACGTGAAGATATCTATCGTTCGTTAGGACTCTACTATCAGTGGGGACGTAAGGATCCATTTGGCCGTCCTTACGATTATAGATTCTCGAGTAATGCCGACCAGCTGGTGTATTCGGCTCTTGGTGCGAGCATCGTATTTAAGTATGTTGGAGCGGATAGCAAGGAGCCGGGAGTTGGAACTTATGAGTATGCCGTGGCTCACCCGATGAGCTATGTTGTAGGCTCGGCTGATAATGGGTATGATTGGCTCTACTCGTCACACGACAACACGTTGTGGTCATCATCGAAGAAGAGTGTGAATGATCCCTGCCCGAAGGGGTGGCGAGTGCCCGATGGAGGTGTGTTCGAGGCGTTTGATATTGCAGAGAATGAGGATCTTGCAGCTATGGTCGATGTTAAGGATATGTATGGCTGGCACATTGTAGATCAGGCTACGGGTGTTAAGATGTTTATGCCTGGCGCGGGTCGTCGTAGCTTCCAAAATGGCGAGTTGACCAACGTAAATAACTACGGATACGAGCATAATCCTATGCCCTGGACGGGATATTATTGGACAGCGGGCGCTGGTTCGGAGTCGACAACATCGCTCTTCTTCGATCTAAATACCACGCGTGCGGTGAATAACCGATATGAGCCTACCAAGCAGATGTATCGCGCCAATGGTATGCAGGTGCGCTGTGTAAGAGAGTAAACGGGTGGTAATGAATATAGTAACGGCAGACTCCAATGGGTCTGCCGTTATTTTTTATTGCTGTGAATTCATTAGTTGTTTAAGTAGCGAGATGTTATAGGCCGCCTCGCTCACTCCCCCACTCTGTGCCTTTTGGAAGAGCGTCATCGCCTGATCGTAACGACCTTCGGCCATAGCCAGAATACCTTTCGAGTTGGCCGCCTCGGGGATATTGTCGGATAGTCCCTGAAGGTAAGAGGCTGCCTGCGAGTAGTTGCCGTTGGCCATAGCTACGTTGGCGGCATTGATACGGGCCTCGACCGACTGGGGATAGCTCTCGACTGCCAGCAGAATCAACTCGTCCCACTCCTTGCTACCCTTGCCGTAGCGTATGGCGATGAGGTAGATGTCGTCGAGCGAGAGTTGCTGCGGATTCTCTTTTACGATGCGTTTCGCGTCGGCGACGGTGAGCTGCTGTTGTGGCTTGTGCTCAACCGTGATGTCGGTAACGCGCAGCTGTGGATACCAATTTTTGAGCATTAGAGCATACTGATCGGGGAAGCGCGTGCGGATGGCGTTGTTCTTCTCGGTTGCTGGGATCGAGCTATCGTCAATCACCGAAATGATCTGCTGCCAATTGGTGATCTTGTTGTCGCTTAGCATCTTCTTTAGCTCGTCCCAATTAGTTGCATCAGAGCCCGTTACAATGTTTATATCCGAAGGAAGATTAGCCGATGCAAGATGCTTGTGAACCGCGTCGGCACGTTTGGCCGCGAGCGAGCGATTGAAGTTGTAGGGGCCATCGGGCGAGGCGTAACCCATAAGATGGATAGCCTTTATATTCCCCTCTGCGAGAGCGGTGTGGAGGTCCTTGATCTGTGTGCTGTTGTCCATAAACGTGTCGCTGATCTGGCTCTTGTTGAGCGGGAAGAAGATGTCGAACTCCTGCAACTCAATTGCTTGAGTAGGCTTTGGCTCGGGCATAATGTAGGTTGCCTGCGGCTTTTGCTGTGTAAGGTCAGGGCGCGCGGGAGCAGGCTTCTGAAGTGCTGCGATGGCCATCATATCACCGCTCAACGGTATGTCGTGGCAACCGCACCACTCCTCCTGAAGCACAAGCTCGGAGTTGGTCATCCAACTCTCGAAGGGGAGGTTGACCTCGTACTGCTCGATTTGCTCCTTGCGGTTGTGGCGGCGGAGGTAGGTGTTGATACTCTCATACATATCGCTCTTTTGACGTTCGTGTACGATGTGGCGGCGACGTCCGTCAATGATCACCGCTGGCAACTGAACTATCTCATTGCCGTTAGTTACGATAGGCATAAGGCGCAGTGAGCGGTTGGGGCGGACGTGCAACTGGCTAATATCCATTGTCATCTCAACGATTAGACGATCACCCGACCGTAACATCTCGATCTCTTGTAGCTCCACTCCGCTTGGTGTGGTGGCCTGCTGTGCGCTTGACGTGGAGGCGATGAATATCGTTGAAAGCGCGAGTAAGTAATTGTAAATATGTTTCATAGTCAAGTGTGTTTAGAATAGATAGACCAACGAGATGGCAAGTTTTGTGATACCCCAATAGTTTTTGTTTGCATCGGAGCGGACGAGTTCGCTATACTCCGAGCCGGTGTATTGGTCGTACCACGCGTGTGCATAGCCTGCACCGATCTCGGCTTCGAGATTCCAATGTTTGCCAAGCATCCACGCGTAGCCGTAGGAGAGACCTCCACCAACGGCGTGGCCCTTGTAGCGATTATTCTCCAATCCATCCCACATCGAAAAGGGAAAGAATGAGAGGTTGCCGACGTTGAAACCGCCACCTATGGCGTGAATAGCAAGGAAGTGGCCGTTGAAGCGCTCGCAGGTCCACCAGCGAAGCTCGGGCTGCACGATCCAGTGCTTCCATTGGCGGTTGTGGGAGAAAGAGAAGGGGTTGAATCCGGCCGAGACATCGAGTGTAAACTTTTTGCCCAAACCGATCTCTACGCCCAAGTTAGGCGATGCGGTGGCCCAATGTGCAAAGTTGGTCTTGATGCCAACCTCCTGAGCGTTGCTCTTGGTTAAGAATGCGGCCGTAGCCAGCATTAGAAGTAGAAATTTTCTCATAGTTTGATGTTTGCCAATTAATCATTTGGCTGATATTCAAACTTTGCACCAAAAGCCTATTTCGGGAGATAAAAATAGCCCTCGCACGGTGTGGAGAGCTTTACCTTTAATATATATTGGAGGGTTAAAACAGTGAATTGACGCCTTGTAGGGCCAGAAGCATAAGCAGATAGCGTACAAATTTGCCGACGAACATTGTGGCTGTGGTGATATAGACGTTGGCGCGCATCAGGCCAAGCAGCACGATAATCACCTCGCCCACCCACGGCAGAACGCCGAAAACGCCCATCCACGCTCCGTACTTGCGCACGAAGCCATCGACACGCTCCATCTTTTGATGGTCAATCTTGAGCCAGCGCTCAATCCACTCCATATTACCAAGATAGCCGAGGTAGTAGCAGACCAATCCGCCGACAGTGTTACCCACCGAAGCCGAGATAAGGCAGATGGTAGGATCGGCACCCATCTGCACAAGCACAGTGAGTACAAGTTCCGAACTGAAGGGTACGATGCTACCCGCCAGCAGTGCCGAAAGGAAGAGCCCGATGTAGCCCCATTCGATAAAAAATTCAACTATACCGTCCATATTTATTGCTTAGATGATGCAAAAATAGTGATTTTTTTATATTTTTGTGACGATGAGCTATCGCAATGAGTGCGATGGGTAACGTGTGTTGAACTTGCATCGTAAATAGATGCCCTTAAACGAGATGTAATGAAGAAACTTGTATGCCTGATAATGGCATTGTCGTGCGTATTGTACGCTGCGGCGCAAATCACTACCGCCTCTCTGCGCGGTGTTGTTAAGAATCAATCCAACGAAATTTTAGTCGGGGCAACCGTCGTGTTGTCGCATCCCGAGACGGGGCGGGAGTATGCTGTTGCAACGGATCGCGATGGCCGCTACTCGTTGCACGGAGTGCGCCCTTCGGAGGGGTATTCGCTTGAGGTGAGCTATGTCGGCTATCAGACAGAGCGCTTGCAAGGTTTGGTGCTACGCGTAGGTGAGCAGAGCGAGAGGGATGTTGTACTGAAGGAGGCGACGACGATTGATGCTGTTGTGGTGAGCGTGCAGAAGCTATCATCGGGCGAGATGTCGGGCCGATTTGACGAAAAGACAATTTCGCAGATGCCCACCGTGTCGCGTTCGCTCTACGATGTGGTAAGACTGATGCCGCAGGCGGTGGCGAATAAGGGCGGCGGTATGTCGTACGGAGGAGTTGCTAATCGTTATAACGCCTTTATGATCAACGGAATGGCTAATAACGATATGTATGGCCTTTCGTCGTCGGGAACTAACGGCGGCCTGTCGAATGCTAACCCCATAGCGCTCGATGCAATAGAGCAGATCGAGGTGGCTGTAACGTCGTACGACGTGAGAATGAGCGGCTTCGGTGGAGGTGCTATAAATGCAATCACGAAGTCGGGAACCAATGAGCTCAAGGGCTCGGCATATACCTATTATAATAATCAGGATTTCTATGGCTCGACGGCGGGAAAGAATGTCGCCAGGCGCGAGAAATTGCCGCAGCAATCGACGCAGATATATGGCGTGACGCTGGGTGGCCCGATCGTGAAGAATAAGCTATTTTTCTTCCTCAGTGGCGAGTATAATTTTGAATCATCGCCCTCATCCTATTATTTAGGTTATGATGGTGTTGTGCTTGATGCAGAGGAGATTATGCGAATATCAAATCGCTATAAGTCGTTGACGGGATATGATGGTGGCGGCACAGGTGGTCGTGATGTGGAGCAGCGTTCGGGATCGTTGCTGGCTTCGCTTGATTGGCAGATAAATAGCAGAAATCGACTCTCGGCAAGTTACTCATTTTTGGATGCACGAGCCGAGGAGTATGCCAACTCGCTCACATCGTTCACCTTCAATGGCTCGGGATACGCTAATTACAGTACGGCGCACTATCTGGCACTGTCGCTTGAGTCGCGCCTCTCGGACCATCTGCACAATACGTTGCGTGTAGGATTCTCGCGTGTGGGCGATGGTCGCAAACCCGATGTGGGAGGCGATCTGCCGAGCGTGATAATCCGCAATGCGGGACAGACGGGTGGCGTGACGATAAATATCGGAAACAATCGTTATGCTGGAATTAATGATTTGAAGCAGAATGTATTGACGCTGACCGACGACCTCATTATCGAGCGTGGTGCCCACTCGCTGACGGTGGGAATGCACCACGAGTTCTACAATATTCACAACAAGTATCTGGCCAATGCATACGGAACTTATACCTACAATACGGTGGATGACTTTGAGCGCGATTTGGCCTCGATATATGAGTACAACTACACCGATCCCGAGGTTACGGGCTCGACGACTTGGGGCCCGCGATTTCGTGCTGCGGAGTTGAGTCTTTATGCGCAGGATCGCTGGTCGATGGGTGGCGGTGTGCAACTTACTTACGGAGTGCGTGCTACCCTGCCGCTGATCTTCAACTCGCCGACGGCTAATGATGAGTTCAATGCGGGAGCGATAGCGCAGAAAAATGGCGTTCGCATAGGCGATGTGCCTCGTGCGCAGCTGTTGATTTCACCGCGTGTAGGTGTCTCGTGGATACGCGATTATGAGCACGGGCAACTCACGGTGGATGGTGGTGTTGGTGTATTTACGGGGCAGGTGCCATTTGTGTGGATCGTGAATAACTACTCCAATACGGGTGTCGAGCAGAAGGGTCTGCGTCTGACGGCTAAAAGCGAAGGGGGTCATGTGGTGGAGCCTGCGGCGAAGTTTTCGACTACGCCCTCGCCTACGTCGCACTCTAATACGCAATTTATGCTCAATGCGATGAACGAAAAGTTCCGTTATCCGCAGAATCTGAAGGCTAATGTGGCTGTGGGATATGCGACGGATGATGGCTGGTCGTTGCGTGCGGAGGCTTTGTATACCAAGACGTTGCATAATGCTGTGTTCCGTAATTTGGCAGTTGAAAACGATGGCGAGGTGGTCTATGTCGTTAAGGATGCTCCATCGTCGGCATTGCCGCTCTACCATACGGCTACGACCGATTATTCGGCTGTCTATTACCTCGATAATACCTCGCGCGGATATACCTACTCGCTCTCGGGTAGCGTGGCCAAGGAGTTCGGGTGGGGATTATCGCTCTCGGCTTCGTATATCTACGGATGCGCATTTGCAGTGTGTGATGTGCCTTCGACCTCATCTTCAACGAATTGGAATCGTAGCTATGCGCTCGACCTGAATAATCCCGCACTCTCGATCTCGGCCTACGACGTACCGCATAAATTTACCTTCGCAGCCTCGTATCGCAAGCGTTATGCACCTCTGCTGGAGGTGAGTGCCGGTGTGGTGTATCAGGCGATGTCGGGACAGCGTTACTCGCTCTGCTTTGGTGAGTCGGTTGATTTCAATGGCGATGGTGCTTATGGATCGACGCTGATGTATATCCCGACCGAGGCGGAGATGGAGCGTATGCAGTTTGCTGACGACAGCTCGCAGCAGAAGTGGAATGCGATGATTGAGGGTGATGATTATCTGCGTTCGCATCGAGGATCATTTGCTGAGCGAAATGCGATGCAGACACCCGCAGAGCATCGTATTGATTTGCATTTTGCCCACGGATTCTATTTCGGACGTGAGAGCGGGCGTAAGTTGGAGATATCGCTCGATGTGATGAATTTTGGAAATCTTTTGTGCCGTCACTGGGGTGCTTACTATAATGTGTCGGGCCAGCGCATACAGCCCGTAACAATAGCCTCGATGAATGAGGGTGAGCCCGTGTTCCGTTATACGGGTGCGGTGCCTACGCCATCGGATTTGCTGTCGCGATGGAATATGCAGGTGGGCGCGCGTATTGTATTCTAAATCCGAGAGATAGTAGATGTGGTGCGCGCGTGTAATGAAGAGCCTCGCAAGTTAGGAGAAAAATATATCGAAAAAGTGCGCTCGGCGATTATGCGGATTGAAAAAAAATACTTATCTTTGCACGAAATAAAAGGTCGTATGAAGAAGAGTCGAAACATATCTCCATCGTTGGCGCAACCATCTGAGGTTAAGCAAACGGGTTATTGTTTTTCGACATTTGCTATTGATTTTCATAACGACGTTACTACTGTTTTTTATTGTTGATATATTGGGCGACTGTTTGGTCGCCCTTTTTGTAAATGAATATGAGTGAAAAGATAATACTTAAAGGAGGAACAATCATTCACGACGGTGTGGCCGAGATGGCCGATGTGGCTGTGGTGAATGGTCTTATTGAGCGCATCGAGGCCGACATTGTGCCTGCGGAGTGTGATCACGTCTATGACTGCTCGGGACGTGTTGTGATGAGCGGATTGGTCGATCTGCACGTTCATTTGCGTGAACCGGGTTTTTCGGCGAAGGAGACCATCGCAACGGGTACGGCAGCTGCGGCACACGGCGGTTTTACTACCGTTTGTTCGATGCCCAACCTTGAGCCGGCACCCGATTCTATGGATAATTTGCAGCGTCAGCTGGATTTGATCGAGCGTGACGCCGTGGTTAAGGTTTTGCCCTATGCTACAATCACCCGAGAGCGTTATGGCCGCGAATTGGTAGATTTCGAGGCTTTGGCACCTATGGTTGCGGGCTTTTCGGACGATGGCAGTGGCGTGCAGAGTGAAGATGTCATGCGCAAGGCTATGGCCGAGGCGGCAAAGAATAATACTATAATTGCAGCCCATTGCGAGGTGGATGCCCTGTTGCGTAAGGGTTATATCCACGACGGAGAGTATGCT
>JAZRQX010000037.1:0-21469 GCA_045650235.1 Alistipes sp. | reverse complement strand
AGTTGCTTGGATTATTATTTGATTAGACACTCTTTGAAAACAAGTTAAACCGCCGTATGCCGAACGGCACGTACGGTGGTGTGAGAGGGAAGGAAACGAAAATAGGTAGGAAAAACCTTCGTTTCCCTACCTACTCGATTTATATATTATATGATATTTTACTCAATATATCATATAATATATAAAAAGTGGGCTATATTTGCACATTATATGATAGGTTGCTATTATGACAAAGAGTACGATGGGGACTAAATTACCCCGAAAGTTGGAGCAGAAGATGCAGACTGTTGGCGAGCAAATAAAGCTTGCCCGCTTGCGTCGTAATTTGAGCATTGCACAGGTTGCGGAGCGTGCTACTTGTTCGCCTCTTACGATATCACGCATAGAGAAAGGTGCACCAACAGTGGCGATTGGCATCTATCTGCGTGTGTTGTATGCCTTGCAACTCGATGATGATATTCTCTCGTTGGCAAAGGATGACGAACTCGGCAGAGCATTGCAGGATATGAATTTGTCACAGCGTGAAAGGGCATCTAAAAAGGAGTAATGTGCTATGAAAAAGTTGTATGTATATGCCGATTTTGATTGGCTCAAGGAGATTGAGTTAGTTGGTGAACTTGGCTACGAATCGCTTCGTGGCTCGGACAGTTATAGTTTCAAGTTTGCTGATGGTTGGATAAGGAAGTACAATGCCATTACCCTCAGCGAAGACCTTAACAACTATTCGGGGATACAATATACACAGCCGAATAAAGATATCTTCGGCTGCTTTGCCGATGCACTGCCTGATAGATGGGGACGCACGCTTCTCCTACGTCGTGAACAGATATTGGCACAAGAGGAGAATCGCCCTGTTCGCCGACTTTCATCGTTTGACTTTTTGACAGGTATTGATGACTTTTCCCGTATGGGAGGATTCCGATTCAAAGAAACGCCTGATGGCGAGTTCATAAACACTGACAACTGTTTGCGTATTCCACCATTGACCGACTTGCGTGAACTTATTGCTGCAAGCAAGGAAATTGAGAAAAGCGAAGAGACAAATACCCTTCCCGAAAAACGATGGATTGCTCAACTTGTACAGCCAGGTTCTTCGCTCGGTGGTGCTCGTCCCAAAGCAAATGTTATAGACGCGGACTGTAGTATATAAGTTGCAAAATTCACATCATTGAAGGATGATTACGATGCAGGATTATGGGAACATTTCTGCCATCTATTAGCCAGAAATGCGGGCATAAACGCTGCTGAAACAAAGGTGCTTGCGATTAACGACAAGCATCACACGCTCCTTTCTCGTCGCTTTGATAGAACGGATAGCGGCAAGCGAATTCATTTTGCATCAGCAATGACACTGCTCGGACTGAATGACGGTGATAACGCCACAACAGGCAATGGCTATTTGGATATTGTAGATTTCATATTGAATGGCTGCACCGATGTTGATGCAAACTTGCGAGAGTTGTTCCGCCGAGTTGCATTCAATATATGTGTCGGCAACAGCGACGACCATTTCCGTAACCACGGTTTTCTGCTTACTGCAAAAGGGTGGACACTATCGCCTGCATATGATATGAACCCAACGCTGAACGAGCACCAAAGTCTGCTTATTAACAGCAAGACTAACGAGTCTGATTTGTCAATTTTACTCAGCTCGTGCGAGGAGTATATGCTCACACTTGAGGTCGCAAAGAGTATCATCAACGAGGTGGTAGTGGCAGTTAAGGATTGGCGAGTGTCGGCAAACAGATTAGGAATCGCTAAGCGAGAAATGAGTTTGTTTGAGGGAGTGTTTGATAATAAAATTGTAGATTTTAAATGAATTTATATATGGAAAACAAGAGACGTATATTCAAGAAACTATTAGAAGAAACGGTTATTCCCGAAGTTGTTCCATATGAAGAACGAGAACCGTTGTTAAAGCCGCTAATAGAGTATGTACATAGCATAACACCAACAAAATTATTTAGATATCGCGATTGCTCCGAGACTCAGTTTGATGCATTCTATAATGATATAATATATGCTGGTAATGCTCAGAAATTCAATGATCCATATGATTGTCTTATTAGGTATGACAAACAATATATATATGATTCTATAGAACAAGGATCTTCAAAAGAGCATATCAAATGGTTAAGAGATCGTCTGAGAAAAGGAGAGCCTTTCCCTGAGTTTATAGTATCATTGTATGGTGAAGAACGTGCAAAATATCTGGAAGAAACTATATTAAACGCTACTGACGAAGATATTGAAAGTAATAATCTAATCTTTGGAATGAGCAAAGAAGATTTTTTTAACAGAATAGATGAGTATATATTTAAAAATGCCGAATCGTTCACCAGACGAAGCAACTTTATTGCTTGTTTTAGTGAAACTGTAAAATCAATTACGATGTGGTCTCATTATGCAAATTCTCACAAAGGTTTTGCTTTAGAGTACAATTTGAAAAACCTGAAAATCAGATGTGATAAATGTCCCAATATATCTACTTGCAAAGATAAAATTGTACACAATTTATATCCTATAATTTATGACAATAAAAGATATGACGGAACATACTTTGTAGAGTGTTTTTTAGGTAGACATATGGGACTATTTACAAAACTAGAAGATGTCGCATTTCATACTAAAGCGGCATTATATAAATCACCACAATGGGCATATGAAAAAGAATGGCGTTTATTCCTAGATAAACAAAACTCATATGGCCTACCTTATTTATGCACAGAGATACGCCCTGTCGCAATATATTACGGCAAGGATATTTCAGCCATAAACAAGAAAATTCTTAGTAATATCGCCAAAGAAAAAGGATTAAAAGAGTATCAAATGTACATAGATGTTCAATCTGAAAAGTACACAATGAAGTATAAAAAACATGAGGATTCTTGATTCTATATTTGGAGAATTAGGGATTCCGAACTGCAGTGGAGCAAAATTTTAGTGCATCCGCTTGTATTTCAAAATAAAGCAGTAACTTTGCATCAAAGTAGGAACTCGACTCTGCGAGACGCTGCAAAATGGTGCAGAAATCAGGTGGAGCAATAGCGGGAGATTACGTTTGTTTTGATTCTTTAACGCAAAGATATAGAGTCATTTAGAAATGAAACTCATTTTCCGGTGGCACCACAAAGCAAATCGGAGAGTTACAGAAATGTGCCTCTCTTTTTTATTTCTAAAGGCGTCCAAAAAAGTCCCAAAACAGACCCAAAACAGGGTTTTTTGGAGCTGTTGTGTCAACCAGTGTGTCAACCGCCAATCAAGTAAGTGCAACAGTTAGCATCGTATGTTACAAGAGGAAAACTCTATCCAATGGAGAACACCCATTGATGCGTTGTATCTGTAAAGATAGGAAACATAAATACCAAAGCATTGGAGTATACATTAATCCTATTTATTTGGACTTTATTAAATATAAATTAAAGTTTTAATGTCCGAATAGAATTTATAGATGGTTATAACAAAATATTGTGCCCTCTAAACCGATAAATTCGGCATAGAGGGCACTTAACATAGAAAATGTTTTCAATTATCCGTGGGTTAATAATAACCATCTTGTTTCGCGTAAAAATTACCTGATATGGCTTAAATTACACTATTCAGCTTGTTTAATATACACTTCCATATGTTGTCGAATCGCTATATCTTCTTTTCTCGCCATTGGTATTAGTAAGACTATATTATTCTTTTTTTTGCAGCAAGTACGGCTTATAATAAGCCGCATTAGAACAGATAACCCGTATTAATGTAGAATGCGCCATTTCCATCCTGCTTATGGTATTTACCTACGGGCTTACCATACTCCAGGCATACGATAAAATTCTGATTCATAATAAAACGGAAACCTGCGCCGACGGTGATGTGCGGGCGGTCGCTATCCAATCCCTTATCCATATATGCGTCGTACTCACTACGAGCCGAGAGATACTCCTCGCGTGATGAGAAGTCGGCCTCGGTGCGCGAGAACGACATATCGAAGGCGCGTGTCACCATCGTACCATCGCTGAAGGCATTGAGTCCGAGGGCAATGTTCTGATTCCACAGCGCGAACGAGACGAAACGCCAGCGCAACTCGGCATTGTACGATGCCATATCGAGTCCCTGCACGCGGTTACGCATTAGACCTCGGATGGTGCGGAAACCTCCCATACCGTCACGGTCGTACGACTGTCCCATCGTGGTGATGTAGGGCAGAACATAGTAAGGCGTATCCTTGCCGATACTACCCTCATAATTAAGGCGGTATGCGAAGGTAAGGCGATCACGATCGGCAATGGGCAGATAGTGGCGGAACGTAGCCGAGTACTTATAGTATGGAATACTCGTGCCGAGCCACTTCGGGGCCATCGTCAGGTGAGCCTCGGCCCATACACCACGTGAAGGTGCGCCCTCCTTATCGCGAGTATCGTACAACAGGCCCAAACGTAGCGTACTGTTCAGTCCTCCGTCGGCCTCATCGTCGGAGATGATACCCCATTGACGATACTGCTCATAGAGAGTAGGCTCGCTTGCGGGGAACTTCTTATTTTCGTCCTTGTTCTTGTTTATTTTGTCGCGGTTGATGGCGTCGATATCGAAGTAACTCAGGTGATAGCCAGCCTCCCACTGCAACGGACTGTCGGCAATACGACCGATCAGGTCGGCTTTGAAGAGCGCAGCCAGACGATTGATGCGATACTTGGGTGTGTAGAAATACATATCGTCGCTATCCTTACCCAGATCGACCATTGCGTGGTCGAAGTATGACTGGTAGCCGTTGAAGCCGTAAAAATCCATCGCCTTATCGTTGGTGATGGTCAGCGCAGTCGAGAAACGGATGCCAGGAATCCAGAATTTATTGTCGTACGAAATTACATAGAGCTGCGAGCCCTTGGTGAAGAACGAAGCCTCGAAGTACCACTGCTGGCGTGTATTGGGATAGGTCGAGCCGTCGCCAAAGTCGTAGATGTTGAGCAGTGCGCCGAGCTGAAAGCCCTTATCGGCATCGAACGCAACGGCAGGCAACGGACCGAAGTTAAGGCCCTGCTTAACAATCTCACCCTTCTTGTCGAGGGCATCAACTGTTGCGCTATCGGTTGATTGGGCGTGCGCCGTGGCGGCAAAAAGCAGACACACGATTATCGAAAGGAGTCTATTTATTTTCATCTTTGTTGGGTTTATTTGTTGAAAATTATCTCTCTAATCTGGGCATATTTCGCTCTCAGGTCGCGGCTGGCAAGCAGACGCACATCTGAAATGCCGAGTCGCAGCAATCGCCACATCTCGTGCGTAACGATGGGTGCTGGCAAAAGCAGTACGGTCAACGTCAATGCCCAAGTCCAAGGCATAACAAAAAGTGCTGTGGTAGCATAGATGATGATCAGCACAGGCCACAACACCAGATTTGCCAAATATCGGATCGAATTTCGGAAAGCGTAGTCGCGCAGTTTGGTAAAGAGGAAGGTGCAGAGTAGCTTGATAGGCAATGTGAGCACCATCGCAGCCAAACAATAGGGTAATGCGGCCAGCACGAAGAGCGTCTTCAAAATACGTGATAGCACGGGATACTTGATCGATACCGAGGCCAGGCTGATATGGCGAGACTTGCGAATAGCCGATGCCTCACGGCCCAATCGGAGCAACTCGGCTGCTCGAGAAGGATTCTCCTGCTTGAGCGAAGTGATCTGCTCGACGGTGAGGCGATTAGCCTTGAAATGGGCATCGAGGCGGTTGCCACACTCATCACAATCCTTGCCTCTAAACTGGCGCACCTGCTGCTTCACAACGGCAGCACATATCTCGTATGTTGCATCGTAATCCTCGTCGTTGGGGATATGAAATATCGACTGCTGCATACGCTCGGTAAGGATGTCGCGCACGATATTCATCTGCTCCTGCGGGGTGTGCTGGCTATTCTCGGCGATAAACTCGCGGATGTTGATCGGCTCACCCACCTGCACTCTGACCGTCGAACGGAAGCGGAAGAAGCTGCCGTAACGCATACCGATGGGGACGATATAGAGCGGCACGTCGGGCATCATCTCCTGCGCCTGAAATGCAATGCGGAAGATACCCTTCGAGAGCGGCAGCGATGAGTATTTAGCTTGGTGCTGTCCCTCGGGGAAGATGCAGAAAGGAATTCTGTCGCGCAGAACATCGACCGCCTTGTCTATGGTCTCGTGGTTGCGGCGCACCTCATCCATACCGTCGCGGATACGCATAATGGGCATAATCTTCAGAAAAGCAAAGATCTTCGCAAGAATGGGTATTCTAAAGATATCGGCACGCGCCACAAAGACCTTAGGTCGGCGATCCATTGCCAACACTACCAACGCATCCATCAGCGCATTGGTGTGGTTGGGGGCGTAGATGATGGCGCCATCGGTTGGGATACGCTCACGCCCAACGTAGCGGATATTACGATAGGATAGCTTGAGCGTAAAATCTACATAGTAGCGTAACAGGCTATACCATAGGTTATAGTCCTGTATCTTCTTCTGCTTAGCCATAAGTTACTCTGTAAGTGGTGTTCGACGGAAGAGATAAGCGACAGTCAAACCCGAAATGATATGCCAGATACCCCACCACGCCGTAATGAAGAGCATACCTCCGTAGTGGCCGTGCCATACCTCTGCGGGGAATATTGCCGTATTGAAGAGCAGGATAAGTCCGAGGCCCGAGTTTTGAATACCGATCTCGACGGTGAGCGAGCGACGGTCGACCTTGGGCACCTTGGCCAACGTGCCACCAAAGAAACCTGTACCCATTGCACAAGCATTGTGAATCAGCACGATGAAGAACACATAGAAGATATTATCCAAAAAGAGCTGGAAATTCTGCGAGAACGACACTGCGACCATACCGATGAAGAGTAGAATCGACATAACCTGCGCGGGCTTGGTAATCTTCTTTGTTGCATTGGGAAAGTAGTGCGAGAAGATGAGTCCCAACGCAATGGGCAATCCCAATAGCAGAAGAATCTGCTCGAGCATAGGCATAAAGGGGATAACCAACATCGGAATGTCGCTCTTAATGCTCACGACCTGGCTGTAGAGCGAACCCCAGAAGAAGAAGTTCAGCGGGGTGATAAATGGCGCAAAAGCAGTCGTGATGGCGGTCATCGATACCGACAACTCGATGTTTCCCTTCGAGAGCGAAGAGATGAAGTTGGAGATGTTGCCACCAGGACACGATGCTACAAGGATCATTCCGAGCGCAATCATTGGCGTGATTAATCGATTTAGAGCCAATGCGATAAGGAATGTTACGGCCGGCAGACCGATCCACTGTAGGAGTACTCCCACGATTACTGATTTGGGAGATGTGAATACCTCCTTAAAGGTGCTGAGCTTGATACCGAGCGCCACACCAAACATTACGAAAGCAAGAATGATGTTTACAATCAACATTCCACCCTCCCCAAAATTAATGGTAATACCATTTAGGGCTTCTAACTGTTCTTTCATTACAAATAAACATCAGGCAGCCGATCTGTCGGCCACTTTTATGGTTAGTCATTATGTCGGGCTGCGCCAATAGTTCTATTTACGCGACATTAAAGACTATCGTTCTTGCCCAAAAAATCAACAAAATGTTGATATTCTGCCACAAATGTATCAAAAAATATCAAAAATTACAATAATCCGCCCACATTCTCGACATATTTGGCTAACTGCTAACAAAAAAGCCTGCCTAACCAGTGGTTAGACAAGCCTATTTGATATTATTCATTCTTTAACACTTGCTGATTCCGATTCGAGCCTCCTCGTTGTCTTTCTCAAGCTTCTCGTCCTCCTCCCAGTCGAACATCGGGAATTCGCGGCCTCCTGCGAGCGAGAATCGCGTGTAGGTGATAGGCAATCCGCGCTGGAGGAATTTTGTCTCGTAGGCAGTCTTAACCGAGAGTTCTGCATCGGCATAGCCAGAGCCGTAGATGTCATTGTTTGATGCTTCGCACGGCAGAGAAAAGTGACGTACAACCTCGTTCGTGTAGCCGTAGAGGTGCTGCGAGTCGGTCTTGAGGTTGATCCAGCCATCGGCAGCGAGGAACTGCGCATAGTACTCCAAGAATATGGGCGACGTAAGACGCTTCTTCGCACGTCGAGTCTTGAGCTGCGGATCGGGGAATGTAATCCAAATCTCGGCAACCTCTCCCTCGGCAAAGAACGAATTGATAAACTCAATGCGCGTGCGCAGGAATCCCACGTTCGTCATTCCGTTCTCCGTGGCGGTCTTTGCTCCGCGCCACATACGTGCACCCTTGATGTCCACGCCTATGTAGTTTGCCTCTGGGTTACGCTCGGCCAGAGCGATGGTGTACTCGCCCTTACCGCATCCCAGCTCCAGAATGATGGGGTTGTCATTGTGGAAAAAATCCTTGTGCCAACGCCCTTTCAGAGGGTGATCCTTGTGAAAAATCTCCTCAAATTCGGGCTGTACCATACACGCGAATGTGAGGTTTTCGGCAAATCGTTTGTGTTTATCTTTTCCCATATGGTTATCTTTTCGATTCAAAGTTTATTCCTGCAGCCTCCACTCCAACGACCTCCTTTTGAGGAGTTATGCGAACCACATATTCACCCTCGCACCTAAGGCGTGCGTTTTTGCGGTAAGGTATTTCAACGTCGGTAGTTGTTGCATTTTCGCTTGGCCACTCTGCTGTGGCGGGCATCACTACCTGCTCTGTGTATCGCAACGAATCTGGAGTCATAGTGCTGATCTCAAGCGCTATACTGTCGTTATTATAGAGCCTGTTGACGTGCAATGTAACGCTCAGGTTGCGTAGCGTCGTGGTGTCGCTGTTGACATATTTGATGGTGGTTGCTTCCGTCCAACTGCGCACACTTACATCCTCCATCACAACCGTATTCTCGACCACGCGGCACTGCACCATCAGCAGAATCGCTATGGCGGCAGCGGCTATGGGGTGTAATCTAATGTTGCGCATATACGATTCTACTCTTGCTTGGGCTCCTTGTGTTCTGAACGGCTCTCCTGACGAGTGCGGTGTTCCTCCTGACGTCTTTCGTTTCGTCCACCCTCTCTGTTATCCTGCCGTGAATCCTGTTTGCCCTCCTGTTTGCCCTCCTGTCTGCCCTCTTGCTGGTTCTCGCCACGGTTGCGCGAGCGGTTGTTACGGCGACGATCGCGTCGCTGCCCCTCGCCTTTCGGGGTGTCATTCTGAGGCGTATCTCCCTGTTGCTGAGTTCTGTTCTCGCTACCTGCATCCTGGCGGTTGTTGCGCTGGCGGTCGCGACGACGCTCCTGACGTTGGCGACCCTCCTCACGTCCCTCCTCGTGAGCCTGCTCGCCCTCGGCTACAGCCTTGGGCTGGCGATCGCGATCCTTGTGGCGTGAATCCTTGTCGCGGCGGTTACGGTTACGTCGACGGCGATTCTGGTTGTCAAAGCGTGTGATGCTATCCTCCTCAGTGCGGAATGTCGGCTCCTCGATAACATCCTCGTTACCCTGCAATGCGATTGACTCCACCTTGCGACCTGCACGGTTGGCTGCGATGATCTCACGCACACGCGATGTGGGGATTGTTACCACGTTCGACATCGTCTCCTTGCTGCTGCTGAACGACATCGTGCGGGCCAGAATATCGGTCTTGACCAGATAGTACTCGCCATCCATCGCCTGCAACGGCTCCCTTACGCGTGGCATCGTCTGGCGTGCATCGGCATACACGTCGTACTCGTACATCAGACAGCACTTCAGCTTCGAGCACTGTCCAGCCAGCTTCTGCGGATTGAGCGAAATATCCTGCACGCGCGCTGCGTTAGTCGTAACGCTCGAGAAGCTCGATACCCACGATGCGCAACAGAGCTCACGACCACAGGCTCCGATACCTCCGATTCGGCCAGCCTCCTGACGTGCGCCGATCTGCTTCATCTCGATGCGGATGTGGAATCGCTCGGCGAAAACTTTGATAAGTTCGCGGAAATCGACACGACCCTCTGCAATGTAATAGAATATCGCCTTAATCTTATCGCCCTGATACTCAACATCGCCAATCTTCATATCGAGTCCCATCTCGGCCGCAATCTGGCGCGACTGAATCATCGTGTCGTGCTCCAACGCTATGGCCTCCTGCCAACGCTCAATATCGTAGGGCTTTGCTTTGCGATAAATCTTCTTGTACTCGCCATTGAAGGGAGTGAAACCCGTGCGACGAATCTGCTTGGCCACCATATCGCCCGTGAGCGAGATGATACCGATGTCGTGTCCGGGCGAAGCCTCGACGGCCACGATGTCGCCACGCTTCAGATCGAGATTATTTACGTTCTTGTAATATGATCGGCGAGTATTCTTGAATCGAACCTCGAAAATGTCGGTCGGGATGTTGTCGGGATACTCATCCAGCCAAGGGGTTTCGTGCAATTTATAGCACCCCTCGACGGGCTTAACCTGCATCTCCTCACCGCAATCGCAGAGGATAAATCCGCGTCCGGGTTCGGGTATATGTTTTTTATTACAACTCATTGATGGATTAAAATTTTGGTAAAGGTAAGAATTTTTTTTTAATTTCCTATTTTACTCTCAAATTGCTTGACATCGCGTCTTACGCGCACCATCGTCATCAGGGCGCAACTCGAGAGACCAATGATGAATCCTATGATGAGTCCGTTAGCCTCCATCCCGAAACGGAATGCCATCAAATAACCTGCCGGAATATTTATCACGACGTACGATAGAAATACAATCGGAATAATTACCTTCACATCCTGCAATCCGCGCAGAATACTAATCGAGATTGCTTGCAGACAATCCGAGACCTGAAAGAGCGCGATGAAAATCAACATCGATGCAGTGATGCGAATTACATCGGCATTTGTAGTGAATAGCGTCGGAATTACAAATCGCAACGCGATGAAAATCAATGCAACAGTAACATTCCAAACGAGTCCCATCTGATAGGCGGCATTAACCGTTGGTCGCAGTCGCTCGAAGCTCTGTCGGCCGTAGATGTGCGAGGTGAGAATCGTTGTGGCCGATCCGATGGCAATGACGATCATAAACGTCACGTTCATCATATTAACACCAATCTGGTATGCGCTCGCCGATGCCGCACCGAAGGCCAACACCATAATACCCGCCACGACAAACGCACTCGACTCCATCAGCATATGGAACGAGATGGGCACTCCCACGCGCAACAGCTCGCTGATGGACTTGAGGTTTATCATTCTACGGCGGAACAGATCCCTTGTGTAACAACGAAAACTCGGTGTGTAGAGGAAATATCCTACCAGCATCACGCACTGCACCACGCGCGAGATGAGCGTCGCATAACCCGCACCCAGAGCACCCATCGGCTCGAAGCCGAGATTACCGAAGATAAATACCCAGTTAAGGAAGATGTTGAGCAGGTTCGACGCGATGATCGTGTACATCGCGATGCGCGTATTTCCCACACCCTCAAGGAATTGCTTTGCCGTGGCCCACAACATAACCGGCAGCATACTCCAGATGAGCGTGTTGTAGTAGGGTAGTGCCATCTCCACCACCGCGCCTATCGAGCCGTCGCCGCCCTGACCTATCATCAGCTCTCCCATTACGGGTAGCAGCGATCGCGTGGCGATGAGCAGCCCCGTCGCCAACACACCGATTCCGGCATATAGCAGCGCTCCGTTCTGCAACAGTTCGCCCACATACGAGCGGTGATTCTTGGCGTAGTGCTCACCCACAAGCGGCGTGAGTCCGAAGGCCAGACCGAGTGCCGAGATAAATATGATGTAGAAAAAGTTTGTGGCAAACGATACCGCCGCCAGTGGTGTCGGGTCGTCGCCTCCGTATTGTCCCACCATAGCCGTGTCGGCCAGTTGGACGGTAATCTGCCCAATCTGCGAGAGAATTACGGGCAGGGCCAATTTGAGGTTTTTCTTGTAGTAGGGCTTGTATTTTTCAAAAAAATTCATCTTTCGTTGTAAAATTTATTTAGCGCCTGCAAAGATAGGAAAAAATGAAGCATCATATAATAAAATCGTAGCAAGAGTCGTTACTAATGAGGGTTAGTTGCCAAAAGTGATCTAAAATGCTTAATGTATGGTATAAAATTCCGATTTAGTGCATTAAAGTCTGTGAGATTGGTCTAATAAGGAACTAAGTATTGCGAGAAACAACTTTTTGACTACTTTTGTTGGTGAAAAAGTGGAAAGAAAATAATAATTGTGCAAAAATGATACAATATTTCAATTGGCTGCCTCAGTTGGAGGCCCTGCCTAATGTGGACAGCATCGAGAATGAGTTGGTAATTTTCCAATACTCGGACATAAAGCGAGCGTTGCTTGATAGCAAACCCGCTAATTATGAGTTGATGCGTACTCCCCATAAATTCGATTTCTTTATGTTCGTCAACCATACGCACGGTAGCGTCAAGGCCAAGATCGATATGGAGGAGTATATTGTTGATGGCCCGTATAATGTGGTCCACATCGCCCCTGGCCAGATTCTCTCGCTCGAGAATGTAAGTGCCGACTTCGATGCCCACGTCATCATTATGTCGAAGCGCTTTATCGAGAGCCTGATGGTCTTTATCAATGGCTCGGTGCCCCTGCGCATCGGGGCTTTTCGCTCGTCACCCATCGAACATTACGATGTCGAGGAGGATAAGACCTTCGAGTTTATCTACCGTGCCGTGCGCAACTGCCTCAAGGATCGTAACAATCCTTATCGTATGCAGGTTGTTCAGCATATCATTATGGCGCTCTTCTATTCGTCGGAGAAGATGCGCGAGGTTGAGGAGAAAGAGGGCCCTCGCTCCAATGCCGACGTGCTGTCGAAGGAGTTCCTCACTCTTGTCAAGGAGCACTTCCGCCGCGAGCGCCAGCTGAAGTTCTACGCCGATAAGCTCTGCATCACACCTCGCTACCTTTCGCGCGTTGTGAAGGAGAGCACAGGCTCGTCGGCTGCCGAGTGGATCGAGCGCTGTGTTGTTCTGGAGGCCCGCGCCCTGCTCAAATCGACCAATATGACCATCCAGCAGATCAGCGACGAGCTGAATTTCCCCTCCCAAACTTTCTTTGGCAAATACTTCAAACGCCGCGTCGGAATGTCCCCCAAGGAGTATCGCCGTGTCGGCTAAAACAAAAGCGAGACCCTCGGGCCTCGCTTTTTTAATACCTATATATATTATTCCATCTCATTTATCTTCTCGCCGAGGATGCGGGCGGCGATGGCGACATATTCGGCACAGGGACGACGATGGTAGTACTCCTCGGTGCGAGGTGATGGGGTGGGGTCATCCTTCTGTTGCGTTAGTCCGAGTAGCTCGCGACAGACGATAGATCCATTCTCCTCGCGGAATCGCTCGGCCAAGGATTGCACCAGAGCGTAGCAACTCTTCTTGTTCGCAGTGTCGTTAGGTTGCGCATTGGGCGCAATAAATCCAGCCACCATAAACATTCCGCTCACGGTGCCGCACACCTCCCTCAGACGGCCCATTCCGCCACCAAACGGCGCGGCCATCGTGGCCGACAGCTCCTTGTCAATGCCCATAACATCGTGGTAAGCCAGTGCTATTGACTGGGCGCAGTTGTAACCTTCGAGGAAATAGTTGCGTGCAGTCTCGACGCGCTCGTTGATATCTACTCTCATATTAAACTATTTTTAGCAATGCAAAAATAGTAAATTACTCTCGATTTTGCTAAATTCTGCATATCTTTGTATTAAGTTAAAAACATTGATTATGCCCGATCACGCATACATTACAATAGACAATCAGCCGCAGCATCAATTTATGCAGCATCGTATCCATAAGATTCTGCTCGTGTGCTGCACCTACGACGGCTACATCCTTGAGGAGGATGGCCACATCGAGTCGCAGATCAACCGTGAGTATATGGAGCTCAATATGAGTAATCCTCCCTCGCTCACACGCGTGGAATCGACACGCGATGCGTTGGAGTTGCTCCAGCGTCGCAACGACTTTGACTTTGTGCTCTCGATGTATAACGTAGGCGAACCCAACGTCTTCGATTTTGCCCGCGAGGTGAAGAAGATTCACCCCGACCTGCCCGTCGTGCTGCTGACCTCCTTCTCGAAGGAGATCTACCGCCAGATCGACGAGCAGAACTGTACGGCACTCGATAATATCTTCTGCTGGCACGGTAATACCGACCTTATCATCGCCATCATCAAGTTGATGGAGGATAAGCTCAATGCCGAAACCGACATTCTGGAGGGTGGCGTTCAGGCTATCCTGCTCATCGAGGACTCGGTGAGATTCTATTCGACCTATCTGCCTGAGCTGTATAAGATTATCCTTGTGCAGAATAGCGAATTCCTAAAGGATGCATATAACGAGCAGCAGCAGATCAGCCGTAAGCGTGCCCGTCCGAAGGTGCTTTTGGCGACCAACTACACCGATGCCGTTGAGATGTTCAACAAATACAAGAACAATCTTCTGGGCGTCATCTCCGATGTGGGCCTTCTGCTCAAGTCAGGTGATCGTGCTGAGGATGAGAAGAGCGATGCGGGTATCGACATCTGCCGTATGATCAAGGCCGACTCGCCGTGGATGCCCGTCATTATGCAATCCTCGCAGGAGAACTACGCCTCGGTGGCCGAGCAGATGGGTATTGGTTTCATCTCCAAGTCGTCGAAGACGCTTCTGCCCGAGTTGCAGGATGTTGTCTTGCGCGAATTCGGTTTTGGCGAGTTCCTTTTCCGCGATCTGAAGAGTAAAGCAGTAGTCGGTCGCGCTCGCGACCTGATGCAGATGCAGGAGCTTATCGCCTCTGTGCCCGACGATGTGTTGGAGTACCACCTCTCGCAGATGCACCTCTCGAAGTGGTTGTATGCGCGTGGTCTGTTCCCGCTTGCCAAGGTGCTGCGAAGTATCAATAGTAGCCACTTCTCTTCTACTGCCGAGCACCGTGCAGCTCTGGTGTCAATGTTTAAGGATTACCGCACGATGCTCGGTCAGGGCCTTGTGGCGCAGTTCGACGAGGAGACCTATAGCGATGCCATTGGTTTTGCCCGCCTGGGCGAGGGCTCGATTGGCGGTAAGGCTCGCGGTCTGGCGTTTATGAACTCGATGCTTGCCAAGTATAACCACTACTACAAGTATCCCAACGTGCGCATTATGATTCCTCGTTCGCTGGTCATTGCGACGGATTATTTCGATGAGTTTATGCGCGTGAACGGCTTGAAATATATCATCTCACGCGATCTGGCCGACGATGATATTCTCTCGGAGTTCCTCAATTCTGTCCTGCCGTCGGAGCTGTACCAGAAGCTCAAGGTCTTCGTTTCGACCTGTTCGAAACCTCTTGCCATACGCTCTTCGTCGAAGTTGGAGGACTCTCACTATCAGCCTTTTGCAGGTATCTATTCGACCTATATGATCCCCCGTTGCGAGGACGACGACCAGATGTTGCGTATGCTGGTGCGAGCCATCAAGAGCGTCTATGCTTCGGTTTTTTTCGCCTCGTCGAAGGCCTACATCCAGTCGTCGCAGAATCTGCTCTCTGAGGAGAAGATGGCTGTGCTGATTCAGGAGGTGTGCGGAACCGAGCAGAACGGCTATTTCTTCCCTACGCTCTCGGGTGTGGCACGCTCGCAGAATCTCTATCCTATTGGCTACGAGAAGGCCGAGGATGGAGTCTGCAACATCGTGATGGGCTTGGGCAAGGCCGTTGTTGATGGAGGCAAGAGCCTGCGTTTCTCGCCCGCCTATCCCGATAAGGCACTGCAAACCTCTACGTTGGAGCTTACGATTCAGGATGCGCAGACCGAAGTTATGGCCCTGAGCCTTAACCCCGACCACTTCCGCTCATCGACCGACGATGCTGTAAATATCGAGCGTATTCCCGTCTCGCGTATGAACGACTTCCGCAATGCCAAATATGCCTGCTCGTACTACGACTACCAGAACAGCCGCATTAGCGAGAGCCCGACTCTGTCGCGTTATTTCCGCGTTATAACCTTCAACCGAATCCTCAAATACGGCTCGTTCCCGCTGGCCGATATCATCCGCGATATGTTGCGTATGGGCGAGGAGGAGATGCGTTGCCCCGTTGAGATTGAGTTTGCGGTGAATATGGATGTTCCTGCGGGTGAGATGCAGATTTTCAATCTGTTGCAGATTCGCCCCATCATCCGTAACGAGGAGAGCGCTAAACTCGATTGGTCGAAGGTCGATACCTCGGGTGCTGTGGTCTATTCCGAGAATGCACTGGGCATCGGCCTTATGCGCGACATCAAGCGCGTTGTATATATGAAGTTCGATAAGTTCTCGTCACTCTACACGCAGAAGATTGCCGACGAACTTATGGAGATTAACAATCGAATGCGTGCCGATGGCGAGGAGTATGTCCTCATAGGTACGGGTCGCTGGGGCTCGTCGGATCCCAATCTGGGTGTCCCCGTCAAGTGGGCGCATATTTCGCAGGCGCGAGTTATTGTCGAGTCGGCCCTTCCGAACTTCAACGTTGAGGCGAGTCAGGGAACACACTTCTTCCAGAACGTAACCTCGCTCGGCGTAGGTTATCTCTCGCTCGACCCCTCACACGGCGATGGCGAACTGGACGTAGAACAGCTCGATGCAATGACGGCGTGGTACGATGGCGAGTATATGCGCTGTGTCGAGTTCCCCGATCCGCTTTACATCTACGTCGATGGCCAGTCGAAGAAGGGTATTGTAAAACCTGCCCCAAAGAAGTAGTGACACAAATAATAACCGATTAAATATGAAAAAGATATTGAAAATCACAGGTATAGCGCTTGCTGCAATCTTGGTGTTGCTGTTGGTGTTGCCATTTGCCTTCAAGGGAAAGATCGAGCAGGTTGTAAAGAGCGAGGGTAATAAGTTGCTCAATGCCCAATTCGATTTCGATAAACTCGATATCAGCCTTCTGCGCAGCTTCCCGCAGGCCTCCGTGTCGCTCCACGATTTCTGGCTCAAGGGCGTGGATGTATTCCAGAACGACACTTTGGTCTATGCAGGCGAACTTACCGCAGCTGTCAATCTCGCATCGCTCATTAGCGGCGATTACGAGATCTCGAAGATTGTCGTTGCCGACACTCGCCTTAACGCTATCGTGCTGGAGGATGGCCGCGCGAATTGGGATGTGATGAAATCTTCGGGCGAAGAGCCGAGTACAACGTCCGGTGATCCCGCATCTTTCAGCGTTCAGCTCAAGCGCCTTACGGTTGATAATCTGACGGCCGTTTATGACGACCGCGCCGAAGGTGTCTATGCAGCAGTCGAGGCTCTCGAGGCCACCTGTTCGGGCGATTTGGGTAGCGATAATACCACCATCCGCCTCAAAGCCGAAACCCCCTCTGTTTCGTTCCGCTCGGGCGGCGTGCCGATGTTGAGTCGTGCCGAGGTAAAGGCCGAGATGGATGTCGATGCCGACCTCAAGAATATGAAATTCACGCTAAGTGATAACGCTCTGCAACTCAATGCTATCCGTGCCGCTATCGACGGCTGGGTCGATATGACCGACGAGGGCGTGGATATGGACTTGAGCCTAAGCAGCAACGAAATCGGCTTCAAGGAGATCCTCTCGCTCATTCCCGCCATCTATGCCAAGGATTTCGAGGGACTGCGCACCGATGGCGTCGCAACACTCAGTGCAACGGCCAAAGGCTCGCTCATTGGCGAGGATATTGTACCCGCATTTGATGTGGCACTCGATGTTAAGAATGCTATGTTCCGCTACCCTTCACTGCCGGCTGGTGTTGATAATATCAATGTTGCCGCCAAGGTGCAGAATCCCGGTGGCTCGATCGACCTTACTACGGTCAATATTAATCCATTCAACTTCGTTTTGGCGGGCAATCCCTTCTCGCTCACGGCTGATGTCCGCACCCCAGTCAGCGATCCCGACTTCCATCTCACGGCCAAGGGAAAGCTGGATTTAGGCAAGATTAAGGACGTCTATCCGTTGGAGGATATGACGCTCTCGGGCGTTGTTGATGCCGATATGAGCGTTGCTGGCCGCCTCTCGTATATCGATAACGAGCAGTACGACCGTGTCTCGGCCGAGGGAAATATCTCGCTGAGCGGTATGCAGTTGCAGGTGGATGGTGTGCCCGATGTTGTGATTGAGCGTTCGATGTTCGGCTTTACGCCCCGCTATCTGGAGCTTAGCAAGACAACCGTCAAGATTGGCGAGAATGACCTTACGATGGATAGCCGCTTCGAGAACTATATGGGCTATCTGCTCAAGGGCACAACACTCAAAGGTACGCTCAATGTCAACAGCCAGCGAATGAATCTCAACGATTTCATCTCCTCTGACGAGCAACCCGCTGAGCCTGCTGCAGAAGAGCCTGCAGCCGAGGAGACTGCAGAGGTGCAACCTACATCCACTACGGGTGGTCTTCGTGTTCCCGACAATATCGACTTCCGTGCCGAGGTCGCAATGGCTGATGTGCGACTCGATAATATGTCGTTCAACGACATCAAGGGCCTTTTGATCATCAAGGATAGCAAGGTCGATATGCAGAATCTCTCGCTCCAGACTATGGGCGGCAACGTGGTTGCCAATGGCTACTACTCTACACCTGCGGGCGAACAGGCACGCCTTGATGCAGGTTTTGCACTGAACAATATCGCCTTTGCCGATGCCTACCGCGACCTGGATATGGTGCAGAGTCTTGCGCCCATTTTCGAGGGCTTGAAAGGCAATTTCTCGGGTAGCGTGAAGGTCAATACTCTGCTCGATGATGAAATGAGCCCTGTTCTGCAGTCACTCAACGGTAGCGGTAGCCTACGGACGAAAGATCTGAGCCTCAGTGGTGTGCAATTCATTGATCAGGTTGCTACAATCGTTAATAAGCCCGAACTGAAGAACATCAGCGCCAAGGATTTGAGCATCGACTTCACAATCACCGATGGCCGTCTTACGACCAAGCCCTTCGACCTTAAACTCGGTGATTACACGATGAATCTATCGGGTACAACAGGTCTTGATAAGTCTATCGACTATCGCGGTAAGATCACTCTCCCCGCATCCGCTGGTGCTATCTCTAAGCTCGGCACGGTCGATATGACCATCGGCGGCACATTCTCTTCGCCAAAAGTTTCGATCGATATGGAGAGCCTTGCCAAGCAGGCTGCACAGCAGGCCGTTCAAGGCTTGGGTGAGAAACTCTTTGGCGGCAAGAGCGACGCAGCGAAGGATGCAGCCGATAGCACCCAGACCGAGAAGAAAAATGTTGTCGGCACAGTACTGAATTTATTAAAGAAAAAGAATTAACGATATGAAACGACTGCTCTCCCTCACTCTACTATTCGCATTTGCGATTGCGACGGCACACGCTCAACTCTCGTTTGAGAATCGCCGTCCCGTATTTAAGTTGAATGACAAAACTCTACTCACCACCCCCGCCGAGGGCCTCTGGTCGGTGGCTACAGGCTGGCAGCAGGATTGGATGTGTGGCTGGGTACACGCCTCAGCCGATGAGCAGAAGCAGAGTGGCGAGTGGACCATCCTCACGGGAAAAATCTCTCTCCCGCAGGGCGATCTTCTGGTGCGTGACTCCTATCGTGAGGTGCGCGATGGATTGGTACAGTGCGTTCGCCGTTATGAGTGGCGAGGCGATGAGACGCTCTCTCACGTCACTCTCTCGGTGCGTCTGCAACTCGCTGGCGAAGCCCTTATGCCCTGCTTGCCGGGTATCCTATACTATGGCAATAAGAACGGTGCAAAGGTCGATCCTACGCGCATTCCCGTTTATGAGGGCCACGCGGGTGAGTTCGCTATCTTCGAGGAGCACCGCTATCCGATGCCCTTTGCTATGTTGGAGAACGCCACCGAAGGCTATGCCGCAGCCCTGCACACCGTTCCCAGCCCCGTTCGCGGAGCTGTCCTCAGCGATCAGTGGTGGTCGATGGGTGTTGAGGCCAAGGCGGGTTACTCGGAGTTTGTCCTCTACTCAGGTCCAATTGGCTACAATGGCCAGCATAGCGTTGCTAAGGCATTGCAACGCAAGCCGATGCGCTACGCCGACACTTATCTAAACCTTGAGCCCGGACGCATCATCGAGAAGACCTTCTACGTCGAGCTATATCCCATTGCGGCCGAGGGCACAGGCTTCCAGAAGCCTATTTACACCTCGCTCGATATGCACAAACCCTACGATGCCGACCGCTTCCCCTCGTTCGACGAGATCGTGCGCGGTAAATTCAACTTCGCCAAGAGCCGTTGGATCGACTTGGGCGGTGATGCCGTAGGATTCAATATGTACGACAACTCACTCCGTAAGGAGTTGGTGATGGGTTGGTGTGGTCAGGCCGACTCGCCCGGATTTTCTCTGCAGGTGCTCGCCGACCGTTTGGCCGATCCTGAGATCGAGCAGATGGTGCAGCGCTCGATGGACTTCCTCACCACCTATAAGGTCGATCCGCAGAAGGGTATCTTCCCTGTTCGCTACGATGGCAAGGAGTATTCGCAGGGCGATCCTGTCTCGTGCGGTCAGGCGATGTATAACTTCGCCAAAGCCATCGAGGTAGCACGCAAGAACAAGAAGTACGACACAAGCAAGTGGGAAATCTTCTTGCGCGAGGCTGCAGATGCGGTGAGCGCGCGGATTTTGTCCGAGGAGTGGAATCCGCTCTCTACGGCCGAGGGTTTCTATATTGCTCCGCTGGCCATCGCCTCAAAACTCTTTAAGAACAACACCTACAAGCAGGCTGCCGAGCGTGCTGCCCAGCTCTTCGCCGATCGTCATCTGAAGATGAACGGCTGCTATTGGGGCGGAACGCTCGATGCTACGTGTGAGGATAAGGAGGGCTCGTGGGCAGCTTTTCAGGGTTTTCTGGAGATGTATGAGTGCTTTGGTGAGAAACGCTACCTCGATTGGGCCAAGCACGCGATGGATGTCTGCCTGAGCTACGTCGTGGTGTGGGATATTCCTCTGCCGGCAGGCCGTCTGGCCGACTTCGGCTTCAAGACTACGGGCTGGACAGTTGTATCGGCTCAGAATCAGCATATCGACGTCTATGGCGTATTGTTTGCCCCCGAGGTTTATCGTATGGGCGAGCTACTGAAGGACGATCGTCTGTGCCGATTGGCGAAGGTTATGTACCGCACCTGCTATCAGCTCACCGATCCCTTCGGATCGCAGGGCGAGCAGCTGCAGCAGACCAACTTCGCCCAGCACGGCGATATGAGCAACGTCTATAAACTTCGTGGCGGTTATTCCGAAAGCTGGACCGTATTTTGGATTACGGCTCACTTCCTCAATGCCGCAGCCCGTTTCGAGGAAATGGATGTTGAAATATAGAAAAAAGCCGTCCCCCGAGGGGTAGTCATTATTTTATTTTTAACTCATTGATTATCAGTGTTAGTTTTTGCGAAAATTGCAAAATCCTACATAGAAGACTATATGAAGGTTGTGGTTAAATCCATTTCCCGACGAGTAAAATGTGTATAGCAGTTTTGAAAGTACGGCTCTGAAATCGAGCATCTTTCGCTGATGCGATATGTATAAACAAAATTGGTGCGTGACGGGACTACATCGTTCCCTACAC
>JAZRQX010000036.1:0-98632 GCA_045650235.1 Alistipes sp. | reverse complement strand
ATGCTCGCTGCGGGTATCATTGACCCCACGAAGGTATCGCGTGTAGCGTTGGAGAACGCTGCTTCAATCGCTTCGATGTTCCTCACCACCGAGTGTGTATTGGCCGACAAGAAGACGGAGACCCCCGCAATGCCGATGCCTCAGGGCGGCGGTATGGGCGGTATGATGTAGTCATCCCTCCGAAATATAACGATAGGGTGCCGATTTGGCACCCTATTTTTTTTGAATGAGGCGGAAAAAAATTAACTTTGTAGAAATAATGACTCCTATGAAACGATTTTTTCTCCTTCTCGCACTCTTGGTCGCAGTAGCAATCGCCCCCACCTACTCACGCAAGCCCATCAAGGCGCTTATCGTATCGGGACAGAACAACCACAATTGGCAGGTGAGCCATCTCGTGCTGCAACAGATCATCAACAACTCTGGCCTTGCCGAGGCCGACATCGCGCTGACCGCACCCGCAGGTGGCGATATGAGTTCGTTTGCGCCCGACTTCAGCCAATACGACGTTGTCGTGCTTGACTATAATGGCGACCGCTGGCCCGCGAAGACCAACGAGGCATTCCTTGAGTTTGTACGTCAGGGTGGTGGCGTTGTGATTTACCACGCCGCCGACAACGCCTTCGCCGAGTGGGAGGAGTTTAATAGGATTATCGCTCTCGGAGGCTGGGAAGGCAGAACGGAAAGCGCCGGCCCCTACTACTACCTTGTCGATGGCCGCCCCACGCTCGACCGAAGCAAAGGCCCGGGCGGCTCGCACGGCTCCGAGCGCGAGTACCCGATGCACTGCCGCAAGGCCGACCACCCCATAACCAAGGGCCTGCCCGATAATTGGATGCACGCTCGCGACGAGATGTACGACCGTATGCGCGGCCCCGCCAACATCAAGGATCTGCTCTACTCGGGCTATGCCGACGCCTCGAAGGGCGGCTCTGGCCGCGAGGAGCCGTTGGTATTTACGGTTGATTATGGCAAGGCTCGCATCTTCCACCTTATGCTTGGCCACTGCGGCCCCACGGCCGAGAACAACCCCGCTATGCAGTGCGCTGGCTTCCAGACGCTGCTGCTACGCGGTGTGGAATGGACGGCTACGGGCAAGGTTACGCAGCCCGTGCCCGAGGATTTCCCTACGGCCGAGAGAGTATCGCTTCGCAAGGATTATAAGCTCCCCGCAGGGAAGTAGCCACCTTTACTTATCCTCTATCTCTGCCTTGATCTGCTCGGTTTCGCTACTGACCGCATCCTTGAAATCGCGTATTCCACGCCCCAGTCCCTTCATCAGTTCGGGCAGCTTCTTACCGCCAAAGAGCAACAAAAGGACAAAAACAATAAGCAGCAGCTCACTGCCTCCAATTCCACCAATAAACAAAAAATCCATAGACATATTATATTTTTCACGTTTTCGGTTAAGCAAATTTACAAAATCAGCAGATGATTTCCTCGCGCGAGTGTACCTATCGACCACTCCGTCACACCTCGCATATAGCCATTGCTGGCAAATGCCCTATTTATGTAACAAAAAGAACAATCGCACAAAATTGACCTTTTAATCCATATGTATACAAAAAGGGCCTACCGCGCATTAAGGTAGGCCCTTCAGTCTATTTATACTATCTTACAAAGCGAGATATCGCATCGCAGCCTCAATAAAGTAGTAATCGCCGTAAGTCAGCGGCACATCCACCTCTGTTCCGGCAGGAAGATGTCCCGTGCCGTGGCGCAAAATGAAGTTACCATTCTCGCCCGCAGGTGCAAGATATGCCTCCGAGCAGAGCGAACGGAGCTGACGCTCGGCCGTTGTGAGGTACAACTCATTGTTGGTCAAGCCATAAAGCTCAATCAGTGCCGACGCCATAATCGAGCCTGCCGACGAATCCTTCATCTGCTGCTCGGCATCGAAATCCCAGTTGGGAATAGCATCCTCAGGAAGACGTGGAATCACATAGTCGGCAATCTTAACCGCCTGATCCAGATAGCGTTCCAAACCCGTTATGCGATACATCATCGTATAGCCATACAAACCCCACACCTGACCACGCGCCCAAGCCGATCCATCGGCCAAGCCCTGCGCGGTGCGCTTGTCGGTAACCTCGCCCGTAAGCTCGTTGTAGGTTACAACGTGGTAAGAGCTGTTATCCTCGCGGAAGTGGTTCTCCAGCGTGGTGTCGGCGTGACGACGGGCGATGTCGCTATAACCGCTCCACTCCAACATCTCGAGGTTCATCATATTGTCGATGATAACGATATAGTCCAATTCGGGATTCTCCTTGCGGCCCGTATTCCACGAACGGATGGCACCTACGGTCGGATTAAATCGTGTTGCGAGTGAGGCCGAAGCCTGATTAATAACATCCTTATACGCCTCGTTGCCCGTCAGACGGTAGCCGTTACCATACGAGCAGAAGACCATAAAACCCAGATCGTGCGTGCCGCGATAATCCTTGAGCGACTCCAGACGCGCTGTGAAGTGCTCGGCATACTCGCGCAGCTTGTCATCGCCCGTATGCTCATACAGCAGCCACAACGAGCCAGGGAAGAAACCACTCGTCCACCAACGGATGTTGGCGGTTACGATCTGGCCATTCTCGTAGGTCTTGGGCATCTCGCCCTCGCGATTGAGCATATACTCGGCCTGCGCCTTCTCGTGCGCCACAGCTACATCGAGGGCTTTTTTCAGAGATACTCTAAGTTGCTGACGCTCGGAGAAGACACACAAACCAACAGCAATAAATAGGAGAGCTGCCAATAATTTCTTCATATTTTAAAGTTATTTATGTAGGTTAAAAAAGCGTAGTCTTGGGCTCTACACCCAGCAGCAGACGAGCCTGCGAGAGTGCTGCCGACGAGATCTCACTACCCGACAGCATCTTGGCAATCTCCGTTACGCGCTCCTCATCGCTTAGACGCGTAAGGTTAGTGCGGCTATCTTGCTTATATACTACGAAGTGTGACTCACCCTTCGATGCCACCTGCGGAAGATGCGTTATGGCTACCACCTGCATATTCTCGCCCAGAGAGTTGATTATATCGCCCATAGCATCGGCAATGCGGCCCGAAACACCAGTATCGATCTCGTCGAAGATAATCGTCGGCAACTTCGACTTCTCGGCCAGCAACGCCTTGAGCGACAACATAACACGCGAAATCTCACCGCCCGAAGCAATCTTCTCTACAGGCTGGGGTGCAATGCGACCATTGGCCGAGAACATATAGCGGATACGGTCCATACCAGAGTGCATAAGCTCCTCCGAAGCCGTGACTTCGATATCGAAACGGGCCTCGGCCATACCGAGCTGCGTGAGCATCTGAACGATGCTCTGCGACATCTTCGACGATGCCTTCTCACGCAGGGTGTGAATCTTGGCGGCACGCTTCTCGGCCTTCGAGCGAAGCGATGCAATCTTCTGGCGCTGAGCCTCGATGCGCTCATCACTATGGGTGATGGCAGAGAGCTGCTCCGAAAGGCGCGCACCCACCTCCATAAGCTCTTCCAGATTGGCCACGCGGTGCTTCTGACACAGCGAGTAGATAAGATTTACCCTGTCTGTTAGGCGTTGCAGACGCTCGGGGTCGGCCTCGATGCGCTCGCTGTCGTCGGCAACCTGCTGTCCCAGATCCTTCAGCTCGGCAACCACAGAGCGCAGACGTGTGCAGACCTCCTCACCAGCGGGATAGTTAGCGCAGACGTGCGCAATGGCGCTCTCGCCCGCGGAGAGTTGCTCCAGAACACCCACCTCATCGGCATCAAGGATGTTGCGCAGCGTCGCTAACGCCTCGCCAATCTGATCGGCATTCTCCAGAACGGCGAGCTCAGCCTCAGCCTCGGCCAGCTCACCCGCCTTGAGTGCGGCGGCATCGAACTCCTCGACCTGATATCGCAGCCACTCCTCATCACGTTTGAGCGACTCGGCATCGGCAATCATCTGCTCCAGCTCCCGGCGAGCGGCACTAAGCTCTGCAAAAATCGCACGGTACTCCTCAACAGCCTCGGTAGCATCGGCAACCGTATCAAGGGCCGAGATGCGGAAGGCCTCGTCTGAAAGGATCATATTACGATGCTGGGAGTGGATATCGATAAGGCGCACGCCCAGCTCGCGCAAGGCGCTCAGTTGCACGGGCATATCGTTTACGAAGGCTCGGCTCTTTCCCGCAGGGGAGATGACACGACGGATAACCGTCTGCGGCTCGTAGTCCAGATCATTCTCCTCGAACAGAGACTCCAGCCCATAGCCATCGATGTCGAATGTGCCCTCGATAATGCAGTTGCGGCCCTCGTCGCGGATGGTTCCGCTCTCGTTCTTATTGCCGAGCAGCAGGCCCAGCGCTCCGAGCAGGATCGACTTACCCGCACCCGTCTCTCCTGTGATGATATTGAGGTGGGGGTCGAGCTCAAGATCGAGTTTGTCGATCAAGGCATAGTTCTCTATCGAGAGTCGTCGCAACATCTTTATAGTAGTTTTTCGATTTTATCAACAATGCGGTCAGCAACATCGCGCTTCGACATCAAGGGCAACTCCTCGGCACCCTCGCCGTCGATAAGCGTCACGATGTTGGTATCGCCACGGAAGCCTGCGCCAGCCTTGCGCAGTGAGTTCAGGACGATGAAGTCGAAGTTCTTGCGCTCGAGTTTTGATTGGGCATTCTCCATCTCGTGCTGCGTCTCCATAGCAAAACCAACCAAAACACGGCTACCCTTGCGCTCGCCCAATGCGGCGGCGATATCCTTGGTACGCTTCAGCGGAATCGACATATCACCATCGCCCTTCTTGAGCTTCTCGGTGGCAACCTCCTGAGGTGTGTAATCGGCAACGGCAGCGCACATCACAGCGCCATCCATCTGCTCGAACCTCGAAACGCAAGCCTCATACATCTGCTCGGCTGAGAGTACATCAACCCTCTCCACGCCTTTTGGCGCATCCAGAGCAGTACGGCCACTCACAAGCGTAACATCCGCACCTCGCTCGGCGAGAGCCTCCGCCACGGCATAGCCCATCTTGCCCGATGAGTGGTTTGAGATGAATCTTACGGGGTCGATCGGCTCGATCGTAGCACCGGCCGTCACGAGAAAGCGCTTACCCTCTAAGCTCTTTTTTTTTTCAGCGAAGATAGCCTCAACAGCCTTTACGATATCCTGCGGCTCGGCCATACGCCCCTTGCCCACAAGACCACTGGCCAGGAAACCCGAACCCGGCTCGATGATATGAACTCCATCCACGCGCAGACGCTCCATATTTCGCTGCGTAGCGACGTGGGCGTACATATCAAGGTCCATAGCCGGAGCTACGGCAACATCGCAACGCGCCGAGAGATAGGTCGTCAGCAGAAGGTTGTCGGCTACGCCCGTCGCCATCTTGGCCATCGTGTTGGCCGTTGCGGGGGCGATAAGATAGAGGTCGGCCCACTCGCCCAGCTTGACGTGCGAGTTCCACTCGCCATTCTCGGGATTGAAGAAATCGACAAGGATGGGATTTTGCGAGAGGGTGGCCATCGTAAGCGGCGTGATGAACTGCTTGGCAAGGGGTGTCATCACCACCTTGACCTCGGCACCAGCACTGACCAATAAACGGCAAAGCACAGCCGACTTATAAGCGGCTATGCTACCCGTAATTCCTAAGATAATATGTTTGCCTTTTAACATAGTATTAAAGGACGTATTGAAAATACTCCTTTTACAATCGTTAAATTATAAAAGGTATGTAACGTGGTGTCTACTTATCGCCGTTGCGGTAGTAGATCTCATCGTCGAGGAACTCCTCGGTAGCGATGATCACAGGCTTGGGCAGACGCTCGTAGTAACGCGAAATCTCAATCTGCTCGCGGTTCTCGAAGGTCTCCTCCATAGTGTCGGTGGGCGACGAGAAGTCCGACAGCTTGCGGTTAAGCTCGGCCTTAAGCTCGGTCGAGATCTGATTTGCGCGACGAGCGATGATGTTGATGCTCTCGTAGATGTTACCCGTATCCTTGTCAAGATCGACCAATTTGCGGGTAATGGTGTTGTTGGGAATGTTCTTCTTGATCTCCATCTTTATGTGTAATTTTCGTTGTTACTCTTTCCTTTGGTTTGCCTTACTCCTCCACCTGATTCTTCTCGATGAATCGCTTGGCCACCTCCGACACGTCATCGACCTCCTTCTTGTACTTCGACTCGGGGAACTCCATCACGAAGGTGTAGTAGGCATCGAGCGCCTCCATAAAACGGTCCAACTGCTTATCCTCGGCCGAGTTGTCGGCATACTTATAGGCCGACATCACGGTGTAGTACATCAAATCCTCGCGTCGGTGCGAGTCGGGGTACTGCTTCAGGGCGTTGCGGAAGGCGATGATTGCCGAGTTGTAACGCTCGATCTTGTAGTATGTGTAGGCATTGATAAACGACTTCTCGTGCAGACGCCACGTCAGATCGTCCGTCATCTCGCTGAAGAGCGAGAGTTGCTCACTCTCGGGATAGTGCGACATAAACTCCGAGATTGCGATGATGGCCTGGCTTGTCGTAGACTGGTCGCGCTCGGGGCCGGGGCACATATTGTAGAGGCTGATGGCGTACATCGCCTCGGCGCTCTCGATAAAGGCCGAACGTCCGAAGCTGCGGCGGAACTCATCGAACATCATCGACGAGGCAGAGTAGTCACCATCCTTGAAATAGCAACGCGACATATAGAAGGCGAGCGTATCCTCCTTCATCGTATTGTTGTAGTACGGAGCACAGGTCTCAAACAGAGTTACGGCCTTCGACCACTTCTCGGCGTTATAATAGACCATAGCTCTGTCGAAGATCAACTCGGCATCGCCCGTATTGATAACGCGCTGGATGTTCGAGCAGCTGCAAAAAGCCACCACCACAGCGATCAGAGCTACGATATAAGAGAGATTTTGTTTCATATTCAAACCTTATACTACTGCTATGCAGGGTAATAATCGTGCAAAATTACACATTTTTTTTCATCTAACGACACTAAAACGCAATTATTATGTTTTTTGACGAATAAAAACTCTTTTTCACCAAATTTTTCGCCGCCATCGCACCCCACTACGCAAAAAACGAGAACCCGTCCCACATAAAAACGAGAACCCACCCCACTGATTGCGGGCAGGTTCTCGAATTATTATTTCAACACTCAAGAAATTGTATAACAAGAGCTATTTTGAGGCTGGTCGCAGTGAGCGAAACCGCAGCATACTCAGGCGTATGTGAGGATTTCGCACGCAAGCCAGACGCCAAAAGAGCCTTGTTAGGCGATTTCTTATTTCACATCATTCCAGTCGTCCGTACGGAACGGAACGGCAGGAATACCATAAACATTCTTCAGGTTACCCGGCGCGAAGTTGCGGAACGAATAGCGCACCGCCACGGGCTGCTTAACCTCATCGCTCCATACGGTCACCTCCGAAGTAGCCGAGAGTGTAGCCTGAGCCTTACGGAACACCTTATCTGCCCCCGCAATCTCAAAACCGACAATCTCATCGTGCTTCGGAATAAGTCCCAACGCGCAGTTCGACATCGTGATAACAGCCTTACCATCCTTGATGCTGTAAGCGGCCATCTGTGGAGCCTTTGGCTCGAAGCCCAACTGACCGTAAGTCTGCTGAAGCGCCAGCGCTGCCAGACGCTGACCAACCTCAAACTTCTTGGCCGGATGGATACAGGGATCATCACCAATATCGGTCGTTGCAGCCATTCCCGAATTAGGAATCTTCTCCAGGGCACGCACCTGATTCTCGACAAAGAGCGGATAGGCTGTATCATTCGATGCGCCATATCCGTGCGGAGCAATCATAACGTAGTAGAATGGCATCGCATTCTTCTCATCGCCCCAATCCTTGCGCCACTGCTCGACCATACGAGCCATCATCGTATCGTAGTGGTCGTTATCGCCCAGATTTGAGCAACCCTGATACCAGAGAAAACCCTTAGCCGAGAAGTTACGAATCGGGGCAATCATACCGCAGTAGAGCTCCGTGGGCTTGATCGAGTGAACGCTCTTCTTATGCTCGATCTGCTCCTTCGAGAGAATATCCTCCAGAGCCGACTGAGGCATCCACGACTCTACGCGCGTACCTCCCCAGCTGGTGTTGATAATTCCGATGGGAATATCCACACCCATTGCAAGGTTGTAGGCGAAGAAGTATGCCGTTGCCGACATATTAGCCACGCTCTCGGGCGCAGCCACCTGCCACTGACCCTTGCAGTCGTCCAGATCCTCGAACGAGCGGGCACGCTCGACCTTAAACATACGGATTTTGTTCTCCATCTGCGAAGCCGAGAGGATGTAACCCAGCGAGTTCTCCACGGGCTGGCGGTCGAAGCCCTTGACGGGCATCTCCATATTGCTCTGGCCCGAGCATACCCACACGTCGCCAATCAGCACATTCTGAAGCGTCACCGCCTCACCATCGCTGATCTTCACCATCTGCGGCTCGAACGTAGCGGCAGGAGTATCGACTTTCGCAAGCCAATTACCCTGAGCATCGGCCGTAGTCTGCACGCGACGCAGCGGTGCCCACGACGTGGTGATCGTAACCTTGGCGTTAGGCGTAGCCTTACCCCAGAGATTTACCATAGCGTTCTGCTGCAAGACCATATTGTCGCACAGAATCGAGGGTAGCTCAATCTTGGCCGAGGCACTCAATGCGAAGCCAACAGCCAGCAAAGCCATTAAAAATCGTTTCATAGCGGTTGTTTTTCTTATGCGTTTAGATCTCCAACTTACGCGCTCCGTCCGAAATCACAACGTCGTAAACCTTAGGCTCGTGGCCATATGCGGCAGCGAACTTCTCCTTAGCCGTTGCGATGAACGAGTCGTAAAGCTCAGCCTTCACGAGGTTGATAGTGCAGCCGCCGAAGCCGCCACCCATAATACGCGAGCCCGTAACGCCGCACTCCTTGGCAACGGTCGCCAGCAGGTCGAGCTCCTCGCAGCTAACCTCATAATCCTTCGACATACCCCAGTGAGTCTCATACATACGCTCGCCGACGGTCTCCAGATCGCCAGCCTCCAGAGCGGCACATACGTCCAGCACGCGCTTCTCCTCGCCGATAACGTAGCGGGCACGCATATAATCCTCCTCCGAGATCTGATCCTTAACGGCATCGAGTTGCTCCATCGTAGCACCACGCAGTGTCTGCTGACCAAGGATCGCCGCTACGCGCTCGCACGACTCACGACGCTTGTTGTAGGGCGAGCCTACCAACTCGTGCTTAACAACTGAATCGAGCAACACCAGGCGATAGCCGAACTTCTCGGGATCGAAGGGGAAGTAAGCAAACTCCGATGAGAGGCAGTCCAGACGCATCAGGTTGCCCTTCTTGCCGTGTACCGACGCGAACTGATCCATAATACCGCACTTAACGCCGCAGTAGTTATGCTCGGTCGACTGGCCGATGCGAGCCAGCTCGAACTTCTCGATCTTATCCTCGTTGTAGATGTGGTTAAGCGCAAATGCAAAGGTTGACTCCAGCGCTGCCGAAGATGACATACCTGCTCCGAGGGGCACATCGCCTGCAAAAGCGGTGTCGAAACCCTCAACCTTGAAGCCGCGCTTCTGAATCTCGCGTGCCACACCGAAGATGTAGCAAGCCCACGATGCTGCAGGCTTATCCTCCTCATTCAGGCCAAACTCCGCATAATCCTCAAGATCGACCGAGTAGGCACGAATCTTATCCGTTCCGTTGGGCTTAATCTCAGCCACCATAGCCTTGTCGATAGCGCCGGGGAATACGAAACCACCGTTGTAGTCGGTATGCTCGCCGATGAGGTTGATACGGCCGGGTGAAGTATAAAGTTCGCCTGCAGCGCCAAAGTGCTCGGCGAATTTCTCGCGAATCAATTTGATATCCATAGTTTTAGTTGGTTTTAAGATTTCTATTTAGTGTAGAATTTGTAGATGCAGACGTGGGTATAAACCTCGTCGGGATTCAGCACAATCGAGGGGAAGCCGTCGTGGTTGATAGCGTCGGGATGCTTCTGCGTCTCCAGAGCCAGCGACTCACGATACTTGATAGCCTTACCGTACTTGCCGGGGTACTTGCCATTGAAGAAGTTACCGCTATAGAACTGCAATGCCACCTGATCCGTCGCAACATCCATACAGCGACCCGTCGTAGGCTCATATACCGAAGCGATGGTCATCACCTGACCGTTATCCTCGCGTGCCAACACCCAGTTCATATCGTAGCCACCTCCATTCTTGAGCTGCACATCGTCAGCGCCTATACGCTCGCCAATTGCGTGAGGCTCGCGGAAGTCGAACGGAGTGCCATCAACGGGCTGAAGCTCGCCCGTTGGGATAAGACCTGCATCGGTTGGGGTGATGTGGTCGGCCTTGATAGTCAGAACGTGATCCGTAATAGGACCATTACCCTCACCCAGAAGGTTGAAGAACGAGTGGTGCGAGAGGTTCACAATGGTCTTCTTGTCGGTCGTAGCGTGATATGTTACCTCAAACTCATTCTCGTCGGTGAGCGTGTAGGTCATCTTAATGTCGAGATTGCCGGGGAAACCATCCTCGCCATCCTTCGAGTGCAGAACGAGCGTGATGGCGTTGTCGGCCACATACTCTACGTCCCACACAACCATATCGATACCCTTGTTGCCGCCGTGCAGGGCGTGGCCGTTGCTATTCTGCGGCACCTGATACTTAACGCCGTCGAGCTCGAACTTTCCCTCATTGATACGGTTCGCAACACGACCTACAGGAGCACCGAGGAAGCGCTCGCCCGTATTGTTCACATAGCGATCGAGCTTATCGTAACCCAGCACAATATCCTCCATATTACCCTCACGGTCGGGAGTCCAGAGCGATACCACGCGGCCACCGAAGTTGGTTACCTGCATCGTGATCGTGCCGTTGGTAAGGGTGTAGAGATCAACCTTCTTGCCGTCGATCGTAGCCTGAAAATCTTCAGCCTTCATCAGCTGCAGTGCCGACTCCGTCTTGGGAGCCTCACCGCCGCAGCCCGCCATAAGGGCTGCAGCGGCTAATGCACAAAATATCTTTCTCATACTATCTGTTTATTTTTGGGGCAGCTCCATCTGGAAGATCTTGCGAACGCGCTCCATATCATACTTTACACCACGATCGTAGTAATATACGCCGTTCTGCTCCTGCTCAACGTCCGTGAGCTGCGTGTAGCAGAAGCCCCACATCTTGTCGCTCATCTCGATCAGGACGCGAACCTGAGCCTCCAGACGCTTGTAGAAGTCCTCCTTGGTCTTGGCAGCGTCGCCATAGCCCCACGCATCGCCCTCGGCAGGGTTAGCCTCCATACACTTGATACCGCCAAACTCGTCGAGGATATAGGGAATCTCGCCGTTATATACGGGGAAGGTGAAGGGATCATTCAGCACACCGCGATTGTAACCGATGTTACCACGGGGACGCGCCTGCACCTGAGGAGCACGGGTGAACATCTTGCCATCGTTGAATACGATCTGACGCAACTTCTCAGGATCCTGCTCGTAGTGGTGCTCGGTCCAGATGTCGGTCATAGTCTGCACACCACCGCTGACGGTGTTGATCGGGCGTGAGGGATCGAGCTGCTTGGTGATGGTGTAGATGTCGGCCTGGAAGCGGGGGAACTCGGTCTCATCGGGCCAGAACTGCTCGTTGAACGGAGTCCAAGTGATGATCGAGGGGTGGTTCATATCGCGTACAACCACGTTGCGCCACTCGGCGATGTAGTTACGCGCTGACTCGATGTTGTTGGCATCGAAGCCCCAGCTGGGAGCCTCGCCCCAAGTCAGATAACCGAGCTTGTCGGCCCAGTAGTGGAAGCGCTCCTCAAATACCTTCTGGTGCAGACGTGCGCCATTGAAACCAGCAGCCATCGAGAGCTCAATATCCTGCTTCAGAGCTGCATCCGAGGGAGCAGTCCAGATTCCGTCGGGATAGAAGCCCTGGTCGAGAACAAGACGCTGGTAGAAGGGCTCGTTGTTCAAGTAAATCTTGTTACCAACGGTGTGAATCTTACGCATACCGAAGTATGAAGTAACCTTATCGATAACCTGACCCTCAGCATTCTTCAGGATGAACTCCACGTCGTAGAGGAAGGGAGATCCGGGAGCCCACAGCTTAGCCTTTTTGATGGGCAGCGTAACCACCGAGCCCGAAGCTACGGGAGCGGTATCGGTAGCGACAACCTTCGCGCCATCCTTCACGTTGATCGTAAGCACGTCGCCTGCAGAGCCACGACGCATCGTAAGCTCCATCGTAACGGCACTACGGTCGATGTCGGTAGTGTACTTAACACGCTTCAGACCTGTGGGAGCAACAGCCTCCATCCATACGGTCTGCCAGATACCTGTGGTACGGGTGTACATACACTCGAAAGAGCCGTGACGCAGCGACTGCTTACCTGCCGACTGGCGGCCCGAGCGCAGGTCGCTCGATGCACTTACAACCAGCGAGTGAGTCTTGCCGGGCTCTACGAACTTGGTAATATCCACTGAGAAAGAGTCCGAACCGCCGAAGTGACGATCAACAAACTGTCCATCGACATAGATCTCCGACTCATAATATACAGCACCGAAATTCAGCACCACATCCTTGCCGCTCCACGCAGCGGGGATGGTAATATCGCGCTGATACCAGATGCAAGGGATGAACTCCTTATGCTCCACGCCCGAGAGCTTACTCTCGGGAGCGAACGGCACGATGATTTTATCATCAAAACCCTTGCTCTGCATAAGGTTACGCTCCCAACCCGTCTTCACGAGGTCGAGCGTATAGGTCCACTCACCATTAAGGTTTACCCACTCGGCACGCTCCAACTGCGGACGAGGATACTCTGCGCGAGGCAACTGAGCCATCGCACCGGCCCACACCATAAGGGCCACAACTGCCAAAACTAATTTCTTCATTTGTTTATCGTTTTTTAGATTTTGATTCTTTCACTAACTCCTACTGCTCGTAGCCCTCGGCCTTCATCTGGAAGATCTTGCGAACGCGCTCCATATCGTACTTCGACTCGCGGTTGAAGTAATATACGCCGTTCTGCTCCTGCTCAACGTCCGTAATCTGCGTATAGCAGAAACCGCAAATCTTATCGCTGTGGTCGGTAATGGCCTTCACCTGCGACTCCAGACGCTTGTAGAAATCCTCCTTCGTCACGGCCGCATTACCATAACCCCAAGCATTCTCCTTAGAGGGGTTAGCCTCGGCACACTTGATGCCTCCAAACTCGTCGATGATGTAGGGCACTTTGCCGTCGTAGTAGAGGAACTGCATCGCACGCGGAGCATCCTTCTTGCGGGGGCCCTGCGGCTGGTAGAACTCCTCACCGTTGAAGAGCTGCGTGCGCAACTTATCGCCATCCTGCTCGTAACTGTGCGTTGTGCAGAAGTCCGAGGGTGCGTACAATCCGCCGCTGATGGTATTCACGGGACGTGAGGGATCTAACTGGCGGGTGATGTTATAGACGTCGGTGAGGAAGCGGCCCATCTCATTGTCGGGCACCTCCCACTCCTCGTTGAACGGAGTCCAGATAATCAGCGCGGGGTGGTTGCGGTCGCGCGTCACGATGTTGATCCACTCGGGGATGAAGTTACGCGCCGAAGCCACCTTCGATGAGTCCTTACCCCACGATGCCATCTCGCCCCATACCAGGTAACCGAGCTTGTCGGCCCAATAGTGGAAGCGCTCCTCAAAGACCTTCTGGTGCAGACGCGCGCCATTGAAGCCGGCCTGCTTCGAGAGCAGAATATCCTGCTTCAGAGCCTCGTCCGAGGGTGCAGTCCATACACCATCGGGGTAGAAACCCTGATCCAGCACCAGACGCTGGTAGTAGGGCTTGTTGTTCAGATATATCTTCGTGCCGTCGATGTGAATCTTACGCATACCAACGTAAGCATCGATCTTATCGATCACATTGCCTGCCGCATCCTTCACCTCATACACCACATCGTAGAGGAAGGGCGACTCGGGACTCCACAGCTTCGCCTTCTTCACGGGCACCACAACGGGCAAACCCTGAACAGCACCGGTCTCCACCTTCGATACTACCTTTGCGCCATCCTTCACGGTAATCGAGAATTTGTTGCCGCCCTGAACGCCGTAGAACGTCGGCGTTACGACAATCTGGCTCTGGTCGATGTCGGTCAGCACCTGCACGCGCTCCAATCCCATCGCATCGACAGCCTCCATCCATACGGTCTGCCAGATACCCGTCGTACGGGTGTAGAAGCAACCGTAAGAGTTCAGGCGCGACGACTGCTTGCCCGCAGGCTGCTCAGCACCGCGAACGTCGCTCACGGCGTGAAGAACGAGATTATGCTCCTTGCCATCGGCTACAAAGTCGGTAATGTCGTATGCGAACGAATCAGATCCACCATAGTGGCGACCCACGAACTCGCCGTCGATATATACCTCCGACTCGTAATACACAGCACCGAAGTTGAGCTTAACGCGCTTGCCCTCCCACGCCTTGGGCATCTGGATGGTGCGCTGATACCACACGGCGTTGATGAACTCCTTGTGGCCGATACCCGACAGGTCGCTCTCAGGGGCGAAGGGTACTAAAATCTTCTGATCGAAGCCCTTGCTATTATAGTAGTCGCGCTCGGCACCCGTATTGGCCAAATCGAGCGTGAAGCTCCACTCGCCATTAAGGTTTACCCAATCTGCGCGCTCGAACTGCGGACGTGGATACTCCGCACGAGGCTGTGCAAACGATGCTACCGCGAAGAGCATCGCCACGATTGACAAAAGTGTAGATTTCATAATTTATTCAGCTAATGAAGTTAGGTTATAATATATTTCTACAAAATTACATTTTTTTCCTCAAACAGCAAAACAATTTTTCGCCCTAAAACGACGAAAGAGAGAACCCCAAGATCCTCTCTTTCTCATTTGACTCAAGAAACGCTATTTTTGATTTGCAAGTAATTCCGATTTAGAACTTTATCGACGTAGCCAGCTCCACGGTAAATGGACGAATATACTGTCCCGACATAAGATACCCACGCTTGTACTGCTCCACATCGGTGAGTAGGTCGGCCGCCGCAATCGAGCCACTCGCACCCTTCTGATTAAGGATATTGATCACGTTGAGCGAGAACTTCACACTACGACTCAGATCGAAATCCACACCGCCGAAGGTCTCCCAGCGACCCTTGAAATAGAGCGAGTTAGTGCGGTTGATATACTGCTTGCTCTGGTAGCGCATACTCAGCCAGAAACGCCAGCGGTCGATCTGATACGAGGGGTCGAGCTCCACGATCACCTTCGACATTCCGATTACGTTACTATCGTTAAAGTCGTATTTCTGTCCCGCGCCATCGCTAAATACGGGCTGGAACGAGAAATTCTTGTACTTGGGATCCTGATAGGTGAAAAGGCCGTGAAACGAGAAACCCTCGAAGGGCGTAAGCACCAGATCGGTGGTCCATCCCAACGTGGCCACATCATAGACAATAGGCAGAATCACCGTCTCGCTGGCATCGTTGGGGTTGGTGAACTGATCACGATATTTGAAGTTGGTCTGGCCGATGTAGGTAAACTGCGACGTAAGCTCAATCCACGGATTGTTCCAATAGATTCCCGCACGCACCATATTCACGTTGATAGCATCCATCTTGGGCATAAATGGGCCTGCAAAATCCTGAAGGTTAGGACGCTGACGCACTCCCACATACTCGCCCACCAATCCGAAACCATCTATAATCGAGTAGCGCGCATTGAGCGTATATGAGGGGTTGAACCAGTCGTACGTTCCAAACTCGTTGATCTTCGCCTGCTTCAAACTAAACTTATATCCACGCACATTGGCCGGCTCGATCAGCTGCCCATCCTCGGTGAAGGCGATAGCGGCATCACCCTTCTGGTGCATCCATTCCAAGCGCACACCCAGCGAGAGCCAGAGGCGGTCGGTGACATCCCAATCATCCGATGCAAAGAGCGCTATACGATTCTCATTACCATCGTAATACTCGCTACCCTCGTTGTAGATCGAGCCCGACTCCCCGCCCTGCAACAGCTTGCGGGGCGCGACTGCACCCTCGTGGGCATAAATCCAAGTGTTGGCATAGATGCGGGCACGGTTAAACCACAGATTGGCTCCCACACGCCAAGAGTGACGCTCGTTGGGGGTTTTACCCGTCAGCGTGGCCGTTGTCATCGAACTGCGCTCGATGCCCTCGAAGTAGAGCATATAACGATCCTGCACCATACCTTCGTACGGCGTTCCGTCCTCCAGCGTGTAGCCATCGCCCACACCGGCGCGATGCAGGCCCGCCAACTTGAGCAACAGTGTGTTATCGACAGCATCCTTGAGCTTACTGCTAATATTGAAGTGATTGCCGTTGTCGAACGTATAGTCAAAATTGAGCGATAGCTGATGATTGTACGACGTGGCGGCATCCTCAATCGGGCGATGGGTCATCTTGCCGTCGCGGATGCTATAATAGTCGATGAAAGAGTAGTCGGGAAGCAGCTGATCGTGGCCCAGGTCGAAATCGCCATACTGATCGACGCTACCATCCTCGCCATTGAAGTAGAAGAGGCCCGTATTGTCGCTGATCGACGTGCGACGGGCATATTTATAGTTGACACTGAACTCGCCTCGACCATCAGCAAAAATTTTGTTGATGCCGAGTTTGTAGATCTGCATCTTATCCTGAATATCCATCGCATCGAGATGGTTGCTACCCGGATCGAAGCCCTGATACGATCCTGCCGTGTAGCCCCACCCACGCCCTATCGGGCACGAGATATTGACATCGAAAATCTGTTTGCCGTAGAGGTCAAAGGTGTAAGAGGCAAGTCCTCGAAACTCTTTGCTCGCCCGTACCGAGGTCGACGAGAGGACATACTTGCACTGACCATACTGCAACGCACTCTCCGAAAGCGACAGCAGCGACTGCTCAGCCGTGCTCACTCCGCCACGCCACGAATAGTAGGGGTAGTCGGGCCAGAAGAGGTACGACACAGGCGTGCCATCCTCGAAAATATCGACCGCCTCGCCCTCGGGCAGACCGATCGAGATCTGTCGCGGCTGATTCGAATTCGATGCGTTGAGCATCACGTTGCGGTTCTTCTCCTCCTTCGTCGAGCGATCATCATCACCCGTTGCAGGCTCCTGCGCCGAGGCTACAGAACAAAGCGTTAGTAGGAATAGGCATAGTAGATATTTTCTCATACGCAATGATTTGTGGGTTCACTTTTTACAAAGATACAATATTATCGCATTTCTACGCTTTAATATATGCAAAAAAAAAGAGGGTGTTCCGAAATTTCCCGAACACCCCTTATCCGTCAGGAGTAGATTCCTAAATAAAGATGTACTTCAGAATGAAGAGTACGGCCAGCACATACATCGTCGGAGTGATGCGCTTAAAGTTGCCGCACAACATATTGAGTAGAACGTATGTAATCATACCGATCAGAATACCGTCCGAAATTGAGTATGCCATCGGCATCATAATTATCGTCACAAACGCGGGCACCGACTCGGCATAATCCTCGAGCGCGATATTCTTAATGGGGCTGAGCATAAACAATCCCACGATAATCAGCACGGGAGCTGTTGCTGCCGAAGGAATCGCAAGGAATAGCGGTGAGAAGAAGAGGGAGATAGCAAAGCAGCAGGTCACGGCAAAAGCTGTCAAACCCGAGCGGCCACCCTGCGCCACACCCGATGCACTCTCGACGTAGGTCGTCGTGGTTGAAGTTCCGAGGCAAGCACCTAGCGTAGTTGCGATAGCGTCGGCCATAAATGCCTGCTTCACGCGCGGAATACGGCCATCGGGGCCGATCATATTGGCCTTGGTGCAGACACCCACCAGCGTTCCGATTGTGTCGAACATATCGATAAAAATGAGCGTGAAGACTACCACAACCATATCGAGCGTAAAGATATTTTCCCACTCAAACTTAAAGGCAATATCCGACAACGAGTGCGGCATCGACATCACGCCGTTGTAGTCCGTCAAGCCCATCGGAATACCGATCACGGTCGTTGCCAGAAGACCTATCAGCAGACCGCCACGCACGTTCTTCACCGTGAGCAGACCTGTGATGAGCAGACCGATCATCGCCAGCAGCGACGCACCCGAAGTGATGTCGCCGAGCGATACGAGCGTCGAGTCATTGTTGATGATAATACCCGCATTCTGCAGACCGATAAAGGCGATGAAGAGTCCGATACCCGCACCGATTGCATTCTTCATCGAGTCGGGGATAGCGTTCACGATCGCCTCACGCAAGTTAGTAAGCGTAAGCAGAATAAAGATCAAACCCTCGATAAATACCGCTGTGAGCGCAAACTGCCACGAGTAGCCCATACCCATACATACGGTATAGACGAAAAATGCATTGAGTCCCATACCGGGAGCAAGTCCGAATGGCAGCTTACCCCACACGGCCATCGCCAGCGAACCAACAATTGCGGCCAGCACCGTAGCGGTGAAGACTGCACCCGCCGTCATACCCTCCAGCTGGCTGAACATTACGGGATTAACGGCAAGGATGTAGGACATCGTAAGGAAGGTTGTTACACCCGCCAGGATCTCCGTACGAACGGTGGTTACCCTCTCGTCGAAACCGAAAAGTTTTTTAAGCATATCTGTAAGTCTTTAGATATTATCAGAAAGTACGTTGTAGATTTCGCATCCCAAATCACAATGGAATTGAAGGTTCTGTGCCGAAGCCCCTACAGCCATAAACACGATAGCAATGAAGACAAGCGGTTTTTTCATATCGCAATTTTTCAATTGGGTTATACACAAAATTACAATATTTAGCACATAAATCTACTAATTTTCTCATTTTTTTACCATCTCCTCCACAAATAATCACAGACGTATATAATCAGCAAGGGCTCCCCGAAGGGAACCCTTGCCTCACTCAACTATTACAATTATCTTTATCGCTAAAGATTCTTTTTTCTGATAGCCGCCAGCATATCATCGGTCATCGACGAGAGATCCCACTGCGGCTTCCAACCCCACTCCTCGCGAGCGCAAGAATCATCCAAACTGTCGGGCCAACTCTCGGCAATATTCTGCTTGACGGGGTCGATACGGTAAGTCATCTTGAAATCGGGGATGCGCTTACGAATCTCATTATAAATAATATCGGGTGTAAAGCTCATCGACGCGATGTTGAAGCTATTACGGTGGCGCAGCTTGTTGGGGTCAGCCTCCATCAACTCAACCATAGCACGCAGCGCGTCGGGCATATACATCATATCCATATAAACATCACGCACCGGGCAGACAAACTTCTCGCCCTTCACGGCAGCGTAATAAATCTCAACAGCGTAATCCGTAGTACCTCCTCCGGGCAGCGTCACATTCGAGATAATTCCCGGGAAACGCACCGAACGGGTATCCACGCCGTAGCGGGTGTAGTAGTAGTTCGACAGCAGCTCACCCGTAACCTTACATACGCCATACATCGTATCGGGCTGCATCACCACATCCTGCGGAGTGTTGTTACGAGGGAAGTCGCCACCGAAAGCTCCGATTGACGAGGGTGTAAAGAGCGAACAGCCATACTCGCGGGCAATCTCAAGCGAGTTGTTCAGCGCGCCCATATTGATGTTCCACGCCAGCTGAGGGTTCTTCTCTCCCGTTGCCGAGAGCAGCGCCACGAGGTTGAAGATGGTGTCCACGCCATTCTTATGTACGGCATAGGCAAATCTGTCGCGGTCCAAGGCATCCATCTGAATGAACGGGCCATCGCCAGCCAATGCCTCATTGTGACGGAGATCGGCTGCAATAACATTCGAGCCGCCATAGATACCACGCAGATAACCTGTTAGCTCCGATCCGATCTGACCGCCTGCACCTACAATAAGAATTTTTTTCATACGAGATCTCTTCGATATTTTATGCAAAGATAGTATTTTTTCTTTTACAACATCACAAAAAAGGCATTTATATTTCCATTTTTATAAAAAAAAGGCACTTTTAGTTATTATTATCGCATAAAATATATTTTGGGGTTCACAATAAAATTCGTATTTTTGTTCGAGAAACCGTAAAAACAAACAGATATGAAAAAAGGTATTTTGATTTTTTGTGCAGTCATCTTAGCTTTTGCCTATGGCTGCAACACAAAGCCCGCTGCCCCTATCGCGGACGATTATCGCGTATGCGCATTTATATGGCCCTCGTGCCACGACGATTCGTTAGGCCGCACCAACTGGGAGCAGGGCATCGGCGAGTGGGAGGTTATCCAGAAGGGCGATCCCCGTTTCCCCGGACACTACCAGCCCAAGCAGCCTCTGTGGGGCTACGAGATGGACAACGACCCCGTGGTTGTCGAGAAGTGGATTCAGACAGCGCTGGAGTATGGCGTCAATACGTTCGTTTACGATTGGTACTGGTTCGACCACTACCCCTACCTTGAGAGCGCCCTGAACGACGGTTTCTTGAAGGCCCCGTCGAATGAGAAGATGGAGTTCTTCATTATGTGGGCCAACCACGACGTCAAGCACAACTACTGGAACTACCACAAGTGGCAGGACGATGAGTCGATCCTGTGGCACGGAGCAATCGACCCCAACGACTTCCCCAAGATTGTCGATAGAGTCATTAACCAGTATTTCAAGCGTCCCAACTATACGAAGATTGACGGCTGCCCCGTCTTCGCAATCTTCAGCACCGACAACTTCATCAAGAGCTTCGGCACCAAGGAGGCTGCCGTAGAGGCTATGGAGTATATGCGCAGCGAGGTGCGCAAGGCAGGCTTCCCCGATATGCACTATATGATGATGGACGGCGGCGGCTTCCCGCTCAACGAGGGCACAAAGGCGAACGTCGATAACAGAATGTTCCTCAAGCCCGACAGCTGGGCATTATATAATATGGGTGGCTTCGATCCCGACTATATGCGTCACGGCCAGAATGCCATCGACTACCGCAACGGATGGGACAGCTATATGGATATTCCCGTATTCCCCACCGTATCCATCGGCTGGGATGACACCCCCCGATTCCCCGCAAAGGGCGAGAACGACGTTACACGTTTCAACCACTCACCCGAGGCGTTCAAGAACTTCCTCCTCGAGGCCAAGCGATACGCCGACGATCATCCCGAGCAGCCGAAGTTTGTTATGATCAACGCGTGGAACGAGTGGGTTGAAGGCAGCTATCTGTTGCCCGACCGCTACTGGGGCTACGGCTGGCTGGAGGCCGTAAAGGATGTTTTCGGCCCCGTAAACGAGAAATAATATGCTATTTGAAAACAATAACACAAAGAAAATATTATGAAATACGCAATCATCTCTACCGAGAAGGGCGATATGAAGGCTGAGCTCTTCACCGAGGAGACTCCTATCACCGCTGAGAATTTTATCAAGCTGGCCGAGAGCCGTTTCTACGATGGGCTCACGTTCCACCGAGTGATTCCCGATTTTGTGATTCAGGGCGGTTGCCCGATTGGTAATGGCGCAGGCGGTCCGGGTTATACTATCCCTTGCGAGACTTCAGCTCCGCGTCAGTACCACGACCGTGGCGTTATGTCGATGGCTCACCGTGGCAAGGATACGGGTGGCTCGCAGTTCTTCATCTGCCACAACCGTCACCACACGCAGCACCTTGACGGCGTTCACACCTGTTTTGGTCAGGTGGTAGAGGGCTTGAACGTGATCGACGACATCCGTCCGGGCGATCTGATCCTCTCGGTAACCATCGTCGAGGAGTAATCGCACCGCGCTATGAAACGAAGTATCTTCACGCTACTGCTTGCGACGTTCACCCTCTCGCTTGCCGTAGCACAGAACGACTCGCTCAGGATCGTTAGGGCCGACTGGCGCGAAAGCACTACTGCTGTGGGCATTACGCTCAAGCAGGCACAGATCAAGGAGCTCTACGGCAGCACGCAGTCCATCTCGCTCGTCGAGATCGCACCCTCGGCCAAGCGCCGCGTGGGCATCGCTGGCAATGCGGGTATGATCAAGACCAGCGAGCAGGCCACAACGCACGGGGCCGTAGCCGCCATCAATGGCTCGTTCTACAATATGACAGAGGGTAACTCAGTATGCTTCTATAAGGTCGATGACAAGGTTATAGACTCCACGACGGAGAGCGAGTTCAAAACCCGCGTGACGGGAGCCGTGCGCGAGAAGAGGGGCAAGGTCGAGCTTATCGCTTGGAGTCGCGAGATCGAGCAGGGCTACACCCAGCGTAAGGGCACAGTCCTGGCATCGGGCCCGATGCTGATGGAGGATGGCGAGCAGAGCGACTGGAGCAGCTGCCGCGAGGACTTCATCACTACGCGCCACCCCCGCAGTGCGATCTTCACCAAGGCCGACGGCACGGTAGTGCTGCTGACGGTCGATGGTCGTTCGGAGGGCAATGCCGCAGGAATGAGTATTCCCGAATTGGCCTACCTGGTACGCGTACTGGGTGCAGAGGATGCACTCAACCTCGACGGCGGAGGCTCAACCACACTCTGGATCAAGGGCGCCGCCGACAACGGCGTTGTGAACTACCCTTGCGACAACAAACTCTTCGACCACAAAGGCGAGAGGTCGGTGTCGAATATCATCTATGTGAAATAAAAATAGGCTGTCCAACAAATTGTGTTGAGACAGCCTTTTTCTCTTGGAGTTGTATAACAAGAGGGATTTTAAGGCTTGCGAAGCCCGAGAAACCGCAGCATACTAAGGCGTATGTGAGGATTTTGAGGGCAAGCGTAAGGTTGCGTTTAAGCGAGGGCAGAGGGAGCTTGCTCACTTTGCCGAGCGTAGCAACCAAAAGGAACTTAACGCAAAAATCACCTTGTTAGACAACTCTTTATTTGTCGCAAATAAGTAACGAAGAATCTCCATAGGAGAGGAATCGAAAATCGTTCGTGAGTGCATAATCATACATTCCTCGCCAATTCTGCTCGCCAATATATGCCGACACCAACAGCAACAGCGTCGATTTGGGCTGGTGGAAATTAGTGATGATGCGGCTCACGATGCGGAAACGGAATCCGAGCGGCGTGATCATAATCTGTGTCGATGCCTTCAGGCGCTGCAACCCCTCGCGACGCATATAGCCAATCAAATCCTCCAGCACCTCGCGTCCTAAGTAATCCTCGGGGATGGAGTAGCTCTCCCACTGACCGATGACGCGCTCCACATCAGGTGTTTCGGCATTGCGCACACGCCACGCCAAGACGGGTAACGATTCGAGCGTACGCACCGAAGTTGTACCCACAGCGGTGATATTGCCGATGTGCGAAAGCAGATTCTCGAGCGTCGAGAGTCGCACCTCGAAATGCTCGGTATGCATCGGATGTTCGGCGGCATTATCACTCTTCACAGGCAGGAACGTACCCGCACCAACGTGAAGGGTAACCTCCTCAAAGCCAAAGCCTTTAGCACGCATATCGGAGATAAGCTCGTCGGTAAAGTGCAGGCCCGCCGTAGGAGCTGCCACCGAGCCTTCAAACTTCGAATAGACGGTCTGATAGCGCGTAAGGTCAATCTGCTCGCTCTCGCGGTTAAGGTATGGCGGAATAGGGATACGGCCCAGGTGTTCGAGCAGCTGACCAAAAGTAAGGTCGGCATCCCACTCAAAGCGGACGATGTGTTCCCTCTCGCCGCGCTCGCTAATCTCGGCACGGAGGCGATAGGCGCTACCCTCATAATCGAAATCGATGTAGATGTAACCCGATTTCCACTTCTTCAGATTACCAACAATGCAGCTCCACTCGCACTCGCCCTTAACGGCGAAGGCACGCTCGTAGTCGGCCGGGCTGTGAGGCTCAAGGCAGAAGACCTCAATACGGCCCCCCGACTCCTTGTGCATTATCACGCGTGCACGAATGACCTTCGTATTGTTGAAGACCAAGAGCGAACGCTCGGGCAGATGGTCGGCCAGCGATCCGAAACGGCTCTGCGAAATGGCGCCGTTGCGATAGATGAGCAACTTCGAATCGCTGCGATTCTCGAGCGGGAATTTGGCAATGCGCTCGTCGGGCAGCGGATAGTCGAATGAGTTGATATCGATATGTCGTTCCATAGGTTACATTTTGAGGACAAAGGTAATAAATATGGGGCGAAACGGCAAACCGACAAAGAAATAAGATATTTCGGGGCAATTTATTGCTGATTATCCAAAAAAAATGTATATTTGGGATTGATACAGATTATAAACCACATAATACGTTAAGAATATGGCATACAAAATTATCGACATCGAGGGCATAGGCGAGGCTTATGCTGCTAAATTGGAGGCTGCCGGCGTAAAGACTCCCGAGGATCTGCTCGCAGCGTGTGCATCGGCTAAGGGACGCAAGGAGATGGCCGAGAAGACCGAGATCAGCGAGAAGTTGATCCTTCGCTGGACCAACCACGCCGACCTGTTCCGCATCAAGGGCGTAGGCCCCCAGTTCGCTGAGTTGCTGGAGGCTGCCGGCGTTGATACCGTCAAAGAGTTCCGTCACCGCGTAGCTGCCAACCTCCAGAAGAAGATGGAGGAGGTTAACGCCGAGAAGAATCTCGTAAACCGCGTTCCGAGTGAGTCGGAGTTGCAGAAGATGATCGACCAGGCTAAGGAGATGGAGGTTACAATGACCTACTAATCCTTGCGGAATACTTAGCCCCTTCGCGGGCTTACGCGAGAGAGCTGCGGGATTTTTTCCGCAGCTCTCTCGTTTATTGCGAGAAAGTTGTATCTTTGTGCGAAAGTTTTTACAAAGTAAAAAAAATGTTGCGCAAGATATCGACAGTTGTAGCTCTCTACCTCAGCACGCTGGTGCTTATGGCACTGCAGAAACCGCTCTTTTTGGCGTGGTACGCCGAGCGTGCGGCCGACGCATCGACCTCGGAGCTGTGGGGCGTCGTCACTAACGGCCTCCTGCTCGACTCCACCGTCGCGGCTTACGTCACGACTCTGCCGTGGCTGGTGATGCTCATAGCGGTGTGGCTACCCCTCTCGGAGCAGGTGATAAGGCGGATGATGAAGAGCTATTTTGGTGTGATGGCCATCCTTCTGTCGCTGCTCGTAGCGGTCGATATGGGACTCTTCCGTCACTGGGACTTCCGTCTCGACAGCACCATCCTGCCCTATCTGGCCACTCCGAAGGAGGCTGCTGCCAGCCTGACGTGGGGCGACGTGTGGCCGACAACACTGCTCTTTGTCATCTATGCCGCGCTGCTCTACGCCGTCTGGTGTCCCATAATAAAGATTTACCGTCAAGTCAAGCAGGGCCTCAAGGGCCGTATCGGCTCTACGCTTGCGCTGCTGCTGACGGGCGGACTGCTCTTCTTAGCCATTCGTGGCGGTGTGGATACAGCACCTGCCAACGTGAGTAAGGTCTATTTCAGCGACAATATGTTCCTGAATCAGGCCGCCACCAACCCCATCTTCTCATTCCTTTCGTCAGCCGCCCGCTCCGAGCTTAAGGCTGACGACTACCGCTATTTTACGGATGAGGAGTGCGCCGAGATCTTCTCTTCGCTCACGTCCGACAGCTCCTCGCAGAGCGAACCATTGCTCAAGACCAATCGTCCGAACGTCGTGCTGATAATGCTGGAGAGTCTGGGCCGTACGGTTGTGGATGAGGTTGTCGAAGGCAAGGCCGTAGCTCCCAACCTGCAACGCATAAAGAGCGAAGGCCTCTGGTTTGAGAATATGTTTGCCAACTCCTACCGCACCGATCGTGGCACGGTGGCCGTAATGAGTGGCTACCCAGCCCACCCCGTCGTCTCGGTGATGAAGTACCCGCAGAAGGCCCACACCCTTCCTTCGATAGCTCGCTCACTCCAGAGCGAAGGTTACGCAACGAGTTTTATGTATGGCGGCGATGCCAACTTTACAAACACCATCTCCTACCTCTACGGCACGGGCGTGGAACAGATCACCGACAAGGCCCAGATGCACTTCGATGCTCCGACCAACAAGTGGGGCTATGCCGACGATGTTGTCTGCCCCTACTTCGCCGACGAGGTACTGCGTCTCTCGGCCGAGGATAAGCCCTTCTTTACCACACTGCTTACGCTCAGCTCGCACGAACCTTTCGATGTGCCCTACCAGGCTTTCGAGAATAAGATACTCAACTCGGTTGCCTACACCGACCACTGCGTCGGCGAGATGATCGACCGCTGGCGAGAGTCACCCGCGTGGGATGATATGCTCGTTATCCTGATTGCCGATCACGGTATGCCCTACCCTGAGACGCTCACTACGGGCTCACTCGAGCGCCAACGCATCCCGATGATATGGACGGGTGGTGCGCTGAAAAACGGAGCGCAGACGGTCGAGACCTTCTGCTCGCAGGCCGACCTGGAGGCTACGCTGCTGTCGCAGATGGGATTGCAGGATGACGACAACATCTTCAGCCGCGACATCTTCGATCCCACGATTCCCCACCACGCCTTCTGGACCTACAACAACGCCTTTGGCGTGATCGATGCCGACGGCCACGTCGTGTATGACTGCACGCGCGATGCCACAATCGCATCCGATGGGCAGAGCGAGGAGCTTGCCCGACGCGGCAAAGCAATACTACAAACCCTACACCAAGATATTCGCTCACGATAATGAGACATCGCTCCGCAATACTCTTCACTGCACTCGCCATAGCCATCGTGCTGCTGCTGGCCATCGACATTATGGTCGGCTCGGTCGGCATCGCCATCGGCGATGTGTGGGCAGCCCTGACGGGTGGTGACTGCGACCCCATAACACGCAAAATCATCCTCGACATACGCCTGATGAAGGCCATCGTGGCAATCCTTGCGGGTGCGGCCCTGGCGGTGAGTGGTCTGCAGATGCAGACGCTGTTCCGCAATCCGCTGGCTGGTCCCTACGTCCTGGGCGTAAGCTCGGGCGCAAGCCTCGGCGTGGCGATCTTCATCCTTGGCGCACCGCTGCTCGGCATTGCCAGCACCTCGGCCTTTTCATCGCTCGGCACGGCAGGTGCCGCGTGGGTGGGATCGGCCGCAATTCTGGCCGTCGTAGCGGCCGTCAGCCGCAGGATAAAGGATATTATGGTGATTCTGATTCTGGGTATGATGGTCAGCTCGGGTGTAAGCGCTATCGTACAGATTCTCCAATACCTGAGCGCCGAGGAGGCTCTCAAAAGCTTCGTCATCTGGACTATGGGATCGCTGGGCGACGTAACATCATCGCAGCTCGCTCTCGTAGCGCCGGCCGTCATCACAGGTCTTACCATATCGGTTGCGGCCATCAAACCGCTGAACCTTCTGCTGATGGGCGAGGAGTACGCCCGCACGATGGGTGCTAACATCCAGCGCACGCGCACGCTGATACTGCTCTCAACAACCCTGCTGGCGGGAACCGTCACAGCCTTCTGCGGCCCGATTGGATTTATCGGCTTGGCCATGCCGCACGTCGCCCGCATACTCTTCCGCGAGGCCGACCACCGCACGCTGATGCCCGCCTCGGCAATGACGGGAGCCGTTGCGCTGCTACTGTGCGACATCATTTCGAAGATGCTGACCTTGCCCGTCAATACCATAACGGCACTGCTGGGAATCCCCATCGTGGTGTGGGTTGTCATCCGCAATAAAAATATCGTCTAACTATGATACGTTTTGAAAATCTAACCCTCGGCTACGGCTCGCGTACGCTCATAGACTCGCTTTCGGGCGAGATTCCCTCAGGAGGCCTTACAGCCCTTGTGGGGCGCAACGGCACGGGCAAGAGTACGCTACTGCGGGCCATAGCGGCTTTGGGCGAGAAGCGAGGTGGCGAGATTATCCTATGTGGCAAGCGCATTGAGGAGCTTTCGCCAGCCGAGATGGCCAAGACTGTAGCATTGGTTACCACGGATAAGGTACGTATCACGAATCTGCGTTGCCGCGATGTTGTGGCACTCGGCCGTGCCCCCTACACCAATTGGATCGGCCGCATACAGGCTCATGATGAGGCGATTGTGGGCGAGGCTCTTGCCGCCGTGGGAATGAGCGACTACGCCGACCGCACGATGGATAGTATGTCGGATGGCGAGTGTCAGCGCATAATGATTGCCCGCGCTCTGGCGCAGCAGACCTCTATTATTCTGCTCGACGAGCCTACGGCCTTTCTCGATATGCCCAACCGCTACGAGCTATGCACACTCCTGCGCCGCTTGGCCCACGAGGAGCAGAAGTGCATACTCTTCTCGACACACGAGCTGGATATTGCATTGGAGCTATGCGACTCCATTGCTCTCATCTCGCCCCCGCAGCTGCACATCCTCCCCACCGAGGAGATGGTTCGCAGTGGCCACATCGAGCAACTCTTCACAACGGGAATCGTCCGTTTCGACCCCGCCACACGCACGGTCAGCGTGAAAGAGTAGATACAAAAAGAGTCTGTCCTGCATTTGCCGACAGACTCTTTTTTAATTATTATCAGACGATAGTTACAACTTCTCACCAAAGGCAAGATCGCCCGCATCACCAATTCCGGGCACGATGTAGGCGCGCGAAGTAAGCTCGGCATCCACAGCCGCCACCCATAGCGTGGTCTTGCGTGAGGGGAGGTGCTTCATCGCATAATCGACACCCTGCTCGCTGGCGATAACCGACGCAACGTGCGTATGCAGAGGCTCGCCACCCTTAGCGATAAGCGCCTCATAAGCCAGCACAAGCGATGTACCCGTCGCCAGCATCGGATCGACCAGGATAAGAGTCTTACCCTCGAGACTACAACTCGATACATACTCCACCTTCACCTTGAACGATCCATCCTTCGAGCTCTTGCGGTAGGCCGCCACGAAGACACTCTCGGCATCGTCGTAGTAGTTCATAAAACCCTGATGCAGTGGCAGTCCCGCACGCAGAACCGTTGCCAACACGATATTATCGCCAATCATCTCGACCACAGCCTCACCCAGCGGAGTCTCAACCATTGTTGTGCGGTAGTCGAGCGTGCGTGAGATCTCGTAAGCCATAACCTCACCTATACGCTCCATATTGCGACGAAAACGCATCGAATCGGTCTGCACCTCTCGGTCGCGGATCTGAGCCAGAAACTTATTGAGAATCGTATTCTCCTTATTCAGGATGTGAATCATTGCATCTTGGTTTTTAATGTTAATAAAGGAAATTATTGAACGGGTATCGTCCTGCGTGTATCTCACGAACCATACCATACAGATCCGAGCGCAGCTTCTCAATATTCATTCGCTCGACTGCCGAGATGAAGATGCAGGGCGTATTGGCCTTCGCAATCCAGCTTTTCTTCAAATCCTCCAGCGACATATTGCGGCGCGTGGCGGGCGTGAGATCGTCCTCATCCTTTTTAATATATGTGTATGCGTCGATCTTGTTGAATACCAGATATACGGGTTTGTCGCCCGCACCAATATCCTGCAACGTCTGCTTCACAACGTCGATCTGCTCCTCGAAGTTGGGGTGCGAGATGTCGACAACGTGAATCAGCAGGTCGGCCTCGCGCACCTCGTCGAGTGTCGATTTGAACGACTCGATAAGCTCCGTCGGCAACTTGCGGATGAAACCTACGGTATCCGACAGCAGGAACGGCAGGTTGTCAAAGACCACCTTGCGCACGGTCGTGTCGAGCGTAGCGAAGAGTTTATTCTCGGCAAAGACCTCGCTCTTCGAAACCAGATTCATCAGCGTCGATTTTCCCACGTTGGTATATCCCACCAGCGCCACGCGCACCATCGATCCTCGGTTCGAGCGCTGCACGGCCATCTGGCGATCGATCTTCGAGAGCTCATCCTTGAGCTTCGAGATACGGTTGCGCACGATACGGCGGTCGGTCTCGATCTCGCGCTCACCGGCTCCGCCTCGCGTACCCGTACCTCCTCGCTGACGCTCAAGGTGGGTCCACATACCGGCCAGGCGGGGCAACATATACTCATACTGCGCCAGCTGCACCTGCGTCTTGGCGTATGCCGTGCGGGCGCGCGACATAAAGATGTCGAGGATTAATCGCGTGCGGTCCAGCAGGCGGCAGGGCATCACCTTCTCGATGTTGCGTGTCTGCGAGGGCGAGAGCTCGTCGTCGAAGATCACAACGTCGATCTCATTCTCGGCACAGTAGGCCGCAATCTCCTCCAGCTTACCCGGGCCGACGTAGATGCGTGACGAGGGCTGCGGCAGGCGCTGTGTGAAGCGGCGCACGGTCACGATATCGGCCGTCTCGGCCAGAAACTCCAGCTCGGAGAGGAACTCCTCGGCCTGCTCGACGGGTTGTCCATCACGAATGACAGCTACCACCACGGCACGTTGGCGCAGATCCTGCTCCTCGGGCTGCGGGGTGCTCTTATCACTCTTGGTTTTAACCATACCTATATAGATAAAAAAAGTATCCCGCATCGAAAGGGTACGGGATACTCTGTATTAGATACTAAGAATTAGTTCTGAATGGTGAATACTACAGGCAAAGTGTACTTTACACGTACGGGCTTGTTGCTCTGCATACCCGGCTCCCACTTGGGTGAGTTGCCTACCACGCGGGTAGCCTCCTCAGCGAGTGAACGGTCGGGAGACTGGAGAACCTGGATGTTGGTTACAGAACCATCACGCTCAACAACGAACGAAAGGGTTACACGACCAGAGATACCGTTCTCCTGCGCGATCTGGGGGTAACGAAGACGACCCTGAACCCAGTTACGGAACTGGTTCAAATCACCACCACGGAAGGTAGGCATCTTCTCTACCTTGATGAAGGGCTGATCCTCCTCGATCTCCTCCTCCTCTACCTCAACTACGGTAGTCTCGATCTCCATATCCTCGCTCAACTCGTCGAAGAATGAGATCTCAGTGGTGATCTTAGAGTCGTTGGTAACGATGTCGAGAATGTCGTTGAAGACCTTGATCTCGATCTTCTTGGGAGCCTCAGGTGGCTTCTGCTCGTTACGGGTAATCTCGGTAATCTCCTCCTCAATGGGGGCGTACTGCAAGTCGACCTGCTCGATACGATACTCCTTCGGAGCGTAAAGGAATGCGCCGATGGTGATCAACAACGAGATAATCAGACCGATCTCAAGGAACAGACCTTTGAAATTCTGAAGGTCAGCCTTAGGTGATTTTTTAATCTGCATACTGTTGTAGTTTTTATTTTTAATTTAATTTGTTCGCTTTAAGTTGGGCCCCAAAAGGGCATACCCGCAGTTGTTTGGGCAAATATAATGATAAAAATCCAAAAAATAATGCACATCGAAGAAAAATCTTCATTTTTTTTTTACTTTTGTTGCCGTAGTTAGATTTTTGCTATGTTACAGAGCCCAAAACCGAGCCTTTACGGCCTTACTCTCGACGAGCTCGGCGACCTTTGCGCCAAGCACTCCCTACCCCGTTTTGCGGCGGGGCAGATTGCACGTTGGCTATACACGCAGCGCGTACGCGATATTGATCAGATGACCAATCTCTCGAAGTCGGCGCGTGCCATCCTCAGCGAGAATTACGAGCTGGGGCTCACCCCTCCGCTCAAGGAGAGTTGCTCGGCCGATGGCACGAAGAAGTATCTCTTCCGCACCTCCGAGGGCGAATACATCGAGTCGGCCTACATCCCCGATGGCGACCGCGCCACGCTCTGCGTATCGTCGCAGGCGGGTTGCCGTATGGGTTGCCGCTTCTGCGCCACGGGCCGTCAGGGTCTGCAGCACTCGCTCTCGACAGCGGAGATAATCAACCAGGTGCTCTCAATCCCCGAGTCGGATCGCCTCACCAACCTTGTGTTTATGGGTATGGGCGAGCCGTTGGACAACATCGACAACGTGCTGCGTGCCCTGCAGATCATCACCTCGGATTGGGGTATGGCCTGGTCGCCCACGCGCGTAACGCTCTCAACGGCAGGTGTCGGCCGCGAGCTGGATCGCTTCCTGCAGGAGTCGAAGGTGCATCTGGCCATCAGCCTGCACAACCCTTTCCACGAACAGCGACGCGAGATTATGCCCATCGAGAATGCCTACCCCATACACGAAGTGTGCGACATCCTGCGCCGCTACGACTTCACCGGCCAGCGCCGCGTCTCGTTCGAGTATATCGTGATGGAGGGGCTGAACGACTCGCCCGCGCACATCAAGGAGCTGTGCCGCCTGCTGGACGGCATCAAGTGCCGCATCAACCTGATTCGTTTCCACAAGATTCCCGACTCGCCCTATTTCTCGCCCTCCGACGAGCGTATGCGAGCTTTTCGCGACACGCTGACTGCCAAGGGAATACAGACTACGATCCGCGCCTCACGTGGCGAGGACATCAAGGCTGCGTGCGGTCTGCTCTCAACAGCCGAGCAAAAGAATAACGTGAAATAAAACCCGAAAAACGCTATGATCTCCCTAATCGAAAAATACTTCCCCTCACTCACCGAGCGTCAGAAGGAGCAATTCCGCGCACTCTATGCGCTCTATGCCGACTGGAACTCGAAGATCAACGTCATCTCGCGCAAGGACTTCGACCAATTGTACCTGCACCACGTTCTGCACTCACTCGCCATCGCCCGCGTGTGCCAGTTCGAGGCGGGAGCAAGGGTGTTGGATGTTGGTTGCGGCGGCGGATTCCCGAGTGTGCCGCTGGCGATTATGTTCCCCGATGTGCAGTTCATCTCGGCCGACTCGATCGGCAAGAAGATCACCGTAGTGAAGGGAGTATGCGAGGGGGCAGGTATTACCAATATAGACGCGCGTCACACGCGCGTAGAGCAGATCCCCGAGCGATTCGACTATGTCGTCTCGCGTGCCGTGACGGAGATGCCTCAATTTGTGAAGTGGATTTGGTCGAAGATCGATCGCGGTCAGCGTGGCACACTCCCCAACGGAATCCTCTACCTCAAGGGGGGTGATCTGACCGAGGAGCTTGCCGCCACCAAGATGAAGTGGACGGAGCTGGCCATCTCGGAGTTTTTCGAGGAGGAGTTTTTTGAGACGAAAAAAGTTGTCTATACAGCTAAATAAAATAATGGGTGCCCAAAACGAATTGGACACCCACTTTTGCATTATTACCCTTTCCCCTGAAATTGTATAACAAGAGCTATTTTGAGGCTGGTCGCCGACCGAGAAACCGCAGCATACTCAGGCGTATGTGAGGATTTCGAGGTCAAGCCAGACGCCAAAAGAGCCTTGTTAGACTATTTCTTATTTAGTCCTGCCGCGACTATTGCCTCCGCCAACAAAAAATCGTCAGGATTATCAATATCCATACTCTCAATACGGTCAGTCACGGCCATATACGGCTTCTCACCTATGCGTCGATGCTGCTCGCGCCACACCTCCGCCCGAAAGACGAAGAATGCCGAAGTCTCGACATAGACAGGCTCCATATCCTGCGTTCGCGGAACGTGCTGCAAAGAGTAGTTGAGCGGTCGGCCCTGCCACCACGCGAAGGTCTGCACCCGCTCGGCACTGAAGGCCGAGTCGTACTCGCCACTCTCCACGCTTTGGACAGCCTGCTCGATTGTTGCTGTGCGGATAAAGGGTGATGTTGCGTGGGCGAGGATATAAATATCGGCCTCGACCTGACTCGTGAAGGCATCGTAGATCTCCTCACCGAGTGTCGTGTTCTGATCCAGACGCTCGTCGCGCTGCAACCACTCCACACCCTCGGGCAGATACTCCACAATGGCGGGGTTGCTACAATAGACATATACTTTATCGATGTTCTGCGCCGCCGCCAGACTCTCCAGCAGGTACGTCATCAGCGGACGACCACCCAGCTCGCGCAGGTTCTTTCCTTCGACACGCTGGCTATTCAAACGTATTGGCACAAAGGCTACTCTTCGCATAATCGCTACTGTATTAATAGATTACATCCTCTCACTTCCGCACCCGACAGACGGCCATCGATACGGAACGCACCATCTTCGAAACACTGCCCCACATCTTGCGTTGCAATGAATGCGCACGACGAGAGGTTGGCCAAATCGATGATGTTTATCGCACCGCGCGCTCCCGTAGGGAGCGTCTTCAGAGGATTATTCACATCGCGCACCATAACTCGCATCCATCGAGGCGTACGAAACACACCCTCGCCTGACGAGTAGGCCTGCGACGTAAGCTCGGCCATACCGTACTCCGAATGAATCCGCTCCACGCCGAAGCCCTCGCAGAGAATCTTGTGAAGCTCCGCCTTCGGCAGCTCCTCGCGGCGGCCTTTCATTCCACCCGTCTCCATCACGATCGTATTCTCCAATCGCGGGGCAAACTGCTCAGCCAAATCCCACAGGGCGTAGCTCACGCCAAGCAAAATTTTGGGTTTCGGATCGGCTGCCATATCGGAGAGAAGTCGCTCATAATCGTGCAGATAGAATCCTCCCGAGCTGCAGCGTTCAATCAGCCTATCTACCATATAGACCAGCGACGAACCATCCCTTTGGAGGTAGTTGGGCAGCAGTCCATAGATGCTCCAGCCCTCGGCCGCACCATAGAAATGCTCGAACGCCGTCGTAAAGGCCTGCTCATAGAGTGCGAGCGACTGCATCATATGGCGCGAGGGAGTCTGGCCCGTAGTGCTACTCGATGTAAAGACCTTCTCGGGCTCACGCTCACCGCAATATACGTCGCGCAGCTTGAAGAGTTCGATGGGCAGGAACGGGATCTCCGCCACGCTCGTAACCGACTGGGGATCAATACCCAGCAACTCCACATACTCACGATATGGCGCACACCGCTCTGCCTGACGTCGGAACAGCTCCAACGCCACCGCCTCGAACTCCTCGTCGGAGCCGATGGAAAATATCTTCTCGGAAAAATTCATCTAAACACAAAAAAATCCGATTCGGGAGTCGGCTCACCAACCCCCGAAAACGGATAATCATATTACACCCCCTACTTCTTACTCTTCGGGGCGAGGATCATATTCATCTTCTTGCCGTCGAGCTTGGGCATCATCTCTACCTTTGCGATCTCCTCCAGATCGGTAGCAAAGCGCAGCAACAGAATCTCACCCTGCTCCTTGAAGACGATCGAACGACCACGGAAGAATACCGAAGCCTTGACCTTGGCTCCCTCCTTGATGAAGTTCTCGGCGTGCTTGAGCTTGAAGTTGTAATCGTGATCGTCGGTCTGGGGACCAAAACGAATCTCCTTCACAACCACCTTCACCTGCTTAGCCTTGATCTCCTTGGCCTTACGCTTCTGCTGGTAGAGGAACTTCTGATAGTCGGCAATGCGGCACACGGGCGGCTCGGCATTGGGAGAGATTTCGATGAGGTCCAACTCCATCTCATCAGCCATAGCGAGTGCCTGCTTGATGGGCACCACCAAATTGGGCTCTACGTTCTCACCGACGATACGCACCATAGGTGCCGTAATCTCGCCATTGATACGGTTGGGATTCTCTTTCTCTACGCGACGGCCTCGCATCATCCCCTGCTGAGGCTTGTTTCCGCCGTTCATCGGACGGGGCGGAAAAGGTTTTTGTGTAATTGCCAAATTAGTTACTTGTTCGTTTAACTTATGTTATTTTAGGAGTTTTACTCCATTTTGTTTGCTTCGATTTCGGCATCAACCAGCGACGAGATGTGAGCTGCGAACTCCTCGACGCTCATCGCGCCCTTGTCGCCCTCGCCCTGCACGCGAACCGACACCTTGCCCTCTGCAGCCTCCTTCTCACCTACGATAAGCAGGAAGGGGATACGCTTGAGCTCGTTGTCGCGGATCTTACGGCCAATCTTCTCGTTACGCTCGTCAACCTGAACACGAACATCGGCCTTAGCCAGACGCTTTGCCACGTCGTTAGCGTAGTCGTTGAACTTCTCCGAAATGGGAAGGATAACCGCCTGGTCGGGAGTAAGCCACAAGGGGAACTTACCCGCCGTATGCTCCAGCAGCACAGCCACGAAACGCTCCATAGAGCCGAAGGGTGCGCGGTGGATCATAATCGGGCGGTGCAACTTATCGTCATTGCCCTTATAGGTAAGGTCGAAACGCTCAGGAAGGTTGTAGTCAACCTGAATAGTACCGAGCTGCCAGCTGCGGCCCAGCGCATCCTTAACCATAAAGTCCAACTTGGGACCGTAGAATGCAGCCTCGCCAAGCTCGACGGTGGTGTTCAAGCCCTTCTCCTTACAAGCCTGGATAATTGCGCCCTCGGCCTTCTCCCAATTCTCATCCGAGCCGATATACTTCTCGGTGTTGTTGGGGTCGCGCAGAGAGATCTGTGCAGTGTAGTTGTCGAACTTGAGCGTGCGGAAGATGTAGAGCACGATGTCGATAACCTTCTCGAACTCCTCCAGCAGCTGGTCGGGGCGAACAAAGAGGTGGGCATCATCCTGCGTAAAGCTACGCACGCGCGTCAGACCGTGCAACTCGCCCGACTGCTCGTAGCGATATACGGTACCAAACTCGGCCAGACGTACGGGCAGATCCTTATACGAGCGGGGCTTCGAGCGGTAGATCTCGCAGTGGTGGGGGCAGTTCATAGGCTTCAAGAGATACTCCTCACCCTCGAACGGCGTGTGGATGGGCTGGAATGAATCCTTGCCATACTTTGCGTAGTGACCCGAAGTAACGTACAAATCCTTGTTACCGATGTGCGGGGTGATCACCTGCATATAGCCGTAATCCTTCTGAATCTGGCGCAGGAAGCGCTCCAGACGGTCGCGCAGCTCGGCACCCTTAGGAAGCCACATCGGAAGGCCCTGGCCTACGCGCTGTGAGAACATAAAGAGCTCGAGATCCTTACCCAGCTTACGGTGGTCGCGCTTCTTAGCCTCCTCGAACATCACGAGGTACTCGTCGAGCATCGACTTCTTGGGGAATGAGATACCGTAGATACGGGTAAGCATCTTATTCTTCTCGTTACCGCGCCAATATGCACCGGCAACAGAGGTGAGCTTAACGGCCTTGATAACGCCCGTGTTGGGGATATGCGGACCGCGGCAAAGGTCGGTGAAATCACCGTTGGTATAGAATGAGATGGTGCCATCCTCCAGATCCTGGATAAGCTCCACCTTGTACTGGTCGCCCTTCTCGGTAAAGGTCTTCAGCGCGTCAGCCTTCGACACCTCCGAACGCACCAACTCCTCCTTCTGACGAGCCAGCTCCTGCATCTTCTTCTCGATTGCGGGGAGATCGCCCTCGGTGATGGGGGTAGGTGAATCTACGTCGTAGTAGAAACCGTTCTCAATAGCAGGACCGATACCGAACTTAATGCCCGGATAGAGAGCCTGCAACGCCTCGGCCAAGAGGTGAGATGATGTGTGCCAGAAGGCGTGCTTGCCCTCGGCGTCGTCCCACTTGTAGAATTTGATTGAGGCATCCTCGTCGATGGCGCGTGTCATATCGACCGTTACATCGTTTACCGAAGCGGCCAGACAGTCGGCAGCGAGACGAGGGCTGATGCTCTCGGCTACTTGGTAAGCTGTTGTTCCTTTAGCAAACTCCTTAACGTTGCCATCAGGAAAAGTGATTTTAATCATAGTGTTATTTAAGTTTTATGTTTTGAGCCTATCCACCCGCTTCCACAATTACGAGACGGAATACAGCTGTCAGCTCGGTTAATATTTACTTCTCTTTACTAATTTCGCGCTTGGCATTTCTAACACCGAAGATTGAACTGAATATCATAACAACACCCAGACAAGCATAAAACCAATCAATCTCTCGATAGTTGATATAATCGTATAGGTTAAAACCTACAATAATAATGGCCAATATCAGCACAAGATAATTCAACGCGATGTTGAGTTTCCACACTTTTTTCTTCTCCATAACACTCTTATTTTTACGTTACTCCTCTTTTTCTTCACGCGCCTTGCGCTTTTTGCGGATATTCTCAAAGATAAAGAGTCCTGCCGCCAAGAGGCACGTAATCTCCGCTATGGTCGAGGGCCACTCTATCGGTGAACCCGTGTTTGCCTTGTAAACATTTGCGCCCAAGCCTATGATTGACAATAGCGCTACGGATACCCACAGCACCATATTTGATCGTGTGTCGCGTCGGCCCTGATTCAACATAATTCTCTATCTTTTTCTCTATGCGTTACTCCTCTGTTTCGGGCAACTTCAAATCCTTAACTGACACGTCGCGGCCCTTGTCGCGCTCGAAGTGCTGCAACGGATTTGCCGTCCACGCGGCCCACTGCTCGCGGTTGCGAACGATATCCATAGCCGCATAAATCGCATTGCGCATCGACTGCGCATCGGCCACTCCCTTGCCTGCGATGTCGTACGCCGTGCCGTGGTCGGGCGAAGTGCGTACGGCCGACAGTCCTGCCGTGAAGTTCACACCCTCGGGCGAGAGGGTTTTGAAGGGGATGAGTCCCTGATCGTGGTACATAGCCAGCACCGCATCGTACTTGGCATATCCGCCTCCGCCGAACAATCCATCCGAGGGGAAGGGACCAAACGCCAGCACTCCTTCGGCAAAAGCCTCCTCGATGGCGGGCTTGATGATCGTCTGCTCCTCTTCGCCGAGCAGACCGCCCTCACCCGCGTGGGGGTTGAGCGAGAGTACAGCGATGCGGGGCTCAACGATGCCGAAGTCCTCCTTCAGCGTCTGTCTGAGTGTTGCAAGTGCTGCTACGATCTTCTCCTTTGAAATGCTTTGGCTCACCTCCGCTACGGGGATATGAATCGTAACCAGACCCACACGCAGGCGCTCGCTGCACATAATCATCATCGGCTCACCCTCCAGGTGTGCGGCCATAAACTCGGTGTGGCCCGTGAAGCGGAACTCGTCGCTCTGCGCCGACTCCTTGTCGATCGGAGCCGTCACCATAGCGTCAATAGCTCCATCCTTCAGATCAGCTACCGCACGCTCCAGCGCCTGAACAGCAGCACGGCCACCCTCAGCCGAAGCTACTCCGGGCGTGGGATCTACGTCGCCCGTGTCAATGAGGTTTACTTTGGCCGCGCGAGCCTCAGCCGCCGACGAGATGATGTTAAACTGCACCGTATAATCCTCCCCGCCGAGCAGCGCCATATAGGCCTTTGCTGCCTTGAGCGATCCGTAGATCACGGGGGTAAAAATCTCCGTCATACGCTGATCGGCGAAGGTGCGGAGAATCACCTCCCAACCCACTCCGTTGGTGTCGCCTTGCGTAATTCCTATCTTGAGTCTTGAATCCGACATAATAATTTCATACTATTTCAAACAGCAAATATACTAATAATTTCCAATTATTAGCTGATTCTGACGATTTTGATGCCACCGACACAAAAAAAAGTGCCCAAAATAATTTTGGACACCCCTTTATTCTCAAAAAATTGCATAACAAGAGCTATTTCACGCCCCTTGCCCGTCGTCGAAACTCGGCACACACGATTCCCGTCGCCATCGCCACATTGAGCGATTCAGAGCCTTGTCTTTCGGGCGGAAAAGCGGGAATAAGCAGACGATGTGTGAAGCTGGCGACACACTCCGCACTTACGCCCCTGCCCTCGTTACCCATCACAATGAGTCCCTTTGGCTGCAGCTCTGCATCATAAATATCCTCGCCGTCGAGCATTGTTCCATAGACCGCCACCCCACTCTCTGCCGAACGACGCAGAAACTCCGCCAGCGGCAGGTAATGCACTCTCACGCGCAGGATAGCGCCCATCGTAGCCTGCACAACCTTGGGGTTGAAGCAGTCGGCAGTATCCATCGAGCAGTAGATATCCTCCACGCCAAACCAATCGGCAAGGCGGATGATTGTTCCCAGATTACCAGGGTTCTGCACCCCATCGAGTGCCAGCGAGAGAGCCTCGGGCGATGCCGACGCAGATGATTTATGGCGCGGCTGCTCCACAACGGCCAGCGACGTCGATGCCGTCTTGAGTTGCGAGATGCGCTCCATCTCCTTCGCCGTCACAGTCTCGGCACGGCCAACAAAATGGCCCTCAAGAGCATAGAGGCTACGCACCCGAAGCGAGGAGTGGAGTATTTCGTCGATGAGCTTATCGCCCTCGGCGATGAACAGATGCTCCTCGTCGCGCACGCGCTTATCGGCGAGCGAACGGACAAATTGTATTTCGGCTTTTGTCATTGTTTCTGCGGTTTGGGTTCAATCATAAAGGTCTCGCCCTCGCGAGCAAGGTCGGTCGATGGGAAGAGCTCCCGTGCCTCATCCAGAAGTGGTGTAAGCTCCTTATATCGAGCCGAGAAGTGACCAATAATCAGTCGGCCAGCACCAGCCATCTGGGCAACCTTGGCGGCATCGGCCGTGGTGGAGTGGCCACGCTCCTTGGCCAATTTGCGGAGCTCGGCAGCGTAGGTCGCTTCGTGGTAGAGCATATCGACCCCCTCGACCATCTTGGCAAGCCGTGCCGAGTAGTTGGTGTCGGAGCAATAGGCATACGACAGCGTGCCATAGGGGCGATAGGTAATCAACTCATTCGCAAGTACCTCACCCGTCTCCAACTCGACATCTTCGCCCCGCTTGGCCTGCACAATCTGCTGCACGCTCAGGCCATAACGCTCGATGGCGAATTTCTTCACATTGAGCGCCGGCTCCTTCTGACGGAACAGATACCCTGCCGTCGGCACACGGTGACGAAGCGGCAGCGACCACACCTCGGTGGTGTCGTTCTCAAAGATTATCTGATGCTTGGTAGTATCGACCTCCACCCACTCGGGCGTATAGGGCAAGTTACTCTCACTCAGGCGTAAAAAGCACTCCAGCATCTCACCAAAGGGGCGCGGAGCAAAGATCCTAAGGGGCGTTCGACGGCCATACAGACCAAGCGTCGAAAGCAGCGGAAAAAGACCATAGAGGTGGTCTCCGTGCAGATGCGAGATAAAGACGGCACGCAACTTCAGCGCCGAGATGCCACATCGTGCCATCTGGCGCTGCACGCCCTCCCCCGCATCAACGAGGAAATACTGCTCGTTGATGTTCACCACCTGCGCCGAGGGGTGTCCCGTAGAGGTCGGCTTGGCCGACGAGGAGCCGAGTATGGTAACTGCTATCGACATTAGCGATTTAACAGATAACGCTCACAATCCAACGCTGCAATGCAGCCCGAGCCTGCGGCCGTAATAGCCTGACGGTAATGGGGATCCTTCACGTCGCCTGCAGCGAAAACGCCCTCGATGTTGGTCTTCGAGGTGCCGGGGATGGTCTTGATGTAACCCTCCTCGTCGAGTTCCAGCTTACCCTTGAAAAGCTCGGTATTGGGGTGATGGCCGATGGCAAGGAAGAAGCCCATAATATCGATGGTGAGCTCCTCTCCCGACGAGTGGCGCAGACGAGCGCCCGTAACGCCCTCCTCGTCGCCCAGCACCTCGATGGTGTTATACTCGAACATCACCTTGATATTGGGGGTATTGAATACACGCTCCTGCATAGCCTTCGACGCACGCAGGAAGGGTTTTCGAACAATCAGGTAGACCTGCTTACAGATCGATGCGAGATAGGTAGCCTCCTCACAAGCCGTATCGCCACCGCCAACAACGGCCACGTCCTGCTTGCGGTAGAAGAAGCCGTCGCACGTTGCGCAAGCGCTCACACCCTGACCACGGAACTTTAACTCCGACTCCAGTCCGAGGTACTTTGCCGAAGCGCCCGTAGCTACGATAATACTCTCTGCCTCAATCTTCTTCTCGCCGTCGATTGTCGCCACAAAGGGACGCACGTCGAAGTCTACATCTGTAACGATACCGAAGCGGACATCAGCGCCGAAACGCTGCGCCTGCTGCTTGAGCTGCGCCATCATCTCCGTGCCGCTGATACCCTCGGGGTAGCCGGGGAAGTTCTCGATCTCAGTGGTGGTGGTGAGCTGGCCTCCGGGCTCGATACCCTCATAAACGATGGGTGAGAGGTTGGCACGCGAGGTGTAAATTGCGGCTGTAAATCCTGCGGGGCCGCTACCGATAATTAAGCATTTTGTTCTTTCCATAAATCTTCTATTTTTTATTACTCTTTAATCAACATTTCGGGCACAAGGGCCTTGCCATCACATAGTTCGAGCGACTTGACCATATGCAGCGTACCCTGCTTGTATTTCTGAAAATGGGGCGTTGTGATGTGGTGCTCGTAGGCCGCACGAGAGGCATAAATCTCGAGGATGGTAATATGGCAAGGGCGCTCCTTCTCCTGAACGCTGAAGAGCGTCAGAACGCCCTCCTCCTGCTCTACCGATGCGCGTCCCACCTCGCCAACAAACGAGAGGTATTCGTCCAGATACTCCTCATAAACCTCAATTTTCGACAGGCGCACCAACCTATCCTCATATTTCTGTTCCATATCCACTTTCGATTGCTGCCCGCACGCCACAAAAGCCAGCGCGAGCAGAGCCATTAATACTCTTTTCATATCGCCTCCTCCTCGACCAATCTCTGGCCCGAGTAGTCAAATTCGATCCACTCCTTGCCCTGCCGAGCCATCGAACAACCACTTCGAGGATCATACTCCACGACACCATATCGTGGCTCGATGATGTATCGGCCCGACTTATCAATCAGGCCCATACCCTCTGCCGTCTCAACCTCAGCGCGGCCCTCACAAAAATCATTAACCCACAGATACACTGAAGGGACAACGACACGATTATCGCTATCGACAAATCCCCATCCCGACTCATCCTCCACCGCAGCCAAACCCTCACGCAACGGTCTTACGCTCAAGTGTCCTTCGAGTCGCGGCAGAGCATCGTAGCCATCGGCCACATCCCTCACACTCAACCCATCGGCTGCCGAGGCTATCTTCCGTCGCAGCTGCTCGAAAGCCTCATCGTCGCCTTGCGCGCCAACGGTTGCGTAGTACCATCGTACCAGATGCGCCTCACCCCCGGCATCGAGCCTCAGATTCTGCTCCCGCACATTGTTGTGCGACACATCAGCCGCTCGCAGTCGCGCCTGCAACACATCGAGCGCTCCGATTAAGGCCGAAGCCTCCTCGTTATCATTCACACTCGCCACCGCATCCACAAAAGGGAGTGCATCAGGCACGCGCTCACACAAAATATCGACCGCATCGCCCCTTTGGCATAGCATCTCCTCACGAAGCAGCCTCAGTTCGGGCACACTCATCGAGAGCAGATGACGTTTCTGTGGCATAAATCGCTCCACACGCCCCAGCGACAACGACGAAAGCGGCATACAGAGCCTCAGTCGCTCCCCGTCGCACTCCACCATCGCCTCGGCAAAGAGTGTCGAGCGCACAATCTCTCCACCGTCCCACTGAAGGCGACTGAGCGAACGAAAGTGCGTTCGCGGATGGATGAGTGCTCTGCGCAGGTCGGAGATCGTAGCCATACTATTGCATATTTGTGATACTGCGTGAACCAATATTTATGATCGAGAGCAACTCTATGATGCTGGCATTGTATCCCATACCGAAATAGGGAGGCACAGCACCCACGCCTTTCAGTTGCGAAATCGAGCTATCAAAGGCCACGGGCATAACGCTCGAACACTCGGCCAGAAGACGCGCATAACGTCCGGCCGACTGCAACTCGTCGGCCATCGGGAAGATGATCGATTCGAGCGTAGAGTCCGTTGAGATATGGATATTGAGCAGTAGCACATTACCGTCGCTTGTGGCCACACGTCGCACTTCGGAGCAGACGTCGCGCAATTCACGATCGTCGCAATCCGACGCCTCGCCATCGGTGATATGAATCACTACGGGCGGGAAGCTCTCCCTATTCGCCTCCTTCTCGCACCACTCCCGCAGCATATCGCGCACGCGGAGCAGTGCCTCATACATCGGCGTAGTACCCTCGGCACGCGGCTCGATCCAGCGGTATTGGTGATGCTCCTCGATGGCCGAGCTGCCGTCCGAGCGCTGACGCTCAATGGCCAGACGACTCATCTTCGGCTCACGCGCAGCCAACCGCTCAATCGAGAGAAAACCATCCTCGCCGAGAAGCATCTCCACCTCGTCGTTGCAATACCCCACAACAGCCACGTCGTAGTAGTCGCGCAGACCATCCGTACGGCGCGAGCGATCGACAAGCTCGGTCAGCAGGGCATTGGCCGTGTAGGCTACCGCCTCGGCCTTGCTCATCAGAAGCTCACCGAAGCGCACCTGCTGCTGCATCAACGCCGAGCGGTCGAGTACCAGCACAAAGGCCGAACGATGGGTGCGTGTGATCTCTTGAGAATACATATCGGGATGATTTACAAACGCAAATATAGATTATTTCGACGAATTAATCAACTCCTCCACAGCGATTGTTTGCTCCCCGCCATCGGCACGTCTCAAGCGAGCCACGCCATCGCGCACCGATCGGGCATCATCGCCTTTGCCCATACTCATCAGCGTGCGGCCATCCTCAACGGCAACATAGTGGCTATACTCCCCCAGCACCATCAGTGCCACACCCTCCGATGGCTCAAAACCAGAGTCATAGAGCGGCGGGATGGCCCATCCATCACCCTGACGACAACCCCACCAGCCCCACTCCACATCGAGCGTGGGTGCTGTGTCAGAAGTTGTCGCCGGCTTCGGAGTGAATACTTCTCGCAGACGGAAGAGTCGCGCATAGGGCGAGCGCAACATCTCCGCCACGCGGTACTGACGCGCCCAGCCTCGGCGAGCGAACTCCTCCTTCGCCTTATCGATAAACGACTCCGCGCCACGACGAATATCGCGTGGGAGGAATGGCGGCTCGTGGTATTTTCTGTAATGCGCCACAACTGCAGGATCGACTGCCGCCAGGTGCAACAGCGTGGAGATCATCGCAACAGAGTAGTCGTCGATATGCCCGTCATACATCTCCACCCCACGCTCGGGATGCTGATACGCTGCCGTACCGATCTCGAGAGCCTTCTCGCCCGCAAAGCGCTCGACGAAGGCGGCATCCCAATCGATGGCGTGCTGACGACCATCCTCACCCACGATTATATTCTCGGGCTTCAGGTCGCCGTGAGCCCGTCCCGATGAGAGAATCTCGGCCGCCAGACGGTCAAAACCTTGCGCCAGCAATTGACACTCCTCGGCCGTTTGAGCCGCGGCCAAAGCCTCGTCGAGAGTGCGGCCCTCGATGTAGTCGGTCAGAAGACAATCGATGATTGCCGCGCGCCCCACGATATTGCGTACCGTAAGTTCGCGCGGATAAAACTGCTCGCCATAGATTGCGCCCAGACGCTCGTTCGGGCGCGTATAGCACTTGAGCATCTTGCGTCGCCCCTCGTGCCACACACGAAACGACACAGCGGCATTGCCCGTAACATATACGGGCCTCCCATCGTGCATCTCGGGCTTTACGTCGCGTAGCGTTCGCCACTCGGCATAGGGCGATGCCACGGCATCGACAATATCGGCAATTGTATGCATATCAACAAAAAAGGCCGCCCGACTCTCGGTCAGGCGGGCCCTAAAAATTTCCTTTTTGCAGATTAGTTGCAGCAGTCGCAGCCCTCGTCGTGGCTCTCGCCGCACTTGCCACCCTCGCAACCGCTCTCGCAGTCGCCCGAGCAACCGCAGTTGCAGCCGCCCTGTGATGCCAAATCCTCGGGGGTTACGTCGCGTACCTCAACAACCTCAACATCGAAGTTCAAGGTCTTGCCGGCCATCGGGTGATTGAAGTCCATCTTAACAGTCTCTTCAGCTACCTCCTTAACGGTACCGAGCATACGGTTGCCCTGAGCGTCGCTCATAGGGATCTGATTACCAACTACAAGCAGGTTCTCGGCAACCTTGCCGTCGATCATAAAGATCGACTTGGGAAGATCGACAACTGCCTCGGGGATGATCTCGCCGTAGCCGTCAGCGGGAGCGAGCGTGAACGACACCTTCTCACCGGGCTCCTTGCCGATGATAGCGCCCTCGAACTTGGGCAGGAGCATACCCGTACCGCAGATGAACTGCAGGGGCTGACCCTCGCGTGACTGGTCGGCAATCTGGCCATCAACGGTCAGAGTGTAGTGTACCGACACCATTTTTGCGTTTTCTACTTTCATATTTCTTTGGTTTTAGTTCAATTCGTTTTGTTTGAATCATACAAAGATACACACTTCGCGGAGAGTTACAAAATTTAGAAATGAAAAATTTTAACTATTTATCTTTTTTACATTGATGTTTGCAATGTAATTTATCACCGTATGCGACATATCGCGGTAGTCAAAAATGCCGTACCTACGAAAACTCTACATTACAAAAAAGTGTTGTATATTCAACTTTTTATAATATTTTTGTGCAACTACCCGTTGAGTAGTAAACAGAATCTTACTAATTACAATTACTACAATGAAAAAGCTAATCTTTATTTTGGCAACGATGTTGCCGCTACTATTCGTTGCGTGTAGCAACAAAGACGAAGCGACTCTCCAGAATGAAATTGTCGGGCTATGGGAATTGAGCAAAAAGTATATTCCTGAAGATAATCGTTGGTATTACGCCGAGGAAGACATAGATGAGTTGCACGAGGTAGAGTTCTACGATGATGGCTCAGGACAATTCAACAACTACTATAAATCGGGTATCGTTACCATTCCATTCTATTGGGTGATAGCCGACAAACAACTCCGATTGGTATTGAGTGAAAATAGCGAGAGCTATGAGGCTTATTGGTTAGAGTCTTTAAGCGGTAACGAATTGATATTGACAGGTGCCGACAACGCAACATCTTATTACAAGCGGAGGAAGTAATCAATTTCCGATCTCAAATAAACAACAGCCTGCCCCGAAAGGAGCAGGCTGAGTTATTTTAGGTAGATTCCCATCGCCTTGCTGCGCAAGTCGGGGAATGACGTATAAATTATTAATTTAATCTACATTACAGCAAACGAGGTTGCGATCGCCATAGCCGTTGTCGATCTTGGTAACGTAGGGGAAGAACTTCGAGGTGCGAACCCACTCCAAGGGGAAGGCGGCCTCCATACGAGAGTAGGGATGCGACCACTCGCCCGCAAGCTCAACGGCTGTATGGGGTGCATTCACCACCACGTTATCCTTATCGCCCGATGCGGCCGCAGCCTCGCACTCGCGCTTGATCTGAACGAGCGCCTCCATAAAGCGATCCATCTCGGCCTTGGGCTCCGACTCGGTAGGCTCGACCATCAAGGTCTCGTGTACGGGGAATGAGAGCGTGGGCGCGTGGAAGCCATAGTCCATCAAGCGGTGAGCGATATCGCCGCAGTCGATGCCGTAGTCCTTCTTGAAATTGGTCAAATCGAGAATCATCTCGTGGCCTACGCGGCCCGTCTCGCCCGAGTAGAAGGTGCGGTACTCATCCTTCAAGGCTGACGACATATAGTTGGCATTGACGATAGCCATCTCCGTAGCGTGACGCAAGCCCTCCTCGCCGAGCATCTTGATGTAGCCGTAGGTGATAGGCAGCAGCATTGCCGAGCCCCAGGGTGATGACGATACGGCAGTGATGCCATCCTCGCCGCCTGTAGCCATCACAGAGTGTGAAGGGAGGAACGGCTTGAGGTGCTCCGCAACGCAGATCGGGCCTACACCCGGACCACCACCGCCGTGAGGCATTGCGAAGGTCTTGTGCAGATTGAGGTGGCAAACGTCGGCACCGATATAGCCGGGGTTAGTCAGACCAACCTGTGCGTTCATATTAGCACCATCCATATATACCTGACCACCAGCGTCGTGAACAGCATCTACAATCTCGCGGATGCGACTCTCGAATACGCCGTGAGTCGAGGGGTAGGTTACCATCAGACCGCACAACTCCGATGAGTGCTCCTCGGCCTTAGCCTTCAGATCCTCAACGTCAATATTACCGTTCTGGTCACACGCAACCGTCACGATCTTCATACCTGCCATAGCTGCCGAAGCGGGGTTCGTTCCGTGAGCAGATGCGGGGATGAGGATGATGTTACGATAGCCCTGACCACGGCTCTGGTGGTAGGCGCGGATAACCATCAGACCTGCGTACTCGCCCGCAGCTCCTGAATTGGGCTGGAGTGAGCAGCCTGCAAAGCCCGTGATCGTAGCCAGATCCTTCTCCAGCTCGGCGATAAGCTCGGTGTAGCCCTCGGTCTGATCGGCGGGAGCGAAGGGGTGCATATTCTGGAAGCCAGCGAGTGACAGAGGTTGCATAATGGCGGCAGCGTTGAGCTTCATCGTGCAAGAGCCGAGCGAAATCATAGAGTTGGCGAGCGAGATGTCGCGCAGCTCCAACTGCTTGATATAACGCATCATATCGCTCTCCGAATGATACTTATTAAACACGGGCTCCGAAAGTATCGCCGACTCACGCTGCAGCGCAGCAGGAATCTTCATCTCGGCACCAATCTTTACGGCCTTAGCCTTCTTGCCCTTGGCCTCGGCGAAGAGAGCCACAACAGCCTCAACCTCAGCAGGAGTGGTAACCTCGTCAAACGAGAGGCGAACGAGACCCTCAGAGGGGTAATAGAAGTTGATGCCGGCGGCGAGTGCAATATCCTGCACCACGGCTGCCTCGGCCTCGACCTCCAATGTATCGAAGATATCCTTATTGGTGAGCTTATAGCCCATAGCCTCCAAAGCCTCCTTAACGGCAACGGCCGACGTGTGAGCCGTCATAGCGGCACGACGCAAGCCCTCGGGGCCATTATAGATACAGTAGAAACCTGCCATCGAAGCCATCAGCGCCGATGCGGTGCAGATGTTCGACGTAGCCTTCTCGCGCTTGATATGCTGCTCGCGCATCTGGAGCGACATACGCAGCGCCTTATTGCCCAGGCGGTCAACCGATACACCGATGATACGGCCGGGGATGTTACGCTTGTAAGCCTCGCGGCAAGCCATATAACCTGCGCTCGGGCCACCGAAACCCATCGGGCATCCCAATCGCTGGGTAGAACCAACTGCGATGTCGGCACCCCACTCTGCGGGGGGAGTAAGCAGCGCCAGCGAAAGGATATCGGCATCGGCAGCAACCAAAGCACCTACGGCGTGAGCCTTCTCGGCAAAGGCGGCATAGTTGCGCACCTCACCCGTAGCCGAGGGGTACTGCACCAACGCACCAAACTCCATACCGTTGAACTCGTAGGTCGAGTAGTCGTCGATGATAAGCTCGATGCCGAAGGGCTCGCTGCGAGTGAGCAGCACGTCGAGTGTCTGCGGGAAGATATCCTTATCGACGAAGAGTTGGTTGCGGCCCTGCTTAACGGCCTCGCGCGAACGCAGAGCATACATCATAAGCATAGCCTCGGCAGCAGCCGTAGCCTCGTCCAGAAGTGAGCAGTTGGCAATCTGCATACCCGTGAGCGACATAATTGCAGTCTGGTAATTGAGCAGAGCCTCCAGGCGACCCTGCGAAATCTCAGCCTGATAGGGTGTGTATGAGGTGTACCACGCAGGGTTCTCGAATACGTTGCGGCTGACAACGGCGGGCACGGCCGTCGGGTAGTAACCCATACCGATGAACGAGCGCAGCTGGCGGTTGCGCGCAGCGAGCGAGGCAACGTGTGCCGTGAACTCATACTCGCTCATACCCTCGGGCAGGGCAAGCGGTTTCTTGAGACGAATCGAAGCGGGAATAACCTGCGAGATAAGCTCCTCGACAGACTCCACACCGATGACCTTCAGCATCTGGCCGAGGTCCTCCGAATTGGTGACGCCAATATGGCGATTCATAAATTTGTCAAACATTTTTCTTCTCTATTTATTTTGTTTTTGTTAGTTTTCGGGGTTTACTTGCCTTCCCTAAAATGCAATTTGGAATTCTGAGGAATTTTGAATTTTGAATTCTGAATTTTGAATTAATACTTGAAACTGCTACCACCTACAAACTCTCGCAGAATAGATGTGGGCGGAATCTCATCCGTGTAGAGCGGGATGAAGTTGTCGAGGAACTGCAGCAGTCGTCTTGCCTCGCCATACTCGGGCTCCGTATTGGGCACCTCGCGCAGTATGGGCTCCACCTTGGGACGCAGGACCATAAGTTCGTAGAAGAGCGAGGTATTGAAGATCACATCGGCATTCTCCTGATAGGGGAAGATGTGTCGCTCCTCGCCTCGGCGCACACTCGGCCAGCGGCGCAGCGTAGCCAGCGCATTGGCTCCGCGAGTGGCATAGTCGCGCGTGATACGACGCAGGAGGCGGTTGTCGGTGGTTTGGATTCGTGTGAGGTTATCCATAGCAACCGACGTTAGGCACGAAGCGTAGATGCAGAACTTCTTATCGCGCGGAATACTTGGCGTAAGGCGCGGATTAAGACCGTGGATACCCTCCATAATGAGGATCGAATGTGGGTTGAGTTTCAGCGGAGTATCGTGCCACTGGCGCGTGCCCGTGATAAAGTCGTAGCGCGGCACCTCGACACTCTCGCCCGCCGTAAGACGCTCCAGGTCGCTATTCAGGAGCTCCAGATCGATAGCCTCCAGAGCCTCGAAGTCGTACTCGCCATTCTCATCCTTGGGCGTGCGGTCGCGATCGACAAAGTAGTCGTCGAGCGAAATCAGCACGGGGTCGAGTCCCAGGATGCGCAACTGCACTCCCAGGCGCTTCGAGGTGGTGGTCTTACCGCTCGACGAAGGGCCTGAGATCAGCACAACGCTTGCGCCACGCTCATCGTGGGCAGCCTTGATCTGGTCGGCCATTGCGGCGACCTTCTTCTCGTGGAAGGCCTCGGCGATCTTTATCAGCTCGCTCATATCGCCATCGAGCAGGCGCTTATTCAGGCAACCAATCGTGGGAACGCCCATAATATCTACCCACTGGTGATACTCGCGAAAGACCTCCGACATCTTCTTCCAATGAACCCTCAGATCGAGCTGCGACGGATCAAGTCGCGTGGGCAGAGCGATATAGAAGCCCTTGTAGTAGGGGCGAATGTCGAACAGATGGATATAACCCGTATCGGGAGTGAGTGCGCCGTAGAAGTAGCCCACCGTATTGTCGAGCGTGTACATATCGCTGTAAAGGCGTGGGCGGGTGTTCAGCAGTTCGATCTTATCGTCGAAGCCGTAGCGCTCGTAGATGTCGTTAATCTCAGCCGTCAGCATACGGCAGCGGGTGATCGTATAGCGCGCATCAATGATCTGCTGCATACGCTCGCGCAGAGCCGCGAGCTCCTCCGTCGTAGGCTCCGAGTCGGCAAACTCACAGTAGAGACCTCGGCCCAGAGAGTGGCGAACGTGGAACTTGCGGTTGCCGTAGAGATCGTACATCGCCTTCTGGAGGATGAACGAGATGGTACGCTGATAGACGCGGTAGCCCTCGAAGTGGGTGATGTCGATATAGCGCACGGTCATCGGCTTGAAGATGCGCATATTAAGTTCGCGAAGCGAATTGTTGACATAGGCCGCCAGGATCGGATAGGGAGCCTCGATAGGAATCTGACGTAGCACATCGAGCAAAGTCGAACCCATCTCGACCTCAAGTACGGTGGATGTATTCTGGCAAATTACTTTTACACTCTCCTGCATAATACGAAATCATTAAGGTGTGTAAAGATAAGCATTTTATTCGGAACTTCGCCCATCGGCGAGCGAAATAAATAAAATAAAAAAAAGAGAAGTTCTCTCGAACTTCTCTTCGTACCCAGAGCCGGGGTCGAACCGGCACAGGGGTGAACCTACTGGTGTTTGAGACCAGCGCGTCTACCGATTCCGCCATCTGGGCTCCAATCTTGAATTGGGTGTGCAAATGTAGGTATTTTTTTCTTATTCGCAAAAAAAACTGCAGAAAAATTCATTTCAAAGCACAAATTTGCGGTTATATAAATAAAATTCTTTACTTTCGCCTTCGGAAAAAATCATTACAAACCCGACAACAATGAAGCGAATACTTACCACTTTAGTTACATTGGTACTTATGACTACCCTCTCTGTAACGGCACAAACCGAGCGACGACTCCTCTCGATCGAGGATGTGGTGCTCAACCGCGACCTCACGCCCAAGTCGTACCCCGTACGTTGGGTAGGCGCAAGCGACTCATACGCCACCGTAGAGCAGAACGCTCTGGTGGCATACGACGCACGCACGGCAAAGAAGCGCACGCTCATCACCATCGAGGAGCTGAACACGCTGCTCACAACCAATTTCAAGACAATGCCCGCCTACGCCTTCGAGGAGGATGGCTCGCTGGTGGTGACGGCTCACAACCAGCGCACGATAATTGATCTGAAGACAAAGCAGATCACCTCACGCTCGCAGATCCCCACCGGTGGCGAGAACCTCACGCGCCAGAGTGGCAAGGGAGGCCTCTATGCCTACACGAAGAAGAACAATCTCTATCTGTTTGACGGACAGAAGGAGATTGCCGTAACATCATACGACGACCCCAACATCGTCTGCGGCCAGACCGTAAGCCGCAACGAGTTCGGAATCTCGGGCGGAATATTCTTCTCGCCCGACGCTACGAAGCTCGCTTTCTATCGCAAGGACGAGTCGCGCGTGACGGACTTCCCGCTGCTCGACATTCAGACTCGCACGGGCGAGCTGAAGAGCATCAAGTACCCGATGAACGGAATGGCTTCGGAGCACGTCTCGCTGGGCGTATATGATATTGCCACTGGCAAGACCATCTATTTGAACGTTACCGACTTCGACGAGGAGCGCTACCTGACGAACATCACCTGGTCGCCCGACTCGCAGCGCATCTACATTCAGGTGCTGGATCGTGCGCAGCACAACGTGCACCTTAATTCATACAGCGCCTCAACGGGCCAGATGCTCAAGCAGATTCTCACTGAGCACAACGACCGCTGGGTGGAGCCTCAGCATCCGCTGGTGTTCCTCGAGAGCGACCCCACACGTTTCATCTACGCCACGGACAACCGCGACGGCTACTGGAATCTCTACCTCTGCAACGACGAGGGCCAGATCGAGCGCCTGACAAAGACCGACGCAAGCGTAGCGTATGTTGCGCAGGATGCAAAGCACGTCTATTACACCTCTGCCGAGGTGTCGCCCATCGACAACCACCTCTTCCGCGTGGAGATTGCAACGGGCAAGCAGACACGACTGACCAAAGCCGAGGGTTGGCACACCGTATCGGTTAGCAAGAGCGGCCGCTACTTCCTCGATACATACTCTTCGCTCCACGTTCCCCGCGTAGTAGAGCTTGGTCGCACCGACCTCAAGCCCGCACGCGAGCTCTTCCGCGCCGAGGATCCCACCGTGGGCTACAACTACGCGCCCATCACCATCGGTACGGTGAAGAGTGCCGACGGCAAGTACGACAACTACTACCGTCTGATCAAGCCCCTCGACTTCGACCCCACGAAGAAGTATCCCGTAATCCTCTACGTCTATGGCGGCCCCCACTCGCAGATGGTGCAGAACACCTACCTCGCGCAGTTGCGTCGCTGGGAGATGTATATGGCACAGCGCGGTTATGTCGTATTCGTGATGGACAACCGAGGCACGTCGAATCGCGGTGCCGAGTTCGAGAAGGCCATCAACCGTCAATGCGGTCAAGCCGAGATGGCCGACCAGATGGAGGGTATGAAGTGGCTGATGTCGCACGAGTGGGTTGACAAGGATCGTATCGGCGTACACGGCTGGTCGTATGGCGGATTTATGACCATCTCACTGATTACCAACTACCCCGACGTATTCAAGGTAGGCGTTGCGGGCGGCCCCGTGATCGACTGGAAGTGGTATGAGGTAATGTATGGCGAGCGTTATATGGACAACCCGCAGAACAACCCTGAGGGATTTGAGCTCACGAGCCTTATCAACAAGGCCACCTCGCTCAAGGGCAAGCTCCTGATTTGCCAGGGTGCGGTGGATAATGTAGTGGTATGGCAGCACTCGCTCTCATTCGTGCAGGAGTGTGTGCGCAACAACATCCACTCGATCGACTATATGCCCTACCCCACAGCCGAGCATAATGTCTACGGACGCGACGCTTTACACCTATATAATAAGATTACCAACTATTTCGAGGATTATCTGCGATAGATATCCAGCAGACCGAACTAACGGCGCGGCAGTCATAATAATATGATTGTCGCGTCGTTTTATATGGCAGAGAGTCGGCTCGGAAGATGATTAGTTTACACAATAGGCATTTCGGCCAACGCCCTAATACGCAACAATATAGCATTTATGCTGCGGCAACAAAACGGCCCGAAATGAATAAAAATTCCACCGCAAAGTTGTATAAATGGAATATTGTTCGTAACTTTCGAGTTGAAAATACACTTATTAAAACTAATTAATAAATTAAAAATAAAGAGTCTTATGAATTTTATGTTTATCGGTGGCATTGGCACCCAGGAGCTTCTGCTTGTAGTAGTTGTAGTATTGATCCTTTTTGGTGGTAAGAAGTTGCCCGAGTTGATGCGTGGCGCAGGTCGTGGTATCCGCGAGTTCAAGGATGCTATGAACACCGCTACTACCATCGACGAGGACAAGAAGCCCGAGGAGAAGAAAGAGGAGGAGAAGTAGGATAACCAATCGATTAGCCCACGCAACTGATGAGTAACCAGCCCACACACGACGAAGCGGAGATGACATTTGGCGAACACCTCGACGAGGTGCGCAAGATTCTTGTCCGCGTAGCCATCATTTTTACACTGCTTTTCATAGTACTCTTCTCGCTGAAGGGTATTGTGTTGGATATTGTATTTGCCCCCATCCGCGAAACATTCCCGACCAACCGGTTCTTTGCTTGGTTGGCCGAGTTGGTAGGCTCGGAGGCGTTGGACATCAACCCCGAGAACGTGGAGTTGTTCAACAACAAGATGGCAGGTCAGTTCCTCTTGCACATCAAGAGTTCAATCGTGGGTGCGTTCATCGTTGCATTCCCCTACCTTATCTGGGAGCTATGGCTATTCGTCAAGCCCGCACTGCCGCCCCACCAGCGCAAGCGTAGCATTCGCTACGTTCTGGAGACACCCATCTGGTTTGTGATGGGACTGTTATTCGGTTACTACATCATCTCGCCCTTGGCGATTAACTTCCTCGGTAACTATCAGGTTAGCGACCAGATCAGCAACATCATCGACGTGAGTTCGTTTATGACAACCGTCATCAGCGTATCTTTCGCCGCCGCTGTTGCGTTCCAGCTGCCGCTACTTATCCGTCTGCTTGCGACGATGGGAATAGTATCGTCGAGCGGAATGCGTCAGTACCGCAAGGTGGCTGCCGTAGCATTGCTGGTATTCGCAGCGATTATCACGCCGCCCGATATTATCAGCCAGTGCTTGATCTTCGTTCCTTGCTACATTCTCTATGAGTACGGTATCGGCATCGCCGAGCGTATCGAGAAGCGCCGTGCAAAGGACGAGGCTGAGTATCAGGCCAAAGTGGAGGCCGAGAAGGCTGCCGCACGCGAGAAAGAGGAGCAGGAGGCGAAACTGAAGGCCGAGCAGGAAGCAAAGCAGAAAGAAGAGGAGCAGGCCCGCCAGAAGCAGAAGACTGAGCAGAAGGCTGAGCAGGAGGCTGACGAGAAGAGCGACGAGGAGGTCAACACGGAGGATGATCCTACCCCGACCGAGCCGGAGGAGCCCACCGACGAGCCCGCAGAGCCATCGGAGGAGACTACAGCCGACGAGACTGAGGCTGGGGAGGATAAGCCTGAGACAAAGGCGGAGCAGTCTGCACCCAAGAGCGGCGAGCAGACCGACGATAATCCCGACAATCCCAACCCGGGAGACTACTTGGTTGAGGAGGAGCACGAGATGAGCTTCGGCGTATCGGAGAGCTCTGACGAGGAGCTGGAGATTATGCGTCGCTTTATGCCCAAGGCCGAGGAGTAATCCTCATCCCGTAACAAAAGCCCGATATGGACAGACTTGGTTTCTTCAAGCAGGGACTATCCTCACTAATCGAGGTGGCGCAGTCGATAATTGGTCTAAAGCACGCTGCAACCTCATTCACCGAGGCGGTGGACGAGGCGCTGAGTAACATCAAGACCGACATTGGCCTACACCTATTATCCGTCGATGGCGACATATACGACCAACCCAAAGGAACGCTTCAGGAGTTGGCCCGAATGGGATATTCGACACTCGAAACAGGCTTATACTACGGTGGCAAGGTACACGGAATGAATGCCGAGGCATTCAAAGCATTAGCCAACGAGGCTGGCCTAAAAATAACCGCCGCCCACCTCAACCACCTCTATGAGGTGCCAACCAAGGGGCCGGACAAAGAGGACACGGGAGCAAACGATGGGCCAGACAAGGGGGCCGAGGGAGTAAAAGGAGATGAGAGTGCAGCTCAGGCCGTAGGAGTAGACGGAGCCGCAAGCGCCACAAAGGAAGGGGGCGCCGAGGAGACAGCTGACGCTGCAAAAAAACTGACCGCAGAGGTTGCAGCAGAGGTTGCCGTTGATGACGAAAACGACCCCAACTATCAGTGGTGGAGCAAGGCACTCGACACGCACATCAAGCTCGGATGCCAATACATAACATCCTCGCGCATAGCCGACTACCCTACCGCAGAAGATGTCGTAACCTATGCCGAATACTTCAACAACATAGGTCGATGGAGTGCCGATCGAGGGATGCAGTTCTGCTACCATCCCGATGCCGCAGCCCTAAGAAAAAAAGATGGTGAGAAATCGATCTTCGAGATCATTGCCGAGCGATGCGACCAGGAGAAGGTCTGCTTCCAGATTGACACTCTCGAAGCGCTCGAGGCAGGAGTGGATGTGATGGAGTTGCTGAAGACATACGGCAAACGAATCATACTATTGCATCTGCACGACGAGCGTAACACCTGCGAGAGTGGACGCATAGATTTCGATAACATTATAAAGAAAGGTATAGAGACAGGCGTGAAGGATATCTTCATCGAGGTGCGCAGTTTCTCGTTCCCGCCGATGAAATGCGTCGAGCGAAGCCTCTACAACGTGCAGGCTCTGCACTCTATACGATACTGATGAAAAGCAAAATGCTTATACAATATTATTAACCTAAAAAATTACAACAATGTCAAAGAAAATCTCAAGAGCTGACTTTTTGAAGGCCTCAAGCGCAGGTCTGGCAGCGATGACCGTTGTACCTAACAACGTAATGGGAGCAGCCTTTGGTCACAAGGCTCCGTCTGACAAGTTGAATATCGCAGCCGTAGGTATCGGTGGTATGGGCCACTCAAACATCAACGGCGTTAAGAACACCGAGAACATCGTTGCTTTGTGTGATACCGACTGGAATTACGCAAAGGCTGTTTTCGAGGAGTTCCCCAAGGCTCAGCGTTTCTGGGACTGGCGCGAGATGTACGATAAGGCTGCAGACCAGATCGATGCAGTGATCTGTGCTACTCCTGACCACACTCACGCACTCGTATCGGCAAGTGCAATGGAGCTCGGCAAGCACATCTACTGCCAGAAGCCCCTTGCTCACTCAGTTTACGAGTCACGTCTTCTGACCAAGCTCGCAGCTAAGACCGGTGTGGCTACCCAGATGGGTAACCAGGGTTCGTCGGGCGTAGGCGTTGAGACCGTATGTAACTGGATTTGGAACGGCGAGATCGGCGAGGTTACCCGCGTGGATGCCTTCACCGATCGTCCTATCTGGCCCCAGGGCTTGATGGTTCCCACCGAGACACATCAGATCCCCGAGACTCTGAACTGGGATCTCTTCCTCGGCCCCGCTAAGTATCGTCCTTACAACCAGATCTATCAGCCCTGGAACTGGCGTGGCTGGTGGGACTTCGGTACAGGTGCATTGGGTGATATGGCTTGCCACATCCTCCACCCCGTATTCAAGGCCCTGAACTTGGGCTATCCCACGAAGGTTGAGGGTTCATCAACTACCCTTTTGACCGACTGCGCTCCTCAGGCTCAGATGGTTAAGCTCGTTTATCCCGAGCGCGGCAGCATCCACAACGTGAAGTTGCCCGAGGTAACAATCACTTGGTACGATGGCGGTCTGGTACCTCCTCGTCCGGAGGGATTGGAGCCCGGCAAGAACCTCAACGTACAGGGTGGTGGCGCTATCTTCTACGGTACGAAGGATATTCTTATCTGCGGTTGCTACGGTGCTGAGCCCTACCTCGTATCAGGTCGTAAGCCCAACTCGCCCAAGCGTGCGCGCCACGTCGAGCTCTCACACGAGATGGATTGGGTACGTGCTTGTAAGGAGAACAAGGCTTCACGCGTGAAGACCAACTCTGACTTCTCGGAGGCAGGTCCCTTCAACGAGATGGTAGTGATGGGTGTATTGGCTGTTCGTATGCAGAGCTTGCACAAGACTCTGGAGTGGGACGGCGAGAATATGCAGTTCACCAACATCAAGGACAACGAGACAATCCGTATCATCACCGAGGACAGCTTCTCGGTAACAAACGGTCACCCCACCTTCACTACGAAGTACACCGATCCTATCAACGCACGTCAGTTCGTTGCCGAGATGATCAAGCACAACTACCGTGATGGCTGGAAGTTGCCTGATATGCCCAGATAATTAGTTAACAACTTATAAATTTAACAGACAATGAAAAAAGTATTGATGATGGCCGCTATGGTATCTATGCTGGCAAGCTGCGGTGGCAACGGCGCAAAGAAGGCTGAGGCTCCCGCTGAGGAGAACGAGAACGTTGTTGTATTGTTCGACGGTACAAGCCTCGACGGTTGGAGAGGTTATGGTAAGGACCACGTTCCCGCTCGCTGGGTTATCGAGGACGGCTGCTTGAAGTTTAACGGCTCAGGCGGTGGCGAGGCTCAGGAGGGCGACGGTGGCGATTTGATCTTCGCTGCACAGAAGTTCAAGAACTTCGAGTTGGAGCTCGAGTGGAAGATCTCGAAGGGTGGTAACTCTGGTATCTTCATCCTCGCACAGGAGGTTAAGAAGGAGGATGGCACATATGAGCCTATCTACATCTCTTCACCCGAGTGCCAGGTTTTGGATAACGAGAATCACCCCGATGCTCGTATGGGTAAGGATGGCAACCGTATGTCGTCTTCACTCTACGATATGATTCCCGCGAAGCCCCAGAACGCTAAGCCCGCAGGCGAGTGGAACAAGCTCAGAATCCTTTGCTACAAGGGTACTGTGGCTCACTTCCAGAACGACGAGCAGGTTGTAGAGTACCACTTGTGGACTCCCCAGTGGACCGAGATGCTTCAGGCATCGAAGTTCTCACAGGAGAAGTGGCCTCTTGCGTTCGAGCTTTTGAACAACTGCGGTGGCGAGAACCACGAGGGTTACATCGGCTTCCAGGATCACGGTGACGATGTATGGTTCCGCAACATCAAGGTTACGATTCTCGACTAATTCGGCTATCGAACCAAATAACGAAGGGCTGCCCCACGGGGTGGCCTTTTTTTGTGCATTATTTTACGCAGAGCCGCTTTCCTTTTTACGTCATTCCCCGACGAGCGCGGAGCGTTCGGCGAAGGGAATCCTCCACTCACGCGCAAATTTATTTTGAAGTTTCGCCGAAAAGTTTATATCTTTGTTATCAACATACTAATTAACACGGAAAGTGTAAGTTTATTCTCGACGCTAAATCTGGTAAATTTAATGAAGGAGAATAGGCAGACATTTTGCCGCGTCGTATCCATTATGGATTTCGGCGTGGGCTGTCGCTTATTTACTTCAAAGGCTTTACCAGAGCCCAGCGTCTAAAATAAGCTTCCAGCGCCACGCTTTCTTATTTTAGCAAATCGCCGTCGGGGTGCGGATGGCAAAAATCCTACAACAATGAAAAAGTTTACAATGTTTGGATTGGCGATTGCCGCGATGGTGGCTTCAGTCGCAATGATCGCCTGCTCGAAGGATGATGCGCCCGCGCCGCAGGAAGAGTCCGAATTCTACACCGTTCAGCTTGGCTGGGGCGGCGAGATTGTCGATATTGCCTATGAGCCGCTCGACACCCGTGCCGCAACCGACGATTTGTATGGTATTCAGGTGTATTCTACTCCCGACGTAGAGCTCGAGGAGGGCGAGGAGGTTACTTGGAAACGCTTTGCCTATGGACTTTTTGATGATCCAAATAATATCACAATCACATTGCCGAAGGGATATAAATATAAGTTTGAGGCTACAATGGTTGTTGATGGAAAAAATAGGATTTATAATGATGTTAATTATGGGTATCCATTCGTAGTCTTTGATAATTACTCTTCAATCACTACATTAACAAATCAATTTAACTACAGTATAAATCTCGGATTTAGTCAACTTGCTTCTGGCTATACTACAATGGTTAATGGGGATTATAATAACCACCCTAATGTTGAACGTTTCTATGGCGAGTTGGAAGATTATATTCCAAGTACAAGTAAAACATCTGTTATTATCCCAATGAAACGTGTTAGTTTCGGAGCAAAGTTTGTTGCAACAGGCACTCTTGCTACAAGCGGAACTTTGGAGATCGAGTTGGAATCAGCACCTATATTGGAGTTGGAATTAACCGAGGGCGATGACTCAATTTCTGATATTTTTACGTTTGAATATGTTAATGAGGCTTGGTTGAATGATGATTATACCGAGACAATCGGAGTAAGTTTTAAGTGGATACGCGAGGATGGCTCGATGGTGCCGCTGGGTACGCACAGCGTTAAGTACACTCGCAATATGACCACCGTAGTTACGGTTACAATCAACAAGGATGGCGAGACCGAGGGTGTGGGGTTCGAGATTGATGATTCGGAGAAGGGCCCAATGCCCGAAAATGAGGATAACTCGGTAACCATCGTCGATGGCGAGGTTGAGACGGGCGAGTAATCCCGCACAATAAATTTTTGCACCGTAAACAAAAAAGTCTGCTCCTTGCGGGGCAGACTTACTTTTTTATACCTATTTATATTATTAGAATGCGAAATTGAGCGTTGCGCCGATGCGGCAGGGTTTGCCGTGGTTGTAGAAGTTGTTGGTCATCGACTTGAAGTAGAAGGTGTAGAAGTCGGTGTCGGTGAGGTTGCGGCCCCAGAGCGAGAGCGAGACGTTGCGCGTGTGGAGCGTCACCGAAGCCGAGAGCTGCGAGTAGAAATCCTGCTCCAGAGTGTTCGCCTCGTTCCAATAGATCTTTCCCGCACCCTGCCAAGAGGCATCCAGATCGATATGGCGCAAGAAGCCTCCGCCAACATCGAAACGATATGATGCCGAGAGCGATGCGGTGTGCTGGGGTGCATAGGGGAGGTAGTTGCCGGCATAGTCGTTCACGCCGTCATTGAACTCGACAAACTTGGCGTGGGTGTAGCCGTAATTACCTACAACAGACAATCCTCGGTGTGCATCGCGGCGACGCCACTCGAGCGTAGTCTCGAAGCCGCGGCTACGCGACTTACCTGCATTGGACATCATACGGCCCGTAGTAAGGCCATCGGGGAAGACTGTCAGCTGCTGGTCGCGGCACTCGATCCAGAAGGCTGCGAAGTCCCAGCGGAGGCGCTTATCGGCAAACTCAAGGTGGCCACCCACCTCGTAGTTCCAGCTATACTCGGGGTCGTAGGTCGTAATCGAGGCATCGCTATCCTCTGAGGGTGCTGAGGGACGACCCATTGCCGACATTGCATCGGCCATAAGAGTGTTTTTGGTCTTCTCCTGAAGGATGTCGGAGAAGATCTGCGTATTGAATCCGCCCGCCTTATATCCGCGCGTAACGGTGGCGTACAGGTCGCCCGCGCCGGTTGAGTAGTTGATGGCCAGCTTGGGCAGAAGCTCCAGATAATCCATCTCCTCGCGGCCCTTGAAGGGGACCTCGACCTGACGGAAGTCGGGGATCATCGGGGGCATACCCGGACGCATCGAGCCCATCTTGTAGCCGATAGCGGAGTAGTTGTCGTAGTCCATCGTCGAGGCCTCATAGTCGAGTCGAAGGCCCGCGGTGAAGCGCCACCTATCGCCCGCCGAGAGCGAAGACTCGTGGTAGAGGGCAAGGCCATAGGTCTGCAAGTCGAAGTTGCTGTCGACAAGCAGATGGTCGCGGTCGAACTCGAGCAGCGACTTGAGCATATCGGGCATATTGCCGAGGATCAGGCTGTTGATACCATCCTGCAGGATTGTTACGGGCGCGCCCATATCGACCTTCTTGTAGAAGCCATACGCTCCCGTGAGCCACTTCCAGCGGCGCGACTCATCGACCGTACGCAGAACGAGATCCTCAGTGAAGGCGTGCTCGTGCTGCTCCTGCTCGAGTGTGAAGAGCGAGGCGGGAGTGAGGTCGTTATCCATACGCATCTTATCGTGCATAAACTGGTAGCTGGTCGTAGAGGTGAACTTCAGCTCATCGCCAACGTGGGTGAGCATCAGTCCGTCGCTGAACGAGTAACGCATATATCCGCTGGGCGAGTTGTAATTAACATCATTCACACGGTCGGCTGCAGCATCGTAGAGCGCATAGGCGTAGCCGCCCTCGTCGTTATAGCCAAACGAAGCCGAGTTGTCGATCTCCCAGCCTCGGCCCAGATCGCCCACAAGGCGCAGGCGAGCGCCGCTGCTCTGTCCCCAATCGACATTGCTACCGTCGAAAGCGTTGTCGAAGAATCCGTCGGTGCGGTTATAGTAGCCACCCACCGAGTAGCCGAACTTGCCGTTCTCCGTGCGACCATAGTACGACGCTTTGGCACGCAGCGTATTGCCCGAGCCATACTCAACAGAGCCACGCACACCGCGATAGTTCATCGGCGAGAGGGTGTAGAGATTCATCTGACCTCCCATCGTATTACGGCCATAGAGCGTACTCTGCGGGCCGCGCAGAAGCTCAGCGCGAACAACGTCGAGCATATCGAAGTCGTAATTATTCTTATTAAGGTATGGAACTCCATCAACCGTCAAACCAATAACAGGCTGGTCGATACGAGCGCCAAAGCCACGAACGTAGATCGATGAGGTCATCTTTGAGCCGTAGTCGGGCTGATAGAAGTTGGGCATCACGGCTGAGAGATCCTTTACAGAGAATATCCTCTCGCGCTGCAACTGCTCCTCACCCAGAACGCTCGACGAGATGGGCTGCTGCCTCAGGCCGAAGTGCTGCTTGGGCTGGCGGGCGATGATTCTGACGTCGTCGATACTGCCAACGAGTGACACGCTGTCGGGGTTATCCTGCGCGGGACGCTCATCGGCCACGGCGAAAGAGGGAATAGCGGCCAAAGCAGCCACGGCAAATATGGTTGAAATGAGTTTTCGCATAGATGTTTACGGATTAATTTCGGATGCAAAAGTAGATTTATTTACGATGCGCATCAACTATCACTATTGATAGTTTTGCAATTGAAAAAAAATTTATATCTTTGTAGAGGGTGAAAAAGTACAACTAAAAATACTACTTTTCAGACAAAAACCACAACTTAAAACTTCATAACAATGTCAAAGAAAATTTCAAGAGCTGACTTTTTGAAGGCCTCAAGCGCAGGTCTGGCAGCAATGACAGTTGTGCCTAACAACGTAATGGGTGCAGCCTTTGGACACAAGGCTCCGTCGGACAAGCTCAACATCGCAGGTATCGGTATCGGTGGTCGCGGTGCGAGCGTTCTGAGCGATTTGCAGGAGGAGAATATCGTAGCATTGTGCGATACCGACTGGAACTACTCGAAGGCTATCTTCGAGCGCTACCCCAAGGCTAAGCGCTTCTACGACTGGCGCGAGATGTACGACAAGATCGGCAACGAGTTCGACGCAATTATGTGTGCTACGGCCGACCACACTCACGCAATCATCACCGCAGCAGGTATCGAGATGGGCAAGCACGCCTACACCGAGAAGCCGTTGACTCACTCAGTTTACGAGTCACGTCTTTTGACCAAACTGGCTGCTAAGTATAACGTGGCTACCCAGATGGGTAACCAGGGTTCATCAGCCGAGGGCGTTGAGACCGTATGTAACTGGATCTGGAATGGTGAGATCGGCGAGGTTACCCGCGTTGATGCATTCACCGACCGTCCTATCTGGCCGCAGGGCTTGATGACTCCCAAGGAGGAGCACGCTATCCCCGAGACCCTGAAGTGGGATCTCTTCCTCGGTCCTGCTAAGTATCGTCCTTACAACCAGCTCTACCAGCCTTGGAACTGGCGTGGTTGGTGGGATTTCGGTACGGGCGCATTGGGCGATATGGCTTGCCACGTTCTGCACCCCGTATTCAAGGCTCTGAATCTGGGCTATCCCACTAAGGTACAGGGTTCTTCGACCGCTCTTTTGAACGACTGCGCTCCTCAGGCACAGATGGTTACACTGGTCTATCCCGAGCGCGGCAGCATCCACAACGTGAAGTTGCCCGAGGTAACGATCACTTGGTATGACGGTGGTCTGACACCTCCTCGTCCGGCTGGTCTGGAGCCCGGCAAGAACCTCAACGACGGCGGTGGCGGAGCCATCTTCTACGGTACGAAGGATATCCTCGTATGCGGTAGCTATGGCCGTAACCCCTATCTGCTCTCTGGTCGTAAGCCCGAGACTCCCAAGCGTGCACGCCACTGTGAGCTCTCACACGGCAAGGATTGGATCCGCGCTTGTAAGGAGGATAAGAACAGCCGCGTGAAGACCAACTCTGACTTCTCGGAGGCAGGTCCTTTCAACGAGATGGTTGTAATGGGAGTATTGGCAGTTCGTCTGCAGGGTCTGCACAAGATTCTGGATTGGGATGGCGAGAATATGCGCTTCACGAATATCGGTGCCGACGAGACCTTGCGTATTATGGTCGAGGACGGCTTCGAGGTACACGACGGTCACCCCACATTCAAGAAGACCTACACCGATCCTATCAATGCAAAGCAGTTTGCTGAGGAGATGGTTAAGCACAACTATCGTGCGGGTTGGAACCTGACGGCTATGCCTAAATAAAAAATAGTCTAACAAATAGAAGAGCCTGTCTGGATTTTTCAGACAGGCTTTTTTATTCTCTCGCGAGGCAACTATCATAAATGATAGTTTTGTTTTTTTTGCAAAATTCATATCTTTGTGATATGAATACCCCGAAGCCACAAATAGCAATCATTCATCCCAACTCGCTGTGCTGTCTGGCGATGCGCACCATCCTGCAGGACATAGCCCCATTTGTGGGTATGTTCCGCGATGTGGAGATCGTCTCATACAACTCGATGGAGCAGATGGAGCAGGATGAGCCGACGATGATCATCCACTACTTCGTGGCGGCCGAGGTGGTAAGGCAGAACGTGCACTTCTTCGCGCCGCAGTTGCGCCGTTGCATCATCCTCAGCGAGGGCGATGAGCAGGGGCTGCCCGAGGGGTGTCGTGCGATTGACATTCGTCAGCCCGAGCGCGAGCTGCTGAAGCACTTTTTGATGATTCACAGCAATGCTCACACCGCCCACAGTGTTCAGATGCCGACAAAGACGGAGGAGGCAGATGTGCTGTCGGAGCGCGAGAAGGATGTGCTGAAGCTGATCGTGAAGGGCTACATCAACAAGGAGATTGCCGATATGCTCAACATCTCAACGCCGACGGTCATCTTCCACCGCCGCAACCTCGGCGAAAAGATCGGCTCGAAGTCCATTGGTCGCCAGACGATCTATGCGGTGATGAACGGTATAGTAGATCCCAGAGAGTTATAAACACTAAAAAACGGATATTATGAAGAAGAGAATTTTCGCAATGGCCATTGGCCTTTTCGCAATCGCAGGTTGCAGCGCACCACAGCCCGCTGCAGAGCAGAGTACCGAGAATGATAAGAACGTAGTTATCGAGACCATACTCACGCGCCGCAGCATCCGCGCCTACAAGAATCAGGCAGTACCCAAGGAGATGCTCGATCAGGTTTTGGAGTGTGGTGTATATGCCGCTAACGCCATCAACGCCCAGCAGTGGGAGGTGCGCGTGGTGCAGTCAGAGGAGTGGATCAACAGCGCTACGGCTGCCGCCAAGGAGGCTGCAAAGGGCACTCCGCAGGAGGCACAGTTCAATGAGCCTACGTTCAAGAATCTCTTCCGCAACGCCCCCGCCGTTATCTTCATCGGCCACAAGCCGAGCGCATACACGCCCGTTGATTGCGGTTTGATGGCAGGTAATATTATGTTGGCGGCCAAGTCGTTGGGATTGGGTACGGTATGTATGGCAAGCCCCGTTCGCACGTTCCTCCTAACACCCGCCGGCGCTCCGTTCCTCGAGTCGCTGGGTTTCAGCGAGGGTTACGAGCCGCTGATTTGCATCGGCATCGGCTACCCCGACGAGGAGCCCGCAGCGAAGCCCCGCAATATGGATGTAATCAAGTACGTTGAGTAATTTTTTACACATTTCCGAGCAAAGTATTTTGATTTTTCGACGAATTACGATATATTTGTAGTCGTGTATGGCAGCATAGCTGCCCCAAAATGAATAATATGATGAGCCACTCTTATTTTAAGCGATTTTACGACTACCGTGCGAACGGTCAGGATGGCGTATGCTAAAAATGAAGTGATTTCATTATAAGTTATAGTCCTGACCACGCCAAGCGTTGTCAGGACTTTTTGTTAGGTTGATTATATGATGAGAGTTGCAATACAGGGATATGAAGGTAGTTTCCATCACATTGCCGCAAACCAATATTTCGGCTCCGATATGGAGATTCTCCCCTGCGACACGTTCCGCGCCGTGGCCACGGCCGTCAAACGAGGCGAAGCCAACCGCGGACTTATGGCAATCGAGAACTCAATAGCAGGCTCGATTATACCCAATTACAGCATCTTGCAGGATGAGAATCTGCAGGTGGCGGGCGAGATATATCTCCCCATCAAACAGAATCTGATGGTGCTGCCCGATGTGGAGTTGGAGGATATCGAGGAGGTGGAGTCGCACTCGATGGCGCTGTTGCAGTGCGTCGATTACCTGGACGAACACTCGTGGAAGCTCGTCGAGAGCGAGGATACAGCCCTCAGCGCCCGACATATCGCCGAGCGAGGTCTGCGCCACACGGCAGCCATAGCCAGTGAGCTTGCGGCCGAGATTTTCGGGTTGAAGATTGTAGCGCCCGAGATCAATACAATAAAGAGCAACTACACCCGTTTTATGGTGCTCAAGCGCTACGACCACAACATCGACCCCGCGGCCAACAAGGCGTCGCTCTACTTCAAGACCGACCACAAGGAGGGCTCGCTACTCAGGGCGCTGAGCCGTTTGGACGACATCAACCTCTCTAAGTTGCAGTCGTACCCGATTCCGAGCGAGCCGTGGCACTATTTGTTCCATATTGATTTGGAATTTTCGTGCCTGGATGATTATATTCGCAACCTGAATAGGCTGCAAGCCGTAACCAAAGAGATACACGTCTACGGCGTATATTGCAGCGGCAAATAGAGTAATAGAAGACAAGATTAAAGAATAATAACAATTAAAACCAACAAAATTATGGCAAAGGTAGAGATCACCCCTTCGCACCGTATGGATAGCATTAAGGAGTATTACTTTTCGAAGAAGAACCGTGAGATCGCTGAGCTGCGCAAGGCTGGCCGCGACATCATCTCACTCGGCATCGGTAGCCCCGATATGCCCCCCGCACAGGCAGTAATCGACCGCTTGGCAAAGGAGGCCCAGCGTCCCGATGTTCACGCTTATCAGCCCTACAACGGTAGCGAGCTGCTGCGCAAGGCTTATGCCGATTGGTATGAGAAGTGGTACAACGTGAAGCTCGACCCCAAGACAGAGGTATTGCCGCTGCTGGGCTCAAAGGAGGGTATTATGCACATCTGTATGGCATTCCTCGACGCGGGCGACAAGGTGTTGGTTCCCAACCCCGGCTACCCCACCTATCGCGCTGCGGTAACACTCTCTGGAGGTGAGGTTCTGGAGTATCGCCTCAATGCCGAGAATGGCTTCTACCCCGATTTCGAGCAGATCGAGAAGGAGGATTTGTCGAAGGTTAAGCTGATGTTCGTCAACTACCCCAATATGCCGACGGGAACACATCCCACGGTAGAGCTCTTCGAGAAGTTGGTAGAGTTCGCTGGCAAGCACAATATCCTTCTGGTACACGACAACCCCTACAGCTTCGTGCGTAACAACCTCCAGCTCTCAATCCTTTCAATCGAGGGCGCAAAGGATGTAGCTATCGAGATGAACTCAACAAGTAAGGGCCACTCAATGGCCGGCTGGCGTGTGGGTGTTGTGGCTGGTCGTGCCGACATCATCAGCGACATTCTGCGCTTTAAGTCAAATATGGACTCGGGTATGTTCTACCCCGTTCAGGCTGCTGCGGCCGAGGCTTTGGCGCTGGGCAACGAGTGGTTTGACGAGTTGAACGCAACATACTACGAGCGCGAGAAGAATGGCTACGCGCTTCTGGATGCGCTTGGTTGCGACTATGTGAAGGGCCAGGCTGGTCTGTTCGTATGGGCAGCTATGCCGAAGGATTTCGAGGGCGATTGCTTCGCATTCTCGGATAAGGTGCTGGCCGAGTGCGACGTATTCGTAACACCGGGCGGTATCTTCGGCTCGGAGGGTACGAAGTATATCCGCATCTCGCTCTGTATGCCCGCCGAGCGTCTGGCCGAGGCTGCTGAGCGCGTAAAGGCTCGATTCAACAAGTAGGAGATGAAGACAACCATCATAGGTCTGGGATTGATAGGCGGCTCGATGGCCCTGAGTCTGAAGGACAAGGCTTTGAGCAGCTACGTTATGGGCATCGAGCACTCTGAAAAGAGTGCCCGACGCGCCCTCGAACTGGGTTTGGTCGATGCCATAGTGACGATGGACGAGGCATTGGAGACAAGCGACCTCATCGTTCTGGCAACGCCCGTGGATACGCTGCCCACGATGGCGACCAAAATCCTGAATCGCATCCGACCCGACCAGGTTTTGATGGATATGGGCTCGACAAAGCAGGAGCTGTGCGAAATCACGCAGATGCACCCCAACCGTGGCCGACTGGTCGCTACGCACCCGATGTGGGGTACGGAGAATAGTGGTCCCGATGCTGCCGTACACGGCGCCTTTGAGGGACGAACGGTGGTAATCTGCGAGAGCGAACGCTCCGACGATGATGCCCTGCAGCGAGTCAGGGAGATTTACGAGCGATTGGGAATGCCGATACGTTATATGTCGGCCGAGGAGCAGGATATGCACTGCGCCTACGTTTCGCACATCTCGCACATCACTTCGTTCGCTCTGGCGCTCACCGTGTTGGAGAAGGAGCGCGAGGAGGAGCATATCTTCGATCTTGCGGGCGGAGGTTTCGAGAGTACGGTGCGACTCGCTAAGTCGCTGCCGCAGACGTGGGCTCCAATCTTTCTGGAGAACAAGTACAACGTGCTGGATGTTCTGCGCGAACATATCCACCAGCTACAGATTCTGCGCCGTATCCTCGAACGCGACGACCGCGAAGGACTAATCGAGGCGATGCAACGAGCCAACAAGATTAGAGATATTTTGAAGTAACCCTTTTCCGCCGTCCGCGACGGAAAACTTAATTGTTAGGAAAAGATGGGAAAGTTTATTCTTGGGGAGAAACGTCCCCTAATCATATCGGGCCCCTGCGCTGCCGAGACCCGCGAACAGACAATCGAAACCGCGAGCCAGCTCGCTCGCTCGGGAAAGGTTGATGTGATTCGCGCAGGCGTATGGAAACCCCGAACAAACCCTGGAACTTTTGAAGGTATCGGCGAGCCGGCACTCGACTGGCTCAACGAGGTGAAGCAGGCTACGAGGCTGCCCGTGGCGGTCGAGGTGGCCAATAAGGCACACGTTCAGCTGGCACTCAAGCACGGCGTTGACATTCTGTGGATTGGTGCGCGTACGACCGTATCGCCCTTTGCCGTACAGGAGATTGCCGAGACGCTGCACGACAACAAGGATATTACGGTGCTGGTGAAAAACCCGATGACACCCGACACCGGCCTGTGGGTGGGCGCGGTGAATCGCCTACTGAACGAGGGTATTCCCCGCGAAAATATCGGACTTATTCATCGCGGTTTCGCATACTTTGGCGATAGCAAATATCGCAATCCGCCGATGTGGCATATGATCTTCGAGATGCGCAGCCACTTCCCCGATATGATGATGATCTGCGACCCGTCGCACATCTGCGGCTGCCGACCTCTGTTGCAGGGTATTGCGCAGCAGGCTGCCGACCTCTGCTTCGACGGAATGATGATCGAGAGCCACATCACGCCCGACAAGGCGTGGAGTGACGCAGCACAGCAGGTGACACCGCAGGACTGCATCACGATGATTGACAATATTATGTGGCGTGCGAAGACGGCCGATGACCCCGAATTCAATGACGAGCTCAACATCTGCCGCCGCCAGATTGATCAGATTGACGCCGAGATCTTCGATCTGCTGAATCGCCGTATGCACACCAGCGACAAAATAGGAGAGATCAAGAAGGCCAACAACGTGGCAATACTGCAGAGCAACCGCTGGGAGGATATTTGTCGTCGGATGCTCACCATCACGCGCCGTATGGGCCTGAGTGAGGAGTTTGTTCGCACGGTGCTGGAGGCGATACACGTCGAGAGCATCAATCGGCAAAACGAGATAATGAATCATTAGGAATTTTAGTCGCACTAACAAAACAGGTAGATTTCAAAAGAAATCTACCTGTTTTGTTATAATATAACGTCATTCCACATTTCCGCAACCGCATCGCTGGCTGATACAGACTGAGCCGACTTGTGGAAATGGTTGGAATCTACCTTTGTGTTTTTACTCTTCGGTCTCCACCTCTCCATCAATAATGGTTACCGAATTATCCTCATCAACGGGCATCTCGCCCTGCTCCGAGCTGGCGATACTAAAACCCACGCCACCCGTCTGGTCGCCCTCCACAACATCGTTATCCATCTGGATAGTTACAACAGTCGTTGTATTTCGCTTAAAAGTAATAGGGAATGTACCAATCTGCAACTCGGTTTTATCGGGACGAATCCATTTGAAATATACGTCATATGTTCCACTTTCAGTTGTTGCAGTCGTATCTGGATTTGCGGCTTTATACCAAACATCTCGCATATCTCTGAATGTAAAAATATCAGAAATAGAATCTTCTTCATCTGTCAATGTCAATGACATTTTAGGAGCATCTGAAATTTGTATTTCGAGAGTTCCACTCTTAGCTAATATTCCCTCTGCAATAAATTTAGCGCCAAAACTTACTCGTTTCATCGTGATTGCAGCGTTAAGATTGCTGCTGCTCGGCATAAAACCCTCTAATTCTCCATAATATCTATCTGTATTGGGGATACTACTACTAAAATTTGTATTTTTTAATGCTGTATAACTTTGGTCTATGCCTTCCAACTCATTTGAATTGTCATATGCAAAAGTCCCTACATTATTAAGTGGGTATCCAATAAAAGGCTGACAATAATAATATTTACTCTCATCAAATTCCCCTTCTCCATCTATACCTATTTTATTTTTTCCATCAACTACAATCGTAGCAACAAACTTATATTTATTGCCACTCGCCAAATCTATCGAAATATCCGTAGGATCGTCAAATACTCCGTAGGCGTATGGCTCCCACGAAGTTGCGGTAGAATTGTTATTGGGCTTTGAATATACTTGAATACCATACAAATCGTCGGTCGTGGCACGAGTGTCAAGCGGCTCATAGGCGATATCGACAATCTCGCCACCCCAGCCGAGTTTAACGGTGTAGAATTCGGGCTCTTCTTGTGGGGTGAGAGCATCCTCCTTCGAGCAGGCGACCAGAGCGGCCGCTACGAGAGCGCACGCGGCCATCCAGATAAAAGTAAACTTTTTCATTGTTGTAGGATTTTTGCCATCCGCACCCCGACAGCAATTAATGGGAAAAAGAAAGCGTGGTGCTGAAGGCTTATTTTAGTAGTTGAGGTCGTAGGAAGTACCTTTAAGATAAAATAAGAGACAGCCCACGCCGAAATCCACAATGGATACGACGCGGCAAAATGTCTGCCTATTCTCTCTTTGTTTAGAATTTCCTACGTTCCAACTACGAGAATAAACTTACACTTTCCGTGTTAATTAGTATGTTAGAGCAAAGATACAAACTTTTAGGTGAAACATCAAAATAAATTTGCGGGGAATAAATATAGTGTTTGACGAAAAAAGAGTTAAATTTGTAGATTGAAACTATGGATAAATTCTTCACATACGATGGCACGCGGCTCCACTACACGGATTGTGGCGAGGGGCAGGCTGTGCTGTTGCTCCACGGCTGGGGGTGTAATACCGAGACTTTCAAGGCAATACGTCCTTTTCTGGAGGCGCATTTCCGTGTGCTGACCGTCGATTTTGCGGGCTTCGGCCAGAGCGACGAGCCAAAGGATGTGTGGGGCGTAGAGGAGTACACACGCTCGATTGAGGCCCTTGCCAAGAGCGAGGGTGTGGAGGAACCAATCCTCATTGGCCACTCCTTCGGCGGACGAGTGTCAATTGTATTTGCATCGCGCAACATGGTGAGAAAGGTGATTTTGGTTGATGCCGCAGGTGTGAAACCCAAGCGCTCACTCAACTACTACCGCAAGGTATATACCTTCAAGCTACTGAAGCAATTGTTGCCGCTACTGGTGGGTAAGACTCGCGCTACGGAGATAATCGAAAGGCGAAGGGCGAAGGCCGGATCATCGGATTACTCGCAGGCCTCGCCGATGATGCGCGCCATATTGTCGAAGGTTGTGAACGAAGATTTGTGTCATCTGATGCCTAAGATTAAGGCACCGACGCTGCTCTTCTGGGGCGAGCGAGATACGGCAACACCGCTCGCGGATGCGAAGCGTATGGAGCAACTGATTCCCGATGCGGGATTGGTAACCGTGGCGGGCGCGGGGCACTTCTCGTTCCTGGAGAATACGCCTCTGTTCCTGCGTGTGGTGGAGAGTTTTTTGGGCAAGGAGATGAAACGATAGGATATGCTGACTGAGAATCTTATATTTTGGCCTCTGTACATCGCGCTGTGGGCAGCCGTGGTGCGCTACGACGTGCATATGTTCCAGCACAACTCGTATCGCGTGGAGCGATACGGCCGTTGGTTCCGAACGGGACATAAGTTCCTGCGAGCGGGCGTTATTGCCGCGCTGGCGGTGCTGGGTGCCATTGGAAATCCTGTTTTCTGGGGTTTCTCGGCGGTCTTTATGGGCGTGATGGCGTGGAGAGAGTTCCGAACAATATATAAGAAGCCTGTTGTGTATACGATGCGCGTAAAACGCCTGCTGCTCACGGCAGCGCTGCTGACGGCGGCGGTGGTAGCGGTGACGGCGATTTATCTGCCGAAGTACGTCTATGTGGTGGCGCTGGCGCTACTGGTGATGCCTGTGGTGATGCTTGCGGCAAATATGGTAAACAAGCCCCTGGAGGCGGCCATCTCGCGCTGGTACTACAACGACGCGAAGCGAATACTCTGCTCGATGCCCGACCTGAAGATTATCGGCGTTACAGGCAGCTTTGGCAAGACTTCGACGAAGCACTACCTCTACCGCATACTATCCGAGCGATACAACGTGGTGATGACTCCGGGAAATTTCAACACCACGCTGGGAGTGATCCGCACCATCCGCGAGCAGTTGAAGCCTCACCATCAGGTCTTTATCGTCGAGATGGGAGCCAAGCAGGTGGGCGACATCAAGGAGATTTGCGACCTGGTACACCCCTCAATCGGTGTGGTGACGGCCGTTGGAGAGATGCACCTCGAGACCTTCGGCAGTGTGGAGAATGTTCTCAGAACAAAGTTCGAGCTTATCGAGGCGTTAGGACCTAACGGCATAGGAGTAGTAAATCTCGATTCGGAGCCTATTGCTCGCAACAGCGCGAAATACGACTGCCGCATAATAAGTTACGGCGTTGACGCTAAGGCCGACTACCGTGCCGAGCAGATCGACTACACACCCACGCAGACCACCTTCTCGATACGCCACAACGATGATGTGCGCGAGGGGTATGCAACCCACCTCGCAGGGCGCGGCAACATACTCAACCTGCTGGCTGCGGTGGCGGTGGCCGATGAATTGAAGGTTAGCGAGGCGTTGCAGAAGCGCGCAATGCGACAGATCGAGCAGATTGAGCATCGACTCAGCATAAAACGTACGGCAGGAGGCATCACGATTATCGACGATGCCTACAACTCTAATCCGCAGGGTGCTGCGATGGCACTCGAGGTACTCGGCAGCTTCCGTCGCCCCGAGGGCGCACGCCGCATAGTGGTTACGCCCGGATTTGTGGAGATGGGCGAGAGCCAATACCGTAACAACCGCACGCTCGGCGAGCAGATAGCCGCATCGGCCGATATTGCCGTGGTGGTGAACCGCACCAACCGCGAGGCCATATTGGAGGGACTTCGCTCGGCATCATTTGCCGAGGAGCAGATTATTCAGGCCGACTCATTCGCCGAGGCTTCGGCACGACTCTCGGCTTTGATGCGCGGAGGCGATGTGGTGCTGTATGAGAACGACCTGCCCGACTCATTCAAATAGAAACGATAAACAAACTTAAAATATGAAGACGAAAATCAACGTTGGCGTAATCTTCGGCGGCCGCTCGGTCGAGAACGAGATCTCGGTGCTGACAGCAATTCAGGCGATGGAGGCCATCGACACGGCAAAGTACGACATCACCCCGATATATATCACCAAGCAGGGCCTCTGGTACACGGGCGAGGGGCTGCGCCAGAGCCAGAACTACAAGGATATGGAGCGTCTGCTCGAGAAGTGCGAGCAGGTGTATCTGCGTCCCGTCTATGGCGACAACCACCTTTACCGCGTGCGTAAGCCGATGTTTGGCTCGGACGTAGTGGCTACGCTCGACGTGATCCTGCCTGCGTTGCACGGCACGAACTGTGAGGATGGCTCGTTCCAGGGTACGATCGAGATGACGGGCATACCCTACGCGGGTTGCAACGTGCTGGCATCGGCCAACGGTATGGACAAGATCACGATGAAGATGGTGCTCGCGCAGAGCGGCATCCCCGTGATCGACTATGTTTGGTTCTCGGACAAGGAGTGGTTCGACCGCGAGGCGGCAACCATCGAGCGCGTGGAGCAGCAGCTCGGCTACCCCGTAATCGTGAAGCCCGCCGACTCGGGTTCGAGTGTCGGCATCAAGGCCGTACACAACCGCGAGGAGCTGAAGGAGGCTACCGAGAACGCCATTTCGTACTCGAAGCGCATCATCGTTGAGCATCTGGTGGAGCAGCTCAAGGAGATAAACTGCTCTGTGCTGGGCAACTACTACGAGTGCGAGGCTTCGGTATGCGAGGCACCGATTCGTAGTGGCGAGATCCTCAGCTACGAGGATAAGTATCTCGGTGGCGGAGCCAAAGGTGGCGCGAAGGGCGGCGTGAAGGAGTCGCGCGGTATGCACTCGACGGTAAGAGAGATACCCGCCAGACTGCCCGAGCAGCAGACCGAGTTCATCCGCACGAAGGCCGTTGAGACCTTCAAGGCGTTGGCGTGCGACGGCGTGGCGCGTATCGACTTTATGATTGACGAGAAGGATCAGCAGATTTATGTCAATGAGATAAATACTATTCCCGGCTCTTTATCGTTCTATTTATGGAAGGCTACAGGTATTGGCTTTGATGAATTGGTTGAGCGACTGATCAACATCGCCTTCGAGCGTAAGCGCGACTCGTCGTTCAAGACCACAAGCTACAAGGAGAACATCTTCAACTACTCGCTCGGCGGCGCTAAAGGTGCTAAGGGGGCAAAGAGGTAGTCTTTCACAGGAGAGGAGAAGAAGAAATCTCTATGCTGTCGGCCCGACAAGAAAAGTGCAAACATAGGTTTAACCAATAAATGCAGAATGCTATGAAACGATTACTCTTTATGGTGGCATTGGCCGCCGCGCTATCATCGTGCAGCGTTGGGTACTACCCCACTTCAAACAACAATCTGCATCGTTCGAGCTTCATAAACATCTCGATCCAGCCCTCGTGGGGCCCTGCTGGCTACGACTATGCTATGTACTACTACTTCCCCGACTTCAACTTCTACTACGACGTGGAGCGGGCCTTGTTCTACTACCCCAACTATGGCCGTTGGGTATCGGCACGCGTGTTACCTCCGGGACGCGGCTTTCCGACCGATCTGCACCGCTACTACAAGGTGGTGATCAACCGCCACAACCCGTGGAACTACAATCGTCAGCACCGCACACGTTACAAGGTGTACAAGGGGGTGCGAACACAACCTACGATTGTTGATATTAAGGGCGGTCGTACTCCGCAGAACAGCTACTCGCCGCGTCGCATACCCACGCAGCAGCCTCAGGCGGCACCTCCCGCACGCAACAACAATACGCAGCGAGGCTACGGCCAAGCGACGCCACCCGCCTACAACCGTCCGCAGAGTGGCGCAAACAACGCGCAGCGACCTACGGCTACGGGCCAGGGCTCACGCCGTAACGATCAGCAGTCGCAGGGCTCGACAGTGCGCCCGCAGCAGCAGGGCTCATCGGCGGCCAATCGCGGCACGGGCTCAACATCAAGCCGAGGCAACAGCACGAACTCCTCAACGGGATCGCGCTCAAGCGGCTCACGCGGAAGATAATTAACCCTAAAAGATAAGTGACTATGAAACGATTACTACTGTTTTGCGCTATGCTCTGCCTCTACACGCAGGCATCGGCTGGCGTAGTGCCAAAATTCCGACTCGGCGTGAAGGCCGGAATGGATTATCAGGCCAACGACTTTAGCGACCGCTTAAAGGATCTGGAGTTCGACTCTAATTCGGGATGGTTTGCAGGTGTGCAGGCCGACATCTCGTGGCTCGGATTTGGAATTCACCCCGAGGTGATCTTCTCGCACAATAAATTCGGCGTGTCGGAGAGTGCAGCGGGTGATATTAAGCTCAATAAACTGGATATTCCCGTGCTGTTGCAGTACACCATTCTGAATTGTATCTCGTTGCAGGCTGGCCCGACGTTCTGCGTTATGACCGACACGGCAAGTTCTATTTCGAATGTGGATTGGACGCTGGAGCGCCCGACGGTGGGTTATGCCGCAGGTGTGGAGTTGCGCATCTGGAAGCTCTCGGTTTCAGGCCGCTACAATGGATCGTTCTCGCGCAGCAAGGTGCTGGGATTCTCGACGGGAAAGAACAAAGCCGATAACTTCCAGCTCGGCGTAGGATTTTATTTCTAAATAATTATGGCATAATAAAAAAGCTGTCCTTGAGGACAGCTTTTTTATTTTCGAGAAATCGTATTCTATTAGAAGTTATAAACTGCCATATAGGCCAATGCAGCCAACACCGCACCTACCAACGGACCAAAGAGAGGTACCCAGCTGTAGCCCCAGCCGCTTGTACCCTTACCCTTAATCGGAAGCAGTGCGTGAGCAATACGAGGACCAAGGTCACGCGCGGGGTTCAGGGCATAACCCGTCGTACCACCAAGCGACATACCAACCACCATAATCAGCGTAGCTGTGGGGAAGCTACCCAGCGAACCCATACCCACTTCGGGAGTGTTCTCCTGATTGCCGATGGCCATAATCACGAAGATCAGGAGCATCGTAGCCACAACCTCGCAGAAGAAGTTGCGTCCCTTGTTCTCGATAGCGGGGATGGTACAGAAGATACCGAGTTTCGTGGTCGGATCGTCGGTGATGTCGAAGTGATCCTTATAATAGTAGTAAACAATCGTTGCACCGCAGAACGCACCCAGCATCTGTGCCACGATATATCCTGCAACGTGCGCCCAGGGGAATGTGCCCGCTACAGCAAAGCCCAACGTCACGGCAGGGCTAAGGTGAGCGCCCGTGTAGGGACCTGCAATCAGCACACCGCACATCACGGCAAAACCCCACGCGATGGTAATCACGATCCAGCCGCCGTTGTTTCCTTTCGTACCTTTCAGGGTGTTGTTGGCAACCACGCCATCACCCAACAGAATCAGCACCAGCGTGCCGATAAACTCAAATAGGCATTGTGTAAAAAAAGGTGTCTCCATATCTCTTTTGTTTTAGGTTAGTAGCTCTTCAATGTGCGACGAACGGCATCGTGCCATCCCTCGATCTTCTGCTCAACATCCTCCGCCTCGGCCATAGGCTCAAAGACGCGCTCGGCCTGCCACTGCTGCCTGATCTCGTCGAGGCTGCTCCAGAAGCCGACCGCAAGGCCCGCCAAGTAGGCTGCTCCGAGAGCCGTAGTCTCGGTAACCTCGGGACGGATAACGCGCGTAGAGAGGATATCCGACTGGAACTGCATCAAAAGATTGTTACGTGCCGCACCGCCATCGACCTTCAGCTCGTGGAGCTTAATGCCTGAGTCGCGCTGCATAGCATCGACAATATCGTAGGTCTGGTAGGCGATACCCTCCAGCGCTGCACGGGCGATATGGGCAGCCGTCGTACCGCGACTGATGCCACTGATGCTGCCACGCGCATACTGATCCCAATAGGGGGCTGCGAGTCCCGTCAGCGCGGGAACGAAATATACGCCTGCCGTGTCGGGGACACTTGCCGCCAAAGCCTCAACCTCGCCCGAAGAGCGGATCACGCCCAAGCCGTCGCGCAGCCACTGCACAACCGAGCCGCCGACGAAGATACTACCCTCGAGGGCGTAATTAACCTTATCGCCAATCTTCCACGCGATGGTGGTCAACAGATTATTTTTCGAGTCGATGGGCTTCTCGCCGCTATTCATCAGAAGGAAGCAACCCGTGCCGTAGGTGTTCTTCACCGCACCCGGCTCGACGCACATCTGGCCAAAGAGTGCCGCCTGCTGATCGCCAGCAATACCTGCGATGGGTACACGGTGGGCAAAGATCGTGGTCTTCGTATGGCCATAGACCTCACTCGACGAGCGCACTTCGGGCATCATCGAGAGGGGGATATCAAACAGCGCAAGCAACTCCTCATCCCACTTCAGGGTATGGATATTGAAGAGCATCGTGCGCGATGCGTTACTTACATCGGTAACGTGTACCTCACCGCGCGTAAGGCGCCAGATGAGCCAAGTATCGACCGTACCGAACATCAGCTTACCCTTCTGAGCTCGCTCCCTCGCACCGGGGACGTTATCCAAGATCCACTTCACCTTCGTAGCGCTGAAGTAGGCGTCGATAATGAGGCCCGTACGCTCGCGGATGAACTCGGTCTTGCCCTCGGCCTTGAGCTGATCACAATACTCAGATGTGCGGCGATCCTGCCATACGATAGCGTTGTAGATAGGCTCCTCGGTCTCGCTGTCCCACACGATGGTGGTCTCGCGCTGGTTGGTGATACCGATACCTGCGATATTCGAACCGTCAATACCAATCGAGGTTATAGCCTCGGCAATGACCGATGCCTGTGACGACCAAATCTCGTGGGGATTATGCTCCACCCAACCCGAGCGGGGAAAGATCTGGGTGAACTCACGCTGCGCCATAGAACGGATCTGGCCCTTGTGATCGAAGACAATCGCTCGCGAACTACTCGTTCCCTGATCGAGCGAAAGGATATACTTTTCCATATATAAAGAGTTTTAAGGTTCAGCCAAAGAACGTCGGACAGCGACGATATATTACGTCCCGACACGATATTATACAAATTTACGACTTTTCGACGGAAAAACAAACTCTTGGCGGGGGAAAACAAAAGCCTGTCCGCATTTGTCGGACAGGCTTTCAGTATTTATAGGTCTTGTTAGACGATTTTTACTCCACGCGGCCTGGGTAGGCTTCAAGTGCCTTACCCAAAATAAAGAGTGCTCGGCGCAGATCCTCCTTCTTCAGGACATAGGCGATACGCACCTCGTTGCGACCCTTCTGCGGATCGGTGTAGAAGCCCGACGCAGGGGCCATCATAACAGTCTCTCCCTCGTACTCAAACTCCGAGAGACACCACGCGCAGAACTTGTCGCTATCGTCGATGGGCAGACGTGCCACAGTATAGAACGCACCCATCGGGATGGGCGAATAGACTCCGGGGATCTTGTTCAGACCGTCGATAAGGCAGTTGCGGCGCTCGATATACTCCTCATAGGTGCGGATCATATATTTGCGCGACACGTCTAACGAAGCCTCGGCTACGATCTGGCCGATGAGCGGCGGGCTAAGGCGCGCCTGACAGAACTTCATAACGGCCTTGCGCAGCTCGTGGTTCTTGGTGATGAGCGCTCCGATGCGGATACCGCACTCCGAGTAACGCTTCGACACCGAGTCAATCAGCACCACATTCTGCTCGATACCCTCCAGGTGGCAAGCCGAGATATAGGGCGAGCCCGTGTAGATAAACTCGCGATAGACCTCGTCCGAGAAGAGGAACAGATCGTACTTCTTGACCAGATCGCGGATGCGGTTCATCTCCTTGCGAGTATAGAGGTAGCCCGTAGGGTTGTTAGGGTTACAGATCAGGATTCCGCGCGTGCGCTCGTTGATCAGCTCCTCGAACTGCTCGACCTTGGGCAGCGAGAAGCCCTCCTCGATAGAGGTCGAAACGGTGCGGATGACAGCTCCGGCCGAGATTGCAAAGGCCATATAGTTGGCGTAGGCAGGCTCGGGAACGATGATCTCATCGCCCGGATTGAGGCACGACATAAAGGCAAACAACACGGCCTCCGAGCCTCCCGTAGTGATGATGATGTCGTCGGGCGAGAGTTTTATCTGATACTGGTCGTAGTAGCCAACTAGCTTCTCGCGCAGCGACAGAAATCCGTCGCTGGGGCTATACTCCAGCAGTTTGCGGTCGATTTTCGAGAGCGCATCCAGACCCTCCTGCGGCGTGGGCAGGTCGGGCTGACCGATATTGAGGTGGTAGATTTTCACTCCACGACGTTTGGCCGCATCGGCCAGAGGCACCAGCTTGCGGATAGGCGAAGCGGGCATACGGACGGCTCGTTCTGATATGTTTGGCATAAATTCTCTTAACCTTTTACAAATTAATCCATCTTCTCAGCCTCCACCTCGTCGCCACCGCGGTCGAGCAGGCGCTGCAACGAGAGCAAAACTCCCGTGCGACGGATGCTATGACGATCGACAAAGGCCTGCAGGGCGAGGTAGGTCGAGGGATGGCGTTTCTGAATATATTCGACTGTGTAATAGAGTCCTGTTGTTACCATCAATCCGGCGAGGATCGTAACATACATCTGCGTCTCGGGGGCTACATCCAGCAGCGTGCATACGTACCACAGCAGAACGATAAGCGCATTGAGCGAGATGACGCATACCGAGGTTATGGCGTGGCTGCAACCCAGAGCGATGAACATATGGTGCAGGTGCGTCTTATCGGGGCTGAAAGGCGAACGGCCATTGATGATACGGGCCGTCATAACTCGCAACGTATCAAATACGGGAACGGCTAAAACAGCAAGTGTAAAGCTGATGGTCGAACCGGTAACAACGTCGTAGCCCGACTGGATGACACGCATCACAAAGAGCGAGCAGATGTATCCCAGCACAAGCGAGCCACCGTCGCCCATAAACATCTTATACCTACGGCCGAAGACATTGTGCAGCATAAAGGGCACCAGCGCACCGAGCGTAGCGAAGGCCAGAACGCAATAAGGCAGATCGTGCATCTGGAAGAAGCAGATACCGAACATCAGCGAGGCGAACATACAATATCCCGAGCAGAGACCATCCACTCCGTCGATAAGGTTGATGGCATTGATGATTCCGACAGCCGAGACGAGTGTAAGGGCACCTGCGATAATTTTGGGGAGTCTATAGATTTCCCAAAGGCCGTGGAAATCGTTGATATAGACATTGCCCATAAACATCATAATACCGACAACGAAGATCTGCATCGCAAAGCGGAGCCTCGGCGAGAGATCCAGAATATCGTCGCCAACACCCGTGTAGAGCATAATGAGCATAGCGATCACCAGCTCGAACTTCAGTCCGATCGAGGGCAGATAATATCCCGTAGCACTGAGGCTGAGCATCAAACCGAAGAAGACGCTCACACCGCCCAAGACGGGCACAGGGACTTTGTTAAGCTTGCGCGCATTGGGATTATCGACGATATTCTTCAAATGCGCAATCTTAACCAGATAGGGCTGAATGATCAGCACCGCTATGGCCGCTACCATAAACGGCAGGACCGCAACATATAAATATACGTGCATAATACTCTCTATTGTCGGTTATTTATGCCACAACCTCCTCCTCGGGGAGGGTTTTGATAAAGCGCTTGAGCGACTCATTACCCGTAATCTCAGCAACGGTGGGCAACACCAACACCGTACCCATACCCGCTACAACACCCAAGAAGGTGAAGGCGAAGAGGATCATCGCGCGGCGAGGCTTACTCTTCTGGCGAGGAATTGTTACAGGATTGATAATCGTAAGCACGGGAGTAGTCTCCTTAACGTTAATCTTAGCCTGCTCGACACGCTGAGCCAAAGAGTTATATACACCCTGACGGAGTGCATACTCGGCATCGAGCTTCTCCAACTCGGCCAGAGCCGAGTAGCGCGTAGTATTCATATTGGCATCGCGAAGCTTTGCTCGACGGGCCTGCACCTCATCAAAGTTGCGTTTAGCCTCGTCGTAGCGCTCCTGCACAAAATCCAGATCCGACTGAACCTTCTCGATCTTGAACTTGGTTATGTATTTCTGCAGGATATCGAATGCCGCCTGCGCCAACTGCGCCGCAGCAACGGGCTCGGGCATATTGGCAGTGAGGGTTATGTAGCCTCTCTTGTCGTCAAGCGTAATCGTAAGCATCTGGCTCAACAAGCCCACGCAACTTGCCTCCTTTGAGGTTAGAGTCTCAATGGCAGATCCCTCCTCTACCACTGACGCCTCAGATTCGGGCTGCTGGCCTCGGATTGCTCCGATGATTACTCCCGGCAAACCGATCGTGTACTTCTTCACATAATCCATTACGCCGGGTTTATTGAACTCCTCGCTGGTGAAATACTCATAGAAGCTAACGGGGCGGTCAGCCTTCTCGAAGTCCATAACCGTATACATCAACTCCTTACGATACGATGTGCTATTGAGGACATTCTCATACACATACGGCGACAAAGCTCTAACGTTGCTATTCTGCATCTGGCCGATGTTGATGCCGGCCAATGCCGCCAGCGAACTCATACTTGAAGATGTTGTTCCTGTCGATGACTGCAAGATGATATCGCACGAGGCGGTGTACTCCTTCTTGCTAAAGAGCGCTACCATAAGACCAAGGAGCATCATTACGCCCGTGATCTTAATCACAAGCCAACGATTAATCCACATCAGGCGGATCAACTCAACAAGGTCGATCTCCTTCTCTTCGGGGATGTTATTTATCTGATTTTGCAACTGATTCATAACCACTAACTATTTAGCAAGGTTGATAGCCGAAATTACCACAGCACCCATCGAAGCTGTCGAAGAGAGCATCTGGACAACCTGACTCCAGTTAACGGGATCCTTAGCCATCTTACTCGGGATAATGACGATACATCCCGGGCGAATCTTGGCCGAGAGGCCCGAATCAACCATTCCGTTCATATAGATCACAAAGGCACGTCCCTTGCGAGCACGGTTGTCGAAGCCACCCGCCGACTTAACGTAGTAACGCAGGGATTTGCCATCCTTGTAAGTTACCGAGTTGGGATAGAGTACAGCTCCCATAACACGAACCGTTCCGTTATACTCAGGCACCATAATGACATCCTTGTCGCGCAACACCACATCGGCATCCGATCCCGGGCGAGCCAAAGCCTCTGCCATATCAATACCGACGGTATATACATTTGAGATGTCAATACCGACCATACTGAGCGAGTCACGCTCCGAGCCGGCCTGCTTGTCGATCATATCGCGCAGGGCATCGTTCTGCTGCTGCTCCTCCTCGGTCATCTGGCGCAAAAGATATGCACCCTCGATAAATGCACCTGTATTGGTACCTCCAGCCGCAGCGATAACCTCCGAGAGGCGCATATTGCGGCGCGAAAGGGGATAATTTCCTTCGAAAGCTACCTCTCCCTGAACGGCAACACTACTCTGGGTAATGTAGACGGGCGAACGGCGCACATATACCTGATCGAATGGCTGCAGAACGAAGCTGTTGCCATCGACCTTCAGGTCATCATTAAGCTCAACGGTGAAGGTATCGAACAGCGTCTCGCTGATAGCCATACTCTTGGGCTGCTTGATACGTCGCGTTACGGTGATATTGGCCGTCGATGCCGACTCCAACAGACCACCAGCCGCCACAATCAGATCCTCGACAGTCATATTCTCGGCGAAGGGGTATGTATCGGGGCGCGAAACAGATCCAAAGACCGTAACGGTATAATCCTCCTGCATATCCGACACCGAAGGGATGTAGAGCAAATCGTTTGTGCGAAGCGTAATATCCTGAACGCGGCCTGCCATCAAACCCTCGAGGTCGATCGAGAGAGCCTCCATCGTCCAATCCTGCTTCTCGCGGTAGAGCACCGCACGAGCCATATAGGCATCATCGCGCAGGCCGTCGGCACGCTCGATAAGCTGCTTTACGGTGCGGGTCTTGTCGTCGATAGCATAATAACCCTCGCGATAGACAGCGCCCTGCACCTCGACGCGATTCTCGTAGCGGTCGATGCTACCAGCAACCGATACTACGTCGCCATCCTCAAGTGCAAAGGTCTCGAAATTATCGCTGTCGATGGTAAACGAACGATACTCGCCACCCTGACGGCGCGTCACGCTCACCAAACGCTGATTTGCATCATTAGTAAAACCTCCCGCAAAGCCAAGCAGATCGGCAACGGTCTCGCCCGTGCGCATCTCGTAGAACATCGGACGCTTAACCTCGCCCGACACCTCAACCAGCTTGCCATAGGGTGAAATCGTGATCAAGTCGCCATCGCGCAGAGCCACATCGCCACCGCTATTGCCATTGAGGATGAAGTCATAGACATCGACCTCCGAGAAGAGTGAGCCTCCACGATAGACCTTGATGCTGCGCATCGTACCCAGATCATTAACGCCACCCGCAAGGTAGAGAACATGGAAGAGCGTGGCGAGCGAAGGCACGGTGTAGGTACCCGAAGCACCAACCTCGCCCATCACATTGACCTGAATGCTGCGAATGGTGCTGAGCGATATCTTCATCTGCACGGAGCCATCGCGCAAGCCCTCATAAATAGTTGCGAGCGAACTGCGCAGACGCTTGGTTGCCTCGGCAACGGTAAATCCGCCCACATTGACAGGGCCGAGATTCGGAACAAAGACCTTTCCGTCGGGAGTGACGGTGGCCTGCTCGGTCATCTGCGAATTGCCCCACACGTCGATGATAATCTCATCGCCAGCGCCCAAGACATAGTTATCAGGCGTTGCGAGGCTCAAGTTAGGCTCGAAGGTAAGACGACCGCTTGAGAACATATCGTGACCGAAGATTCGGGGACGCTGCGTAGCACCCGTCATCAGGTCATTCATCTCGGGCATAAGGAAGAGCAGCGAGTCACGTCTGAGCGAGTCGGCCAAAACCATACGCTGACCGCGACGGGGATCGAACTTGCGATCCTGCTGCTGCATAAGAATCTTATAGCGGGGATCGGTGGGATCGAAACGATAGACACCATCCTTATCCTGCGTGTAACGAATACCGGGGACATAGCGACCGTTTTTGTCATAATAGCCGCTATTGTATTGAAACATAGATGCCTCCTGCTCAACCTGTTGCAATTGCAGCCCCTGCGCATCTATAGACCCTTGAGGATTATTTGCCGTGGCGGCGCTGTTCACCTGACGTGAGCGCTGCACCGTAACACCGCGCTGCTGTACTCCTCTTGCAGCACCCATCTGCGACTGCGTGAATGAGCCGTTGCGATAAGCTTCAAGTAACTCTTGCTGGGTTTGCGCCTCGGCAACAAACGTAAGGCCAAGGAGCGCAAGCAAAAGAATTGTTAATTTTCTCATCTTCAAAACTCTGAGTTTATGGTTATATCTCTATTGTAAAATTCCGCTACAAAGAACGGCACTTAAGGTCAATATATTACTGCAAATATAGAAAAAATATCACTGTTAGCCAAACATTTGCACAACAATGTCTGCCACAGTGATATCCTTACGACACTCCTACTTCTTGCCACCCTTTCGCACGGGGTGCTTTTTCTTCTTTCTGACCGACCAGCCGAAGTGACCGATCATCTCTCCCAGGCGGAAATACTCACCGTGCGAGTAGGTGATAATCTCGGCACGATCCAACTCCAACTTGCCCGTCTCGGGATTTATATACTCCTCATCCACAAGCACATTCACCACATCAGCCAAGAACATATCGTGCGAGCCGAGCTCGATCACCTGTCTCACCCGACACTCGATCGAAACGGGAGACTCGACCACAACGGGAGCGCTGACAACAGCCGCCGGCTCGGCCTTTAGGCCCATTTCCGAGAACTTATCGTAATCGCGTCCCGAACGCACACCACACCAATCCGTAGCACGCGCCAGCGAGGCTGTTGTAAGGTTTATGACAAACTCGCCCGTACGCTTGATAATATCATACGAATGACGTTCGGGCCTTACGGAGATATAGCACATCGGCGGGTTGGTGCAGACCGTGCCCGTCCACGCCACCGTAAAGAGATTGTACTCCTGCTCGCTCTCTCCGCAACTCACCAGCACAGCAGGCAGCGGGTATATCATCGTTCCGGGTTTCCAGCTCTGTTTCATCCTAAATAAAGCGTTATAATGGACAAAGGTAGGAATAAAAAACGATTTACGGCATCTCGTACTCGTCGAGATGCCGCAAACCCAGCAAAATAATATTTTATTAACCTAACAAACCGCAAACGTGTCGTTATACGATACCCTGCGCCAGCATAGCCTCGGCTACGGTCATAAAGCCTGCAATATTGGCTCCCTTGACGTAGTTTACATAGCCGTCGGGCTCGGTACCATATTCAACACACACGGCGTGAATCTTCTTCATAATCTCCTGCAACTTAGAGTCAACCTCCTCGGCGCTCCACTTCAATCGCATTGAGTTCTGCGTCATCTCCAAACCAGAGGTTGCCACACCACCTGCGTTTGACGCCTTACCGGGCGAGTAGAGGATCTTAGCCTTCTGGAAGATCTCGATAGCCTCGGGCGTAGAGGGCATATTCGCACCCTCAACAACACACATACAGCCATTAGCCACCAGCGCTGCAGCCTGCTCGCCATTGAGCTCATTCTGCGTAGCGCAAGGCATAGCGATATCGCACTTCACACTCCAAGGACGCTCACCCTCGAAGTACTGTGCCGAAGGATACTTAACGGCGTACTCGCGGATGCGACCACGCAACATATTCTTAAGCTCGAAGATATACTGCAGTTTCTGCTCGTCGATTCCATCGGGATCGTAGATAAATCCGTTTGAATCCGACATCGTAACAACCTTTGCACCCAGCGAGAGAGCCTTCTCGGCGGCGAACTGTGCCACATTACCCGAACCAGAGATGGCAACAACCTTGCCAGCGTAAGAGTCGCCCTTGGTAGCGAGCATCGCCTGACCGAAGTAGCAAGCACCGTAGCCCGTAGCCTCGGGACGCATAATCGAGCCACCGAAGGTGATACCCTTGCCGGTGTAAGTACCCGTGAACTCGTTCTGCAGACGCTTGTACTGACCGAACATATAGCCTACCTCGCGGCCACCCACGCCGATATCGCCTGCGGGAACGTCGGTGTCGGGACCGATGTGGCGGTAAAGCTCCGTAACGAAGCTCTGGCAGAAGCGCATAATCTCCATATCAGACTTACCCTTGGGGTTGAAGTCGGAGCCACCCTTACCTCCACCCATCGGGAGTGTGGTGAGCGAGTTCTTGAAGGTCTGCTCGAAGGCGAGGAACTTCAAGATGCTGAGGTTAACGCTCGCGTGGAAACGGATACCGCCCTTGTAAGGACCGATAGCGCTATTCATCTGCACGCGGTAGCCCTTGTTGATCATAATCTCACCATTGTCGGCAACCCAGGGAACACGGAACATAATCACGCGCTCGGGCTCGGTGATACGCTCCAAGACCTTCATCTTTACCAACTGGGGATTCTCCAATATATAGGGTGCTACGCTCTCAACTACCTCGCGAACCGCCTGATGAAACTCAGGCTCGTTGGGGTTCTTTGCCACCACGTCGGCCATAAATTGCTCGACGTACTCTTTAACTGACGTATTCATAATCGTAGAGTTTATTAATTAATTCTGTCGCAAAATTACTAAAATTTATTAATAATGCAAATATTTTTATCATAAAGCGTGCATTTTTCTGCATATAAATGCGCATTTTTACCCGAAAATGCATATTTCGAGTGCATAAAAATCTCGTTGCAATTTATCGAATAATATTCCATTTTCTACTTATTTTTACGCTAAAAAGATTATCTTTGTAATATATTTATAGCAAACTTGCAATCTTAACTTAAAATTTATAACTATGAGTGTCAAACGTATAATTATGATTTGCCTTTCGGCTCTCATCTTTTGTGCCACATCGCACGCACAGGAGATATCATTCAACGTGGAGAAGATCTGGGACAACGGTATGCACAACGCCTTCACCTCGATCGAGAAGTTCAAGGGTGAGTACTACATCACCTTCCGCGAGGGCGAGACCCACATCTTCGACAAGAACGGCAACGCCGAGGGCAAGATCCTCATCCTTCACTCGAAAGATGGCCAGAAGTGGGAGGCGCTGCCCGCAATCGGCAAGGCGGGTTACGACCTGCGCGACCCGAAATTTTCGGTAACGCCCGATGGACGGCTGATGGTAATCATCGGCGGCTCGATATATAGAAACAGGGAGCTGGTCGGCAGTCAGCCACACGTTATGTTCTCTACGGATGGTCGCACCTTCACCCAGCCGCAGCCCGTGAACGTAGATCAGCGTTACCGCACCGAGCGTGATTGGCTGTGGCGCGTGACGTGGCACAATGGCGTGGGTTACTCGGTCAGCTACGGCCGCACCGACAAGGGGCAGACTCCGCTCTATCTCTACTCTACTACCGATGGCATCAACTACAAGCACATCCAGTCGTTCGAGATCGACAACTTCCCCAACGAGGCAACCATCCGCTTCCTCGAGGACGGCCGTATGGCAATTATGATTCGCCGCGAGCAGGGCGACAGGGAGTGCGTCTGGGGCGCGAGCGCTGCCCCCTATACCGAGTGGGAGTGGAAGAAGATGGGTACGTTCCTCGGAGGCCCCGACTTCATCGTACTCGACGACGAGCATATCGTGGCGGGAGGTCGCACGTTGCTCGGCTCAAATGCAAAGACTTCGTTGTTCTTGGGTAATAAGGATGGCCGATTTGAGCAGATGGTGGTGCTGCCCTCGGGAGGCGACACGAGCTATCCGGGATTCCTGGTCGTAGGCGACGAGCTGTGGGTGAGCTACTACTCGATGCACAACTCAAAGAACGCTTCGATCCATCTTGCGAAGATTCCTTTGAAGGTGTTTGGAAAATAAAATAAAAAAGGTGTTCGGTTGTCGAACACCTTTTTTAATACAATATTTATAGCGAGAACTATTTACTTAAAATACTTATCGGCAAACTTAATATACTGCGTCCAATCGTAGAGGTTGATGTCGTGCCCGCCCTTGCGGATATGGTAGGCAACATCGCCCTCGGCCCTGGGGCTATCGACTGCAGGCATCGGACCTGCGAGACCCTTTTTGCCGTAGAGCTCATATACGGGTGAGGCGGCAACAGCCGAAAGATACTCGCCCTCGGGGTCGGCCCAAGTGTCCTCAACGGCGCTGGCAACATATACGGGACGCGGAGCAATCAGTGCGATAAGGCCCTGCTGATCAACAAGAAGAGCCTCCTCATTATTGCGGTACTTGTTGTAGTTGTCGCAGAACCAGTGGGGGAACGACTTGCTGATAGCCTCGATGGTTTCGCCCTGCTTACGCATTGACAGGGCCGCACCACCACAACCCGAATCATTCGAGATAACGATTGCAAAGCGAGGATCGGTAGCACCTGCCCAAAGCGAGGTCTTGCCCAGACGCGAGTGGCCGATGACGGCAACCTTCTCGCTATCGATCAACGCATCCGTCTCAAGATAATCCATCACGCGGCTCAAGCTCCACGCCCACGCGCCAATGGTGCCCCACTCGTCGGCGGCGGGAGTGCCCTTGCCGTGGAACAGAGGGTGGATGCCGTTGCGGAAGCCATCGTCGAAGTCGGGATCGACATCGCCACGATAGATCGTTACCAGCGCATAACCACTATCCATCAACAACTCCAGTGGCCATCGGCTCGTGGCTGCGCCGCGCTCGGGGTCGCTACCCAGCTCCTCCTTCTTCGGTGCATTGACCGAGATGGTGATCTCGGGGTCGGCGTTGATCTGGTGATTACCCTTGAAGTTCATACCGAGAAATGCCGGCACGGGGCCCTCAGCATTGGCAGGGATATACATCAAAACCAAAATCGGAGCATACATACCCTCCAGACGGATAGCCACCTCGCGGCGGATAGCCTTGCCGCCGAGCGCGCCCTTGGTCTCGGAGATAACGTCGAACGACATCGGCACCTGCTTCTGCGGCATACGGCCATAGACCTCGCGCTCGAAGAAGTTCATTATTATGGGACGATGCACCCCCTCCCACTCCTCAACCGACGAGAAGCGAAGTGGCTCAGCGCCATACTTTTTCACGTTCAGGCTCTGTGCCGAGCAGATAACAGAGCATAACAATAGGATTGCGAGAGTAGAGATCTTTTTCATATCGTGAAGTTTTAAGATTTATTCAGTCAATTCGCCTCAGATGACGAAAACAGCGGCGCAGCACACCCGCCAAGGCGGCCGGCTCAATTACAAATATAGCGATTTTGAGCCAAATAATATCGCGCATAACTACTTTTTTCGTATATTTGCGCTCGCACAAAGGTCGTGGCCGCACGATGTGGCTACACCGATGGCATTTCTATCACCCACTAAAAACAACTTTATATGTCAGGCTTTTTCGGTTGCGTATCGCGCAACGAATGCGTCAACGAGGTGTTCTACGGCACCGACTACCACTCGCACCTGGGAACAAAACGTGCGGGTATGGCTTTTGTCAAGGATGGCAAGTTCGTACGTTCGATTCACTCATTGGAGGATGGTTATTTCCGTAATAAATTTGAGAGCGAGCTGCCCCGTTTCGAGGATTCGAATATGGGCGTAGGTGTGATCTCGGACAGCGAGTCGCAGCCCATCACAATCACCTCTCACGTAGGCCGTTACGCCGTTGTAACCGTTTCCCGAATCGACAATCTGGAGGAGCTGACTCAGGAGTTGCTGGAGGAGCGTCACCACTTCGCCGAGCTCTCGGAGTCGAAGATTAACGCTACGGAGCTGGTTGCAATCTTGATCGGATTGGGTAAGTCGATCAAGGATGGTATCGACATTGTTCACCGCAAGATCAAAGGCTCGTGCTCGATGCTGATCCTCACCGACCACGCCATCTACGCCGCTCGCGATAAGTTTGGCCGCACGCCCATCACCATCGGCAAGAACGACAAGGGTTATGTTTGCGCCAGCGAGAGTTCGTCGTTCGACAACTTAGGCTTCGACTATGTACGCGACCTGGGTCCGGGCGAGGTTGTGCAGATTACGGCTGACGGCGTGCGACAGATCACACCTCCGGGCAACCGCAAGCAGGTATGTTCGTTCCTGTGGGTTTACTACGGCTACCCCTCGGCTTGGTATGAGGGTATCAACGTGGAGGATTGCCGCTACCGTTGCGGTGCAGCGATGGCTCGTCGCGATGGCGACATCGATCCCGACTTCGCAGCAGGTATCCCCGACTCGGGTATCGGACACGCTATCGGATACTCAAACGAGAAGGGAATCCCCTACAAGCGCCCCTTCGTGAAGTACACTCCGACGTGGCCTCGTAGTTTTATGCCGCAGAACCAGAAGATGCGCGACCTGGTGGCAAAGATGAAGCTGCTGCCCAACAGCAAACTCACGCACGACCAGAAGATTGTATTTATGGACGACAGTATCGTTCGCGGAACGCAGCTCAAGGATAACGTGGTGAAGCTGCTGGACGAGGGCGTTAAGGAGGTGCATATGCGTATCGCCTGCCCGCCGCTGATCTTCCCTTGCCGCTTCCTCAACTTCTCGACCTCGCGTAGTACTTACGATTTGTATGCACGTCGCATCATCCGCGATATGGAGGGCACCGACAACATTCCCGATTCAGTATTCGAGGAGTACGCCAACCCCGACTCGACGAAGCACAAGGAGATGGTCGATGTGATGTGTCGCCATCTGCAGCTCACTTCGCTCAAATTCCAGCGTCTGGACGATCTGGTGGAGGCCATCGGATTGAAGAAGGAGGAGTTGTGTACACACTGCTGGGATAATTCGAGCTACGATGAATAGCCGATGATGATAAAACAAAAAAACCTGCCTTCGGGGCAGGTTTTTTATTTATTGCTATTTCAACGCTTCCAACATTCGTTTCAGTACCACCGTTGCCGAGATCTCACGGTTGGCAGCCTCAGGGATAACCAATGAGCGGGGCGACTCGATCACGTCGTCCGTAACGATCATATTGCGACGTACGGGCAAGCAGTGCATAAAGTGGGCGTTGTTCGTCACGGCCATCTGCCTGTCGCTCACCGTCCAGCTCATATCCTTCGACAGCACCTTGCCGTAATCCTCGGGGCGCGTTACGCCCGGGCAGCTCCAGTTCTTGGCGTAGATAAAGTCGGCACCCTCGAAAGCCTTCATCTGGTCGTACTCCACCTTTGCATCGCCAACGAACTGCGGATCAAGTTCATAACCCTCGGGGTGAGTAACCACGAAATCGACATCCGCCGCATTCATCCACTCGGCAAATGAGTTGGGCACGGCCTGCGGCAGAGCCTTCGGGTGGGGGGCCCACGTCAGTACAACCTTGGGACGCTGGCGCTCCTTATACTCCTCGATGGTGATAAGGTCAGCAAACGACTGCAGGGGATGCACCGTCGCGCTCTCCATAAAGAATACGGGCTTACCCGAGTACTGGATAAACTGCTCGAGAATCTTCTCCTGGTAGTCGTCCTCGCGGCTCTCAAAGCGGGCAAACGAACGAACACCGATCACGTCGCAGTAGCTCGCCATAACGGGGATAGCCTCCAGCAGATGTTCGCTCTTGTCGCCATCCATCACAACGCCTCGCTCCGTTTCGAGCTTCCACGCACCCTGATTTACGTCCAGCACGATGACGTTCATACCCAGATTCATCGCCGCCTTCTGCGTCGAGAGGCGCGTGCGCAGGCTATTATTAAAGAAAATCAGCAGCGCAGTCTTATTACGACCAAGCTCCTGATACTTATAACGATCGGCCTTGATCTCCATAGCCTCCCTTAAAGCTACGTCCAGCGGGCCGAGGTCTTTTACACTTCGAAATACTCTCATAATTGCATCAACAAAACTTGTAGCCCCACCGCGACTCGAACGCGAATCTAAGGTTTAGGAAACCTTTGTTCTATCCCTTGAACTATAGAGCCAAATAGCTTCTAAAGAAAGCACCAATTACAAAGATACAAAATAATTCTTAATGCAAAATGCAAAATGCAAAATTTTCAATATCGGCCGAGATTCGGCTGCAAAAACGTTATCCAATCAACAAAAAAACCGCCACCCACACGGGATAGCGGTTTTTCATTATAGAGTGTTTTCGATTTACTCTGCCTGTGCGAGGCCCTCGACGTCGGCCTTCAAGCCAACGATCAGGTTGTCGTAGTCGCGAAGACCTGTACCACCGGGGATCAGGTGACCGCAGATTACGTTCTCCTTAAGGTTAGCCAACGGATCGACCTTACCCTGGATTGCAGCCTCGTTCAGCACCTTAGTGGTCTCCTGGAACGATGCAGCCGAAATGAAGCTCGAAGTCTGCAGCGCTGCACGGGTGATACCCTGAAGTACCTGATTTGAGGTAGCGGGAACGATGTCACGAACCTTAACAAGCTTCATATCACGACGCTTGAGCGAAGAGTTCTCGTCGCGCAGCTTACGCAGCGAGATGATCTGGCCAGGCTGTACGTTCTGTGAGTCGCCTGCATCCTCGACAACAACCTTGTCGTAGAGCTCGTCGTTCACATCCATAAACTCCCACTTATCGACGATCTGATCCTCGAAGAAGCGTGAATCACCCGGATCCTCGATCTTAACCTTGCTCATCATCTGGCGTACGATAACCTCGAAGTGCTTATCGTTGATCTTCACACCCTGCATACGGTACACCTCCTGAACCTCATTCACGATGTACTCCTGTACCTTCGTAGGTCCGAGGATGCGCAGGATGTCGCTCGGCGTGATAGCACCGTCTGACAGAGGCATACCTGCCTTGACGTAGTCGTTCTCCTGAACCACGATCTGACGTGACAGGGGCACGAGATACTTCATTACGTCGCCCTGCTTTGAGGTGATGATAACCTCGCGGTTACCACGCTTGATCTTACCGAATGATACCTCACCGTCGATCTCCGACACGATTGCGGGGTTAGACGGGTTACGAGCCTCGAAGAGCTCCGTAACACGGGGCAGACCTCCGGTGATATCACCACCACCCTTACCTACGGCACGAGGGATCTTGATCAGGATATCGCCAGCCTTGATCTTGGCGTTGTCCTTAACCATAATGTGTGCCGTAACGGGCAAGTTGTACGCCTTAACGTCCTCACCCTCCTTATTCACGATGTGGATAACGGGGTTCTTGGTACGATCCTTAGACTCGATAACAACCTTCTCCGAAAGACCCGTCTGCTCGTCACGCTCATCACGATAGGTTACACCCTCGATGATGCTCTCGTAAGCGATCTTACCATCGGTCTCGGCGATGATTACTGCATTGTAAGGATCCCACTCGCAGATCAGATCACCCTTCTTAACCATTGCGCCATCGGCCACAAAGAGCGTTGCGGCGTAAGGCAATGCGTGGGTATAGAGTACGATCTCGGTCTTGGGATCTACGATGCGCATCTCCGACTGACGCGAGATAACGATATCGATAGGCTCGCCTGCGGCGTTCTTGCCCTTGATCGTACGCAACTCATCGATCTCCAGACGACCCTCATATTTAGATACTACGTTGGTCTCAACCGTAGAGCCACCCGCAACACCACCGACGTGGAACGTACGCAGTGTCAGCTGGGTACCCGGCTCACCGATAGACTGTGCGGCGATAACGCCCACAACCTCACCCTTCTGTACCATACGCGCGGTAGCGAGGTTACGTCCGTAGCACTTTGCACACACGCCGTGGCGTGCCTCGCAAGTGAGTACCGAACGAATCTCAACTGACTCCAGCGGCGACTCGTCGATAGCCTTGGCTACATCCTCGGTGATCTCGTCGCCTGCGCGGCAGATCATCTCGCCCGTGATGGGGTGAATAACATCGTTAAGTGCCGTGCGGCCCAAGATACGATCGTAGAGCGACTGAACAACGTCGTCGTTACGCTTGATGGCCGTAGCCGTCAGACCACGCAACGTACCGCAATCCTCCTCGTTGATGATAACATCCTGTGCTACATCGACCAAACGACGGGTCAGGTAACCTGCATCGGCAGTCTTAAGTGCGGTATCCGCCAAACCCTTACGAGCACCGTGCGTTGAGATAAAGTACTCAAGCACCGACAGACCCTCCTTAAAGTTCGAAAGAATCGGGTTCTCGATAACCTGCTGACCACCCTCGACACCAGACTTCTGGGGCTTAGCCATCAATCCACGCATACCCGAGAGCTGACGAATCTGCTCCTTCGAACCACGCGCTCCTGAGTCAAGCATCATATATACGGGGTTGAAACCGTCCTGATCCTTAACCAGAGTGTCGATTACCTGCTTGGTAAGTTTATTATTAATGCTTGTCCAGACGTCAATGATCTGGTTATAACGCTCGTTGTTGGTGATAAGACCCATATTATAGTCCTCCATAATAGCGTCAGCCTTATCATAACCCTCCTGAACCAACTCCTGCTTTGACTCGGGGATAACCACAGCGTCGAGGTTAAACGACAGACCACCCTGGAATGCCATACGGTAACCCATATTCTTGATATCGTCCAAGAACTTGGCAACCTTGTCGGCACCTGCCTTCTTCAACACAACGGCGATGATGTCACGCAATGACTTCTTCGTCAAGACGGTGTTGATGTAGCCAACCTCTGCAGGTACAACCTGGTTAAAGAGGATACGGCCGATGGTAGTCTCCTTCAGCTCCTCGAACTCCTCGCCACGCTCGTCCACGTCGCGCAACACGCACTTAACCGTTGCGTGAAGGTCGGCACGCTTCTCGTTGTAGGCGATGATAGCCTCCTCGGGACCGTAGAATACCAGTCCCTCACCCTTAGCACCCGGACGGGGCTTGGTGATGTAGTAAAGACCGAGTACCATATCCTGCGAAGGCACGGTAATAGGCGCACCGTTAGCAGGATTGAGGACGTTGTGCGAACCGAGCATCAACAGCTGCGCCTCCAGAATTGCGGCGTTGCCCAGGGGCAAGTGTACCGCCATCTGGTCACCGTCGAAGTCGGCGTTGAACGCCGTACAAGCCAGCGGGTGGAGCTGCATTGCCTTACCCTCGATGAGCTTAGGCTGGAAGGCCTGGATACCCAATCGGTGAAGGGTCGGAGCACGGTTCATAAGTACGGGGTGACCCTTGATCACGTTTTCCAAAATACCCCAGATTACGGGATCCTTTCTATCGATGATCTTCTTTGCTGACTTAACGGTCTTTACGATACCGCGCTCGATGAGCTTACGGATAACGAAAGGCTTGTAGAGCTCGGCTGCCATATCCTTGGGAATACCCATCTCGTGCATCTTAAGCTCGGGGCCTACGACGATAACCGAACGAGCCGAGTAGTCAACACGCTTACCGAGCAAGTTCTGACGGAAGCGACCCTGCTTACCCTTCAGCGAGTCAGAGAGTGACTTCAGCGGGCGGTTGCTCTCGTTCTTAACGGCGTTGCTCTTGCGAGAGTTGTCGAAGAGTGAATCGACAGCCTCCTGCAACATACGCTTCTCGTTACGCAAGATAACCTCGGGTGCCTTGATCTCGATCAGGCGCTTGAGGCGGTTGTTACGGATAATTACGCGGCGATACAGGTCGTTCAAATCCGAGGTTGCGAAGCGGCCACCATCCAGCGGCACCAGGGGACGCAACTCGGGGGGAATGACGGGAATCACGTTCAGAACCATCCACTCGGGCTTGTTCTGACCACCCGAAGCGCGGAACGACTCGATGACGTTCAACTGCTTCAGGGCCTCGCTCTTACGCTGCTGCGAAGTCTCCTTCGAAGCCTTGTCGCGCAGAGCGTATGACATAGAGTCGAGATCGACCTTCTGCAACAGCTCGTAGATAGCCTCGCCACCCATCTTGGCAACGAACTTATTGGGATCGTCGTCCGAGAGAGCCTGGTTGCCTGCGGGCAGAGCTGCCAGCACGTCCAAATACTCCTTCTCGGCCAAGGTCTGCAGACGCTCGATACCCTGCTCGGCAGCGGCACCTGCGTTGAGAACGACGTAACGCTCATAGTAGATAATTGACTCCAACTTCTTGGTCGGGATACCCAGCAGGTAACCGATCTTTGAGGGGAGCGAACGGAAGTACCAGATGTGAACTACGGGCACAACGAGTGAGATGTGGCCCATACGCTCGCGGCGAACCTTCTTCTCTGTTACCTCCACACCGCAACGGTCGCAGACGATACCCTTATAACGGATACGCTTGTACTTACCGCAATGGCACTCATAGTCCTTCACAGGACCGAAGATGCGCTCGCAGAACAGACCGTCGCGCTCGGGCTTGTAGGTACGATAGTTGATCGTCTCGGGCTTCAGCACCTCACCGCTCGACTGAGCCAGAATCTCCTCGGGAGAGGCCAGACCGATCGAAATGTGGCTGTAACCGCGTTGTTGCTTATTATCTTTGATTGACATAATACAATTTCTTTACGTTATTATACCTACTTTATTATTATTCGAGTTTAACCGACAGAGCCAGACCGCGCAACTCGTGCAGCAGCACGTTCATTGCCTCGGGAACACCCGGACGCGGCAGGTTATCACCCTTAACGATAGCCTCGTAAGCCTTGGCACGGCCCATCACGTCGTCAGACTTAATCGTGAGGATCTCCTGCAGGATATTGGCGGCGCCGAAGCCCTCCAATGCCCAAACCTCCATCTCTCCGAATCGCTGACCACCAAACTGTGCCTTACCTCCAAGAGGCTGCTGCGTGATGAGTGAGTAGGGACCGATTGAACGAGCGTGCATCTTATCGTCGATCATATGGCCCAGCTTAAGCATATAGATCACGCCGAGCGTAGCGGGCTGGTCGAACTTCTCGCCCGTACCACCATCGTAGAGGTATGTACGACCACTGCGAGGAACGCCTGCCTGTGCGGTGTACTCGTTGATCTGCTCGAGCGAAGCACCGTCGAAGATAGGTGTAGCGAACTTCAAGCCCAGCTCCTTACCTGCCCAGCCAAGAACGGTCTCGTAAATCTGACCGAGGTTCATTCGTGAGGGCACACCCAGGGGGTTAAGGCAGATATCAACGATGGTACCGTCCTCCAAGAAGGGCATATCCTCGTCGCGAACGATCTTCGCTACGATACCCTTGTTACCGTGACGACCTGCCATCTTATCACCAACCTTGAGCTTACGCTTCTTGGCGATATAAACCTTGGCCATCTGGATAACACCCGAGGTGGGCAACTCATCACCGTTGGTGAGGTTGTACTTCTCGCGCTTGATGCGGGCATCAGCCTTCTTCCACTCGATAGTATAGTTGTTAATAGTAGCCTCGATAAGTGAGTCGATATGAGCATCGCCCGTCCATGAGCAAGAGCCGAGGTTGAGATAACCAGCAACAACGCCTGTCTTATCATCTACATCGCGTGTAGCGATATCCTCCAACATCTTCTGCGTGAACTTCGTGCCCGGAGCATACAACTCTACGCCGAAGTAGTCAGATACGTTAGCGGCGGTCTTACCCTCAACTAACTGCCAGAGCTTGCCAACCAAAATCTTGGTCAATTCGGCAACCTCCTTAGCGAACTTCTGGTCGAGCTGCTCCAACTGAGCGCGCTCTGCCGCCTTGCTGCGCTTACCCTCCTTCTGGGCGTGGCTGTAAAGCTTAGTGTCGATAACAACACCGTGCAATGAGGGCTGCGCTTTGAGCGAAGCATCCTTAACATCGCCAGCCTTGTCACCGAAGATAGCACGCAAGAGCTTCTCCTCGGGTGAAGGATCGCTCTCACCCTTGGGTGTAATCTTACCGATAAGGATGTCACCCGGGTGAACCTGTGCACCAATACGGATGATACCGTTTGAATCCAAGTCCTTAGTTGCA
>JAZRQX010000035.1:0-58921 GCA_045650235.1 Alistipes sp. | reverse complement strand
GGCCCGGGTCAGGTGGTGGGGTATCCCATCTTGGATTTGGAGCAGCTGGGTATCGGTCTTAGGGAGTATATCGACTCCATCGAGGAGGCTATCATCGGCGTGTGCCGAGAGTGGGGCATCGAGGCAGGCCGTGTGGCGGGTGCTTCGGGTGTGTGGATTGATGGCGATACGCCCAGAGCGAGAAAGATTTGCGCCATAGGTGTTAAGTCGAGCCGCTATGTGACCATGCACGGCTTTGCGCTTAACGTGGCCACCGACTTGAAGTATTTTAACCATATCAACCCCTGTGGATTTGTCGATAGGGGCGTGACGAGCATCGAGCGCGAGGTGGGCCGCAAGGTCGATTTCGAGCAGGTTAAAATGCAGGTTGTTAAACATTTAAGTGAGAAATTAAAAATTGAAATATATAAATAATAAAATTGTAAGTTATGCCTATAGAGAAGCGATGGGTTGTGCGACAGCATGGCAATCGCGAGGTGGTGGAGCGTTTGGCGACCCACCTTCGCATGTCTCCTGTGCTCACGAACCTACTTGTGCAACGAGGCATAGACACCGTAGAAAAGGCTAACAAATTCTTTAACCCGCAACTCGCAGACCTGCATGACCCGTTCCTGATGAAGGATATGGAGCGTGCAGTGGAGCGTATCGAGCGCGCCGTCGCAGACAATGAGATGATTATGGTCTATGGCGACTATGACGTGGATGGAACTACTGCTGTTGCGTTGGTCTATAAGTTTTTGAGGCAGATAGGTCACAAGAACCTTGTTTTCTACATCCCCGACCGTTATAACGACGGTTACGGCATATCGGTCAAGGGTATTGACTTCGCCGCCCGCAAGGGTGTGACGCTGGCCATTGCTCTAGATTGCGGTATTAAAGCCGTAGAAAAGGTTGTTTATGCGAAGCAGAAGGGTGTTGATTTCATCATCTGCGACCACCACCTCCCGGCCGACGAGATTCCCTCGGCTGTGGCAGTTCTGGATCCCAAGCGCAACGACTGCAACTATCCATTCAACGAGTTGTCGGGTTGTGGCGTAGGATTCAAACTCGTGCAGGCGTATGCACAGAAGCACGGTATCCCCTTCAAGGAGATCGAGCATCTGCTGGACCTGCTCGTAGTAAGTATTGCGTCCGACATTGTGCCCCTGACGGGCGAGAATCGTATCCTGGCCTACTACGGCCTGGAGCGTCTGAACCGTATGCCTTCGTCGGGCTTGTTGTCGATTATCAAGATCTGCGGCCTGGATAGACAGGTCATCACCATCGACGACATTGTATTTAAGATCGGTCCGCGCATCAACGCCGCCGGGCGTATGCGTATGGACGAGAATGATGAGAATGCCGCTCCGAGCGGTGGCTTTGCCGCTGTAGAGTTGCTGGTTGAGGGTAACGAGAAGCAGGCCCAGGAGTTCTGCGACGTTATCGACAACTACAACCAGGACCGCAAGAACATCGACCGCAGCGTAACGCAGGAGGCGCACGACTACATCGAGGCGAATCCCCACCTGAAGAACCTGAAGAGTACGGTGATCTACAATCCCAAGTGGATGAAGGGTATCGTCGGCATCGTCGCCTCGCGCCTGATTGAGACCTACTACCGCCCCACGGTGGTGCTCACGATGAGCAACGGTTTTGTGACGGGCTCGGCGCGCTCGGTACCGGGATTTGACCTCTACCAGGCCGTTGAGTCGTGCTCGGATCTGCTCGAAAACTTCGGTGGACATATGTACGCCGCAGGACTAACGATGCGCCCCGAGAACGTGGAGAAGTTCACAAAACGCTTCACGGACTATGTGGAGGAGCATATCGATCCGCAGATTCTCGTGCCGCAGGTAGATATCGACAGCGAGCTGCTCTTCTCGGACATCACGCCGTCGTTCCACCGTCAGCTCAACAGCTTCCAGCCCTTCGGACCGGGCAACACGGCTCCCGTATTTGTCACTTACGGAGCCAGCTCGCACGGCGAGGCGAAGCTGGTAGGTGCCGAGATGGAGCATCTGCGTATGGATCTGGTGCAGAAGCAGAAGCCCAACACCACGATCCAGACCATCGCCTTCCAGCAGCCCACACACTACGAGTGGGTGCGCTCGGGACGTCCGATTGATGTGTGCTACCAGATTGTGGAGAACCACTATCGCGGAACGGTGACGACGCAGTTGCGCATTAAGGATATAAAGCCTGTGGTCAAGTAAAAAATATCCAGCAGGTCGGAAGAAGGCAAGATAAGGCCCGTAAGCAAGAGAGCGGGCTTATCCAATAAAAATTGCAAGTATGCTCTATCGCTGCCCGTAAGGGGAGAGGAAAGTCCGAGCAACGCAGAGCGCCGCACGAGTTAACGGCTCGATGTCCGTAAGGGTGTAGTAGCGTAACAGAGAATAACCGCCCGAGGGGCCGAAGTAAGAGTGGGAGTCAATGGTTTCTGCTTTTGTTGAGGGTAAACGCTTTGGGTAAGGGTGAAAAGGCGGGGTAAGAGCCCACCGCGGTGGCAGCAATGTTCACCGGCAGTACGCCTTGCGGGTTGCAAGACCGCATATACCGACAATTAAGGGTTGCTCGCCCAATGTCGGGGGGTAGGTTGCTAGAGGCTGCGAGTGATCGTAGTCGTAGATAAATGATAGAGGCCCTCGAAAGAGGGTACAGAACTCGGCTTATAGTATTTGCAATGAATGAAGGGGTGTTCGGTCAAACACCCCTTTTTAATTGAACACCAAAAACTCCTCGCTCGCCGTCATACAATGGGGACAGAAGTGCGTCTGCAACTCCTCCTCGATAAAATTGCCGCACGTCGGACAAACCCTATATAGAGGGGCATCGTCCTCGGCCATCCGCTCCACCTCGCGCTGCAGGATGAGAATCTGCTTCAGATCGCTCGCATCGCACCACGTCAGCATCCGCGCCACATACTTATTCCCCTCGTCGATGGCGCGTTGCATCGAGCGGCGGATAATCCCCGCGTGCTGCTCGGATTTGGTCTGAAGGGCACTTTGCAGATGTATGTGCGCAGGAAACTCCTCTGCCGCAACCACTACGGGCGTGTGAAATCGCCCACCGAGCGACTCGATGGCACGACGGCAATTCTCACATTGCACCCCCTCGGCCTCAGCCATAGCCCGAAACAGCACCGCCACACGGTGCAGCGAATCGGCCTCGGCACGCTGGGCGAAGGAGCGGTAGTGGTGACTCTGGCGATACTTGGCGCGACAGAGCTCGCCGAGCTGCTGCAACGACTCATAGAAGAGATAATCGGAAGGCTCGCTGGGGCGGCTAAGACCTCCTAAATAGGCGACAAAGAGTACGAGCGCGCCCAAGACAAAGGCTGCGATAAAGGGTGTTTCCATTCGTTTCATACCCTCGGCGGAGCATAAATTGTGCCCAACGATGGTATAAATGAGTATAAAAATAGTGCGGAGCATCGCTCCGCACCATAAGTTATTTTGTTGAAAGCAACGTCTGCGACAGGAACTCCGCTGTCGAGGTTGCCACCTGCTCGATCTGCTGCGAGAAGCCGTGGTCGGCTCGGTCGATGATCTGGAGCTTGCTCTTGGGCCATATCTGATGGAATCGCTCGCCATAGGTGTAGGGCACTACGCGATCGCCCGTACCGTGAATGATGAGCGCCGGGCCCTCGTACTTGGCCGAAGTCTCGTAGATAGGCAACGTGAAGGCTGTTCGGATATACTCCGCACCGAGCTTCAAGCCACGGAAGAGCTCAACATACTCGCCCAGGTTGAACGGATCGTACGTCGCACCCATCGTGCTACCGCGAATCGCATCGTCGCGCAGAACGGCTGCTGGAGCCAACAGCACTACGGCCTTGATCTTATCGCTGCCCAGCTCACCTGCGGTCATCGCAGCCACTACACCGCCCTGCGAATGGCCCGAGATGGCCACGCTACTCACATAAGGCAACGCGCTGACGTAATCGATCACCTTCTTGGCATCGACAATCTCGTTCGGCACGGTCATATCCTGAAAACGGCCCTCGCTCTGGCCGTGGCCGTTGAAATCGAAACGGATGCTGGCAATGCCCCGCTCCGAGAGCAGATTGGCAATCCTATTCTCGAGAGCACCATCTTTATTTCCCATAAATCCGTGGCAGAGCAGAACCATCGGCACGCGCTCGCCCGACTTGAGCTGAGGCTTATGAATCACAGCCTGCAACTTGCCGTGGTCGCCATCGATTACTACACTCTCGGTCTGCGCCTCGGCGCCCGCCGCCATCAGCACGAACAAGGCGGCGACTAAAAATTTAAGCTTTTTCATAGTTTTAAGGTATGAGTATGACTATACAAATGTAGTATTTTTTTAGGATATAAATAAAAACAAGAGGGCACCGCGTCTAAAAAAACAAGAGGGCACCGCGTCCGGTGCCCTCTTATTTTTCGATCATAGACCGAAAAATTAAGCATACTTGAATGTTGACTCGTCAGATACGGTCAACTTCTTGCGTCCCTTAGCACGACGCGCTGCCAACACCTTGCGGCCATTAGCAGTAGCCATTCTCTGACGGAATCCGTGCTTATTGATTCTCTTGCGACGAGAAGGCTGGTAAGTTCTTTTCATTGCCATAACGATATCGTTTTTGTGTTTGTTTCACTTATTCGCTCAGCATCACGCCGTAGCATAATCTTTGCGAGGTGCAAAGGTAAAATGTTTTTTCTTATTTCGCAAAATTTTTTCAAATAAAATACTCACTCTGTGCCGTTTTTAGCTCATTTGCCGACCGCTGGGCCGCCTAAGAGCCGACCGCAGGGCTACATATCCTTGAATAAATCGACCTCCCCGCGCTCCACTTTGCCATACATCGCGGCCAGCTCGGCCACGACGGGCGAGACGAGTTCGATGGTGTCGCTGATCGCCTCCGCACGCTTCTTATCGCCCTTGATGCGGTACAGCATCGCAGCGTAGAGGGCACGGAAAGCCAGCTCGGTATTCGACACATCATCGCGCCCGAGCATCGCGCGAAGCTGCGGCAGCTGCGGCGCCAGACGAGCGAAGGTTTGGCGGTAGTGCTCGCCTACGGGGTTCTGCATAAGTTGCAGGTGGAGGTTATGCACGTCGCCGATCAGGTGCAGCGTATGCTCCATATGGCCACTCTGCTCCTTACCCTCCTTGCGCAGTAGATTCACGATGTCCATATACCAGAGCAGGTAGATATGTTTCTGCTCGTCGGCCACCTCGCGCGGTGCTACCAGCTGCGAGTAGATAGCCTCGGGACTGAACTGCAGAGCGCGCAGCAGATCCTCCAACTGCCAGAGGTAGAGGATGTACTCGGCGATGTTTTCCTTACGTTTTGCTTGTGCTATATCCATTTCTTAAATTCAAAATGCAAAATGCAAAATTCAAAATGAGGGTGAGGGGCGGTGTGCAAAATTCAAAATTACAACCCCCAATCCTCGGCTCGGGCTGTGTTTTCGGGGGCATTGACTCCGGCGAAGAAATCCACACCCGTCAGTCGCTCCAGCTCCTTGATCGAGATCATATCCTTGGCCGAGGGTTTGCGGCCCGAAGCCGAACGGTGTCCAACAATGAAGGCGGCACACTTCAGCTCCGACGCACGGCACCCCCCCACTGCTCGGCCCGTGCGACCGTTCTTGGTACGCAACAGAGCCTTATAGTAGGCCGTCGGCACGCCCACCCGTTCGCCGTCATTCTTGTTCGTAGTTGTGCGGGGCTCAATGATTGTGCCGTCGCTATCGGTAAAGCGCTCATAGATAGCACCCGTTACGACATAGAGCGTATCGGCGCAAATCTGTCGATCGACAAACGCCTCAAGGTTATTCCACGCACCACCGCGCTCGTTAAAGCCGTCGCGCAGCTGCGGAGCGATGTTCGTGACGTAGAAGGTCTGGTTATTCAGTTCGCGCGAGACTGTGCGCTCGGCCGAGCCGAGCATATGTCCACGCGTATAGTCGCCATAGGAGCGCGCCAGTCGAGGCTGGATGTTCACCGGTAGCGATGGGTCGAAGTCGTAGTTATCGACACGCTTCACACTGCCCGTATAGGAGCGATGAACGGGCGCTGCTACCCACACGGGGGAGCGATGCTCCGAGCTGTAACAGACCGTATAGTTGCGGCGGCCGCCTACCGTATGGCTTACGACATACTCTTCATCCGTCTGTCGCATCTTCGGCAGCTCAGGCCACGCCGCCACCTTGCTTCGCTTGCTTACGGCGGGCTGCTCGCCAAACTCGATGGGTTGCTCGAAAGTCATACCCTCAGGAGCGCCAAACTCGGTCGGCTGCTCGAAGGTCATCCCCTCGGGCATATCCTCGCCAAAGACTACGGGCTGTTCGATGCTCATACCGCCCCCTTCAGACAACTCCCCCGACTGCTCCTGCGCCTTAGGTGCAAAATTGTCGTAGAGGTAGTTGCCCGCGAGGAGCAACGCGATAACGACAACGTATAATAGTGGGCGACGACCGCCCATTGGCTTTGTTCTTCTTCTCATTTTACTCTCTGTTACGCGAATCGATCCAAATCGTTACGGGCCCGTCGTTCACCAGCGCCACCTTCATATCGGCACCAAACTCGCCCGTTGCAACTTTTTGTCCCAGCTGCTGCTCCACCTCACGAACAAACTCCTCATACATCGGACGCGAGATAGCCTCGCCCGCAGCACGGAAGTAGGATGGGCGGTTGCCCTTCTTAGTCGAGGCGTGGAGCGTAAATTGGCTCACAACCATCACCTCGCCCTCGACCTGCTTGACGTCGAGATTCATAACTCCCTCCGTATCATCAAAGATTCTCAGTCGGCAGAGCTTTCCCGCCAGCCACTCAATATCCTCACGAGTGTCGGCCTCCTCGATGCCCACCAGCACTAGAAGTCCGCGTCCGATCTGCGAGCGCACCTCACCATCGATCGTAACCGAGGCCCCGGCAACACGTTGAATCAACAATCTCATCGCTACATCGTTTCAAAAAATTCCCACAAATTATCCTTCGGCGCAGGGGCTGTGATGCTCACAGGCTCCTTCTTGACCGGATGCACAAACTCCACACGACGCGAGTGCAGCGAGATGCCGCCATCAGGGTTCGAGCGCTTGGCACCATACTTCAAATCGCCCTTGATCGGGCAGCCGATCTTCGAGAGCTGGGCGCGAATCTGATGGTGGCGGCCCGTCAGCAGCTCCACCTCCACCAGCGTATAGCGTGTCGAGCAGCCCAGCACGCGGTAGTTCAGCACGGCGCGCTTGCCGTCGGCCTTGGGTTTGTCGTAGGCGCGCGAGCGATTGCTCTTGCCGTCGCGCACGATGTAGTGCGTGAGCGTACCCTCCTCCTGCGAAGGGCGCGCCTCGACGATGGCCCAATAGGTCTTGTGAATCTCGCCCGAGCGGATCATCTCGTTAAGGCGCGTGAGGGCCTTCGAGGTCTTGGCAAAGATCACAGCGCCACTCACGGGCCTATCGATGCGATGTACAACGCCGAGGAAGACATCGCCGGGCTTGTGGTCGCGCACCTTGATCATAGCCTTCAGGTCGTTCTCCAGCGCCTCTTCCGTCTCGCGGTCGGGCTGTACCAAATCGCCACAGCGCTTGTTCACCACGATCAGGTGGTTATCCTCGTAAAGTATATCTTTGGGATGTATCATAGTTTATAGCTTAAAATTAAATGGTAACAGGCTCTCGGCACTCTCCACTACGGTTGCCGTGCCGCCTCCAGCCATAACGATGCGGATGGGAGTACCCTGCCGACGCTCCACATCCAGAAGCACCTGTCGGCACGCTCCGCAGGGGTAGCACTCTCGCTCTGAAGGATCGGAGGCAATGACTATGGTCTGCACACGCTCCCCCGCATAGGCCGATGAGCAGTAGTAGAGCAACGACCGCTCGGCACACATCCCCGAGGGGAAGGCCTCGCTCTCGACGTTGGCAGCACTCACCACCTGGCCACAGCTGAGCCTCGCCGCCGCCCCAACCCGAAAATTCGAGTACGGAGCGTAGGCCCGCGCCGTAGCCACCACAGCAGCCTCGACAAGCTCTCGATCCTCGGCCGGCAAATCGGCCAAACGCTCATAATGGTAAAAAGTGATATGTAACGATTGCTCCATAGCGCAGTTTCTTTCTGCAAAGATAACATAACGCAGTGGCAGAACAAAATTTATTTTTGCATCTATTCAAACACTTTCTTATATTTGTACTTAGTTTTCAAACCTAAACATTCAAACACTATGGAACAGAGCCTTGAAAGATACATCGTCGGCCTCGGCGAAACCCTTTGGGATATGTTACCCGAAGGTCGTAAAATCGGCGGCGCACCCGCCAACTTCATCCACCACATCGCGCAGTTCGAGCTGCCGAGCTGTCTGGTCAGCGCCGTGGGTGATGACGAGCTGGGTGCAGAGATCCGCTCGATATTTGAGAAGAAGAATATCCGCACCGTAGTTCCCACCGTACCCTTCCCAACTGGCACCGTCGAGGTTACACTCAACGACGAGGGCGTGCCTCAGTACGACATCTGCGAGGGTGTGGCGTGGGACAACATCCCCTTCACCGATGAGTTGCGCGATCTGGCCACAAAGACCGTAGCCGTATGCTTCGGTACGCTGGCACAGCGCAATGAGGTGTCACGTCAGACCATCAAGTCGTTCATCGAGGCGATGGATGACGAGAGTATCAAGATTTGCGATGTGAACCTGCGTGGTGACTACTACTCGCGCGAGGTTGTGGAGTGGTCGGTGATCGTGAGCGACGTTGTGAAGGTGAACGACGAGGAGCTGCCGATCATCTGCGAGTTGCTGGAGATTCCCCACACCGATCCCGAGCAGGTGGCGCAATACCTCTACGACCACTACGATATCGAGATGCTTATTCTCACCTGCGGAGCTGAGGGTAGTCACGTCTACAGTCTCTACGAGCCCAACTCTTCGCTCGGTACGCCGAAGGTCGAGGTTGTCGACACGGTTGGTGCTGGCGACGCATTCACGGGTTCGTTCATCGCGGCTATGATGTCGGGCTTTGAGGTTAAGTGGGCTCACCGCCTCGCCGTAGAGGTTGCCGCCTACGTCTGCACGCAGCCCGGAGCTATGCCCGACCTGCCCGACGAAATGAGAGAACGTGTAATATAATGAGACGACTGCTGATTGTGATTACGGCTGCCCTATCGCTTGTGTCGTGTAGCGGAGGTTTCACCTCGGCCGAGCACGAGATTATCTACGCCGGCGAGGGGGATATTATGCGTGTGCTGAGCATCGACAACGAGGCCGATTCGCTAACCCTGCGCCAAGAGTCGCTCCCCGTCGAGGAGGCGATGATTGAGAGCGAGGAGTTCCTGCACCTCTGCAACCGAATGTTGGCTACGGTGCAGAATCCCGACAACGAGGGCGTGGGCATTGCCGCGCCGCAGGTTGGCATTCTGCGACGTATTGTAGCCGTACAGCGATTCGACAAGGAGGGCCATCCGTTCGAGTTCTTCCTCAACCCCGAGATTGTGGAGTATGAGGGGCCGACACAGCTGGGCAGCGAGGGTTGCCTCTCCGTGCCTGAGATCTCGGATGATGTGGAGCGTTGGCAACGCATCCGTCTGCGCTACCGCGACGAGGCCTTTGCCGAATGCGAGGAGGTGATCGAGGGTTTCACGGCGGTTATCTTCCAGCACGAGATTGATCATCTGGATGGAGTGCTATTTATAGATTACATCAAATAAAAAAGGTGTCCTTTCGGGACACCTTTTTTATTTCAAAATTCAAAATTTTCTTCCTTCTCAAAATTGTATAACAAGAGCTATTTTGAGGCTGGTCGCAGACCGAAAGTCCGCAGTATACTTTGGCGTATGTGAGGAACTTGAGGTCAAGCCAGCCGCCGAAAGAGCCTTGTTAGACGATTTTTATTTGAATGTAAATCGTAGGCCGAGATTAAGATTAAAGTTCAGCGGTCGGTCGTGGTAGATACTCTCAACCTTGCTGCCATTGTCGAACCAATATCCCACGCCCGGCTCGGCATAGAGTCCCACCGTCGGCGAGAGGTTCAGCTGCACACCCGCCGAGGCATTTGCCGAGAACTGCAAGCCGCCGACTGAGACTGACGAGTGGCTGTTGTTATGCGGCTCACCGCCAACGAAGTAGTCTGTGCGGAGCTCTCCCGACACACACTTCTCGACCATTCCACCCGCCATCACATAGAGTTCGACTGCGCGTGTCGAGAGCAGGCTATAAACCACGTTTACGGGCAGGCCTATGTAGTGGAGCGAGGTGCGCTCGTCGTAGTAATTCTTCGCGTTGCCGACCGTAACGTACGAGCGCAGATGCGAGTAGTTGAGTCCGCTCTCCACAGCCCAGCGCGGTGCGAATGCGTAGCGAAGAGTAACACCTACGCGGATTGGCTGGTGGTGATGCACATCGCGCGAGATGGTGCGCGAGGCATCGGGTTGCAACATCTCGTCACCATCGCCTGCGCCACCCTCTACGCGAGAGCCATACAGGGCCGAACTTAGCGAGAAGAGCTGCTGCGAGGCGAAACCATCACTCGCGCCCGAGAATCCCGATGCGAAGATATTGGCCGCAAGGCGTGACTCACTTCGCTGCGGGGCAACACGCTGGGGCGGACGAGCAGCATAGATCGTGCGTTGCTGGGGTGTCGGCTGCGTACGCTGCGAGGGAGAGTTATGAGGTGTATCCTGCCGTGCCTCCGCCTCGCTTTTTTGAAGTTCCACCTGCTCCACCGGCGGCTCGCTGATGGTCTTTTCGGGCGAGGGCTGCATATTACTTTGGGCAGGTGCAGACTTTTTCAGCAAAACTCTCTGCGGTTCAGCCTCCACTACAGCAACCTCCTGCGGTACAGTCTCCGCCACAGCAGCCTCCTGCAGCTCAACCGGAAGCTCTGCGGGCGCAGGTTGCTCCATAGCAATGATCTGTTCCATCTGCTCCACCTCGCGCTCGATATTCAAAGTAAGCACTCCCACCGCAACGATTGCCGCCACCGATGCGGCCACCGCCAGACGACGGCCCCAAAGCGGAAGCAAAGCCCCGCGACGTTTTGGCTCTGCAACCGTTTCAATGGGCTTCTCGGTAGCGCTTACGGACTTATCGGCGGCCTCGACAGCACCCATAATATCGTCAAAGAGATGCTCGGGCGCATCGACCTCGTAGTCGCTCATTCGGCTACGCAAATCTTCTGTCCATCGGTTATTCATATCTTCAACGATTTTTTTGTTTATACTCTTTAATCTTTTTTGCCAAAATCGCTTTGGCGCGGTGCAGTTGCGAGGCCGACGACTGCTCGGCTATGCCCAACTGCTGAGCTATCTCGCGATGGCTATACTCCTCGAAGACATAGAGGTTAAAGACCGTTCGATAGCCATCGGGGAGTTCGCGTATCATCGAGTGTATCACCTCGATCGGCACATCCTCCGTCGGTGGATCCTCCTCCGATTGCAGATCCCACCCCAAAGAGACTTGCTGTGGGCCCAGCTTTCGCAGATGCGAGATGGCCTCGTTGGCTACGATTCGTGCCATCCACGCCCGCAGTGACCCCTCGCCACGATACTCGAAGCGGCCGATGGAGGCGTAGATCTTTATGAAACTCTCCTGCAACACATCCCTAACATCCTCATCCTTGACGTAACGCTGCGCCACGGCCGTCAGGTAGCGGATGTGACGGTCGTAGAGTTCGCGCATAGCCTCGCGGCTGCCGCTCTGGAGTCGCTGGATAAGTTCGGGCATCGGCAATAAGTTCATAAATGGGAGGAGCCGCCCGTAGCGGCTACCCCTTCACACCAATCAAAGTTAAAGTCAGTTATTTCAGTTTGAGCGTCGGAAGCTGATCGACAATCGCCGTTGTGGGATTGTGCGAATCGCGACGTGTGCAGTAGTCGAGCTCAACCTGCTTCGGACCCGAGAACGAGTTCCACTTCAGCAGCAGCTTCACGGTCTTACCCTCGGTGTCGGGCAGGCAGTCGAGTTTGAAGGCCACCAGACCATCGAACATATCGCCCGTCACGTCGCCCTGCGCATCGTGGCAGAACTCCACCTCGTAGGGGTTGTCGGGATTCTGACCTGCGACAAGATTCACATAGTGGATGCGGCCATCGTTGCCCGAAGCGGTGCGGAAGCGCAGCGTGAGGTAACCATCCTCTACGACCGTAACCCAATCCTTCACGATTTCGACGGGGTCGTTGCCGTAAAACTCCTCCGACAGCGGAGCCTTCATAATGGTCTGCTTGGTAAGGATGCTATCCATCCACGAGATACGCACAGCCTTGTCGTAGGGGCGCGGATCGTCGGGCACCTCGGTGTAGGTCACCAGCGCGCGCACCTCCTTTGAGCCGTAGGGCGAGCCCTTCATATTCATCGGGCGGAGTGTTGTCTGCTCGTCGAGCTGCAGATAGAACGAGTTGGCATCGACGGGCTTAACCGTAACCAGCGCGTTGGGATAAAAATCACCAACGGTCATACCGTCGGTAAAATTGGAGCTGCAAGCCTGCATTGCGAAGGCTGCAACGACTGCGGCCATAGTGGCCAATGAAAGTTTTACTCTCTTCATAAGACTATTATTTTTTTGTTTTTTACTCTTTGTTCACCCTATTAAATGCGAAAATTGCAAAATATTGCATCGCGCGAGCAACTTTTTTTCACTTTTTTCAAAAGTTTCGACTTTACGCCCACATAATGAACGTCGTAAGCGATATAAAAATTTCTCTTCGGCGCGACTTACGTTATCTTTTCTTATCTTTGTCGTCAGTTAAATTGCTCATCGGAGAATCACGACGAAAAACCGGAACAAAGATATGCAAAGAAAATTAATATATTGTCTTGTCAGCATCGCGCTGCTCTCCGTAGCGTGGCTCGGTGGCTTGGGATTTACCACACTCGTAGGATTAGTGCCCCTGCTCTTGATCAGCTCCTCGCTCGGCGACTCGGCGCGCGACTGGTGGCGAATGGCCGGCTGGGCGGCCCTGACGTTCGTTGGCTGGAACGTGGCTACCATATGGTGGATCGCCAACGCCACACCCATTGGGCCCATTGCCGCCACGTTCTTCTCTTCGTGGTGGATGATGGTAGCCTTTATGCTCTTCCACTACGTCTCAAAGCGCGCCCCGAAGGTGATTGCCTATACGATCTTGGTGGCGGCGTGGGTGGCAACCGAACACATCTACACCCACACCGAGGTTATCTCGTTCCCGTGGCTTGCGCTGGGTAACGCCTTCTCGCAGAGCACGTGGGCCGTGCAGTGGTACTCGCTCACGGGTGTCGAGGGCGGTTCGATGTGGGTTATGCTCTGCAACATTGCGGCGTTTGAGGCTTGGCAGCAGCGCACGCGATTTGCGACGGTGAGGGCCGCAATGGTTGCTGCATTGCCCGTTGTGGCATCACTTATTATATATTGGAGTTACGAGCCCTCTTCGGAGCGTGCAACGGTTGCCGTTGTGCAGCCCAATGTGGATTGCTACGAGGAGAAATTTAACAATACGGCCGAGGCGCAGATGCAGAATCTTCAGACGCTGCTCTCGGAAGTACCCTCTACGGCCGATGTCGTGGTAATGCCAGAGACGGCTCTGCCGGGTACGATCGATGAGGATGAGTTGCAGCAATCGCCTGCCGTCAGTCGCCTGCGTGAGACGCTGCAACAGAGCCATCCCGAGACGATGGTGGCCGTAGGAGCATCGACGGTGAAGATCTATGAGTCGCAGCAGCGACCGACCACCACAGCCCGCACGGGAATGGGATTCTACTACGATGTCTATAACTCAGCCGTTGCGATTAATGGCGATGGAGCAGAAGATCTACACCATAAGATGCGTCTTGTGATTGGCGTGGAGGCTATGCCCGCATTTGTGAGCCACCTCGACAGCTTCATCGACTTGGGCGGCATCACAGGCCAGCTCGGTCGCAACGACGAGGCAACCGTCTTCAGCAAGCGCGAGATCGTGGCCGGCCCTGCAATCTGCTACGAGGGTCTGTATGGCGACGCCTTCGCCCGTTTCGCACGCGAGGGGGCTAACCTTATGCTCGTGATGTCGAACGACGGCTGGTGGGGCAACACCCCCGGCCACAAGCGACTGTTCGACTTCTGCCGACTGCGTGCCATCGAGACACGCCGAGCCGTAGCGCGAAGTGCAAATACGGGAGTATCGGGATTCATCACCTCGCGGGGCGACGTAGAGCAGAGAATGGATTGGGATGAGCGTGGCATTCTCACCGACGAGGTGGAGCTATCCGAGCGCCTCACACCCTATGTTAAATATGGCGATTGGGTGGGACGTATGTCGCTATTGGTCGTATTCCTCGGCATTATGTACTTTTCGGCCTACCGCATCCGCCGCCGCAACCACCTTGTAGATTAAACGCAATGAATTACAGCGAAACACTCGAATACCTCTTCACCTCAACGCCCTCCTTTCAGCAGGTGGGTGCCGATGCCTACAAGCCCGGCTTGGAGCGCATCGAGGATTTCTGCCGTTATCTCGGCTCTCCGCACAAAAATTACCCCACGATTCATATTGCCGGGACCAACGGCAAGGGTTCGACCTCGCACCTCATAGCCTCCGTCCTGATGAAGGCGGGCTATCGCGTGGGATTGTTCACCTCGCCCCACCTGAAGGATTTTCGTGAGCGTATGCGCGTCGATGGGCAGATGATCTCGGAGCAGGAGGTTGTGGAGTTTGTCGCCCGCCACCGCCAGAAGATGGAATCACTGCAACTCTCTTTCTTTGAGATGACTACGGCGATGGCATTCGACTACTTCAGTCGCTGCGATGTCGAGGTGGCCGTCATCGAGACGGGACTCGGCGGGCGATTGGATGCAACGAATATTCTCCGCCCGATGCTAAGCGTCGTTACGAACGTCGGGATGGATCACACCGACCTTTTAGGAAATACCCTTCAGCAGATTGCCGCCGAGAAGGCGGGTATCGTAAAGCCCCGCACAGCACTCGTTCTGGGGGAGAGGTCGGAGGAGTATGACTCGGTATTTGCCGATCGAGCAGCTGCGTTGCAGAGCCCACTAATCTTTGCCGAGGAGCATTTTTCGGCAATATGCACAGCCGAGGGGCATTATACGCTCTCTCGCAAGCGCGACGGCAGGGAGTTCTCGCTCACGCTCGACCTTAAGGGCAACTATCAGCAGCACAATCTCATAACGGCTGCCGCAGCATTGGATTATCTGCACTTATCGACACCCCTCACCATTCCCCGCCGTGCCTTTATCGAGGGCGTGGAGAGTGCTGCCACGACGACACATCTTGCAGGTCGCTGGCAGCAGTTGCAGCAGCACCCGACGGTGATATGCGACACGGGCCACAACTCGCACGGCATAAAGTATGTTGCCGAGCAGTTGCGCACTCTTCAGCAGAGCCACAAGCGACTGATCTGCGTCATCGGCTTCGTGCGCGACAAGGATGTCGAGGAGGTGCTGAGACTTATGCCCCACGATGCACATTACCTCTTCACCGCACCCTCAACGCAGCGAGCCTTGCCTAAAGAGGAGCTCGCGCAGCTGGCTCAAAAGGCGGGGTTGAGCGGCGAGGTTTGCCCCACGGCTACGGAGGCTTTGGCCGAGGCAAAAAAGATTGCCACCGCCGAAGATGCAATCTTCATCGGCGGCAGCAACTATCTCGTGGCTGAAGTCATCTAACCTACGCCACATAAGAACATAATCCGTTGTGCCGACACCCTCAGGTAGCGACACAACGGATTCTATTTTGTCCAATCGTTTAGAACGGCAGATCATCCACCTCGGCCATAGGCTGGGCGGGGGCGGCATACGACGGCTCATCGCCAAAGGGTGGCATATCGGGCATCGGGGGTGCGGCCTCCGTCTCCTTGGGTTGCACGCGCCAAGCACGAACGTCGGTGTACCACTTGCCATTGTACTCGCGCGACTCGATATTGACCGACACGGTGCAGGTCATACCCTCACGCAGACGTGCCACGTCCGACTCCTTGTTGAAAAAGATGACGCACACCTTGCGCGAGAACTCCTGCTGAAGCTCGAAAATAACCTCCTGACGCTGCCAGTCGCCGCGTGCCGAGGTGCCTTTGGTTGGGGGTAATATCTTATAAACTACGCCTTCAAATTCCATAATTCAGTTTTTATTGTGTTATTTACTCGTTTTCGATGTTAAAGATAGCGATTTTTGCGCTAATGGCAAGAGTGACTCCGAAAATTTACTCCTCCACATAGACTATCTCGGCCTGCTTCTCGCCAAAGATCTGCTCCAACGACTTCTCAACCGTATCGTCAAAGAGGTATGTAACGCCCTCGCTACCCCAAGCACCTGCGCTCGCACCGCGATGCTGGATGTAGGTATTGGCCGTGAGCGTCGGCATTGACTCCGAGCTGGCAGCGGCGATGTTCAACAGGTCGTGCGTCGAGCGGTCGAAGACGTTGTTCGCTACGATGAAATTCGAGGCGCGATTGGTGTGGTGGCTCCACGACTTGATGTGGGCGGGAGTCTCCTTATCGGGACGCTGCTGGCCCCAGCCGTAGCCCGCACGACGCATCAGGTTGTTCGAGATGAGGATATTCTCCATATAGTGCGACTGGATGGTATCCTCGCGACCGAGGAAGTACTCGATCGAATAGACACAATCCTCGATCAGGTTGTTTGAGTACAACACGTTGCGCATCACAAGCGGCTCCTTCACGTCGCCCTGATGCTGGTGCGTAATGGCAGCATCGTAGATCTGGTAGATGTAGCAGTTGCTCACCATAAAGTTATCGCAGCCGCCATAGATCTCCACCGCATTGCCGTAGCGCGTGGGGTGGTTGCGGCCGAAAGCGATCTCGCTCTGGATCGAGCCTCCGATCCAGCCAAGCTCGCAGTTCGTGACGGCGAGATTGTGCGTTGTGCCACTGCCAATACCGTGCGCACCGCCATACTTGATGCAGAGATTATCGATCGTAACATTGCTCGCAGCCTGGAAGATGTTGCCCTTGACGAGCAGCTCGATCGACGAGAATCGCTCCGCGGGGTTACCCTCAGTTGAGCAGAGATAGACACGTTTCTGATCCTTGTAGTCGTGGTAGAACTCCAAGTCGCGCCTTAGGTCGCGGTACGATGCGAAGGGTTCGCGGGTGTTGATGTGGAGCGTCGAGCCATCCTCCTGACGAATCATCATCACCTTCGTGGCACAAGCCTCGCCATCGTTGAAGACGAGCGTGCCGATGTCGGCCGCAAGCTCACCATCGTACATATATACATTCTTGGTCTCGGTCTCGATCCACTGCCCCACCTTAGCCGCATCGTAGGGCGAGCCGTAGAGACGCGGCTTATCGCCTTCGCCGTAAGCCGAGTAGGTTACACCGGCCTTGGCACGCACCTGACCTCGCCACACATCGCCTCGGCGGAAGAGTACGCAGTCACCCTGCTTCAGGTCGAGCTCGGCCAGACGTTGCAGACTCTTTATGGCACTCTCGGGCTTCAGACCATCGTTTGCGTCATTGCCATCGGCCGAGATGTAGTATATTGCCGAAAACTCCTTGTCGGCAACAGCCGAGGGAGTCGCACGAATCTCATTTTTCATCTGCTCGGCCTGACGGTCGAGCGATGAGATTACTTTCGCAGCATCGTTGCTCTGGGCACAGCCAACCATAGCGAGTGCGAGGAGGGAAAGGAACAGTTTGGAGGTAACGTTTTTCATAAGTTTGAGTTTATTTATACACAAATATACAAAACAAAAGTCAAATTTTCCCCATCTTTGGAAAAGAAGCCCCGCCAAATTGATTTTTCTTCGCAAAAGAGTTATATTTGTCGTATAAACCCATAAAACTTCCCTACCGTGAAACAGTTTAACGACGAGAACTTCCTTTTGCAAAGCCCGACGGCCGAGCGTCTCTATCACGACCACGCGGCCAAGATGCCGATCATAGATTATCACTGTCACCTCAGCCCCGAGCTTGTGGCTACCGACCATCGTTTCCGCTCGCTGGCCGAGATCTGGCTCGACGGCGACCACTACAAGTGGCGTGCAATGCGAACAAATGGCGTTGAGGAGCGTTACTGCACGGGCGATGCGTCGGATTGGGAGAAGTTCGAGAAGTGGGCCGAGACGGTCCCCTACACGATGCGCAACCCACTCTATCACTGGACCCACCTCGAGCTGAAGACCGCCTTTGGCGAGGAGCGTCTGCTCTCGCCCGCAACGGCACGCTCGATCTACGACCGCTGCTCGGAGATGTTGCAGCAGCCTGAATACTCGGCACGCGGACTGATGCGCCGCTACAACGTGGAGGTGGTCTGCACTACGGACGATCCCATCGACTCGCTCGAGCACCACATCAAGTGCCGCGAGGATGGCTTCGAGTGCAAGGTGTTGCCGACGTGGCGTCCCGACAAGGCGATGGCAGTGGAGAATCCCGCAGCCTTCCGCGCCTACATCGACCGCTTGGCAGAGGTTTCGGGCGTGGAGATTCGCTCGTTCCAGACGCTTCTGGATGCGCTCTATGTGCGTCATCGCTTCTTCGAGAGCGTAGGCTGTCGCCTGAGCGACCACGGCATTGAGGAGTTCTATGCCGAGGATTACTCGTCGGCCGAGATTGAGGCGATCTTCCAGAAGGTATATTCGGGACAGGAGCTTACGACAGAAGAGCTGCGTAAATACAAGAGCGCTATGCTCGTGGAGTTCGGCATTATGGATCACTCGACGGGCTGGACGCAGCAGTTCCACTTCGGAGTGATTCGCAACAACAACTCGCGCAAGATGGCTTCGATTGGCGTGGATACGGGCTTCGACTCGATTGGCGACTTCACCTTGGCAAAGAATATGGCCAAGTACCTCGACCGACTGGACGTGCAGGACAAGCTGACGAAGACCATCCTCTACAACCTCAACCCGCGCGATAATGAGATGGTGGCAACGATGATAGGCAACTTCCAGGACGGCCAGACTGCCGGCAAGATTCAGTTTGGCTCGGGATGGTGGTTCCTCGACCAGAAGGATGGTATGGAGCGTCAGATGAACGCTCTCTCGCTGCTGGGTCTGCTGAGCCGATTTGTGGGTATGCTCACCGACTCGCGCTCGTTCCTGAGCTACCCGCGTCACGAATACTTCCGCCGTACGCTCTGCAACCTGATTGGTAACGACGTGGAGCAAGGTCTGCTGCCCGCGAGCGAGATCGAGTGGCTGGGGCAGATGGTTGAGAATATCTCATACAACAACGCACGCGATTTCTTTAAGTTTTAGAGGTTTAGATAAATTTCAATAATTCACACAAAGGTTTGTAAAAATATGATGCAAACCTTTGTTTTTTATATACTTTTTACTATATTGCAACCGACTATCTTAAAAATCCAACTATTATGAAAACAAAACTGTACAAACTAACCCGCTGGCTATGCACCCTGCTGCTGGGAGTGCTCGGATTTACCGCGTGCGAGAAGGAGGATGAGATTGGCGATACACCTGCAGCCTACGGTACTCCAACAGCCGACTACATCTTCGAAGGGGTGGTAACCGACCAGGCCGGCAACCCGATTAAGGGTATTGAAGTCCAGATAGACGGCTCCTTTGAAAGGGGGACATTGAGAACACTAAAACACGAAACCGCAGCAGACGGCACATACTTCACGGATATTTACAAAGAATGTGGTTTTGTCCGCTCCATAACATACACCGATGTCGATGGAGAGGAGAATGGTGGCGAGTTTGAGAGCCTGACTATCAAGCCCTCTGATATGGAGGAATTGCAGCTGCGCAAAGGCGAGGGTTGGTACGGAGGCGTATTCAAACTCACGGCTGAGGTTAAACTCAAAAACAAGGAGTAATGTCCGACAACTCGCTCTCATTGCGTCGTCGCCTGGCTCTGGAGGCTTGGCGATTGATCAAGCGCGACCACGCGCGTGAGCATACCCTGCGGCAACTATTCTGGGAGTGTACGTTGCGATGCAACCTCAACTGCCGCCACTGCGGTAGCGACTGCCGCACATCCTCCACACAGCGCGATATGCCGCTCGGCGACTTCCTCGGCGTGCTCGACCAGATTGCGCCAAATGTCGATCCACACAAGGTTTTCGTCGTCATAACGGGTGGCGAACCGCTGATGCGTCCCGACTTGGAGCAGTGCGGAGCTGCGATTTATGCCAAAGGATTTCCGTGGGGAATGGTTACTAACGCTCTGGCGATGACCGAGAAGCGTTACCACGCCCTGCGTCGTGCGGGAATGCACTCGGCAACGGTGAGCCTCGACGGATTGCGCGACGATCACAACGCGATGCGCGGCCACGCCCAGAGCTTCGACCGCGCTACGGCGGCAATCAGGATGATGGGGGCCGACAAGGGTTTTGTTTTCGATGTTGTAACCTGCGTAAATCGCCACAATCTTTCACAACTCGACCAAATAAAGGAGCTTCTGATATCGCTCGGCACCACACGCTGGCGACTCTTCACGATATTCCCGTCGGGTCGTGCCGCCACCGATGCAGACCTGCAACTATCGAACGAAGAGTTGCGACAGCTGCTCGACTACATTGCCCGCAATCGCAAAAACGAGCAGCGCATCAGCCTAAGCTACGGCTGCGAGGGTTTCCTGGGTAACTACGAGGGCGAGGTGCGAAACAACTTCTTCTGCTGCAATGCGGGGTTGAGCATAGGCTCGGTTATGGCCGACGGCTCGATTTCGGGATGCACGAGTATCCGCGCCAACTACTCGCAGGGCAACATCTACCGCGACAACTTCTGGGATGTATGGCAAAATCGTTTCGAGAAGTTCCGCAACCGCGAGTGGATGCGCAAAGACGAGTGCGCCGACTGCTCGATGTTCAGGTATTGCGAGGGCGGTGGAATGCATCTGCGCGATGACGATGGCAGGTTGATGTTCTGTCACCTCAAACGACTGAAATAGCCGCAAAAAACAGAGGCTACCCCGACGGGTAGCCTCTTCATATAAACGAGGGAAGAAAAACTCCTAAGTCCTATTAACATCATTTTACATTATTATCACTTCCATCCAAATTACTGCGTTTTCACCTAACATCCCATCTATTGTTGTCATTACATCGTTGCTTGCGTACAAAAAAATACGATTGGAGCATTCCCACCCGCGTTTATGCGTGAACGTCTTCTTTAGACACAAGTTCTACCCTACTGTTGGCAACTGACGGCTACAACGCCAGCATTTGAATCTGCACCGATGCCGAAGCGCAGGTACATAACCTTTTGGCCGGTATAGGGTTTGATCGTAACGTCGTAAGTCGTAGCGTCGAGCTGCTTGATGGTGTAGTACAGTGGCGAGGCTTCGCCCGTAGGATTCTCATCGGTGGGCTCCTCCCAGATTGTTGCACCCGCGAAATATGAGGCTACGGCAGTATTGATTGTAAAGTTGGTGCCGTCGGATGTGCAGGTTACCCTGCTCGGCGAGGGGTTCAGATCCATTGACAAGGGCGAGGGCCTATTCTGTCGGCAGGCAACCATCGCCACCGCCGCGAACAATATGAGAATAAACTTTTTCATAGGCTATAGGTATTAGATTATATAGTATGAAAATTTTTCCTTTCCTGGTGCTCATCCGAGCCGTCGGTCACTCTCACAAGCCTCCACTTCCTCAAAAGACCTTCTTTACTGCTTACAAGATAGTAATAATTTTATCAACCACAAAGCTTTTTAACGAAAAATGCCACCTTCGGGTGGCATTTTCTAATTTTTCTCTATTTTATCTTAAAGTTGAATAGGCTTGTACTTGGGGACGAAGCTCTTCATCGCTGCCCAACTTATGAGATAGGCCACCGCGCAGAACGAGAAGGCGATCATATAACCCGCCTCGATGCCCTCGTAGCCCATAAAGGTCATCGAGGTCTGCTCGGCGTGGTCGAACAGACGACCTGCGCCCATCTGGATCAGGAACGAGCCTACGCCACCAGCCATACCGCCGATACCCGTGATGGTTGCGATCATCGACTTGGGGAACATATCGCCCACGGTCGAGAAGATATTGGCCGACCACGACTGGTGAGCCGCCGCAGCAATACCGATAAAGACGATGGGGAACCAATATGAGTAGCCCGATAGCGGCTGTGCCAGAAGCGCCAGAAGCGGGAAGAAGGCGAAAATCAACATCGCACGCATACGGCCTGCATAGGGGTTCATCTTATATTTCTCAACAAAAATCGTCGGCAGATATCCGCCCAGCACCGAGATCATCACAATCAGATAGAGGACACCGAGCGCCAGCTGGAACTCGAAGCTCGTCGATGACATTCCGCAGGCATTCTTCAGATACGACGGCATCCAGAACAGATAGAACCACCACACGCCATCGGCAATGGCTTTACCCGAGATGAAGGCCCACGTCTGACGATAACCGAAGCACTGCCAGAGCGACACCTTAGGCTGTGAAGCGCGCTCGGCGGCATCACGCTCGGCGGCGGCACGCTCCTCGTCGCTATCGGAGTTGATATACTCCAGCTCGGCAGCATTCACTGCAGGATTCTGGTCGGGCTTCTTGTACATAAACTGCCAAAATCCCATCCAGATGAAACCTAACGCACCGATGATAATAAAGGCCGCCTCCCAGCCAAACTTGGCCGCAAGGGTGGGGATTGTAAAGGGAGCCAACAGAGCGCCAATGGTAGTTCCGGCGTTGAAGATACTTGTTGCATAGGCGCGATCCTTTTTGGGGAAGTACTCGGCCGTGGCCTTGATGGCAGCGGGGAAGTTACCCGCCTCACCGATGGCCAAAACGCATCGAGCCATAATAAACAAGGTGAGCGAGATGTTGGCAATACGAGCCACCAAATCGACATTGTCGATGGCCGCACGCAACGCCTCGGCATCGGGCAGGCCGACGGCCCACTCGGTAGCCACGCCACACAGCGCGTGAACACACGCACCAATCGACCAGATGAAGATGCTCCACATATAGCCCTTCTTGGTGTCGAGTCGATCGACGATTCGGCCGGCGAACAACATTCCGATGGCATAGACCAGCGAGAAGATACCCGTCACAAGGCCGTAGTGGGCATTGGTCCAGTGGAACTCGGGGCGGATGAAATCCTCCCACGTCAAAGAGAGCACCTGACGGTCGAGATAGTTGATTGTTGTTGCGAAGAAGAGCAACGAGCAGATTACCCAACGATAGGATGTTGGTTTGTTGGTAGTTTTATCGGTCATAATCACAACTGTTTTTCGAATATTTACCTTGCCGCAGCTATGTAGGCCAACGCCTCACGGCACTTATCGGCGATAGCCCCCCACTGCTTGGATGCAATCACCTCCTTGGGGAAGAGCTTCGAACCCATTCCCACCACGGTAACACCCGCCTTAAACCACGCACTGAGATTATCAGCCTCTGGCTCAACGGCTCCCGTAGCCATAATCATCGACCACGGCATCGGCGCCAGCACATTCTTCACGAACGACGGACCGCCGACATTTCCCGCAGGGAATATCTTAACCAGGTCGCAGCCAGCCTCCTGCGCTGCGCCAATCTCAGTCACCGAGCCACAGCCGGGCGTGTAGGGTATGCAGCGACGGTTGCACAGGCGCGCCACCTCCGCATTAAAGAGCGGGCCCACCACGAAGTTAGCTCCCAGCTGGATGTAGAGCGCAGCCGTAGGTGCATCCACAACGCTACCCACGCCAAGCACCATCTCGGGACACTCCTTAGCCACGAATCGGCTCAACTGCGCAAAAATCTCGTGGGCAAAATCGCCACGATTAGTGAACTCAAAGGCGCGAACGCCACCCTCGTAACACGCCTTTACGACCTGCTGTGCCACCTCCACATCGGAGTGGTAAAATACGGGTACCATACCCGTGAGCTTCATCACCTGAAGCACCTCTATTTTTGAAAATCGTGCCATACCTTAAAATGCAAAATTCAAAATGTAGAATTCAAAATTATCTCGATACGCGGCCCGAGCCGTCGCCTCGCATCAGATTCTCCACCTCAGCAACCGTCACCAAATTAAAGTCGCCATAAATCGTATGCTTGAGCGCCGAAGCCGCCACCGCAAAGCGCAGTGCGCGCTCATCGTCGCCCGCAAACTCGCGCAAGCCATAAATCAAGCCGCCCATAAACGAGTCGCCTCCGCCCACGCGGTCAACAATATGTGTGATGTCGTATCGGGGTGAAGAGTACAATCGCTCACCGTCGTAGAGCACACCGCCCCAGGTGTTGTGGTTGGCATTGATCGAGCCACGCAGGGTGATGATAACCTTCTTGGCACGAGGGAAGCGTTCAACGAGCTGTCGGCAGACACTCTCGAAAGCCGCCTGCTCGACCTTACCCTCGGTAGCGGCCACATCGAAGCCCTCAGGCTTGATGCCAAAGACCTTCTCGGCATCCTCCTCATTACCCAGAATCACGTCGCAGCACTCCACCAGCGCAGGCATAACCTCGCCTGCCGTCTTGCCATACTTCCAGAGGTTCTTGCGGAAATTCAAATCACACGACACGGTAACGCCCATTCGGTTTGCCACTCGGCAAGCCTCCAGGCATACCTCCGCCGCCGAAGCACTGATGGCGGGGGTGATACCCGTCCAATGGAACCAGTCGGCACCCTGAAATACACTCTCCCAATCAATCATTCCCGGCTCGATGGTCGAAATCGAGGAGTGGGCACGGTCGTAAACCACCTTGCTCGGACGTGCCACAGCACCCGTCTCGAGGAAGTAGATGCCGAGGCGCTCGCCTCCGTAAACGATATTATTAACGCCCACACCATAGCGACGAAGCTCACCCACGCACGCTGCCGCGATGTCGTTCTGCGGAAGGCGCGTGACGAAATCGACCTCAACGCCATAGTTGGCCAGCGACACGGCCACGTTTGCCTCGCCACCGCCGAAGGTGGCAGTCAGCTCTTTAGCCTGCGAGAAGCGCAGGTAGTCGGGAGTTGCAAGGCGCAACATTATCTCTCCGAAAGTTACTACTTTGCTCATTGATATAATGGTTGTTTTAGGTTATACGTTAATGGTTCGGGGCGCACCCTTTGAGGCATACTCTGCAGCAGTGCAAGAGCATACATATAGATACCCCTTACAAAGCTACACAAAAAAAATTAAATTTGGAACATTTCTCCACGGCCATTACTTCTCGCCCTCGCGAATGAGTGTGCACATACGCTCGCGGGCACGATGGATCTGAGTCTTGACCGTACCCATCGGCAGATGCAGCTTCTCGGCAATCTCATCGTAGGAGTAATCCTCCAGAAAACGCATCTTGAAAAGCTGACGATACTGCGACGGCAGGCACTCGATATAGTGCTCAATCTGAGTGCGTTGCTGCATACTGATAAGACTCTCCTCGGGCGAGGGGGTGCTGGCCGCAGGGGCCGAAAACTTATCGTCGATCGAGAGATCCTCCTGGCGGCGACGCTCGAAGTCGATGTGGGTATTGCGCGCGATGGTATATACCCACTGCCCGAAGGTGTAGTCGGCCGAGTAGCGGTGCAGATTGACATAGACCTTGATGAAGGTCTCCTGCAACAGATCCTCCGTATCCTCCACCGAGGTCGAGCGTTGCAGGAACAGACGACGTATGGCATCGCCATATCTATTGAACAGATACTCGAAGGCCATATCATCACCCGAAAGCGAGAGTTCGACCAGACGGCGGTCGTCGGCGATTATGTATTCGGCTATTTCCAAGCTGTAGAATCCTTACGCATCATAGCCAAACGCAAGCAGATGACCATCAGCGGATTAATCAAATCGAAAAGAAAGTATCGAAGCACCACGCCACGCTCGCCCACGCGCTTTGCAACAGAGCTCACACGCGCCACCACAACGGCATAGCGAATAAGTAGCAGCAACGCCGCCACAGCCTTGAACTCAAGCGGCATAAAGACAAGCGCTGTCACGGTCGTAAGGAAGAAGAGCATCTGGCTGCCCACGTCCCACTCCATAGCGTTGCGGGCTCCGATGGGATAGAATCGGTAGGCCTCGGCATAGTGATGCAGGTGAGAGAGCCACCATTTAAGGCCACCCCACTGACGCTCGACCATCGTACCCTTCGGGATCAGCACCACGCTCACGTTGTCGAGAGTCGATATGCGCTGGATGAAGAGGTCGTTCTCGCCGATATTCATATTGAGATGGGTGAAACCCTTGACACCGAAGTAGAGCTCCTTCGTGAAACCTAAATTACAGCGCGATCCGCGATATGTGCGGCCACTAACGGCGCGTGCAAGCCACGCCATAGAGATATGCAGGCGCGAGAGGCGGATAAGATAATTGACCAACCCCTTCTTGCGTTCGATAGCCGTATAGCCCAGCACCACGTCGCCACGCATAAAGGCCTTACCCATCATTGCCAGCCACTGCTCCGAGGCGGGCTCGGCATCGGTCGTAGTGAGCAGGATATGCTCGTGACGGGCCGACTTGATACCCACGTTGATGGCCATCTTGGTGGAGATGGGGAATCGAGGGTTGTACTGTATCTTGGTAACCAGCAGATTAGGGTAGTGAAGGCGCAGGGCCAGGAGCTCCTCGTAGAAGTCGTTATCGGCACCCACATAGACCACAACAACCTCATACAAAGCCTGATACTGCTGCGAAAGAAGAGTGCGAAGACGCGTATCCAAATAGTCATAATCCTCCGAGAAGAGAGGCACAACCACCGATACCGCAGGCTCCTGCTGAAGGTGTTTGCGACGGCGCGAGTTGCGGAAGCCAGCCACGCGGCCATAGATGACGATGTAGTAGTAGAGCTGAACGATGAATAGCACCAAAATCGCCACAGCGAGTGCCACCCCCTGCCACGAATAGTGCTGAACGATATAATCGATATATTGCATAAATTTCGGAATCAAATAGATTTGCAAATATACTCTTTTCGCCGCAAACGGCATAGTAAAAAAACTACTTTTTTAATTCAAAATGTAAAATGTAGAATTCAAAACGAGGAATTAAAAATAATTTTTGTATTTTTGTTTAACGGGAGGGGCGCGGCTCCGTCCCGATACATATTTGATAGACATTTTATTGTCGTAATCTTCTACACACAAAACTTGGCGGTTTTATACAAACTGAAGATTCGCAATCGGATGTCCACGTTGTTGTATATCTACAACTCGCGCTATGGCGCGATGTATGCGATATACTCTCGGCGTGGGCTACCTGTGCGCTTATTCAGTTTGTGGGCAGCCAAGGCCCGTGTGTAGGGTAAGTAATCGCAGTAGTCTGCGCTTTTTTATGGACTTATCCGGCAACAACGCTTTGCTTGACAGTGAGTTGGTCGCATTCTTCGCTTCGCGCACCCCGCCCGAGCAGGCGTGGCAACTCGCACGCGATTGGGCCCACAAAATAGCACTTACCGACAAGGTTGTAATCAGCGGCTTTCACTCGCCACTCGAGCGCGAAGTCTATCGCATTTTGGACTCCCACCGCCGCCCCGTCGTGGTGGCTCTCGGACGCGCCATATATCGCAAAATTCCCTCGCTTTTCCACTCGGCATACAACGACAATCGGCTACTTTTCCTCTCCCTGCGCAACCACAGCCGCCCCAGCCTCTCAAACTCCCAAATCCGCAATTGGGCCGCCGCAGACTTCGCCGAGGAGGTTGTTTTCGCCCCTTTCCCGCCGTCGAGCGCGCTCTCGACGCTGCACCACACGCTACGTTTGGGGACAACGAAAATAGTCATTTTGGAGTAAACAGCCTCTCGCGGCTCCGATCAATTCACTTTTCCCGCCGAAAAAGAGTTATTTTTCATAGAAAAATAGTAACTTTGTCCGAATTATGCGCTGACGCATTTTGCCGCCAGCGGCCAACGACAAAGAATTATGAAATTTACACTGCAACATACCGCCCCGCAATCGAAGGCGCGAGCTGGCGAAATCCTCACCGACCACGGTACAATCCAGACACCCATCTTTATGCCCGTCGGCACGGCTGCGGCAATGAAGGGAATCTTCCACCGCGACGTGAAGGAGGATGCCCGCGCACAGATCATCCTGGCCAACACCTACCACCTCTACCTCCGCCCCGGAATGGATATTCTGGAGCAGGCGGGTGGCGTTCACCGCTTCTCGACGTGGGATGGCCCGATGCTCACCGACAGCGGCGGCTTTCAGGTATTCTCGCTGGCCGACTGCCGCAAACTCAAGGAGGAGGGTTGCCACTTCCGCTCGCACATCGACGGCTCGAAACATCTCTTCACGCCCGAGAGTGTGATTGACACCGAGCGCACCATCGGAGCCGACATTATGATGGCCTTCGACGAGTGCCCGCCGGGCGATGCTCCGCGCGACTATGCCGCCAAGTCGTTGGCGCTGACCGAGCGCTGGCTCGAGCGCTGCTTTAATCGCTACCACCAGACACAGCCCAAATGGGGACACTACCAGTCGCTCTTCCCCATCGTGCAGGGCTGCTCCTACCCCGACCTTCGCGCAAAAGCTGCGGAGAACGTACAGCAGTACGATGCCGACGGATATGCCATCGGCGGCTTGGCCGTGGGTGAGCCTACGGAGGTGATGTATGCGATGATTGAGGTGGTCAATGCCGTGCTACCCGAAAATAAGCCCCGCTACCTGATGGGCGTGGGCACGCCGATAAACATCCTGGAGGCCATCGACCGAGGCGTGGATATGTTCGACTGCGTGATGCCGACACGAAACGGCCGCAACGGCCAGATCTTCACCTCGGAGGGTACGATAAATCTGAGGAACAAGAAGTGGGAGAACGACTTCTCACCGCTGGACCCCAATGGTGCGAGCTTCGTCGATCGACTCTACTCGAAGGCTTACGTTCACCACTTGGTGGTCTGCAAGGAGATGCTGGCGGCGCAGATCGCTTCGCTGCACAACATAGCCTTCTACCTGTGGCTGGTGGGCGAGGCCCGCAAACATATCATCGCGGGCGACTATGCCGAGTGGAAGCGAGTGATGGTCGAGAAACTTGGTCGCCGACTCTAACCGAGGAGTAGCCGCCTGTAACCGTATCGCGCCCCTGAAAAATTTACGACAATGAAAGAGAGACTCCATATATCGTGGCCGGGATATAAAATCCTCGACCGCTACATATTGCGAAAGTTCCTGGGAACCTACGCCTTCGCAATCGCTATGATCACAGTGATTCTGGTGGTGTTCGACTACGCCGAGCGTGTCGATAACTTCACCGAGTCGCACGCGCCGTGGTCGGCCATCATCTTCGACTACTACATCAACTTCATCCCCGACTTCATCAACCAGTTCAGTGGTCTGTTCACCTTCATCTCGGTAATCTTCTTCACCTCGAAGATGGCGGGCCAGACCGAGATCGTCGCTATGCTGTCGGGAGGCGTGAGCTTCCGCCGACTGATGTGGCCCTACTTCCTCGGATCGCTGGCTATTATGCTGCTCTCGCTGGTGCTGAATCTGTGGGTGATACCCGAGTCGCAGGTGGCCTGCGTGAATTTCCGCCAGACCTACTTCAAGAAGTACAAGAACGAGCAGTACGACCGCCACATCTACCGTCAGACCGAGCCGGGCACGTTTGTCTATGTGCGTGGCTTCAACACCTCGAACAGAGCCTCTTACCTTGCCATCGAGCGCTACGAGGGCACGGTCATAGCCGAGACGATGGAGGCTTCGGACGTGGAGGTTGATCCCGTAACGGGCCGCTGGAAGGCTGAGCGATATATGATTCGCCGAACGGATGCGGCCGGCAACGAAACATTCGAGCAGCTGCGCGACCTCGACACCCTAATCAACCTCGACGTCAAGGAGCTGGGCCGCATCGAGCAGACCGTATCGACAATGAAGATTGGCGAACTGAACAGCTTCCTTGAGCAGCAGCGCATCAAGGGCTCCGACTCGATCAACATCATCGAGGTTGAGCGCCATACACGCTTCGCCTACCCGATGGCTACCTTCATCCTGACGCTGATTGGCGTCGCGCTCTCCTCGCGCAAGGTGCGTGGTGGCACGGGTCTGCACATCGGTATCGGTATCGTGCTTTGCTTCTCGTACATTATGTTGAGCCGTCTGTTCGAGGAGTTTGCCAAGAGCGGCGGCCTGCCCGTGATGCTGGCCGTATGGGTACCCAACATAGTCTTCACAATAATTGGTATTTACCTCTATCGAAAAGCACCTAAATAATGAGTCAGTGGGAACATATCGCCTCGCTCGTCGAGACGGGGCAGAGATTATCTTTTGACGAGGCACTCACGCTGTGGCGCGATGCTCCGCTGTGGCGATTGGGCGAATTGGCCGTTAAGCGCAAGCGCCAGATAAGCGGCGAGAAGGTATTTTACAACAAGAATTTTCATATCGAGCCTACGAACCTCTGCGTCTTCAACTGTAAGTTCTGCTCGTTCCGCCAGCCCAAAGGCAGCCCCAAGGCGTGGGATATGACAATGGAGGAGGTGGAGCAGATGGTGCGCTCGTACCGCGACAAGGGCATCACGGAGATGCACATCGTGGGTGGCGTACACCCCGAGCACGGGCTCGACTACTACTGCGATATGATTCGTCGCGTGAAGGCGATCCTGCCCGAGGCGGCGGTGAAGGCATTTACGGCAATCGAGCTCTCGTATATGATCCGCAAGGCGGGCCTGACGATCGAAGAGGGTTTGCAGCGCTTCATAGAAGCGGGTATGGAGGCTATACCGGGAGGTGGAGCGGAGATCTTCGACGAGAAGATCCGCGCCGAGATATGCCCCGAGAAGGGATCAACCAAGGAGTGGTTTGAGGTGCACGATGCGGCCCATAGGCTCGGACTAAAGACCAACGCCACGATGCTCTACGGCCATATCGAGAGTGTGGAGCACAGGGTGGATCACCTGATTCGTCTGCGCGAGCAGCAGGATCGTACGGGCGGCTTCAACGCCTTCATCCCGCTCAAGTACCGCAACTTCGGCAACTCAATGTCGGCCATCGGCGAGGTGCCCATCGTGGATGATCTGCGCACGCTGGCTATGAGCCGACTCATATTGGACAACGTGCCCCACATCAAGGCCTACTGGGTAATGTACGGCAAGCAGACTACGGAGATGGCGCTGGCGTTCGGCGCTGACGACATTGACGGCACGATTGACGACTCGACAAAGATCTACTCGATGGCGGGAGCTGACGACCAGCGTCCGAGAATGAGCGTCGAGCAGATGCACCAGATGGTCAATCGCGCAGGCTTTGTGGCCGTTGAGCGCGACACACATTACAACGAAATAACGAAATAAGAGAATATGAACAAAAGAAGAAAACGCAAGCAGGGCGGCTCGGCACTCGCTGGGGTGTTGGCGCGTGTGAAGGCATCGCCCGTGGTTTACCACGCAGTGCTTATCGTAGGTGCTGTGGTGGCAATACTGATAATCTCGTCGGTGATGATGAACATCATTACGCGTCACGGCACACATCGCACCGTGCCCGACTTTACGGGCGTGCGCATCGGCGATGCAGAGGCAATTGCCAAGGACGAGCGTCTGCAGATTATCATCAACGACTCACTGTTCGTGCCCGCCTACGAGGGAGGTATCGTGCTCGACCAGCTGCCCAAGAGTGGTGCCGAGGTGAAGGCCGGACGTAAGATCTACGTCACGATCAACTCGTTCCGACAGAAGATGGTCCAGGTACCCTACGTCGCCGGCCGATCACTGCGTCAGGCGAAGAATATGTTGGAGGTGGCTGGTCTGGAGATCGACAAGTTGATCTACGAGGAGGATATCGCAACGAACTACGTTCTGGCCGTCGAGGTCGAGGGACGCGCATTGCAGCCCGAGAGCAAGGTCGAGATCGAGATGGGCGAGGGCGTAACGCTCCGCGTAGGTGTAGAGGAGGAGAAGAACTCGACAATCGTACCGAAGGCCATCGGTCAGAGCCTCGCAACGGCCAAGAGCCGACTGTGGGAGCAGGGCCTCAACATCGGACAGGTCAATTTCGACGAGGGTATCAACCTGCTGAACCAGAAGGATGCGAGGGTTTACCGTCAGTCGCTGGAGCATAACTCGGGAGCGCAGTTGGGCGACGCCGTGTCGCTGTGGCTCACGCTGGACGAGAAGAAGGTCGAGAGTAGTAGCGCCGCATCGGATAAGCGAGCCACGGAGCTTGAGGAGGAGCGTCTGGAGGCCGAGCAAGCCCTGCGCGACTCGCTTCAGATGGTCGAGGCGGGAATCAGCTTCGACGAGAATATGAGCCCCACACTGCGCGAGACTCTGCAACGCGCCCTGCAACAAAGCTCCGAGATGCAACAGCAGATCGAGCAGACCGACGAGGATGAATTTTTCTAACCGAATGAGAGATGACTGAGGAGTACAAGGATATTGAAGACGTAGAGCTTAGCGAGGGTGCCGACGAGATGTTCGAGCACTTCGCCATCACGGTCGATCGCGGACAGAAGATGTTGCGCCTGGATAAGTATCTGGTCGATCGTATGGAGCACTGCTCGCGCAACCGCATACAGACGGCTGCCGACAGCGGCAACATCCTCGTAAATGGCGTGGCGGCCAAGTCGAGCTACAAGGTAAAGCCGATGGATCGCATCACGCTGGTTATGCCCTACCCCAAGCGCGAGGTGGAGATCATCCCCGAGAACATCCCGCTCAATGTGGTGTATGAGGATGATGACCTGATAATCGTAAATAAGGAGGCAGGAATGGTTGTCCACCCCGGCTGCGGAAATTATAGCGGCACGCTGGTCAATGCACTCACCTACCACCTGAAGGATCTGCCTCTGTTCCAGGAGGGCGATATGCGCGCGGGATTGGTACACCGCATCGACAAGGATACCTCGGGCCTGCTGGTGGTAGCCAAGAACGAGCGTTCGCACGCACGATTGGCCAAGCAGTTCTTCGACCACACGATTCATCGCCGCTACGTTGCCCTTGTGTGGGGCAATCTGGCTGAGGACGAGGGTACGATCATCGGCAACATTGGTCGCAGCCCGAAGGATCGCCTACAGATGTATGTCTTTGCCGACGGGTCGGACGGCAAGCACGCCGTGACGCACTACCGCGTGCTGAAGCGATACGGCTACGTCACGCTCGTAGAGTGCCGTCTGGAGACGGGCCGCACGCACCAGATTCGTGTGCATCTCTCGTGGCAGGGACACCCTCTGTTTAACGATGCGCGCTACGGTGGCGACAGAATACTGAAGGGTACGACCTTCTCGAAATATAAGCAATTCATCGAAAACTGCTTCACGCTGCTGCCGCGTCAGGCGCTGCACGCTCGCTCGCTCGGATTTGTGCACCCCACTACGGGCAAGGAGATGCACTTCGAGAGCGAGTTGCCAGAGGATTTGAAGGCTGTGATTGCCAAGTGGGACGGCTACGTTGCGGCAAGGGCCCTGGAGGAGGAGTAGCAGGCTAAGGTAAACCCCGAAAACCCAAAAAAACTTGTCGTAGATAAGGTAAACCAAGAAAAATGTTTTTGCCAACAACCATAAAGGAGGTGCGCGCACTTGGATGGGATTACATCGACGTGATCCTCTTCACGGGCGATGCCTACATCGACCACCCGGCATTCGGGGCGGCCGTCATCGGTCGTCTGCTCGAGGCCGAGGGCTACCGCGTGGCTATCGTTCCGCAGCCAAACTGGAGGGACGACCTGCGCGACTTCACGAAGCTCGGCGCGCCACGACTCTTCTTCGGAGTCTCGGCAGGCGCGATGGACTCGATGGTGAATCACTACACGGCCAACATCCGCCTGCGTAGCAACGATGCCTACACGGCCGGTGGCAAGGCGGGATTTCGTCCCGACCACGCGGCAACTATCTATACGCAGATTCTTAAACGACTATACCCGCACGTTCCTGTCGTTGTGGGCGGCATCGAGGCTTCTCTTAGGCGTCTGACGCACTACGATTATTGGAGCGATAGGCTGAAGCCCTCGATGCTCATCGAGAGCGGTGCCGACCTACTGATCTATGGTATGGGCGAGAGAGTCGTGCAGCAGGTGGCGCGAGCTATGCGTAACGGATTCAATGCCAAGCTACTGCGCAAAATCAATCAAGTCGCCTTCGTGGCCGACAAGAGCTACGTCGAGCGACTCGATCCCGAGACTACCATCCGTCTGCACTCGTTCGAGGAGTGCCAGCGCGACAAGCGCGCCTTCGGCGAGAATTTCGTCAAGGAGGAGCTGCTCAGCAACCAGATGGAGCCCGTGACTACGCTCGTCGAGCAGGTGGGCGACAAGTATGTTGTAGTAACGCCACCCAACACCACCCTCACGACCGAGGAGCTGGACCACTCGTTCGATCTACCCTACGAGCGAGCGCCCCACCCCCGCTACCGCGGCAAGGGCGACATCCCGGCGTGGGAGATGATCAAGCACTCGATAAATATCCATCGCGGCTGCTTTGGCGGCTGTGCCTTCTGCACCATATCGGCACATCAGGGCAAGTTCATCAACTCGCGCAGCGAGCGGTCGATCCTGGCCGAGGTGGAGAAGGTTACGCGGATGCCCGACTTTCGCGGCTACCTCTCGGATGTGGGTGCGCCATCAGCCAATATGTACCGTATGGGAGGCAAGAACAAGCAGGCGTGCCGACGCTGTAGCCGCCCGTCGTGTCTGCACCCGAAGCGTTGCCCCAATCTGGACAACGACCACCGTCCGCTCCTGGCACTGTATGAGAAGATTCGCGCGGTGAAGGGCATCAAGAAGGCATTTATCGGTAGCGGAATACGATATGACCTATTCGACGAGTCGCCCTATCTTGAGACTGTTGTCAAGCACCATACATCGGGCCGACTGAAAGTTGCTCCCGAGCATACCGAGGATCACGTTCTGGAGTTGATGCGCAAGCCTCCGTTTGCGATGTTCGAGCAGCTGAACCGCGACTTCCGCTCGATTTGCGAGCGTGAGGGGTTGCGATACCAGCTCATACCTTATTTTATATCGTCACACCCTGGTTGCCGCGAGGCCGATATGAAGGCTCTCTCGCAGAAGGTGCTGGGACGTCTGCATTTTGAGCTGGAGCAGGTGCAGGACCTCACGCCCACGCCGATGACGCTTTCGTCGGTGATGTTCTACACGGGCGAGAACCCATATACGGGCGAGAAGGTGTTTGTGGCACGGTCGCAGGAGGATAAGCGCCGGCAGAAGGCATACTTCTTCGGCGAGAAGGAGCCTCGCCGTGGCACACGAAAACAAGGCGCTGCAACAGAGAACCAGAAAAGGGCGACTCCGCAGAAGCGAGTCCGCAGAAGATAATAAAAATAGCCGACAGCTATGCGCTGTCGGCTATTTTTATCTAAGGGATCTACCCTTACTCCTCGTCCTCGTCGGCCTCGGCCATCGTGTGGTAAACGTTCACGATGTCGTCGTCCTCCTCGAGCTTCTCCTGAAGCTTCTCAACGTCGGCACGCTGCTCAGCGGTGAGCTCCTTGGTGTCGGTGGGGATACGAACGCCCTCACCCGATACCAGCTCGTGGCCGTTATCCTCGATCCACTTCTGGATAGCACCGAACGACTCGTAGGGTGCGCTCACGGTCACCTCGCCATCCTCAGCGAAGAACTCATCAACGCCCAGGTCAATCATCTCGAGCTCCATCTCCTCGGGATCGAACTCAACGGTAGGCTTGAACTTGAACACACACTTGTGCTCGAACATAAATGCCACGCTACCTGAGTTACCGAGCGTACCGCCACACTTGTTGAAGTACATACGAACGCTGGCTACGGTACGGTTGGTGTTGTCGGTTGCGGTCTCAACCAAGAAGGCGACACCGTGGGGGCCGTAACCCTCGTAGATCATCTCCTTGTAGTCGGCAGCATCCTTGTCCGTTGCACGCTTGATGGCGCGCTCGATGTTCTCCTTAGGCATATTCTCGGCCTTCGCATTCTGAATCAAAATACGCAGGCGGGTGTTAGAGTTAGGATCTGAACCCGATGCCTTAACTGCAATCTCAATCTCCTTACCGATCTTGGTAAACACGCGGGCCATATGACCCCAACGCTTCATTTTTCTTGCTTTGCGATACTCAAACGCTCTTCCCATAGTGAGTTATTTTTTTGATATTATTTTTCTAATTAGCCGCAAAATTAGCAAAAAATTATTAAAAAATCTGTTTTTGCAATATTAAAATATGTCAATCGCTAAAATGCATATCCTGAGGCAACAAATTTAAGATTTTTCTCTCCGCCATCAAAAACCATCCAATAATAAATCCTATCTTAGAGAGAATTTATTAACTTTGTCTGTGAATTTGCTATCGCAGATTACAACTACTAACAACCTAAAAATATTTATTGCCGTGAAACGTGAAGCATTTAAGATGTTTTTGAAGCCCGGCTTCGAAAAGGAGTACGAAAAAAGACACGCGGAAATATGGCCCGAGCTGAAGAAGATGCTCTCCGATGGAGGCGTGTACGACTACTCGATCTATTGGGACAAGGATACCAACATCCTTTTCGCCTGCCAGAAGACTTCGGGCGAAGGCTCATCGCAGGATATGGGCGATAATCCGATTGTGCAGAAGTGGTGGGGCTATATGGCCGACATTATGGAGGTCAATGCCGACAACTCGCCCGTTACAATCCCCCTGCCCGAGGTGTTTCATATGGACTAAGGCAGTTTATTGAGACTTAATTAATTACTATATGGAAAAAGAGATTTTGGCAGCTATCGAAGTGCTGCGCGCGGGAGGCTTGATCCTCTACCCGACCGACACGGTGTGGGGCATTGGTTGCGACGCTACGAACGCCGAGGCAGTGGAAAGAATCTACAAGCTCAAGCGCAGCGAGGATAAGCACTCGATGCTGGTGTTGTGCCGCGATGCGGATATGATCGTCAGGTATGTGAACAAGGCTCCGGGCATAGCGTTCGAAGTGATGGAGATGACCGAGAAGCCGCTCACGCTCATCCTTGAGGGTGCCGTAGGCGTGGCGGAGAATCTGATCCCCGAGGCTGGCACGCTCGGTGTGCGCGTACCTCGACACGACTTCTGCCAGCAGTTGTTATATAAATTCCGCAAGCCTATCGTCTCGACCTCGGCAAATATCTCGGGCGAGCCTACGCCCCTGAAGGGCCTGAAGGATGTGAGCCGCGAGATTATCGACGGAGTGGATTTTGTTGTCAATCCCCGTTTTCAGGGTAAGCCGACGGGACAGCCCAGCTCGATTATCGCCTTCGGCGAGCGAGGCGAGGTGGAGATAATTCGCAAGTAGGATGGGACTAACGGTACGCACGCCTGTGCAGATGCGATTTGCCGATGTGGATCAGTTTGGCCACGTCAATAACACGGTGCAGCAGGCATATTTCGACTTGGGCAAGACCGACTTTTTCGGGCAGTTGTGGCAGCTCACGGCCGCCTTGCAGCGTGTGCCCGCGATAATCGTATCGCTCAAGACCGACTTTTTCGCGCAACTGCATTATGGTGACGAGTTGCACGTCGAAACGCAGATGGTCGAGATCGGGAATAAGAGTTTCCGCCTGCGACAGAGTATCCTACGAGGCGAGGAGGAGTGCAGCCGCTCGGAGGTGGTGATGGTATGCTTCGACGCTAAGACAAAGCAGGCTACCGAGGTACCTGAGGCGTGGCGGGAGTATCTGACCGAGGAGTAAATAAAGAGAGTGTCCTGCGAGGTAGGGCACTTTTTTTATTGGGCTGGTTGCCAAAAGAGCCTTGTTAGGCAATTTCTCCTACCATTTGGGGGTGATTCCGATGAAAATCTCGTAATTTATGCCAGGCATTGGGCGAGAGAGTACGGAGAGATACTCCTCGTCGAAGAGGTTATTCACCGAGCCCTTGAGCGAGAGATCGGCCCAGCGAAGCGAGATCTGCTTCGAGAGGGTGATGTTGCTCATATAGTAGGGCGGCAGATTACCCGAGAGCGAGAGGTCGTTGCTCGACATTGTGTAGCGCTCGCTATAATGGCTCCACTTATACAGTAACGACCACGTTCGCCACGACAGCTCGCCCGTAAGCGAAGCCGAGATCTCGGGCGTATAGGGGAGCTGCTTGCCCACCGACTGATCGGCTGCCGACATCGGCTCGCCCTCGTTGATCGAGGGAGTCCACGAGAATGTTCCGCCTGCGCCCAGATGCCACTCATCAGTAAGGGCCGCAGCGAAGTCGGCCTTGAGCTCGATGCCATACGAATGGACATCCTTCACGTTGCGAGGCGAGAAGAAGCCCTTGGTCGTGGGTAGCCACATAATCCAATCCTTGACATAGGAGTCAAACCACGTTGCCGAGCCCGAGAGCGAGTAGGCCCCATCGCGGCCAACGGCAAACTGCACTCCCGCATCGTAGGTCCAGCCGCTCTCGCGCCTAAGGTCGGGATTGCCGCCCGGCAGAAAGTAGAGGTCGTTGAGCGACGGATAGCGGAAGTTACGCGAGAAGGAGGCTTTGGCGATGATGTTGCCACGCTCCGAGATAACGCCATCGAAGAAGAGGGCGGGAATCAGCGGAGTCCAGTCGCGGCCATAGAGCTCCTCGCGCAGAACGGCCGAGAGACCGATGCGATCCGAAGGTCGCCATTTGGCCGAGAGCGACGTCGAGAGTTCGATACGCCCCTTGTCGTAACCCACAACAGCGCGGTCGCCCTGCTGCAGGATGATATTCTTATCCTCGCTGCGAACGAAGTGCTGGTGCGCCGAGACCGATGCCGTGAAGAGCCACTTGCCGGCATAGAGTTCGCCGTCGGCTTGGCCGTAGAGGGTATTGACGTAGCTGCGCGAACGGGTCATCGTGGTCATTATGCCGTTGCCCGGGTCGCGCTTATAGTCGTAGGCCATCCAAGTGTTGATGTAACCCGCCTTGGCCGCTATCTTCCAGCGGCTGCGCAGATGATCCCACGAGAGTACGCCTCGGAAGGTATGCTCGCGCTGGCGGTTGTCCATCTCCGTGGCGTCGCTATAGTCGGTAGTGAGCATCTGCAACTCGCGGTTGGAGTTTACATACCACGCACTTAGGCCGAAACGGTCGCCACGTCCCGTATTATAGTAGGCCTCCTGCAGGATGTGCAGATCCTTGAAAGAGCCGCTGCGGTTGCGCTCCGTGGGGTAGTATTGGCCTATGATGTTGTGGTCGGCATCGTAGATATTCTCCTTCTTGTCGTGATTGCGATATTTATACTCGTTGGGCGAAGATGAATAGACCGCTCGCGTCGAGAGCTGCCAATGGTCGTTGCCGTAGGTCAGGCGCAGGAACTCATCGAAGGTCTGGAACGAGCCCACACCCTGAACATACTGAAGCCCGAAGCCCTCGGCCGAGGCGGGCTTGGTGGAGAGTCGCACCGAGCCACCCAATCCGCCACCTACGTCGCTGACCGAAGAGGTGCCGTGCAACAGCGAGGCATCGTCGATAAAGTAGGAGGGAATCATCGAGAAGTCGGTCATTCCCATCATCGGGTTGTTGATGCGCATACCGTTCCATACAACCTGCGTATGCGACGGCGAGGTGCCTCGGAACGAGACCGTTGAGAGCGTTGCGCGGCCGTAGTTCTTGACAAAGAGCGAGGAGTTGAACGTCAGCACATCGGCAATCGAGAGCGATACATTCTCCTTCAGTACCGAGGAGTCCATACGGGTCTGCACGGTGCCTATATCCTTCATCGGGCGGCGGCCATAGACCGTAACCTCGCGGATGGGGATGGTGCGCGAAGGCTCGCTCTGCGCCCACACAAAGAGCGGGAGCAGCGCTACGACAAGCAGTAGAAAGTATCGCGCACGACTGTTCATATCTATTTCCAACAAAAAGCTCCGGGGATTATACCCACATAAAATTCATCTATCATCTCTCCCGAGGCCGAGTAGCGGTATATCTTGCCTTGCTGCTGATAATCAATAGCATCGGCCACATACACTTCGCCCGAGGCGGGATCGACCGTAAGGCCATAATACAACGTCTCGCGACTCTCGATAAGAGGTCGTACGGGTAGGCGCTCGCTATCAACAGACATCGACCAGACATCCTCGTTGAGCCAATAGAGCCTGTCGCCCGCGCCGCTGAGCTGCAACTCCGAGGGCTCATCGCCCTCGGCAAAGCGTAGGCGGCACTCGAGCGTGAAGGTCTCAGCATCGATGCGGCAGAGCGTGGGGGCCTCGTGGCCATAGGGCGAGCCGGCCTTGCCGCCATCGGTCAGCGTCCAGAGCTTGCCGTTGCGATCGAGTACGAGCGAGGAGGGCTGAATGCCAACCTCCAGCTCATCGACAATCTCATCGGTGGTGGTGTCAATCTTCAGGATGCGGTTCTGGTAGGACCAGCAACAAACATAGACATAGCGTCCCCACTGCACCATCTGCTCCGTAGAACCACTCTCCATCTCCATCGCGGGGCACTCGATGTGGCCCGTAATCTGGAAGGTGCGAGGGTTGATGATGAAGATGCGGTTGTCCCAGATCTGCGAGATGTAGGCCTTCTCGTCGCTGACGAAGTGGATATATCGGGGCGAGGTGAGGCCCGTGATGCGGCCAACCTCCTTGTAGGTGTCGGTGTCGATGGCAAAGACGACGTGCGAGTTATTAACGACAACCCACCCTACTCCGTTGCGAATTACCATCGACTGCGCCACATCGCCCAGCTTCATCGCATTCGAGCGGTAGAAGACCTCGTTCTCGACCTTGCGCGTGGCAGGATCGTAGAACGAGAGCGAGGCGTTGCCATACTGGAAGTTGCCCTCGTTGGTGATAAAAAGGCCGCTGGCCGAGTTGGAGAATGACTCCTCTCGGCCGTAATCCCACTCCATACACCCCGTAAGGGTAATGGCAGCAAGGGCAATCAGTATGAATGTTAAATATCTCATTTCAAACTATTTGCGAGCGCATAGTCGTAGAAATCAACCACCTCGGTGGAGTTCTCGCCTATCCATCCACTCTTGGTGTTAAGAGCTGTCTGCACCTTAACAAAATCTATATATTTCAGTTCGACGCTTACGCCCTGCGTGTCGATGGCGTTGGCAATATCGAACAGGTTCGTCGTCTTATCCACGATATCCACCTCGCTGAAGTTATCGGCATAGCCCCAGCCGTAGGAGGGTTGCACCCAAAGCGAGCCGTTGCCCGACTTATCGTAGTTGCGTGCTTCGAGGCGTGTGCCTGTCAGCGTGTAGCTCGCGGCATCGATCCACGCGGGGTAGTACGACGGCTGCGGATGGAACGAGCCCAAATAATCGACCGTGCCCGTCGCCCCCTCGCTATCGGCCCACTCGACGCTCTGGCCATCAGCCGAGGGGCGGTAGTAGGTCACCGAGTAATCCTGCAGGGTTGCCGCATCGCCCGTCTCGCTGCCACGAAGCTCGTACCAGCCATCGTTGGGAAGGCCATCGCCATTCAAATCCTGCATAACCCAGACGATGCCCGGCTCAGAGGAGCCTTCGTAGCTATTTGCTCGGATAGCAAGGTCGTAACCCTCAACGTTATCGACGCTATGGTCGAAGCCGACAACCACATATCCGCCAAATCCGCCCAGCGACAGAAACTTCCCCTCGCTCAAGCGACCAGTGGCATAGGCTACGGCGTCGGCCGCTGTAAGCTCCTCGCCCGTGAAGCCAGCGAATTCGCTATCGCCGATATATTGCCCCGGCGCGGGGGTATATTCCACAACCTTGCTCCAGCCTGCGGCTGACGCTGTTGTGGCAGGACGATAGTGTTCGTCCTCTAATGTGATTGTAACCACATCGTCCCGATTACAAGACGATGCGGCCACAACCATCAACATACACAAAAATCCTAATTTCCTCATTTCCAATTCGTCTTACTCCGTCTTGAAACGTACCGTAACGTCGTCGTAGGCGAAGTAGGCAGGGGTATTCAGGCCCCACTCGCCACAGAGGTCGTCGCTGCCGACAATCGCGAACTCAACCCGCGCAACCTCACCCAACGGTGTCAGATCGAAGCGCTCCCACTCGGTCTGGATGTCGTCCTTGCCACGGCAGAGCAGGTGCTCGGCCTCGGAGGTCTTTTCACCAGCAGCGTTGTAGCCCGTAGCCACGATCTTAAACCACGTCTGCTCGCCTGCGGGAGCTGCATAAGCATCGCCAATGAAGAGAGAATTAAGAACGTAGGTGGTGTTGGTTACCCACATATGGTCGATTACACGCTGCTCGCCATCGCTAAATGAGAAGCTTGAGCCTTGATTCACAACGCAGAAGTTCGCTGAGCCGTCGTGGCCGCCGTCGAGTGTTGCGAGCTGCAACTCATACCAGGCCGAAGCGCCCTCGGGCAGAGTCACGTAATCGGCCAAGACGTAGTTCGAGATAGCGTGGCCACCATTCCAGAAGGGGCCTGTGAAGCTGCTCGAGAGGTAGGTATTACCCTCGTCTGACCAGCCATAGGCAACGTTCGAGAAGTCGTTATAGAGCAGACGACCGCCATACTGTGCGGCATCGATCAAATCGCTCCACACGGCAATCGTAGCATCGGCATAAGAGAGCGTGTAAGGCTCGAAAAGTGCATCCTCGTCCTCGAAAGTAAGAGTGCGCAACTCATAATCGATCAGGGGGATGCGGATCACACGGCCATCGGCAAGAGTGATCACCACAACACCATTTTCTTCAACTACACTTACAAAGAACGAATCACCATCCTCGCCATTACGCAGCGTGATGGTAGAGCCATCGCTCAATGTGAGCGCGTAGCCCTGCTCGGTCTGCTCCACAGAGGTAATCACCTTACCCTTGTTCAGAGCATCGACAAGTGCTGAGAGGGTTGCAATGTCCTCGGTATTGGCATTGACCTGACTCTCCAACTCATTGACCTTACCCCAGAGGGCATCATCGTCGTACTCGCAGGCTGTCATAGCGAAGGCCGACAGCGCGATGATTAAAATTGTAAAAAATCGCTTCATAGCATAAATGTATTTAAGTTAAACATTGGTTGCTACGCAAGCGGAACCAAACTCAAAACATCTTATGCCGCAGATAGCGATACGACAACAACCACGCGTCTTCTCGCACTCTCTCCCCGCAGTACGGGCAAAACTTAAAATTTACGGATAAAATTAGTTTTGATTCGTCCCGTAGTCCTGCAGGTTACAAATCTGGTATAAAGCAAAGGGTAGGTCTTCTGACTTATTCCATTTATGGCGCCTTCCCAACGCACAGCGTCAGTGGCAAAAGAGTACCATAAACAAACTCCTACGGACGTTCTATCTTTAGAATAGCGGCCCCTTCATCGGCGGCCCACTTTTTCACAGCGGCCCCCTTCATCGGCGGCCCACCTTAACGTCCTGCCCCATCGAGAGGCCCGGAGTGGAACTTACAGCAACAGGCATTGTCCCGGGTTCGCACCGGATTCCCTATTAATCTTCGCGGCCGAGAGCCGCATAAGAACCGTTTGCTGACACAAAGATAGAGAGATTTTTTTCGGTTTGCAACTAATTCTTTGCGATTTTTTTGCCACAACAAAAAAAAGAGGATACCCCTATGGGGGTACCCTCTTTAATTTTTCACAACTTTGCTTAGAACTCCTCCAGAGCGGTCAGGGCCTGCATTGCAGCGCGGCCTTCATCGCCAAGCGAGAGAGAAAAATCGTTGACAAACAACGCGATATGGCTATCAATCACATCGTCCTCCATCTCCTGTGCGTGCTGCTTGACGTACTCGCGCGAGAGCATCGGATTGGCAAAGGCGTATTCAATCGAGCGGCGCAGTACGCGCTCGACCTTCTGGCGAACGTCTGCAGGAGTATCGCGGCGGATGACAATACCACCCAATGGCAGAGGCAAGCCGGTGCGAGCCTCCCACTCGAGGCCCAGATCGGCAACGAGCTCGAGGTTGCGGCGCTGATAGACAAAGCGCCCCTCGTGAATCAGCACACCCGCATCGAAGTCGCCACGCTCAACGGCAGCAGCAATCTCGGAGAAGAGCATCGGCGTGCGGCTCTCAACCTCGGGGAAGAGTCGCTGCATCAGTGCGTTAGCCGTAGTGTGCAGGCCCGGGACAACGACGTTGCGGATGGGGCTATCCTCGCCCTTGCGTCTGACGAGCAGCGGGCCATTGCCGCGACCGAGTGCCGCGCCGCTATTAAGGAGCGTATATTGCTCGGTGATGGCGGGCAGCAGGGCACAACTGATCTTGCTGATGTCGGGCGTGCCGCTCTGTGCGGCGGCGTTAAGCTCCTCGATATCGTGGTACTCGACCTCGAACTGCAACCCCTCGCAATCGATGCGGCCGTTGACCATTGCATCGAACATAAAGGTGTCGTTGGGACAGGGCGATATGTGTAGGCGCAAAGGGTTCATTACAAAGCGGTTTCAAATTCGTAATGACCCGAGCGAACCTTATACAGTGCGTAGCCCTCGCGCTGGCCCTTGGGGATGATATTCTCCGAGGCCTTGATTGCAGGCGCTGCGCCCTCGAAGGGGAGCCACAGCGTTGCGGTGGTGCCGACGGGAACGTCGCAAACCAACTTGAAGCGACCATCGCGGTGCTCCCAGCGGATGGCAATCTGACCATATGTAGTGTCGTGCGTATAATCAACCCACTCCAAGCCCTCGGGTACAACGGGGCGAACGTCGAACGAGCGGAAGCCCGCATCGATAGCGCGCAGACCTGCCAGATCGCGGTAGAACCAGCCGATACCGCCACCGAACATCGGGTGGTTGCGCGAGTCCCTACCGTTCCAATTCTCCCACGTCACGGTTGCACCCTGCTCGATCCACCAGCCGAACGAGGGGAAATCGCGCTGATTGATAATCTTGTAGGCCAGATCCTTCAGGCCGTTGTCGCACAACACTTCGAAGAGGAAGCGCGTAGCGACGATACCCGTATCGAGATGGTCGTTCACCTCGGCAATATTATCGCGCAGAGCCTTCACAACCGCAGCCTTACGGTCGGCGGGAACGCCAATTTTCAGCGCCAGCACGTTGCTACCGAACTTGCCATAAGAGCCCGTAGCGGGATCGTAGAGATTATCGTGGAAAGCCTTGGCCGCAGCATCGCGGATGGCGATAAACTCCGACGCATCCTCACCCAAAGAGTGAGCCGTGCGGACAACGATGTCGGCACACTGCCAGAGGAAGTAGGTGTGAACCAGCTCGGCACGCGGCAACTCGCGCGGAGGAAGCCAATCGCCGAGATTCTTCCACTGCTGCTCGTCGTGCGAGAGCATAAGGCCAGTATTATCATCAACCCACGTTGTCATCCAGCGGACGTGGCGACGCATAGCGTCGAAGTTCTGCTCCAGGACGCGGCGGTCACCGTAGTGAACGTAGAACTCCCACGGCATAATCTCCATAGCCGCGCCCCAGCCTACACCACCACCGCAGCCAGGCTGCCAGGGAGCAGAGTTGGGAACATAGCCGCCAAAAGTCTGCGCACCACGAATATCGCGCAGCCACTTGTTGTAGAAGGTCTGGGCGTTGAAGTTGTGCATAACTGTTACACAGGCCACCTGGCCGTCGCCCGTGTAGGGTGAGCGCTCGCGGTGGGGACAGTCGCTGGCGATAGCGCCGTGCATATTGTCGAGCTGGCTGCGCTGCCAGATCTTATTGATGGTGTTAATCAGCTCGTTAGAGGTGCGGAACTCGCCCGATATCGCCACATCGGAATTCACGGCGTGGGCCTCGACCTGCTCGGCTGTGAGGTTTGAGATGCCGCGCACCTCGACCTCCGAGAATACAAACCAAGTGAAGCGGGCGTGGTAAGACTCATCGCCCGTGCCGCGAGCCGTGTAGGAGTTGGTGCCCTGACCCGGCGACTCGGTGATGTACTTGATGTCGATGCGCTGGCCCTTCTCGGCCTTGATATTCTTCAGCGCCAGCCATCCCGAAATCTCCTCGGGGAACTTGATGCGGATATGGTCATCGCGCTTCTCGAACTCGATGGGGGCATAACGCTTGGTGATGCGGTCGGCAGGGCCGTTCTGCGGAATGAGTTTTCCGCGAGGAGCCTTCTTCAAGGCCACCTGCTGCCAACGGCTATCGTCGTAGGCGGCTGTTGCCCAGCCATCGTGCTCAAGGCGGGCATCGTAGTGCTCGCCCAGATAGATCTGGTCGCTGACAATGGCGCTGCGCTCGGCACGCCACGAGGTGTCGGATGCAACAACCTCGCGTGAGCCATCCTCATAGATGATCTCGATCTGTCCCATAAAGCGGGGCGTACCATATCCCAATGCGGGCCAATACTGCACAACATCGTAGAAACCATTGCCGAGGATGGCGCCGACAGCGTTCTCGCCCTGCTTAAGGAGCGAAGTGATATCGTGCGTGAGGTACATTACGGTGTACTCCTCGAAGGGATCGGTAACCACGATGGGACGGGTATCGAGCGTAGGACGCGTAGTGTAGTTGGTCTGGTTGGGCGAGAGGTAATCCTCGCCAACGCGAGAGCCGTTGATATAGAGTTCGAAGTAGCCAAGGCCCGTACCGTAGAAGTAGGCCTGCTTGACAGGCTTCTTGACCGAAAACTCCTTGCGAAGCAGCGGCGCGGGCACAACCTCGCGGCTGCCCATAACGTCGTAGGACTCCTCGCCCTGCCACGGTGCACCAATCCACTCGCCCTGCCACTCATCCGCCTCAAGGCCCATATGCCACTGGGCGGGTGCGCTCCAAGCCGAGGCGTTACCCTGCTTGTCCCACACCATCACCTGCCACCAATACGAGGTGCGCGAGGCGAGGGGTTTGCCCTTATAGGTGATAAAGGCCGACTCCGACGAGAACTCCTTGCCCGAATCCCACACGACCTCCTTAAAGTCGGGTGAGGTGGCAACGCGGATGCGGTAGGCCGACTGCTCGACGCCCTGCGTCTGCGAGGGGTTGAGATTTATCCACGACAGACGCGGATTCTGAATATCGAGTACGGGCGATGCCTCATACTCGCAAGTGAGTGCCGAGGGGACGATGTTGGCAACGTCAGCTACGGCGGGGATTGCCACAACGAGAGCTGCGGCGAGGAGGAGTTGTTTGAGGAGTTTCATATCGTTTGGTTGATTTAATTTACTATCGCTGCCAGCGACCGAGAATCCAGCCCGCGATGAAGGCCACGACGATGATAAGTATCTGCGTACCCATACGCGAGAACCAGAGGCTGATGTGATCGCTCATATAGAAGAGGAAGAGGATCAGGATGATGACCAGAAGCAGGTAGATGATATATTTTTTCATTGCGATAAGTTTTATTCGTTCTCTATCTCGACCTTGAGGGCCTCGCCCAGAGCCTCCACAGCCTCGGCTATGCGCCACGCCGAGCGATCGTCGCTCACGCGGTTTGAGATGGCTCTTATGTGGTGAAAATCCACCCCCAACTGCTTAGCTACAGCGGCTACGGCTGCGCCCTCCATCTGCTCGACCGAGGGTAGCGCATCATCTGCGCACAAAGGCAGGCTTGCGCCCGTACGACTGACGGTGAAGGAGCTGACCTTAGGAAGGCGAGTGATAGGCTCAGAGTAATACTTCAGAGCAAACCGCGCAGGAAGCTCGGCAACGCTATCGCTTACGACCTCAACAACTTCGCCCACCCGCAGACACTCATCGCACGCACCCGCAATACCGCACAGCACAACTCTGCGGGGACGATGCTCCACGATAAGGCGCGCCGTAGAGGCTGCCGCCTCGGCCATACCCACTCCGACAAAGCCGACCTGCGATTTAAGGTCGGCTCGTCGAGAGAGTAGTCCCTCGGCCTCCTTCGAGGTGGGGAATAGATAGAGTGTTGTCATCGTTAGTTCTGGCCAACCATCGCCTCGACATCCTCAACGGTGATGGGGATCTGCTTCGAGCCAATCTGCTTTGAGCCTGTGGCTGTTACAATCATATCGTCCTCAAGACGGATACCGCCGAAGTCGCGGTACTGCTCCAGCTTGTCGTAATTGACTATGCCCTGACACTTACCCTCGGCCTTATACTTGTCGATAAGGTCGGGGACGAAGTAGATACCCGGCTCATTCGAGAGAACGGTTCCGGGCTGCAGGCGCCACCACTGACGGGTGATACAGCAGGCAACCTCCTTGGCACGATCCTCGACCTCGGAGAATGAGAACGAGCGGTCGCCGATATTCTCGCAGTCGTGAACATCAAGACCGATGCCGTGGCCCAAGCCGTGAGGCATAAAGAGGTAAGCCGCACCTGCGGCAATGGCATCGTCCACCGACCCACGAACAAGGTCGAGTCCCTTCAGGCCCTCGATCAAGGTGCGGAAGGCGGCGTCAGAGTACTCCGAGTACATCATATTGGGACGCAGAGCTGCGGCTGCAGCGTCGTGAGCCGCGAGAACGATATTGTAGATATCCTTCTGCTGCTGAGTGAATTTACCATTAACGGGGAAGGTACGCGTGTGGTCCGAAACGTAGCCGTTCAGATGCTCGCCACCAGCGTCGCACAACAGCAGTCGGCCCGACTCCATAGTACCCGAGTGGTCGTGGTTGTGGAGCACCTCGCCGTGCTGCGAGAGGATTGTGGTGAACGAAACACCTGTACCATAGCGCAGAGCCATACCATCGACGATGCCCGCAACCTCGTGCTCTGTGCGACCTACACGGGTGTTGAGCATAGCGGCAGTGTGCATCTGGTAGCCAATCTCGAAGGCCTCCTCCAGAGCGGCAATCTCCTCCTCGCCCTTGCACTCACGCATCTGAGCTACAGCAAACAGAAGATCCCACGACTTGCGAGCGTGGAGCATCGAGGGGGCGATACCCAGCAGGTCGGCCATCATAAGTTTGGTCTCACCTCGGTAGGGAGGCAGATAGTGCACCTCGCGGCCGAGAGAGATGGCGCGCTGAACGTCGGTCGTAAGACTGGCCATAGGCTTCGCTACGGGAACACCTACCTGATCGGCAAAGTCGCGGATGATGGGCTGGGGGCCCATCCAGATGATATCCTCAACCGTAAAGTCGTCGCCATAGAGTGTAGCCTCGCCCGTCTCGGCATCGATGGTGCCGGCAAGGGCGGGAACGCTGTGACCGAAGAAGTAGAGGAAGGTCGAGTCCTGACGGAAGTGGAAGGTGTTGTTGGGATAGTTGAAGGGCGACTCCACGTTACCGGGGAGAAGGATAAGGCCCTTACCTACGCGGCGGCAAAGCTCCTCGCGACGCGCTGAATAGATATCTGCAGTGAACATATTTCTGAAGTTATAAGGTTATTAAAAGTTATTGCAAAAGTGATGCTACCTGCTCGGCCGGGACCATCTTGTAGAGTTTGTCGCCACGGCGCAGTCGGCACGGCACCTTGATCGAGAAGTAGACTCCCTGTGGGATGTGCTTCACGACCTGCTCCTTCAGCACCAAACCCTCGGCAGGCATCTCCACAACGCCCGTGGTTTCGCCCATCCACATCAGCTGCTCACCCTCATCAATCGGGGCAGCCTCGACCAGCACCTCGGCAACGGAGATCTTCGAGAAGAAGTTGGTGACCTTGCCCACATAGACCTTGCGCTCGGTGGCCGACGAGCCGTAACGCTCGGTATGCTCGGCGATGTCGCGGCCTGCGTAGTAACCCTCCCAGAAACCTCGGTTGAAGACCGTCGAGAGGCGCTCCTTGAGCTGAGCGGCAAGCTCGGGCGTATATTCGCCACGCTCCATAGCACGCAGGGCCTCGTCGTAGCCCTCGACAACGCGCTTGACGTACTCAGCACCGCGGGCACGGCCCTCGATCTTCAGCACGCGAACGCCTGCGGCGATAAATTTATCCAGAAAGTCGATCGTGCAGAGATCCTTCGGCGAGAGGACGTAGCGGCCATCGATGGTGAGCTGACGGCCCGTCTGCATCTCGGTGATGAGGTATTTGCGACGGCAGATCTGACGGCACGAGCCACGATTGGCCGAGCAATGCTCCTCGTGCTCGCTAAGGTAGCACTTGCCCGAAATAGACATACACAACGCTCCGTGAGCAAACATCTCAATGCGAAGCGGCTCACCCTTCGGGCCACGCAGGTCGCGCTCGGCGATCTGATCCGATATGTACTTCACCTGCTCGAGGCTCAGCTCGCGGGCCAGCACCACAACATCGGCCCACTGCGAGTAGAACTCGGCAGCCTCGATATTGGAGATGTTGCACTGCGTGGAGATATGTACCTCCATACCCACCTTGCGGGCATACATAATGGCGGCAACGTCGGCAGCGATGATGGCATCGACACCCTCCTTGACGGCACGGTCGATGACCTCGCGCAGATCCTCCATCTCGTTGTCGTAGAGGATGGTATTTACCGTGAGGTAAGTCTTGACGCCCGCCTCGTGGGCCGTATGAACGATGGTGGCCAGATCGTCCAGCGTAAAGTTCACCGACGAACGGGCACGCATATTGAGTACGCCCACACCGAAGTAGATGGCATCGGCACCCGCCGCAATGGCGGCGTGGAGCGACTCCATACAACCGACGGGGGCCATAATTTCTATATCTTTTCTCTTAATCATTTCTCTATTTTTTACGATCCATAAGGTTCTGGGCGAAAACTCGAAGATGCTCGGTGCGCTCGACGGGAATCTCCAGCGTATCCAAAATCGAGAGTGCGCGCTCGAAGCGGAGCGAGATCTGCTGATTTATAAGGCGCGGGATGTCGTAGCGGTCGTAAACCTCCTTGACGCGAGCAATCTTCTGCTCCGGGCTGAGCGACTCATCGAGATGTGTCGTGCGGAGAGTCTCGCGGTCGGCCTCCGTTGCACGGCTCATAGCGTTGAGCATAAGACAGGTCTTCTTACCCTCGAGGATATCGCCTCCAATCTTCTTGCCGAGCTCCTCCTCGCGGCCGTAGCTATCCAGAAGATCGTCCTGAAGCTGAAAAGCAAGGCCGAGTTCGAGAGCGTAGCGGTAGATCTTGCGGCTATCGGAATCGGATGCACCACCCAACACGGCGCCGATAGAGGCTGCGCCTGCCAGCAAAACGGAGGTCTTGAGCTCGATCATATTCATATACTCGACAACCGAGACCTTCTGTCGTGTCTCGAAGTCCATATCGTACTGCTGGCCCTCGCACACCTGCAAAGCGATGGTGGTGAAGATCTCCATAACGCGCGGCAACAGGTGCGCAGGCACCTGACTCAGAAGGCGGTACGAGTAGATCATCATAGCATCTCCCGAGAGTATAGCCACATTATTACCCCACTCGGCTGCGACAGAGGGTTTGCCACGTCGAACCGAGGCGTTGTCCATAATATCGTCGTGCAGTAGCGTGAAGTTGTGAAACATCTCCACGGCGGCTGCCGCCGGCAGTGCATCCTGAGCATTTCCGCCGAAGGCTTCGCACGAGAGCATCAGAAGCGTAGGACGGATGCGTTTGCCACCACCCGACATCGAGTAGATGATTGGATCATAGAGGTATTGGGGCTCCTTGGGCAGTTCGATCTGCGCCAGATAATTCTCCAGCAAGAGCAAGATTTCTTCGTTATTTCTCATCCTTGACGACACTTTTTAACACTTGATGCCCCAAAATTAAGAAAAAGTTTGAAGAAAAAGAATTTTATACTTAACTTTGACACATACAAATCCTAAAGAACAAACTTGATAATTAAAACCTAAACTACCAAAACTATGAAAAAATTGGCAATGGGTATCGACATCGGCGGAACCAACACTGCGTTTGGTCTTGTTGATGAGGAGGGTACCGTATTCTGTGAGTCAGTAATCTCTACCGAGAAGTACAAGAAGTTCGACGACTATGAGACTTACGTTCAGACTCTGTGCGAGGCTATGCACGCTCTGATTGACAGCGTATCGTTCGAGTTTGAGCTTGTCGGTATCGGTATCGGTGCTCCTAACGCAAACTATCATACCGGAATGATCGAGGCTCCCGCTAACTTGTGGAAGTTCCGCGACGACGAGCCTAATCCCGATGATTCACGCCGTATGTTCCACTTTGTGGACGATATCAAGGCTTCATTCCCCGGCGTAGAGGTGGCTATCACCAACGACGCTAACGCTGCTGCTATCGGCGAGGGCGTATTCGGTAACGCTAAGGGTATGAAGGATTATGTAGTGATCACTCTCGGTACGGGCCTGGGCTCAGGTATCGTTAGCAACGGCGAGATGATCTACGGTCACGACGGTTTCGCAGGCGAGTATGGCCACGTTATGGTTGACAGCCGCACATTCGGTCGTGAGTGTGGTTGCGGCCGCAAGGGCTGTCTGGAGGCTTATGCATCGGCTACCGGTATCAAGCGTACGGCTTTCGAGCTTATGGCTAAGATGAACAACGATAGCGACCTGCGCGAGATCCCCTTCTCGAAGTTCGAGGCTGTGATGTTGTCAACGGCTGCTGACAAGGGCGACGCTATCGCTCTGGAGGCATTCCGCTACACGGGTGAGGTTCTGGGTAAGTCGTTGGCTGACCTGGTTGCTACCACATCGCCTGAGGCTATCATCCTCTTCGGTGGTCTGGCTAAGGCCGGCAAGTACATCTTCGAGCCTACGAAGTGGTATATGGAGGAGAATATGATGGGTACGTTCAAGAATAAGGTGAAGCTGTTGCCTTCAGGTATCGAGGGTAAGAACGCTGCCATCCTTGGCTCATCGGCTCTGATCTGGCAGAAGCTTATGTAATTCTAAGAAATAAATACGAAGCCTGCCGCGGCAATCGTGGCAGGCTTTTTTTTAATACTGGTTAGTTAGAAAATCCAAACAACGATGAAGAAACTTATACTTTTTGCTCTTTTGGTTCTGCCCCTCGGCGTATGGGCACAGAGCGCAGCAGTAAAGAAAATTATGGAGATCTCGCGCGAGGATAACCGCGTGATGGAGCATCTCGACATTTTGTGTAACCGCTTCGGTGGCCGACTGGTCGGCTCGGCAGCTTTTGACAACTCACAGGCCTGGATGGTAAAGCAACTCAAGGAGTGGGGCTTGGAGGTCGAGCTTGAGAAGGTTGGCGAGGTACCCGTAGGCTTCAACCGCGGTGGCTGGTGGGGTCGCGCAATGGGCGAGTTCACCGAGACCTTGTACTTCACCACTCCGTCATACACCTCTGGTACGAAGGGCCCGCAGCGCGGACACGTCGTTATCGAGCCCCGCACACGCGACCAGTTCGACCGTATGAAGGGTACGCTCAAGGGTGCTTGGGTGCTGATGGAGAGCAAGAGCACAGGCTGGCCCTTAGAGCACAACGTCGAGGCACGCGAGGCTCGTCAGGCTGCTATCAAGGAGAACGAGGAGATTGCACAGTACAATCGCCAGCACCCCGACTCTCCGAAGAAGATGAACGATATGCCTGCCCTGTTCTACGATGAGATGATCGAGGCCGGCGTATTGGGTTTCATCCAGCCTACGGCAGTGCCCATCCGCACTTTGTACGATCGCAAGATGCTCAACGAGGGTAAGGTTACATTCGAGACTCTGCCCACCGTTCCCGACATTAAGCTCGACGAGGCTCAGTTCGAGCGCATCTACAAGCTCGCTCAGCAGCGTCGCTACGTTGAGTTGGAGTTCGATATTCGCAACTACTTCTCGATGGGTCCCGTGCCCTACTACAACATCGTCGCTACGATCAAGGGTTCGAAGAAGCCCGACGAGTATGTTGTGATGGGTTCTCACCTCGACGCGTTCGATGTGGCTACGGGTGGTGTTGATTGCGGTTCGGGCGTATCGGCTATGATGGAGGCTGCGCGTATGATCGCTCTCTCTGGCGCGAAGCCCGAGCGTTCGATCGTATTCATCTTCTTCGCTGCCGAGGAGTTCGGTCTCTTTGGATCACTCGGATGGGTGAAGGATCACCCCGAGAAGCTCGATAAGATCTCGAATATGTTCAACCGCGACGGCGGCCCGATGCCCTACACTGCATTCTCGGCTCCGAAGTCGCTGCTGAAGGAGTATCAGGAGATCGCAAAGCCTATTCAGGAGCTTTACCCCCACTACAACTTCACCGTAACGGCTCTCGAGCCGCGTGAGAAGCCGACGCAGACGGGCGGTAATGACTCAACATCGTTTATGGTGCAGGGTATCCCCGCACTGCAGATGTCGGAGCGAGCTGATCCTTCGGGTTACAACTTCCAGTATCAGGAGATCTGGCACACCGAGCGTGACACCTACAACAAGAGCATCCCCGAGTATCAGGAGCAGGCTGCTACGGCTCTGGCAATTATGGCACTCGGTACGGCAAATCTGCCCACTTTGCTCCCCCGCAACGAGGTATATAAATAATAAATATATCATACCTTATACTTACATTCGGCGCTACCCTGAGGAGTGGCGTCGTTTTTTTTGCGCCCGCGGCAGCCTACGGTGAGCATCGGGCCGATGAATAAAAATTCTGCTAATCAAGGGGTGCAAAGTGATTTTTTTAGGGGAGATTGTTGTAGATTAAAAAAATATTTGTAATTTTAGGTTTTGAACGCAAACACGAAAAATTCGCTGACTCAAGAGATTATTTCGTAATAAAACCTATAAAACTTCAAGAATATGAAAAATTATTCAGCTAAAGAGATCAAGAACATCGTTCTGATTGGCGCACCCGGCTCGGGTAAGACTACCCTTGCCGAAGCAATGGCTTTCGAGGGTAAAGTCATTGACCGCAGGGGTAGTATCGAGACCAACAACACTATCTCGGACAATACCGATATCGAGCACGAGTACAAGCGCTCGATCTATTCGACCACCCTTTTCACCGAATTTATGGGCCGTAAGCTCAATATCATCGACTGCCCGGGTTCGGACGATTTCTGTGGTAACCTCTTCTCTGCCTTCAAGGTGGGTGACGTAGGTATTATGGTGATGAACGCCCAGAACGGCTGGGAGGTGGGCTGCGAGATTCAGTCACGCTATGCTCGCATCCTGAACAAGCCTCTGATCGGTGTGATCAACCAGCTCGACGGCGACAAGGCTAACTTCGACGCTACCGTTGAGGGCATCAAGGCCGCTTCGCCCGTGAAGCCCATCGTCGTACAGTATCCCGTAGAGCAGGGCGCTGGCTTCAACGCTTTCATCGACGTACTTATGATGAAGATGTACCGCTTCACCGACGAGAACGGTACTCGCGAGGAGTTGGAGATTCCCGAGGATCAGCTGGATTACGCTCAGGCACTGAACCAGGAGCTCTCGGAGGCTGCTGCAGTATATGATGACGCTCTGATGGAGCTCTACTTCGAGAAGGGCGCCCTGACTCAGGACGATATCCGCTCAGGTTTGAAGCTCGGCGTTGCTAACCGCGAGGTTATGCCCATCTTCTGCTCAAGCGGTAAGCGCGATATCGGAACGAAGCGTTTGATGGAGTTCATCATCAACGTAGCACCTGGTCCGACCACGCCTACCACCGCTCCCAAGTTTGTTTCAATCGAGGGTGAGGAGCTCGTAGCTGACGAGACTCAGCCCGCAGTTGTATTCGTATTCAAGAGCCAGATCGAGCAGCACATCGGTGAGATCACCTACTTCCGCGTAGTTCGTGGTAAGATCTCGGAGGGTCAGGAGTTGGTGAACAGCCGTACGGGTAACAAGGAGAAGCTCTCACAGCTCTTCGCCGTAGCGGGTAAGAACCGTATCAAGGTTACGGAGCTCTCGGCTGGTGATATCGGTTGCACCGTGAAGCTCAAGGGTACTCGTACGAACGATACTCTGGCAGCTGCTGGCGCACACGTTAAGGTTGAGCCTATCGTATTCCCCGAGCCTCGCTACCGCGCAGCCGTGAAGGCTAAGGAGCAGGGCGATGAGGAGAAGCTCGGCAAGCTGTTGAACGACATCAAGTATGAGGATCCCACCATCCTGGTAGAGTACTCTAAGGAGCTCAAGCAGACCATCATTCAGGGTCAGGGTGAGCACCACCTCAATATCGTGAAGACTCGCTTGGCAAACGACAACAAGCTCGAGATTGAGTACTTCGCACCGAAGATTCCTTACCGCGAGACCATCACAAAGGTGGCTCAGGCCGACTACCGCCACAAGAAGCAGTCGGGTGGTGCTGGTCAGTTTGGTGAGGTACACATCGTTATCGAGCCCTACTACGAGGGTATGCCCGAGCCTACGAAGTATAAGGTAGGCGGTAAGGAGATCACCGTGAATATCAAGGGTAAGGAGGAGTACGATTTGGATTGGGGCGGCAAGCTGCAGTTCTACAACTCAATCGTCGGCGGTGCTATCGACGCACGCTTTATGCCCGCCATCCTGAAGGGTATTATGGAGAAGATGGACGAGGGTCCGCTTACGGGTTCTTACGCCCGCGACATCCGCGTGGTATGCTACGATGGTAAGATGCACCCCGTAGATTCAAACGAGATCTCGTTCAAGTTGGCAGCTCGTAACGCATTCAAGGATGCGTTCCGTAACGCTGGTCCGAAGATTATGGAGCCTATCTACGCTGTCGAGGTATTGACCCCGAGCGAGTATATGGGTTCGGTGATGAGCGACTTGCAGAACCGCCGCGCTATGATTATGGGTATGGAGTCAGACAAGGGCTTCGATAAGTTGAACGCTCGCGTGCCTCTGGCTGAGCTTTATCGCTACTCTACCTCACTCTCATCTCTGACCTCAGGTGCTGCGACCTACACTATGCAGTTCGCATCGTACGAGCAGGTGCCTGCCGATGTTCAGGATAAGCTCTTGAAGGCTTACACCGACACCGACGAGGATTAGCAGAAACACTACTAACCCAACAATAGCGACCGTCCTGCCCTTTGTGGCAGGGCGGTTTTTGTTTGGTGGAGGGAGTTTTTGCGCGGATGGGCGATTTGTTTGTGCGCCACAATTAACACAACACATCCATAGCCAAAGCCACGAAAAAGATAACGATTGTAACCATAGTGCTCAGTTGCCGCGCGGGCTCGACGGCGGCCATATCTATATAAACAGAAAGTGCGAGCCTGTCAATCCAACGGTAGGCCTTCGACTGCCCTATGGTAGATATAACGACTCACACTTTGGCGGTATATGTCTTTTGAACACATAGCATACCAAAATGAGCGCTCGTCATCCCTACCATAATGAGTTGTCGAAGTTCACCGTCGAGGATAAAAACGCTTTCTAAAAAAAATATGTCTGTCGCGCGGGGCGACTAATGCAAAGGTAGAAATAAATTTTTATTCTGCCCCTACGACACCGTGAAATTTACCGTTCGCGGCTGTTTCACCGCACAAAAAAAGCCCGCTCCTGAACGGAACGGGCCTTTCGTTGATATATTTCACGCGCCGCAAACGACGCTGAGAATTACATCTTCTTACCTACGTTGGTCTTCTTTGCTACGGGAGCAGCCTTTGCAGCGGTAGCCTTGGGGGCCTTGGGAGCCTTGGTCTTAACTACGGTTGCATCCTCAACAGCGTCGGTCTTCTTTGCAGCGGGCTTGCGCGAACGACGAGTCTTGGGCTTTGCCTCCTCAGCTGCTACGGGAGCCTTGCCGAGGGTGTATGCCTCGTTGAAATCAACGAACTCGATGATGCACATATCGGCTGCATCACCCAGACGGAAGCCCGTCTTCAAAATGCGGGTGTAACCGCCGGGACGCTCTGCAATCTTGGGAGCGATGGTGCGGAACAACTCTGTTACGGCCTCCTTCTGCTTGAGGTATGAGAAGACTACACGACGTGAGTGGGTGGTGTCCTCCTTAGACTTGGTAACCAGAGGCTCAACAAACTGCTGAACAGCCTTTGCCTTTGCTACCGTGGTCTCGATACGCTTGTGCAGGATCAGAGACGAAGCCATATTCGAAAGCATTGCTTTGCGATGGCCGGCCTGACGGCCAAGGTGGTTAAAATTCTTATTGTGTCTCATAATTAATCTTTATCAAGTTTGTAGATAGATACGTCCATTCCGAACTTAAGATTCAGCGATGCCAGCAACTCATCAAGCTCCGTGAGCGACTTCTTACCGAAGTTGCGGAACTTCAGCAGGTCGTTGCGGTTGAGCTTAACCAGATCGCCTACGGTATCAACATCAGCAGCCTTCAGGCAGTTCAGAGCGCGAACGCTCAAGTCCTGATCTGAGAGCTTGGTCTTCAGAAGCTGACGCATACGCAATGCCTCATCGTCCAAAGTATCGTTCTCGCTGGTGTCGTCCATATTGATGGTGATCTTCTCGTCTGAGAAGAGCATAAAGTGCTGGATCAAGATCTTGGCGGCCTCCTTCAAGGCCTCCTTGGGATGAATCGAACCGTCGGTAGTAATCTCCAAATTCAACTTCTCGTAGTCGGTCTTCTGCTCGACGCGGTAGTCCTCGATCGAGTATTTGACGTTCTTGATGGGTGTGAAAATCGAGTCAATCGGAAGTACATCCAGCTCCTTCTCGGCCGGTGCGTTCTCCTCCGAAGGCACATATCCGCGGCCCTTACCGATGGTAATCGTGATCTGCATCTTGGTACCAGGGGCCAAGTGGCAAATGACGAGCTCGGGGTTAAGAACCTTGAACGACGAAAGGTAGTTAGAGATATAACCTGCGGTAAGCTCCGTAACGCCTGCTACGTTGACGGTGATCTTCTCAGAGTCCTGATTCTCCACCGTACGAAGAAAACGTACCTGCTTGAGCTTGAGGATGATATCCATCATACCCTCCATCACACCCGGGATAGCGGCAAACTCATTGTTCACTCCGGCTACCTTTACGGTCGTAATTGCATAACCCTCCAACGATGAGAGCAAAACGCGTCGCAAAGCGTTGCCGACAGTCATACCGAAGCCAGGCTCCAACGGACGGAACTCAAACTTTCCGAACGAGGCGGTAGCTTCGAGCATAATAACCTTTTCAGGTTTCTGGAATGCTAAAATTGCCATAAAACGATTGAATTTGAATTAATTACTACTTAGAGTACAGCTCGACGATAAGCTGCTCCTTAATGTTCTCGGGAATCTCCTCGCGCTCGGGCTTCTGAAGGAACTTGCCACTCATAGTAGCGCCGTCCCACTCAAGCCAAGCGTAGCGACTGCGTGAACCCGATACTGCAGTAGTGATTACCTCCAAACTCTTTGACTTCTCGCGTACTGACACGATGTCGCCAACCTTAAGCTGATATGAAGGAATGTTTACAACCTGACCGTTGACGCAGATGTGGCGGTGTGAAACCAGCTGACGTGCTGCGGCACGGGTGGGGGCGATGCCCAGACGGTAAACTACGTTGTCCAGACGGCACTCCAGAAGCTTCAACAGGTTCTCACCCGTGATACCGCCCATACGAGCTGCGGCCTCATAGGTGCGTGCGAACTGCTTCTCCAGGATACCGTAAGTGTACTTTGCCTTCTGCTTCTCTGAAAGCTGCTCGCCATACTCAGAGTTCTTCTTACGCTTGCGAGCAAGACCGTGCTGTCCGGGAGGATAGTTACGCTTCTCAAGCACCTTATCCGCACCATAAATGGCC
>JAZRQX010000034.1:0-13559 GCA_045650235.1 Alistipes sp. | reverse complement strand
GCTTACACAGTCAAAAAGAAGAATATCGACTACTATAAGTGCAACCGAACAGGCTGCAAGACCAATGTATCTGCAAAGAAGTTGCATCGCCTTTATGCCGAGTTGCTGGACACCTATACTATTCCCACCGTGTTGTTGGAGTGGTTCTGCGATGTGGTGTCGGGCATCATTTTCGAGGAAGATAGCGAGCATAAGGAGCAGTTGTCGCTTTTGAAGAAGCAGAAGAGCGAGTTGGAGAACAAGATGAAGAAGTGCAAGGTCAGTCGTGGAATGGGTGATATTGACGAAGATATTTACACGACCACCGTGGAGGTTATTCAGGAGAAACTCGCAAAAATCGAGGTAGAAATTGCAAAGGTCAAAAGAAATTTATCGAACCTTACCTCAACGGTTGAAGAAGTTGTTGCAACCTGCTGTAAATTAGGTAGTTTGTGGGGCGATTCGGAGTTGGAATTGTGCCAGAAAATCCAAAATTTGTTGTTTCCGAGCGGAATTTTTTGGGATAAAGAAAATGAGAATTATCGAACCTTTGACTGCAATCAGGCGCTCGATATAATTCAAAGAATATCAGATAGTTATAAAAATAAAAATGAGGAGAAATTCGAAAATTTCTCCTCAAAATTAAGATTGTGCGGATAAAGGGACTCGAACCCCCACGCCTCTCGGCATCAGATCCTAAGTCTGACGTGGCTACCAATTACACCATATCCGCAACATTAGGATTTGCTTCGTGGGAAAGCCGCAACTTTTCATCAAAGCAGTGCAAAGGTAACGATTTTTCTTATTATAAGGTAGTGCGGAGAGAAAAAATTTATAGAATTCATATTTTTTTCTGTACTTTTGTCGAAAATAACTGCACTTATGCCCCAGACAATCACTCTGCAACTTACGCCCAAGCAGTCGGCCGATGCCGAGACCTACACCGCCATTGCGGCCCGACAGATGGGCCTCAAGCGCAGCGATGTAGCGTTGGTGCGCGTGGTCAAGCGCTCGATTGATGCGCGCCGCAGCCCCGTGAAGGTGAATCTCACGCTCGAGATCTTCGCCGACAGCGAGCCGCAGCCCGCACCCCTGCACTTCGACTACCCCGACGTGAGTGCGGCTACGCCCGTGGTAGTGGTTGGATCGGGCCCTGCGGGATTGTTCGCGGCGCTGCGACTTATCGAGCGAGGCCTGAGGCCCATCCTGCTCGAGCGAGGCAAGGAGGTGCTGCCCCGCAAGCGCGACATTGCGCTGATCAATCGCAATCAGGCCATTGACCCCGACTCGAACTACGCCTTCGGCGCGGGTGGCGCGGGTACGTTCTCCGACGGAAAGCTCTTCACACGAAGCAAGAAGCGTGGCGACTACAACAAGGCTCTGCAGACATTGGTCTTCCACGGTGCTACACCCGAGATTCTCTACGAGGCACACCCCCACATCGGCACCGACCGCCTGCCCCGCATCATCAGCAACATCTGCCAGACGATCACCTCGTCGGGCGGCGAGATACACTTCTCGAAGAAGGTTACGGGCTTCAAGCTCGAGCGTGGCGCGATAAAGGGCGTCTGGGTAGGTGATGATCTGGTCGAGGGAGCAGCCGTAGTCCTGGCTACAGGCCACTCGGCAAAGGATATTTACCACACGCTCCACCGCGACGGCATACGCCTCGAGGCCAAAGGCTTCGCTATGGGTGTGCGTATCGAGCATCCGCAACGATTAATCGACTCCATACAATACCATATGCCCGAGCGCGGCGAGTATCTCCCCGCAGCATCATACACTCTGGTGAACCAGATCGAGGGACGTGGCGTCTATTCGTTCTGTATGTGTCCGGGCGGATTTATCGTGCCGGCGATGACCGATGCGGCGCAGTCGGTCGTAAATGGTATGTCACCCAGCTCGCGTTCCTCGCGTTGGGCCAACTCGGGACTCGTCACGGAGGTGCGCCCCGAGGATTACGCCTTCCTTGAGGCCGAGCACGGCCCCCTGGCGGGACTCGTCTTCCAGCAGCAGCTGGAGCAGGCGGCACGCGAAAATGGCGGCGAAAGGCAGGTTGCACCCGCACAGCGCGTCTCGGACTTCGTGGCAGGGCGAGCATCGTCGTCGTTGCCCTCAACATCATACATCCCCGGCCTTGTCGCTTCGCGTCTGGATCGCTGGATGCCCGACTTTATGGGCTCGGCTTTAAGAAAAGGTATCGCCTCGTTCGACCGCAAGATGCGCGGATATGTTACGCCCGAGGCTATCGTCGTGGGCGTTGAGTCACGCACATCTACGCCCGTGCGTATTCCGCGTGACAGCGAGACGCTTATGCACCCCGAAGTGGATGGTCTATTCCCCGCAGGCGAGGGCGCAGGCTACGCCGGAGGCATTGTCTCGGCGGCGCTGGATGGTGAGCGAGTGGCCGATGCAGTGGCCGATTTCGTGGCAAGATAGCATTCGGCGGCGGGCACATTTATCCAAAAATAACTCTATTTTTCTCATCACCAACCCCTAAAAAAGGGGCTCGCAAGAGGTGAATGTTAACTCAATGTTAAAATTTATTAAGAAATTATAAAAAATTTTGAAAAACTCTTGCGCGGTATATTTTTTCCCCGTATCTTTGCAGTGAAGTTTTAAGGTTCATTTAGGTTAGTAGTTTTAGGTTGGTAGAGGATATCGGAAGGTTGTAACCATCAAGAAGGCGTTTCTGTGGCGCCGTGGTTACTAAGACGAAGGGCGGTGCTCGCCCTGAGTCGAATACCTCCGAGAACCTCATTTTTTTTGCCCCTGCGGCACGCTTAATCACATTTTTCGGATTAAAAGTCTTATATTTGTCTAATGATTCCTCCATTGGACAGGCTTTGTCGTATCCATCGGGGAGATTTTCGCACAAAAACATAAAACTCAAATACTATGACAACTGAACAAGCCAAAAGTTTCAAGTACTGGCAGTACCGCACCATCGCGGCAACGATGATTGGTTACGCACTCTTCTACTTCGTGCGTAAGAACTTCTCGTTTGCAATCCCCGGCCTGGCGGCCGAGTATGGAATCTCGAACACCAGCTTCGGTATCATTATGACCATCGTCGGCCTGATCTACGGCCTCTCGCGCTTTATGAACGGATTGCTTGCCGACCGTATGAACGGTCGCTGGCATATGTCGATCGGACTGCTGCTCTGCGTGGCGGCGAGCTTCGCATTCGGTTTCAGCCCCGCGATTTTGGGCGTCGAGCTGGGCGTAGCACCCCACTCGCTCGTAGTTCTGTTCGGTGTGCTGCTCGTGCTGAACAACATCTTCCAGGGTAGCGGCTTTCCCCCGTGCGCACGCCTTCTGACACACTGGATTCCGCCCCACGAGCTGGCTACGAAGATGTCGGTGTGGAACACCTCGCACTCAATCGGCGCAAGCGTGCTGGCTATCCTGTGCGGATACGTTATGGGCACGATGGGTAGCGATCTAACGGGCAACGCCGAGGCTGTGGAGACCATCCGTCAGAACCTCGTTACGCTGAACCCCGCCCTGCTGGAGAACCCCGCCGAGTTGCAGGAGCAGGTGCAGAGCGCTGCCGCACACGTTGGTGCTTGGCAGTGGTGCTTCTGGGTGCCCGCACTCTTTGCACTGGCTGGTGCCATAGGTTTGATGGTATTCCTGCGCGACACGCCTCGCTCGGTAGGTCTGCCCGAGCTGGAGGGTACGCACACCAAGGTCGAGGACAACACCAACTCGGCCGAGTACAAGGCTTTCCTCAAGGAGAAGGTATTCCGCAACCCGTTGATCTGGATCTTAGCCTTCGCCAACTTCTTCGTATATGTGGTTCGCTTCGCCGTTCTGGACTGGGGCCCGAAGTTCCTGCAGGAGGCTCGCGGACTGGAGCCCGCCGATGCAGGTTGGATTATCGCCGTGTCGGAGATTATGGGTATCGTGGGTATGCTCGTAGCGGGTTGGGCTACCGACCGCTTCTTCAAGGGTAAGGCTCACCGCACCTGCGTATTCTGTATGCTGGGTGCAGCGGCATTTATGGGAATATTCTACTTCCTGCCCGGAACAAGTCCCGTTGTGATGCTGGCCGGCGTGCTGGGTATGGTCGGATTCTTCATCTACGGCCCGCAGGCGCTCATCGGCATCGCTGCAGCAAATCAGGCCACCAAGAGCGCCGCAGCTACGGCAAATGGTGTGACGGGTATCTTCGGCTACCTCAGCACATTCGTATCGGGCCTGGGTATCGGTGCGATGGTTGACTGGGTGAATAAGGTGAATCCCGGACAGGGCTGGAACTACGTCTTCCTGATGATGATCGCGATGGCCGTTATCGGTATGGTAATCTTCCTGCTGATGTGGGGAGCAAAGGCCACGGGATACGACGAGCAGGAGGCTTAAAAATACCTTACTATGAAACGATTACTAATTCTTCTGGCGGCCTTGACTGCTCTTGTCGGCTGCACACGACATAAGGGATATATCGCCCTGACGTTCGACGACGGGCCCAGCTCGACGACGATGGAGATCCTCGACGTAATGGAGGAGTTTGGCGCAAGGGGATCGTTCTTCGTGATCGGCAGCAACATCAACGACAAGAGCGCCGTGGCTATGCAGCGTGCCGTGGAGATGGGTTGCCAGGTGGAGAACCACTCCTTCACGCACCCCCATATGACCGAGCTCGACTCGGATGCACGACGCGACGAGATGGCGCTGACCTCGGCAGCCATAACCAAATACCTCGAGCGCGAGCCGCAATTCTTCCGCGCGCCCTACATCGACGAGGACGAGCAGCTGCACCGCATCATCCCGCTGATCTTCATCGGCGGTTACTGTCCCAGAGATTGGGATGCAGCGGTGAGTGTCGAGCAGCGTGTCGAGGGTCTTATGACCAACGCCGCCGACGGACAGATATTCCTGCTGCACGACTTCGAGGGCAACGGAGCCACGGCCGAGACACTCCGACAGGCGATTCCCGCCCTGCAGAAGGAGGGTTATAAGTTCGTGACTGTGAGCGAGCTCTTCCAGCAGCAGAAGATCACTCCCCGCAAGGGCATCCGCTACGATATGGTCGTCGAGGAGGAGTAAAGGATTTTATTGGCAAGGCTGACGTTACGCAAGAAATTAGACCTATTTTTATGCACTCAAATGAAGATATTTAGTAGCAGATGATAGAGATTCTAACTACATTTCAGTGGATTATTCTTGCGCTCACGGCGCTTTGTATCGGTATGTCGAAGACAGGTGTACAGGGCCTGATGTTGCTGGCCGTACCCTATATGGCTATGGCCTTTGGCGCAAAGGAGTCCACGGGCATCATACTGCCGATGCTCTGCATAGCGGACATCATTGCCGTTGTCTATTACAAGCGCATAGCCGACTGGAAAGTGGTCGCCAAACTGCTTCCTACGGCCATCCTCGGATTCTTTGTCGCCCTGTTTGTAGATAGGTTGATTCCCTCTGACGAGTTTCGCCAACTGATGGGATGGACTCTCGCGCTGGTGCTGGTCGTTATGATATGGAGCGAGCTATTTGGCAAGGAGAATAGGTGGATGAACAGGTGGTGGTACTCGGCTGCGTTTGGCCTGCTCGGTGGTTTTACTACTATGATTGGCAATGCCGCAGGGCCAGTGCTGTCGGTCTATCTGCTCTCGATGCGAAAGGAGAAGATGGAGTATATCGGCATAAATGCGTGGTTTTTCCTTGTGGTTAACCTGCTGAAGGTACCTCTCCAAATCTTCGTATGGGATAATATTTCGTGGGATACATTCTCGCTCAACCTCTCGATGCTGCCCATCATTGGCATTGGCGCTTGGTTGGGCATTATCATCGTTAGGTTATTCCCCGAAAAGGCTTTTCGCCGATTTATTCAGATTATTACCATCCTATCGGTGGCTATGATGCTATACTAAAATAGTATAACGCGCCCCTCTCCCTTCCGCTCGCCGCGAGCGAAAACACCTCACTGAAAGCCAACTTTAGAGATTTTTAGTATATTTGCAATAATTTTGTGGCGCTGTGCGTTTAATATAAGGTACTGCGGTCCTTTTGCCTCAGTGTTAGGCAACACGCCAAGACCGACCGAATAGAAAGAAGACAAGATAAAACATATAAAACAATGAGTGAAGTAATCAACATCAAGGAACTCAACGAGCGCATCGAGCGCGAGAGTGTCTTCGTGGACACGCTGCGTGCCGAAATGAGCAAAGTTATTGTCGGCCAGAGTCATCTGGTCGATACTCTTCTGATTGGCCTGCTCTCCAACGGCCACATCCTGCTGGAGGGTGTGCCCGGATTGGCTAAGACGCTGGCTATCACCACGCTGGCTAAGGCCGTCGATGCCGACTTCTCGCGCATCCAGTTCACCCCCGATCTTCTGCCTGCCGACCTGGTGGGTACGCTGATTTATTCGCAGCGCAAGGAGGATTTCGTGGTGCGCAAGGGCCCCGTATTCGCCAACTTCGTGCTGGCCGACGAGATCAACCGTTCGCCCGCCAAAGTGCAGTCGGCACTTCTGGAGGCGATGCAGGAGCGTCAGGTGACAATCGGCGACGAGACCTACCGTCTGCCCGAGCCTTTCCTCGTGCTGGCTACGCAGAACCCGCTCGAGCAGGAGGGAACCTATCCGCTGCCCGAGGCGCAGGTTGACCGTTTTATGCTCAAGGCCAAGATCTCCTATCCCAAGAAGCAGGAGGAGCGCGAGATCGTGCGTATGAACCTCTCGGGTGCAGGTATGCCCCAGCCCGCGAAGGTCATCTCGCCCGAGGATATCGTCAAGGCGCGCCGCGTTGTGGAGGATGTATATATGGACGAGGAGATCGAGAAGTATATCATCGACATCATCTTCGCTACGCGCGAGCCGTCGGAGTACTCGCTCGAGAAGCTCCAGCCGCTGATTGCCTATGGTGGTTCGCCCCGTGCCAGCATCGCACTGGCTAAGGCTGCGCGTGCCTACGCCTTCATCCGTCGTCGCGGTTATGTCATCCCCGAGGATGTGCGTGCCGTGTGCCACGACGTATTGCGCCACCGTATCGGCCTGACGTACGAGGCTGAGGCCGAGAACATCTCGACCGAGCAGATTATCACCGAGATTCTGAACAACGTAATAGTTCCCTAACCGTGCAGCAGAGCGAGAACGATATCCTGCGCCGAGTCCGCAAAATCGAGATTAAGACACGCGGCCTCTCGAACGAAATCTTCGCCGGAAAGTATCATACTGCCTTCCGCGGACGAGGTATGTCGTTTTCCGAGGTGCGCGAGTACCGTGCTGGCGACGATGTGCGCGATATCGACTGGAATGTGACGGCGCGCTCGTCGAAGCCCCACATCAAGGTCTATGAGGAGGAGCGCGAGCTGACGATGATGCTTCTGGTCGATGTGAGTGGTTCGCGCGAGTTCGGCTCAAAGGAGCGCCTCAAGAAGAGCGTTATTACGGAGATCGCTGCCGTTCTGGCCTTCTCCGCAGCGCAGAACAACGACAAGGTGGGATGCATCTTCTTCTCCGACCGTGTCGAGAAGTTCATACCCCCGAAGAAGGGGCGCAGCCACATCCTGATGATCATCCGCGAGCTCATCAAGTTCGAGCCCGAGTCGGAGCGCACGGCACTCTCGGAGGCTGTGCGATTTATGACCAACGTCAATAAGAAGCGTTGCACGACCTTCATCCTCTCGGATTTCCTCACCCCCGAGCGCGACCGCGCGGCATTGGAGGATGCGCTGAAGATTGCCGGCTCGAAGCACGACATCGTGGGTATCCGCGTCTGCGACGAGCGCGAGGCGGAGCTGCCCGATGTGGGTATTGTCGAGCTGGAGGATGCCGAAACCCACCGCAAGGTGTGGATCGACACCTCGTCAGCGCGCGTACGTGAGCACTACGCCCAGCGCTGGGCCGAGCGTGATGAGGCCATCCGCGAGCTGCTGCGACGCAACCGTATCGACACGGCAACCATCTCGACCGATGGGGATTATGTGGTGGAATTGATTAAACTATTCAAACAACGATAGATAGAATGGCGAATTCAAAATTCAAAATTCAAAATTCAAAATTGTGGACGACGCTGCTTGTGGTTTGCGCCGTCTTGGCATATTTCGTCGCCGCTGCTCAGGTCGAAGGTAATGTGCGCCCGTCGAACGCCCCGCGCATCAGCGGACGCTTCGAGCCCGACTCCATTGGCATTGGCGATCGGTTCACCTACTCAATCGAGGTGGAGAAGGATCTGGTGCAGACCGTCATCTTCCCCAACTTCGCAGCCTCGGCAGGCGAGCAGTTTGAGCTCATCGAGGATGTGCCCGTCGATACGCTGGAGAGGGACGGCCGTCGCCTCAAGCTGCGCAAGTCGTTCCGTCTGGCTGCCTTCCAGGAGGGTATGCAGAGGATTCTGCCGCAGGTGATGTATGCCGACAAGAATATCATCGACACGCTCTACGGCGAGGATACGCTGAGCCTGCTGGTTACGACCTTCGAGATCGACTCCACGTCGCACTCGATTTTCGATATCAAACCCCAAAAGACACTCCCCTTCCGCTTTGGCGAGATCTCGGGCTACCTGATGTGGAGCCTCGTGGCGCTGCTGCTTATCGCACTTGCGATTTATGTCGCCATCCGCGTGATGCGTCACTACGGCAAGAGCCTCTCGGATATTTTCCACCCCGCACCCCCGATGCCGCCCCACGAGGAGGCGTTCCGTGCGCTGGAGCGACTGTACGTTCTGCGCCTCTGTCAGCACGACAAACATAAACTCTACTACTCAACGCTGACCGATATCCTGCGTCGCTACATCGCCGCACGATTCGAGGTGGGCGCGATGGAGATGACCTCGGACGAGATTATCGAGGCTATGCGCAGTGTCGAGCTGCCGAAGAAGGCGGCGATGGATATGGTCGATGTGTTGCGCTCGGCCGACCTGGTGAAGTTTGCCAAGGCGATACCCGAAAACGAGCAGAACGAGGCCGCTTATCAGGCCGTGTGGGACTTTGTCGAGGCAACCAAACCCGTCGAGGAGCAACCAACTGAGGAGGAGTAAGCGATGAAGAGATTTTTTTATATAATAATATGTATCGTAGCCCTCACGACATCGCTCGATGCCGTAGCGCAGCGTATGCCCGAGCGCGGATTGGTGCGCAAGGGTAACCGTCAGTTTGCGCGCGAGCGTTACGACCGCAGTGCCGACAGCTACCGTCAGGCGCTGGAGCACGACTCCACCTCGTTCGAGGCGCGTTACGACCTTGCATCGGCGCTGATTCGCACCGAGCGATATGCCGAGGCAGAGGAGCTGCTGAAGGCCGTATCGGTGGATTCGCTGCGTACGGAGGCTGAGCGTGCCGAGGCGTTCTATAATCTTGGTAATGCGCAGTTTGCGCAGCAGAAGTTGCAGGAGGCGCTGAAGAGTTACCGCTCGTCGCTCGTGCTCAACCCCGACGATCAGGAGGCGAAGTACAACTACGCCTACACCAAGAAGCTCTTGGAGCAGAATCAGGATCAAAATCAAGATCAGAACCAAAACCAAGACCAGAATCAGGATCAGAACCAGAACAACGGTGGCGGTCAGAATCAACCCGAGGGTGGCGACCAGAATCAGGACAAGAACGACCAGAACCAGAACGACAACAAGGACAAGGGCGATCAGAATCAGGACCAGCAGGGCGACCAGAACCAGGATAATCAGAACAATCAGGGAGATCAAAATGGTGATGGCGACCAAAAGGAGGATGAGCGCGAGGGCCAGCAGCCCCCTCCGCGTAGCGGAATGAGCAAGGAGCAGCAGGAGCAGTTGCTCAATGCAATTCAGGCGCAGGAGGACAAGACGCAGGAGAAGCTCGACGAGAAGGCCAAAGGCGTTGTGGTCAAGGGACGAAAGAATTGGTAACACCTGCAAAGGGTGTTTTGCAACCGCCTGCGGATGCTAAATAATAACCTATAAAGAGTATATGGCCGCGCTTCAGAGCGGCTAAAGATAAAATGAAATTTGCAAATCCATATCTGTTGTGGCTATTGGCACTTCTGGTGCCGATGGTTGCATACTACATATACCGCACCTTGCAGGGCGGTGCCGCAATCCGCATCTCGACGGTAGCCGGGGCACGCAACGCTCCGCGCACGTTGCGATACTGGCTGCGCCACGTCCCCTTCATCCTGCGCGGGATGGCCGTTGCGCTGATTATCGTGGCGTTGGCGCGCCCGCAAGATGTTGAGGAGCAGAGCCGTACAAATGCCGAGGGTATTGACATTATGCTCGCCATCGATATCTCCTCGTCGATGCTCGCGCGCGACTTCGAGCCCGATCGCCTCACCTCGGCCAAGGAGGTGGCTGCCGAGTTCGTTGCCGACCGCTATGGCGACCGCATCGGTCTGGCGCTCTTTGCCGGCGAGTCCTTCACGCAGGGCCCCCTGACCACCGACAAGGGTACGTTGCAGACGCTGCTGATGCGCCTGCGCAGCGGCATCATCGAGGACGGCACAGCCATCGGCAACGGCCTGGCCACAGCCATCAACCGTCTGCGCGAGGGCGAGGCCAAGAGCAAGGTGATAATCCTGCTGACGGACGGTGTGAACAACCGAGGCGAGATAGCCCCCCTGATGGCGGCCAACATCGCAGCCGATATGGGTATCAAGGTCTATACCATCGGCGTGGGTACGCGCGGCAAGGCACCCTATCCGGCGGTCGATATGTTCGGTAATATGGTCTTCCAGATGATGGATGTGGAGATTGACGAGCAGACGCTCGAGCAGATCGCCCAGACCACCGGAGGCCGCTACTTCCGCGCCACCGACCGCGATAAGCTCAAGTCTATCTACGACGAGATTAACTCACTGGAAAAGAGCAAGGTCGAGATCACCGACCTGACGATATATCACGAGCGCTTCCTGCCGCTGTTGCTGCTGGCCATCGGCCTGCTGGTGGCGGAGTTCCTGCTCGAAAAAGTTGTTTTGAAACGAATACCTTAAGCTATGTTTCGATTTGCAAATATCGAATTTCTATACCTGCTGATTCTCATCCCGCTGCTTGCTGCGGTGCTGGCCTTTGTGTCGATGCGTCGCAAGCGACTGCTGGCTCGCTTCGGTAATGTCGAGCTATTGAAGACTTTGATGCCCGACTTCTCGCGCTCGCGCCAGCGACTCAAGGCGGCGCTCTATCTGGTGGCGCTCACGCTGCTGATTCTGGCGGCGGCACGTCCGCAGCTCGGCTCGAAGCTGCGCGAGGTGAAGGCCGAGGGCGTGGAGATGATGCTCGTGGTGGATGTGTCGAACTCGATGCTCGCCGAGGACTTCGAGCCCAACCGCCTGGAGCGTACCAAGTACGCCATACAGAAGCTCTTCGAGAGCCTGAAGCAGGAGCGTGTGGGATTGGTGGCCTTTGCTGGCGAGCCGAAGGTGCAGCTGCCCATTACATCGGATTACCGTATGGCTCAGGCCTTTACGCGCCGACTCTCGACCTCGCTCGTAGCCGAGCAGGGTACGGCCATAGGTCGTGCGCTGGAGCTGGCGATGCTCTCCTACTCGAGTCAGAGCGAGCGTAGTCGCGTGATGGTGCTCATCACCGATGGCGAGAACCACGAGGATGATGCGATCGAGGCTGCAGAGAAGGCTGCCGCGCAAGGTATAAAGATCTACACCATAGGTATCGGCACGCCCGAGGGTGCGCCCATCGAGATTGACGGCGAGTTTGTGCGTGACGAGGAGGGCGAGATGGTGGTGTCGAAGCTCGGAGAGCAGATGTTGGAGCAGATTGCAGCGACGACCGATGCGGCCTACGTTCGCGCCACCAAGCAGTCGATAGGATTGGAGGAGATCGTAAAGAGTATCAACGCGATGGAGCGCACGGAGCTTACGACGATGCGATACGAGGAGTACAACGAGCAGTATCAATATCTGCTGGGCGCGGCACTGCTGTTGCTGTTGTTCGACAGTCTGATTCTCTCGCGCCGTAATCCCCGATTGCGTAAGCTTAATATCTTCCGCGAACAGGCGTAACGCTTGCATTTTGAATTATAAAGCACCCCTACGGGGTGTTTTTTTTATTTCTGCGCACTATATTCAAACGAATTTATTAACTTTGTACCCAAATAGGCTTTTTGTGCGCTCGCGTACGCGAGGCCAACCACGAATGAATAATCAAAAAATAAGCAAAATAGTTATGATGGAACAACTCTCTGAACAAGAAATCTTGCGTCGCAAGTCGCTTGCAGCACTGCGCGAGCTGGGCATCGAGCCCTATCCCGCCGCTATGTACGATGTAACGGCTACTGCCGCAGAAATATCTAACAACCTCACCGAGGAGAATAAGGAGCAGTTCGCTCAGGTGCGTATCGCCGGCCGTATTATGAGCCGCCGCATTATGGGTAGCGCCTCGTTCTTCGAGTTGCAGGACCACACGGGCCGTATTCAGGTCTATATCCGTCGTGACGACATCTGCCCCGAGGGCGACACCACGCTCTACAACACCGTATTCAAGAAGCTCCTGGACATCGGCGACTTCGTGGGTGTCGAGGGTTTTGCCTTCATCACCAACACGGGCGAGAAGTCGGTTCACTGCCAGAAGCTCACCGTGATCTCGAAGTCGATTCGTCCCCTGCCCATCGTCAAGGAGAAGGACGGCAAGCAGTTCGATGCGCTGACCGACCCCGAGGTGCGCTACCGCCAGCGTTATGTCGATCTGGTGGTTAATCCCCACGTTCGCGAGGTATTCGTTAAGCGCGCCAAGATTATGGCTACGATGCGCGAGTTCTTCAATGAGCACGGATACGTCGAGGTGGAGACTCCCATCCTGCAGCCCATCCCCGGCGGTGCTTCGGCACGTCCCTTCATCACGCACCATAATGCACTCGATACGGATTTCTATATGCGAATCGCTACGGAGCTCTACCTCAAGCGACTGATCGTGGGTGGCTTCGACGGCGTTTATGAGTTCGGCAAGAACTTCCGCAACGAGGGTATGGACCGCACGCACAACCCCGAGTTCACCTGTATGGAGATCTACGTTGCATACAAGGATTACAAGTGGATGATGACCTTCACCGAGCAGATGCTCGAGCGCGTGGCGATGGCTACCAACGGCACTACGGAGCTGGAGATCGACGGCAAGCAGATCTCGTTCAGGGCGCCTTTCCGCCGCCTGACGATGACCGATGCCATTCTGGAGAAGACGGGTTACGACATTACGGGCCAGACCGAAGAGCAGTTGCGCGAGGCTTGCGCTCGTCTTAACGTCGAGACCGACGAGACGATGGGTAAGGGTAAGCTCATCGACGCCATCTTTGGTCAGTACTGCGAGGGCGATTTGATTCAGCCCACCTTCATCTGCGATTATCCCCGCGAGATGTCGCCCCTGTGTAAGCGTCACCGCGACAATCAGGACCTCACCGAGCGTTTCGAGCTCTTCGTAAATGGTAAGGAGCTGTGTAACGCATACTCGGAGCTGAACGACCCCATCGACCAGCTGGAGCGCTTCCAAGAGCAGCTGAAGCTCTCGGAGAAGGGCGACGACGAGGCGATGTTTATCGATATGGACTTCGTGCGCGCGCTGGAGTACGGTATGCCTTCGTGCTCGGGTATGGGTATCGGCATCGACCGTCTGACGATGTTTATGCTCAACCAGCCCTCGATTCAGGACGTTCTG
>JAZRQX010000033.1:0-34697 GCA_045650235.1 Alistipes sp. | reverse complement strand
GTGGAGGTCCGTAAGCTGCGGGTTAAAGAACTTGTTGGCCTTTTCTACGGTGTCTATGCCTCTCTGAACAAGTAGGTTGGTCAGCACGGGTGACATACGGAGGTGAGCAGCCAAACGCTCCACTGCCTCCTGCTCGCCGCGTGGTCTGACAACCCAACGCTTCTGTATAGGCATAACTTACAATTTTATTATTTATATATTTTAACATTTAATTTCTCGCTTAAGTGGTTAATAACCTTCTCCTTAACCTCCTCCATCGACACCTCGCGGCCAAGCTCTTTCTGTAGGCTCGTTACGCCCCGATCGGCAAATCCGCAGGGGTTGATGTGGTTGAAGTATCTGAGGTCGGTATTCACATTGAGTGCGAAGCCGTGCATCGTCACGTATCGGCTCGACTTAACGCCTATGGCGCAAATTTTTCGCGCACGCGACGTGCCGCCATCGAGCCATACGCCCGATGCGCCCTCTACTCTGCCTGCCACGATGCCATACTCGGCACACAGCTCGATCACTGCGCCCTCGATGGAGTCGATGTACTCCCTCAGGCCAATGCCCACCTGCTCCAGATCAAGGATGGGGTAGCCCACCACCTGTCCCGGGCCGTGGAACGTGATGTCGCCGCCGCGGTCGATGTGAAAGAACTCGGCGCCGATCGAGCGGAGATACTCCTCCGAGACCAGCATATTCTCACTCTTGCCGCTCTTGCCTAATGTGTAAACGGGATTGTGTTCAACTAAAAGAAGCCATCCAGCCTCGTACGCCCCAAGATCATTGGCCTTATTCTCTGCGACTGAAGCCGCACTCTGCGCAGCCTCTTCGCCTCCCTCTTTGGCCCCTCCGTTACGCTTAGCGTTGAGCGCACGATCGAACAGCGACCGCTGCAAGTCCCAGCACTCGGAGTAGCCCATACGGCCTAAGTCTTTGTACAATACCCCCTTCATTTGGTCAAAAGCCTTGCGTCAGAAGGGCACGATTCGGGTGGAGTGCGCGCTCAAGACTTTCGATAAGCCTCGCAGCGTTCAACATTCCTCCCCTCTCGTTTGCCTACTCTGACATTTTACGCTTGACGCTCTCGAGAGCGGCATCGGCCAAATATGATGAGCGCACCATAGGCGCACTTGCACAATAGCTGAAGCCCATCTCCAAAGCCTGAAGTCGGTACCATTCGAATTTCTCGGGAGTGATATACGCCGCAACGGGATAGTGCTCCAGAGAGGGTCGTAGGTACTGACCAAGCGTCACAATTTCGACACCCACATCGCGCAGGTCTCGAAGAGTTTGCAATACTTCATCATCGCTCTCGCCAAGTCCGACCATCAGTCCGCTTTTCGAGACTGCTCCCATCTGCTTTGAGATGATTTCCAGCGTACGCAGGCTCGTGCGATATTTCGCTCGAGAGCGCACCAGCGGAGTGAGTCGCTCGACGGTTTCGATGTTGTGCCCGATAATGTCGGCCTTGGATGCGGCCACAATTTCAATTAAATCGGCCCTTGCATCCAAATCGGGAATAAGGAGCTCAATTGTTGCGTCGGGGTTCTGACGGCGTATGGCCTCCACCACTGCGGCCCAGTGTCGGGCACCGCCGTCGGTAAGGTCATCGCGTGTGACAGAAGTCACGACAACGTGTCGAAGTCCCATCAGCCTCACACTTTCGGCCAGCTTCTCAGGCTCGGAGGCATCGGGGGCAAGGGGTATGCCAGTTTTGGTAGCACAGAAACGACATCCGCGAGTACAGATATCCCCCAAAATCATAAAGGTTGCAGTTCGACGTCGCCAGCACTCGGCCTTATTTGGGCAGAGTCCGCTGCTGCAGATAGTGTGCAAAGAGTGCTCTTTGACGATACGTTCGACCTCGGCCGATTCCTCGTTGCTTTGCAGGCGAATCTTCAACCATTGGGGTTTACGCAGTACGTTTACCTTGTCATAAAACTTCGGCATTTTAAGTTCATTATTTTCCAATTGATGCAAAGATAGCAAAAAAAACAAAAACTCGGTTGATTTTATATAAAAATCACTCAACTTGCCCAAAAAAAGATGGTAACATACAAAAAAAGAGTAAAAAGCATTCTTTCGTGACACAACCAATCGACTAAAAACACTATCTTTGCGCTCGCTTTTACACCTGATTGACTCCAAACAAAAGAATGAGAAACATCATCTTGTTTTTAATGGCGATTACGATGATTGCCACTCATGCCAAAGCGCAGGACAATGACCTTCGTCTTCAGGCTGAAACACGAATCGACTACAGCGGCGAATTCCTGAAATCAAATGGCTCGAACGGCACGGCGAGCTTTAATGGTAAATACCTGAATGTGATATTGTCGGGAACCATTGGCGAGGACTTCTCATACGCCTATCGTCAGCGCCTGAACAAGGCTCACGCCGACCAGGGTTTTTTCGATGCCACCGACTGGCTCTATCTGACCTATGCGCCAAGCCGCAGCTGGCAGTTCTCGGCAGGTAAGCAGGTGGTTGCGATTGGTGGATACGAGTATGATCGCGCCCCCATCGACCTCTACTTCTGCTCGGAGTACTGGAACAATATCGCGTGCTATCAGTTTGGTGTCAGCGCTACTTACGCCACCAACAGCGGTAACGACAAATTTCTGTTTCAGGTGTGTCAGAGCCCGTTCAGGGCAAATGCCGACAATATGTACGCCTACAACCTTATGTGGATGGGCTCGCACAAGTGGTATCAGTCTATTTGGACGCTAAATCTTATCGAGCACAATCCCAAGGAGCAGATTGCATATCTCGCATTGGGTAATCAATTCACCTTCGGTAACTTCCGACTGCAGCTCGACTATATGCTGCGTGCATCGAATCACGATATGCTCTTCAAGGATTACTCGATTATGGGCGAAGCCTCATACACCATAGCCGACAAGTTGAACATTTTCGGACGTGCGACATACGATGTGAACAGCACCACGGGCGCAATTAACGACTTCTGCGTGATGCCCAACACCGAACTGACGCGCTTTGGTGCTGGCGTGGAGTTCTATCCTCTGCCGAAGAACAACCGCTCGATCCGTCTGCACGCCTTCTACCACTACACGCTGGGCCACAATGGCAACCCCAATGGCGTTTTGCAGGATGGCCAGTCGATGTTCAGCATCGGTTTGAAGTGGAAAATCGACATTGTTTCTATCGCAAAAAAGATATTTTAATTAACTACCAACCTAACCTGTCAAAAAAATGAATCGCAAGAAATCGAGTGCTTGGGAGGGCGTCCCTTGTTTAGTAATCATCTTGTTGCTCTTTGGTGGCATTGGATATGTTATGGGAGTGTCGCATATGTTGAACACTCTGATGCAGACGGCCCACGATTTGCTGCTCAACACGGTATTCTACCTTATGGCTGTTACCGTATTGACGGGAGCTATCGGCAAACTCTTTATTGATTTCGGCGTGGTTAATCTTCTTGAGAAGATTCTGCGCCCCCTGATGCGCCCCATCTTCAACCTGCCCGGAGTCGCTTCGTTGGGAGCCGTGATGACATTCCTTTCGGACAATCCTGCTATCATTTCGCTGGCTCAGGACAAGCAATTCAGCAGCTATTTCAAGAAATATCAGTTCATTTCGCTCACCAACTTCGGTACAGCCTTTGGTATGGGCTTGCTGGTGATGGTATTTATGATGGGACAGGGCTTTTTCGTAGAGCCTATTATCGGACTATTTGGAGCGTTCATAGGGTGTATGACATCGACGCGCCTGATGCAACGAGCTGTGCTTAAGTCATACCCTCACTTTGCCGATGAGCAGGCCTGCGAGGAGTCTTTCGAGGAGGAGGATGAGCAGAAGAGCGAAGATAAGTCACTCTTTATCCGCATCCTCAACTCGTTGCTTGACGGTGGTCGCTCGGGTGTGTATGTTGGTTTTACAATTATCCCGGGAGTCCTTGTAATCTCCTCATTTGTAATGCTTCTCACCTTTGGCGCATCGGCCGATGGTGCGTATACAGGTGCAGCCTACGAGGGCGTGGAGCTGTTGCCGTGGTTGGCTGGTAAAATTAGCTTCGTGTTTGAGTGGCTGTTTGGCTTTGGGGATCCCCATCTGATTGCATTCCCCATCACTGCATTGGGTGCTGTGGGTGCAGCTTTGGGCCTTGTGCCTACTTTCCTTGCCAATGGATGGGCTGATGGTAATTCCATAGCGGTATTCACCGCAATCGGTATGTGCTGGAGTGGCTATTTGAGTACCCACACTGCTATGCTCGACTCGCTTGGCTATCGAGAGCTCACATCAAAAGCAGTCATAGCCCACACCATCGGAGGTCTGGTTGCGGCAATAGTGGCACATTGGCTCTATGTGTTGTATACACTGATCTAAATTTTGAGTATATTTGTGGAGTAATAGCTCTAAAAACGGATGAATATGAAAGAGGCACTCAAATTTTATAAGGATTTTCCCAAGGAGGGGATTGTTTTTGTCGATATTATTCCGCTGTTGCAGGATAAAAAAATATTTGCCGAAGTTGTCGAGAAGATTGGCCAAAATCTGACCGCGCCGAACGTCGTTGCGCCTGAGGCGAGAGGCTTTCTTTTTGCAGCTCCGCTGATGGTGGCGAAGCCCGAGGTGCAGAGCATTATCCCGATCCGCAAGAGTGGCAAACTGCCTTATAATGAGGGCGATTTGTGCGACGTGGAGATCGAGAAGGAGTATGGCTCCGACCACCTCTTCTACCGCCTGAGCGATATCGCGGCGGCAGCGGCCGAGGGCGATGAGATCCACATCTCGATCCTCGACGACCTGCTCGCTACGGGCGGCACGGCCGAGGGCGTTGCCCGCTCGATGATGGCGCAGCGAATCGTAAAGGATGGCAAGGAGTATCGTGTGGTGATCGACGAGTTTATCTTCCTCGTCGAGCTGGATTTCCTGAAGGGCGCCGAGCGATTGGAGAAGATCGCTCCCGTGAAATCGCTAATTCACTTGTAATTTTATCTATATGAAAAAACGTATTGCAATTCTATTTGCCGCATTGGTGTGTTGTGCGACAAGCTTCGCGCAGAAGGTCGAGGTTCGCCGCTTGGAGGGAGAGATTGGAGTAGGATTGGTTAATGGCGTAAACTCTTTTGCGCTTGATGCTTGCAACGCCGGCCCGAAGCTCTATGGCGAGCTGCGATACAATTTCCGTTTTCTGCCCATCGACGTGGGCTTGCAGGTGTCGGGCAGCTATTTCCACCGAGAAATAGAGAGTCAGGCCGAGAGGCAGAAGTCAAAATCGTATAATGTTATGGCCGTTGCCGACTATAGCCTCTTTCGCGGTCGAAAATTCTCCGTTTTTGCTGGCGTGGGCGTAGGTTTAGGCGTTCTGGATATGAGCTATCCGATCAATATCACTGCACCCGATGCGCATTGGGCGGACTACTCGACGGGCGATGGCAAGAACAAGCCCTGCTTCTCGCCGCGCGTTGGCGTTGAGCTGTTTAACCATCTGCGCCTTACGGTTCACTATATGGCCGAGGAGAAGGCGAACAACCACTTCGGCTTCACGATCGGAGCTGTTTTAGGTGGCGGAAGAAAGCGATAATGAAGCTGTCTAACAAGGTGATTTTTGCGTTGCACTCGCCCTCAAAATGCTCATTTACGCTTCAGTAAACTGCGCTTTTTCGGGCTTCGCAAGCCTTAAAATCCCTCTTGTTATACAACTTCAAACAAAAGGGGCTGTCCAACATATTTTGGACAGCCTTTTTTGTTCGCAGGCGCAGGGAATTGGCGCAGAATGGGGTGAGGGAGCAAAAATTTTGAATTTTGAATTCTTCATTTTGAATTTATATGTGTATATTTGCACGTTATATACCTTAATAATAAGAAAATCGCCCACGCGCTCGGGCGAAAACGCATACGAAACAAAAGAATAAAATATAATCCGTTATGAAGTTCAACGAGTACAAAGGTCTCGATCTGGCGGCTATCGCGGACGAGGTATTGAAGAAGTGGGATCAGGACGATACATTCCACAAGAGTATCACAACCCGCGAGGGACATCCTACGTTTGTATTTTATGAGGGTCCCCCCTCGGCAAATGGTATGCCGGGTATCCACCACGTTATGGCCCGCACCATCAAGGACGTAATCTGCCGTTATAAGACGCAGCAGGGCTATCTGGTTCACCGCAAGGCGGGCTGGGATACGCACGGTCTGCCCGTAGAGCTGGGTGTTGAGAAGAAGCTCGGCATCACCAAGGAGGACATCGGCAAGACAATCTCTATCGAGGAGTACAACCGCACCTGCCGCGAGGCCGTGATGGAGTTCACCGACCTGTGGGAGAACCTCACAAAGAAGATGGGTTATTGGGTGAATATGGACGATCCATATATCACCTACGACAATAAGTATATCGAGTCGCTGTGGTGGCTTCTGAAGCAGCTCTACGACAAGGGCCTTCTGTATAAGGGTTATACCATCCAGCCCTATTCGCCCGCTGCGGGTACGGGCCTCTCGACCCACGAGCTGAACCAGCCCGGCTGCTACCGCGACGTGAAGGATACCACGATGGTGGCTCAGTTCCGCATCTTGGAGCCCAAGCCCGAGATGGAGGGTTGGGGTACGCCCGTATTCCTCGCGTGGACCACTACTCCCTGGACTTTGCCCTCAAACACGGCTCTCTGCGTCGGCCCGAAGATCGATTACGTTGCCGTTCGCACCTATAACGGCTACACGGGTGAGAAGATTACCGCCGTTCTGGCCGAGCCGCTGCTCTACTCACACTTCAACAAGAAGGCCGAGGGCATCGCGCTGGAGGATTACAAGGCTGGCGATAAGCTCATCCCCTTCGAGGTCGTTGGCCGCTGGAAGGGCCCCGAACTGGTGGGTATGCACTACGAGCAGCTCATCCAGTGGGTTAAGCCCGTGGAGCTTAACGACGAGGGCGAGTGGCAGGTGGCTGCCGAGAAGGCCTTCCGTGTGATTCCGGGCGACTACGTTACCGTTGAGGATGGTACGGGTATCGTACACATCGCACCTACGTTCGGTGCCGACGATGCCTTCGTGGCTCGTCAGGCAGGTATCCCCTCGCTGTTTATGATCAACAAGCGCGGCGAGACTCGCCCGATGGTTGACCTCACGGGTAAGTTCTACCAGATGGAGGAGCTCGATGAGAAGTTCCTCTCGGAGTGTGTCAATCAAGAGGCATACAAGGATTACGAGGGCCGCTGGGTGAAGAATGCCTACGACCCGCAGTTCACCGTCGATGGCCGCTACGACGAGGCTGCAGCCGCTGCTGCTGAGTCGCTCGACGTATTTATCGCCATCAACCTCAAGGCTGTGAACAAGGCCTTCAAGATTGAGAAGCATACGCACAACTATCCCCACTGCTGGCGTACCGATAAGCCCGTGTTGTACTACCCCTTGGATTCGTGGTTTATCAAGACTACGGCCCTCAAGGAGCGTATGATGGAGCTCAACGAGACCATTCTCTGGAAGCCCGAATCGACTGGTACGGGCCGTTTTGGCAAGTGGCTGGAGAACCTCAATGACTGGAACCTCTCGCGCTCACGTTTCTGGGGTACGCCGCTGCCTATCTGGGCGACGGAGGATCGTCAGGAGCTCAAGTGCATCGGTTCGGTAGAGGAGCTGATGGCAGAGATCGAGAAGTCAATCGCTGCCGGCAATATGACCGAGAATCCGTTCAAGAACTTCAAGGTGGGCGATATGTCGAAGGAGAACTACTCGGTCGAGAATATCGATCTGCACCGCCCCTATGTTGATTCAATCGTCCTGACCTCATCGACGGGAGAGCCTATGCGCCGCGAGAGCGATCTTATCGACGTATGGTTCGACTCGGGTGCTATGCCCTATGCGCAGATCCACTACCCCTTCGAGAATGGCGGTGCCGACTTTAAGGAGGTATTCCCCGCCGACTTCATCGCCGAGGGTGTTGACCAGACGCGTGGTTGGTTCTTCACGCTGCACGCCATCGCTACGATGTTGTTCGACTCGGTAGCGTTCAAGAATATCATCTCTAACGGACTGGTGCTCGACAAGAATGGCAACAAGATGTCGAAGCGTCTGGGCAATGCAGTCGATCCCTTCGAGGTGTTGGCAACCTACGGAGCCGATGCCACACGTTGGTATATGATCTCGAACTCGCAGCCCTGGGATAACCTTAAGTTCGATAAGGAGGGTGTTGACGAGGTACGTCGTAAGTTCTTCGGCACGCTCTACAATACATATTCGTTCTTCGCCCTCTACGCCAACGTCGATGGCTTCACGGGTAGCGAGCGCGAGATTCCTATCGCCGAGCGTCCCGAGATCGACCGTTGGATCATCTCGGTGCTGAACACGCTGGTGAAGACCGTTACCAAGTGCCTGAACGACTACGATCCCACGCCTGCGGCACGCGCTATTCAGGATTTCGTTAACGAGAACCTCTCGAACTGGTATGTTCGTCTGAACCGTAAGCGTTTCTGGGGTGGCGGTATGACCGACGATAAGTTGGCCGCTTACCAGACTCTTTATACCTGCCTTGAGACCGTTGTGAAGCTCTCGGCACCCTTTGCTCCCTTTATCTCGGATCGCATCTTCACCGACCTGAACGCTGTGAGCGGTCGCAACAATGCCGAGTCGGTACACTTGGCCGACTTCCCCGTTGTGGATGAGACGCTTGTGAACAGCGAGCTGGAGGAGATGATGCAGATCGCACAGCGTGTGTCATCGATGGTTCTGGCTCTGCGTCGTAAGGTCAATATCAAGGTGCGCCAGCCGCTGACCAAGATTTTGATTCCCGTTTTGGATCCCGCTATGGCTCGCCACATCGAGGCCGTTAAGGGTCTTATTATGGGTGAGGTAAATATCAAGGATATTGAGTTGCTGAACGATACGACGGGTGTGATCACCAAGCGTATCAAGCTTAACTTCAAGAACTTCTGCCAGCGTTATGCTAAGCTGGCCAAGCAGATGGCTGCCGCCGCTGCCACCTTCACCCAGGAGCAGATCGCCGCTATCGAGTCGTCGGCCGAGACTACGCTCGAGATTGCAGGCGAGACTATCACCGTAACCCCCGCCGACTTCGAGATCACGTCGGAGGATATGCCCGGATGGCTGGTTGCTTCGGAGGGTAAGCTTACCGTTGCTCTCGACATCACCGTTACCGACGAGCTTCGTCGTGAGGGTGTGGCACGCGAGTTGATTAACCGCATCCAGAATATCCGTAAGGATTCAGGCTTCGAGGTTACCGACAAGATCCGCGTCGAGATCGAGTTGAAGGATATCGTTGCTGGCGCTGTTGAGCACTTCGCCGACTACATCGCATCACAGACTCTGGCCCAGGAGGTTGTTGCTGTGGCACAGCCCGAGGGTGGCGTAGTCGTTGATTCGGATGTTGACGAGGAGCCTCTGAAGATTGCCGTAACACGCCTGTAGTGCGCTACGGCGAGGGTGCTATGCGTTTTATAGTAAAAGATTTGGAGGATTGTGAAAATTTACCTATCTTTACAATAGAACCTTAAAACTTTTATTACTATGGCAGAAGAGAGAGTAAGATATAGTGATAGCGATTTGGCCGAATTTAAGCAGGTGATCCTGCGCAAATTGGAGCAGGCTAAGGCTGACTATGATTTGCTACGCGCAAACATATCTAATGACAACGATACGCACGACACCTCTCCCACCTTCAAGGTTCTTGAGGAGGGTGCTGCAACCTTGTCAAAGGAGGAGACAGGTCGCCTGGTTGCACATCAGAGTAAGTTCATCCGAAACCTTGAGATGGCTCTCGTGCGCATCGAAAATAAGACCTATGGCATCTGCAAGACTACGGGCAAGCTGATCCCGAAGGAGCGCTTGATGCGTGTTCCCCACGCTACGGAGTGCATCGAGGCAAAGGAGGCCAGAAAGTAATCTTACTGTAATAGACAAATAAGGGCGCTACTGTGGAAGTAGCGCCCTTGTTGTTTACATCATATTTGAGAAACTCTTTTTCCCCAAAGCATATCGCAGAACCATCGAGCCTCGGTAAATCATCCTCGACTCTGCCTTCGCTCCGCTGCGGACCGTTTGGCGTTTGGCCGCAAGCTCCCCGTGCCAATCTAAGAAATCGCGGTAGGCCCTTAGGACGGCCCGCGCCATCGGCATCTGCCCCTTTATTATATATATAAGTGCAGAGAGCATATCGCATACGGGACGTGCCACAGCTACCAGCAACCGCTGCGGCGTGGGTGCGCATTTGAACAGCATAGCCAGATTGTTGCGATAGTTCAGATATAGCTTGTTGGGCGACTCGTTGGGCATTGTGCCACCGCCCAGGTGATAGACCACGCTGCGAGGCTCGACCATAATGCGGTAGCCCGCCAGCTGCATACGCCAGCAGAGGTCGATCTCCTCCATATGGGCAAAGAAGTCGGCATCGAAACCGCCGAGCGTGCGGAACAGATCAGCCCGACAGCAGAATGCCGCCCCGCTGGCCCAGAAGACCTCCTTCGGTGTGTCGTACTGACCGCAGTCGCGCTCGATTGTCGAGAGGATGCGTCCGCGACAGAAGGGGTAACCCAGGATGTCGATATATCCTCCCGCAGCACCCGCATACTCAAACTCATCGCGCCGTCCGTACGAGCGTAACTTCGGCGCAACGGCAGCCACCGCTTGGTCATTTGTCAGCGTCGCCACCAGAGGTTCAACCCAGCCGGCGGTAACCTCCACATCGGAGTTCAGCAGGATGAAGTACTCGGCATCGACCTCCCTCAGGGCGAGGTTGTAACCCTCGGCAAAGCCGTAGTTGCGGTCGAGTCGGATGATTTCGATCGTGGGGTAGTGCTCTTCGATAAATCTGACCGAACTATCCGTCGAGCCATTGTCGGCAACGACGATGCGCACCGAGGCGGGCGTATGCTCCACCACGCTGGGCAGGAACTGCTCGAGATGCTCGCGCCCGTTCCAGTTCAGTATCACTACAGCTGTTCGTTTCATATCTTCGTTGCCTGTAACTCGGCCGGTGGAGTGTGCTTCCAGCGGCGGTGCGACCACATCCACATCGCGGGGTTGGCCACGATCTCAGCCTCGAGCATCTTGGCGTAGCGACGTGTGATCTCGCCCGGCTCGATGGGGCTCTCTCCATCGTGAATCAGCGTGAATGTGCCCTCGTAGTAGCCTGCGCGCAGACGACGTGGTGAGAAGTAATATACAGGAAGATTGTATTTGCGTGCAAGAACCTCGCCACCATCGAAGAATGCGGTCCACTGGTTGAGGAACGGATACCAGCTCATATTGGGGCGAAGCGTGGGGTTCTGATCGGCTATCAGGCCCATAATCATCGGGCGGCGCTGACGGTTGTCGATGAAGTGGCGCATCGTGCGTTTCATATCCACAAGCTCGACGTTCGTGTGGCGACGGATGCGCTTCATCAGCTCATCCACTATGGGGTTTGTAATTTTATGATATACCGCCACGAAGGTCTGATCGGGAAATGCCAATGACACCACGCTGCCAGCCTCCCACGGCCCGTAGTGTGCTGTCATAAATACAGCACTCCGACCGCCTACGGCCTCGCGCGTGGGCCCGTCGTTCGAGAATGTCATACGACGTTGCAGCTCCTCGTCGCTGATGCCCGATTGGCTCAGCGTGTTTATGATCTGCTCGGCAAGATTCTTATATGTGTCGCGGCAGATGGTGTTGAGCTGCTGCTCCGAGTAGTCGGGGAACGAGCGGCGCAGATTATCCATTATCACTCGGCGGCGATAGCGCAAAACGTAGCATAACACCCAGTAGCAGAGCGTGCCGAATATGTTGTGGCGAACGAAGTGGGGTAGCAGGGCGAAGCCTCGGCAGAGGATCCACAGCAGCTGCAGCATCGTGCGCTGGAAAACGGTCAGTTCGGGGTTGTGATTACTCATCGTCGGGAAAAATTACTCTTCATCAGCCTCCTCCTTGCGGTAGCGGTTGCGTTTCTCACTCTTTTCGGGCTTGGGTGCTCCTGCCACAACAATCACAAACTCGCCCTTGGGCTCGTGCTGGGCGAAATGCTCCGCGACCTCTGCGATGGTGCCGCGCACGGTCTGCTCGAACTTCTTGGTCAGCTCCCTCGATACCGACACTCGTCGCTCCGAGCCAAAGACTTCGCTGAGTTGCTCCAGACACTTCACTACACGGTGGGGCGACTCGTAGAAGATTATCGAGCGCTGCTCCTCACGCAACTCCTCCAGGCGCTTCATACGTCCCTTCTTCTGCGGCAGGAAGCCCTCAAAGCAGAAGCGGTCGCAGGGGAATCCGCTCTGTACCAGTGCGGGGATAAGTGCCGTAGCTCCGGGCAGGGTCTCAACCTCGATGCCCGCCTCGACACACGAGCGCACCAGAAGAAAGCCCGGATCGGAGATGCCGGGTGTGCCGGCATCCGAGACGAGCGCTACGGTGCGGCCCTCGCCGATGGCCTCGGTCAGCGATGCGGCCGTTGCGTGTTCGTTGAATTTATGGTGTGCGTATAATCGCTTTTCGATTCCCAGATGCTTGAGCAGCACCGATGTGGTGCGCGTATCCTCGGCAAGTATGAAGTCGGCCGCCTCGAGCGTCTTGATGGCGCGCAGGGTGATGTCGTCCAGATTGCCGATAGGCGTGGGTACGATGTAGAGTTTCGACATAGGTTATGAGAGTTTGCGGTCGAGCAGTTGCATAATAAACTTCGAGCCCTCCGAGTCGGGGTTCCACGCATAGTTCTCGATGATGTGGATCATACAGTCGTCGAGCGTGGACAGCGCATCGAGGGCCGAGATAGCCTCCTCGTAGGCGTCGCCATCGCCATCAAACAGATCGCGGATCATCAGGAACTTATCATTCAGCCCGATACCCTCGCGCAGCGAACGGATGGGCGTGTGGTGCATCTCGTCGGCCAATGCGGCGGGTGCTGCGATGGTGTCGGCCAGAGTGGGTGCTGCCGGGGCGATGACATCGGCCAGGGTCGCAGGCTCGGCCTTTGGCTCTGTTGCGGGGCGAGGCTGAGGTGCGGGCGTAGGCGTAGGCTGGGGCGTGGGCTCTACCGAGATCTCGGTCGGGCCGTCATCGTCCATATCAAATATCTTTGAAATATCGACCACCTTCTCGGGGCGCGGCTCGCTGTCGTTGTAGATCGACATCATTCGCTGGTGCTTCGAGCGCGAACGGCGTACACGAACGGGCTCTTCGCCAAACAGACTGCCCGATGCAGAGGCGGGCGTAGGCTCGGGAGCGGGTTCTGGCTCTGACTCTGGAGTTGGCTCGATTTCGGGAGCGGGTTCTGGAGCAGGTTCGATTGCGGCTTCGAGTACAACAATCGGCTCTGGCTCCGAAATCGGCTTCGGCTCGAGAATCGGCTCAGGCTCTGCAATTGCTTCAGATTCGGCAATCGGCTCTGGCTCTGCGATTGGCTCGGGCACAACCTCAATTTCGGGCTCGGGAACGGGTGTAATCTCCGCCTCCGCCTCAATATCCGCTTCCGGCACCTCGTCCGAAAGCAACTCATTGAGCAGCCCAAACTGCGGCAAATCCTCATCGTCGGCAAAAATCAGCTCCACCTCGACATCCTTCTCCTCATCTTGAGCCTCGTCTTGCTCCTCCATTTCGCTCTGCGGCGCAAGCTCGGCAGCTGCCGCCACAGCGGGCATAACAGGCACGGCGGGCGCTGCGGCCTCGCCGAAACGGATCTGATCGTATAGATGCTTGAGATAGTCGAGTGCTACATCGCGCTCGATGGGTGAGATGGGCTCATCGCTGCTCCACGCCGAGAGCAGAAGCGAAAGTTTCTCGAGTTCCGATTTTATAAGTTCGATATTCATAGCTTGCGGACAAAAAATATTTCTTCAAAGATACGAAAAAAATATCTCTTGTCGTGCAACTTTACAATAAAAAATGCCCGTCCGACTCTTTTGTTGGACAGGCATTATTGTTTTGAATTCCGATTAGCGAATTACTTTCCCAGCTGATCGCTGTAAACCGCGCCCGGCAAATCGTGCATATTGTACTGCGAAGCCATCGAACGGCCGTAGGCTCCTGCCGACTTGATGGCCAGCAGATCGCCACGCTTGCTGCGCTTCAGGCTCACGTTCTCATCGAATACGTCGGTCGATTCGCAGGCTGTACCTACGACGGTGTACTTGGTCGAAATCTCCTCCTGCGAGGTGATGTTCTCGATGTTGTGGTACGATCCGTAGAGCATTGGACGGATAAGCTCGGTCATCGAAGCGTCGATGATCAGTAGACGGCGGCCCGTAGCCGTGGTCTTGTTGAACAATACGCTGGTAATCAACTCGCCGCACTCGCCAACCAGCGAGCGGCCAAACTCGAAGTGTACCTCCTTGCCCTCGACATTCAGGTGCTCGTGAACGATCGCAAAGAGCGATGCGAAGTTGGGGATGGGCTCATTCTCGGGCACGTCGTAGTTGATACCCAGACCGCCACCCACATCGACGATGCGGAACGAGAATCCGAGCGACTCAAGCTTCTCTACGATGGCGTTGGCCTTGTTGCACATATTCTCGAAGACGTGCAGCTCGCGGATCTGCGAACCGATGTGGATATGGATGCCGATGATGTTGATATTCTCGAGCGAGCGGATCAGATCGACGTTGTCGAGAATCTCCTCGTACGAGATACCGAACTTACTGTCGGCCTGACCTGTATCGATGCAGCGGTTGGTCTTGGGGTCGATATCGGGGTTGATACGCAGACCTACGTCGGCCTTCTTACCCATCTCGCCAGCCAGCGCATTCACCACCTTGAGCTCCTCGATAGACTCGCAGTTGATTGCCAGAATCTCCTGCTCCAGAGCATAGCGAATCTCCTTGTCGCGCTTACCCACGCCTGCATATACCACCGTCTTGGGGTCGAAGCCCGACTCGATGGCCTTGCGTACCTCGTTGCCGCTGGCGCAATCGATGCCGATGCCGTACTCGCGGATGATCGAGAGCAGGTAGTCGTCGTTGTTGGCCTTGATGGCGTAATGAACCTTGTAGTCGTATTTGTTTGATTCGTAAACAACACTCTCCAGCGTCTGGCGCAGGAGATTGATGTCGTAGAGGTAGAACGGAGTCTCGTAATCGCGCAGCTGCGCTGCAACCTTTCTGCTTAACATTTTCTATTTCCTAACTAATTGTGAATACTGTGCGGCCCGCAGGGCCCTAATCGGCACAAATGTAGTTATTTCACTACGTTTTTGCAAATTTTTTATTTCTTCATTTGCTGGAGAAATATGTTGATTTGATTTTCTGAAAAGAGTTTGTTGGCGAAGATGATAATTATTTGGATAAAATTCATACCTTTGTTTCGGATTGCGCACCTATGGGTGTGTTGTCGGATTGACTAACAATTAAAACTAAAAAGATATGAAGAAGATTATCGCATCGCCCCTCGCGCCGAAGGCCGTAGGGCCCTATTCGCAGGCTGTGGAGAGCAATGGTACGCTCTATGTTTCGGGCCAGCTGCCCATTGATGCTTCGACCGGCAAGATGGCTGAAAGCATTGAGGATCAGACTCGTCAGTCGCTCACCAACATCCGCTCAATCGTTGAGGAGGCTGGTTACACGTTGGCCGACGTGGTGAAGGTTACGGTTTTGTTGGATGACATTGCCGACTTCGCTGCAATGAACGGCGTTTACGCTACTTTCTTTACCGAGCAGATGCCCGCGCGCGTATGCTACGAGGTGGCAAAGTTGCCGATGGGTGCCAAGGTGGAGATCGACGCCATCGTGAGCCGATAGGGCCGATCAAAAAATGTTGAGACAAAAACACGCGTTGGAGCGAGCTCTGACGCGTGTTTTTCTGTTTTGTTGAAAAGTTGTGAAAACATAGTGCCTCGAAAATTGTTTTTACCGCCAAAAAATTAAGACCTTTGTATTGGTGCTTTCGCGCCTATTGATCACGCATACATAGAAATCGAAATAAATTAAATACTTAAATATTATGACCAAAACTACACAGAAACTCACCGAGGTGAGCTACAACGACGCTGTGGCTGCGTCGAAGGAGTACTTCGCCGGTGATGACCTTGCTGCAACCGTATGGGTGAGCAAATATGCGCTGAAGGATTCGTTCGGCCATATCTACGAGCGCACACCCGAGGATATGCACCACCGTATCGCCGCCGAGATCGAGCGTATCGAGTCGAAGTATCCCAACCCGATGAAGAAGGAGGAGGTATTCTCGCTTCTCGACCATTTCCGCTACATCATTCCGCAGGGCGGCCCGATGACGGGTATCGGCAACAACCTGCAGGTGGCTTCGCTCTCGAACTGCTTCGTTATCGGCAACCGCAAGCACGCCGACTCTTACGGCGGTATCTTCCGTATGGACGAGGAGCAGGTGCAGCTGATGAAGCGTCGCGGCGGTGTTGGCCACGACCTTTCGGGATTGCGTCCCACGGGTTCGCCCGTGCTCAACTCAGCTCTCACCTCGACGGGTATTGTGCCCTTTATGGAGCGCTACTCGAATTCTACTCGTGAGGTAGCACAGGATGGCCGTCGCGGAGCGTTGTTGCTCTCGCTCTCGATCAAACATCCCGATGCCGAGCGTTTCATCGACGCCAAGACTCAGTCGGGCAAGGTTACAGGCGCTAACGTCTCGATCAAGATCGACGACGAGTTTATGCGTGCTGCGCAGAGCGGTCAGTCATACCGTCAGCAGTTCCCCATCGACTCGGATAAGCCCGTCTTGACTACCGATATTGACGCCAAGAAGCTCTGGGATAAGATTATCCACAACGCTTGGCAGTCGGCTGAGCCGGGAGTATTGTTCTGGGATACCATCATTCGTGAGAGTATCCCCGACTGCTACGCCGATTTGGGCTTCACGACCGTTTCGACCAACCCCTGCGGTGAGATTCCCTTGTGCCCCTACGATAGCTGCCGTCTGCTGGCAATCAACCTGCTCAGCTACGTAGAGAATCCCTTCACGGCTGAGGCTAAATTCAACTTCGACCTGTTCCGCGAGCACGTTGCTAAGGCGATGCGTATGATGGACGACATCATCGATCTGGAGCTTGAGAAGGTTGAGCTGATCATCAACAAGGTGGCATCAGACCCCGAGGAGGAGGAGATCCGCCGCGTGGAGTACGACCTATGGCTCAAGATTAAGGATATGGCACTGAAGGGCCGCCGTACGGGCCTTGGTATTACGGCCGAGGGCGATATGCTGGCCGCTCTGGGCTTGCGTTATGGCTCTGATGAGGCTATCGACTTCGCTGTAAGCGTACACCGCACGCTGGCCGTTGAGGCTTACCGTGCTTCGGTTAAGATGGCCGAGGAGCGCGGTGCGTTCCCCATCTTCGATGCTGCGCGCGAGGCATCCAACCCGATGATCCAGCGTATCAAGGATGTTGATCCCGAGCTCTACGCCGAGATGGTAAAGCACGGCCGTCGTAACATCGCAATGCTTACGATTGCCCCCACGGGTACCACATCGCTGATGTCGCAGACCACGTCGGGTATCGAGCCTGTGTTCCGTCCCGTATATAAGCGTCGTCGCAAGATCAACCCCTCGGACCGAGGCAAGAAGGCCGACTTCATCGACGAGATGGGCGAGAAGTTCGAGGAGTACTATGTATATCACCATCAGTTTGTTAAGTGGCTGGAGAGCAACGGTTACGATACCTCTCGCCTGCAGACTATCTCGGATGACGAGTTGGCTACTTGGCTGGAGGCTTCACCCTACCACGGAGCTACGGCAAACGATATCGACTGGGTGGCAAAGGTGCGTATGCAGGGAGCTATCCAGAAGTGGGTTGACCACTCAATTTCGGTGACGGTGAACCTTCCCAACGATGTTACCGAGGAGCTCGTAGCCGATGTATATCGCACGGCTTGGGAGTGTGGCTGTAAGGGTGTTACGGTATATCGCGACGGTTGCCGCTCGGGTGTGTTGCTCGATACCAAGAGCAAGCCTAAGCAGGAGCAGAAGTGCGAGGAGCCCTCTAAGTCGCGTCGCCCGACCTCGATTCCCGCCGACATCGTACGTTTCAAGAACGGCAAGGAGGATTGGATTGCGTTTGTGGGTATCCAGAACGACCGCCCCTATGAGATCTTCACCGGTAAGATTGAGGAGGATGCAATGTACATTCCGCCCAAGATTAAGAAGGGTTGGATTCTCAAGGTGCGCGAGGCTGACGGCTCGAAGCGTTACGACTTCCAGTATCAGGACCGTTACGGATACACCAACACCATTGGCGGTATCTCGCGTCTGTTCGATGAGGAGTTCTGGAACTATGCGAAGCTGATTTCGGGCGTATTGCGTCACGGAATGCCTATCGACAAGGTAGTGCATCTGATTGATGGCCTGCACCTTAATAGCGAGAGCATCAACACCTGGAAGAATGGTGTGCAGCGCGCGCTGAAGCAGTATATCGCCGACGGTACCAAGTCCAAGGGTAAGTGCCCGCATTGCGGTCAGGAGGAGATGGCTTACCAGAATGGTTGCCTCACCTGTATGTCTTGCGGATACTCTAAGTGTGGTTAATCGCACCCCGAGGCGGTGGCACAGTGCGCCGCCAACGGTAGTATGACAAGCTCAAAGATGTGAAAAAAAGTGAAAAAACTGATAGATTATTTGGTGATTTGCTTTTTTATTCACATCTTTGTGCTGTATATACGGTTACTATCTCAGTGATGGTTTTGCTTTTATGACGCATCGGGCGTTGCGAAAGGAGAAATTGATGCGGGGGTAGTTTCTAATATATTTAACGTGTGAAACAGAAAATTTTATTATTCACAGCACATAAACAAATTTAATTATGAAAAAGTTTTTACTTTCTATCGCTATTGTAGCGTTCTCTGCGAGCAGCGTTTTCGCTCAGGAGAATTCAGCTGAGAAGCTTCGCTGGAAAGGTATTATGAACAACAGTTTCTGGTCAAACTGGGAGCTTTCAATTGGTGGTGGTCTTAACGCTACCGGTTGGAACGACTGGATGAAGGATCAGGGTGATTTCTCTGACAACCTCGGTTGGCAGCTTGAGGGTAGCCTTACCAAGTGGTTCAACCCCATCGTAGGTGCTCGTTTCCAGGTTGCTGGTGGCCAGATCAGCCCCGCTACCAAGACTACTGCTTATGAGAGCAAGTGGGTTATGCCTCACGTTGACGCTGTTTTGAACCTTTCTAACTGGATTGGTGGTTACCGCGAGGATCGCGTTTACTACGCTAAGGTATTCGCTGGTTTCGGTGTAAGCGTTGTAGATATTAATGAGAATAAGGGTACCGGTTTCGGTTTCGCTTCAGGTTTGATCAACACCTTCCGTCTTTGCAAGGCTTTGGATTTGAACATCGAGTTGAAGAGCATCCTTACTCCCGCTCGCGATCTTCCTTTGGATCTTAATATGAGAAGTGGTGAGTACGGTCAGATGTACTCTGCAACCATCGGTCTTGCATACCGCTTCAACAAGCGCGACTGGAACAAGGCTTACTCACAGGAGGAGGTTGATGGCTACTTGGCTTCAATCGCAGCTCTGGAGGCTGGTTTGGCAGATGCACACCGCAACGAGGGTAAGTTGGCAGAGCGTTTGGCTGCTCAGAAGGCTGCTACCGATCAGGCATTGAAGGACAACGAGGCTTTGCGTGCTGAGTTGGCTAAGAAGAAGCCCGCTATCGGTTCTTCAGCAGTATTCTTCAACTTCGACAGCGCTCGTCTGTTGGATCGTGCTAAGTCACAGATGCAGCTTATTAAGGAGAATATCGCAGCTGCTCCCAAGGATCAGGTATTCACCATCGTTGGTCACGCTGACGTTAAGACTGGTTCTGCAGAGTACAACCAGAAGCTCTCTGAGAAGCGCGCTAAGGCTGTTTACGATTACTTGATCGAGCAGGGTGTTAACAAGGATCAGCTCACTTGGAAGGGTGTTGGTTCTACTCAGAACATCTTCCCCATCAACAACACCAACCGCGTTGTTATCGTAAAGTAATTTAGACGATACAAATAGAAAAGGCTCACCCCATCGGGTGGGCCTTTTTGTTTTGGGGAGGTGAGAGGAGAAGCTGGATGTGCAGGAGGAGCGAGAGGAAAATAGGAAGAGTGTGAGGGCGGAAATGTGAGAAGGGGAGATGGTAATATAGGAAAAAGGGCTGTCGCAACGTAACTTGTTGAACAGCCCTTTTATGTTTGAATTTTATCTGTTTATATCAACGTCATTCCTGCCTTGCGGCACTCGTCGCGCATCTGCTCGGGCCAGATGCTCGACTGGGTTTCGCCGACGTGGGCCTTGTGGAGCAGCACCATACAGAGGCGGCTCTGGCCGATACCTCCACCGATTGACTGCGGCAGCGAGCCCTCAATCAGGCGGCGATGGAAGTAGAGGCTCTTGCGCTCCTCCTTGCCGCTCGCGGCGAGCTGGCGCTCCAGCGCCTCGCGGTTTACACGGATTCCCATCGACGAGAGCTCGATCGAGCGCTCCAAGATGGGGTACCATATCAGCAGATCGCCATTCAAACCGGCCAATCCCGTCTCAGTCGAGATCGTAGAGTAGTCGTCGTAGTCGGGGGCACGGTTGTCGTGCTTCTCACCATTCGATAGCTCCGAACCGATACCTATAATAAATACCGCACCATACTCCTTGCAGATGGCGTCCTCGCGCTCCTTGGCCGTCAGGGTGGGATAGCGCTGCAGCAACTCCTCCGAGTGGATGAATGTGATCTGCTCGGGCAGGAAGGGCTTGATCTGCGGGTAGGTCTCGCAGATGTGATATTCGGTGCGCAGGATAGCGCCATAGATTCGCTCAACGATGCGCTTCAGATACTCCACCGTGCGGCAGTCCTCGGGCATTACACGCTCCCAATCCCACTGATCGACATATAGCGAGTGGAGGTTGTCCAGCTCCTCGTCGGCGCGGATAGCGTTCATATCGGTGATGATGCCGTAGCCGCTTGCGACCTCATACTCGGCCAGCGTCACGCGCTTCCACTTGGCCAGCGAGTGAACCACCTCGGCCTCCGCCTCATTCATATCCTTGATGGGGAACGTAACGGGGCGCTCCGTGCCGCTCAGATCGTCGTTCATACCGAGTCCTTTGAGCACGAACAGCGGTGCCGTCACGCGGCGCAGACGCAATTCGGTTGAGATGCTGCTCAAGAAGAAATCCTTGATCTGCTTGATGGCAATCTCGGTCTGCTGAAGACTCAGCGCAGCCGTGTAGTCGTGAGGTATGATAAGTTGGCTCATAGTTCCTTGTTTTTCGTTACTTAAACTTTTGCAAATATACTCAAATTTTGCGATGTTCTCCCTTTTGCCCATAAAACATACTCATTTTGGTCGGCTGACACTCCGCCTGAGAGAGGATTTTTAGATAATAAATTTGCTAAATCGCCCTCTTATGCCTAATTTTGTTATACATTACCCTATTTTGTGCGGATAAATCGACAATTTTCAATTAAATAATACGATTATGATTAAAAAACTTTCTCTTTTGACCGCCATCGCGGCAGCTATCGTTGTCGCTTTTGGTGTGGGATGCGCATCTAACGCAGCCACCGAGGTGGGCGTGCGTACCGACGCATTGGACTCTTCGGCGTGGGAGTCAGCACAGTGGATCTCGGCAGCCAATGCCCCCGTTCTGACGAGCCGCCCCGAGGGTGATCGCGCAGCTGATGGCGCAAGCTGGTTCCTCTCGACACTGAAGAACGAGCAGAAGGTAACCTCGGCTAAGTGGATGACCACGAGCTTGGGTGTTTACGAGATCTATGTGAACGGCAAGCCCGTAGGCAAGGAGTTCCTCAAGCCCGGTTTTACCGATGTTCGCAAGACTCGTCGTTCGTTCACTTACGACATCACCGAGGCCTTCAACACCGGCTCTGGCGCTGAGAATGTCCTCTCGGCACAGGTTACCCCCGGTTGGTGGGCCGATAAGATCGTAACGACCTCTACCCGCAACGGTATGTACGGCAAGAAGCCCGCCTTCCGCGCTGTATTGGAGCTGACCTATGCCGATGGCTCGAAGAAGCTCTACGGAACCGATCTGGAGAATTGGAAGGCTGGCGTAGCTGGTCCCGTAAAGCACGCGGCAATCTTCGATGGCGAGGAGTATGACGCACGCGAGAAGATGGGTTATGAGGTTGCTGACAAGCTCTCAAAGCCCGAACTGAACACCGAGTTCAATGGCGAGATTCTCCCCTCAAACGGTGCTGAGATCTACCTGCGCGAGGATTTGACACTCTCTCCCGTTGAGGCCTACACTTGGAAGGATGTTGAGGGTGCAAAGGAGAACGAGGCCGGCAAGATCGTTATCTCACAGCGCTTCGCAGCGGGCGAGACGATCGTTGTCAAGGCTGGCGAGACTCTGGTAGTCGATTTCGGCCAGAACAGCGCTGCCGTTCCCGCATTCGAGTTCAAGGCAAAGGAGGGTACCGTGCTGACCTGCCTGCCCGGTGAGCTTCTCAACGATGGTAATGGCGCTCGCTCACGCGGTATGGATGGCCCCGAGGGTAGCGTTCACCGCGAGAATCTGCGTATGGCCGAGTCGGGTATGATTCTGACCTATACGTTCGGTGCTGGCGAGAAGTATGTGTCGTACCACCCCCGCACAACCTTCTTCGGCTACCGCTTTGTATCTATTACGGCTACCGACGAGGTCTCTATCAAGTCAATCCACTCGATCCCCGTAACCTCTATTGCCGAGAATCTTGAGACCGGTACAATCACTACGGGCGACGAGAGCATTAATAAGCTCATCTCGAACACTTATTGGGGTCAGCTCTCTAACTACCTCTCTGTTCCTACCGACTGCCCGCAGCGTAACGAGCGTCTGGGCTGGACGGCCGACACTCAGGTATTTGCCGAGACAGGTACATTCTTTGCCAATACACTTCAGTTCTTCCACAAGTGGATGCGCGATATGCGCGACAGCCAGAACGAGCTGGGTGGCTTCCCCGGTGTTGCTCCCTACGCTCAGTATGGTAACGAGAAGATGCGCTTGGGCTGGGCCGATGCAGGTATCATCGTGCCCTGGACCGTATGGAAGCAGTTTGGCGACAAGCAGATCATCGACGAGAACTGGGAGTCGATGAATCTCTTCCTGAACCACATCTACGAGACCAAGTATAACCACGAGTTGCTTGTTGCCGAGAATGGCAACTACCAGTGGGCCGACTGGCTCAGCTATGAGCCTCTGGAGACCTGTGGTGGCCTGCACGTTGCTAACGGCAAGATTATGCCCGAGGCTATCACCTATTGGAACTACCTGAGTGCTTCATATTGGGTTATCGACGCTACGATGATGGTCGATATGGCAAAGGCTACGGGTCGCGATGTGGCTCGCTACGAGCAGATCGCACAGGAGGGTAAGGATTACATTAAGAAGAACTTCCTCAATGCCGACGGTACGTTCAAGACCGCTATCCTAAATACGATGCAGACTCCCGCCCTGTTCGCTCTTAAGAATAAGCTGGTCGATGGCAAGGCTAAGGAGGATATGATCGCACGCCTACGTCAGAACTTCGCCGACCACGACAACTGCTTGCAGACAGGTTTCTTGGGAACGTCGATCCTTATGGCTACACTCACCGAGAACGGTATGGCAGATATCGCCTACGAGCTTCTCTTCCAGCGTAAGAACCCCAGCTGGCTCTATTCGGTAGATAACGGCGCAACCACAATCTGGGAGCGCTGGAACTCATATATGGTTGATAAGGGTATGGGGCCCCGTGGTATGAATAGCTTCAATCACTATGCTTACGGTTGCGTATGCGAGTGGATCTGGGAGAACGCTGCAGGTATCGCTGCTGACACCGCACAGCCGGGCTTCAAGCACATCATTATGCGTCCCCTGCCCGACAAGCGTCTGGGCCACATCTCGGCTGAGTACAACTCTGCAGCCGGCCTTATCAAGAGTGCTTGGCGCTACGAGGGCGATAAGTGGATCTGGGATTTCACCATCCCCGAGGGTGCAACCGCCACGGTAACACTCCCCGGCGAGACCACCTCAAAGGAGTACACCGCAGGCTCTTACACCGTCACAAAGTAATCTCATTATAAGAATATTGGGGCTGCACTCAAATCCGGGTGCAGCCCTTTTTTTTGTAATGTATAATCGTTGCTCGGTTATTTGATAAAGAGGGATATGACGAATGACCACGTTTTTGAGCCTACTCGCCTTTTCGGTAAAAGAGACCATCGAAGGAGTCTACCTGATAAGAAAAAAGCCTGCCTAACTTTCTTATTTGTTAGGCAGGCCTTTTTTCATTACTGTACGTTATATCCCGTGATGACAATCTTCGGGGTGGTGCCTCGCGTATCCTCGTCCTTGAAGCGGAACGAGATGCTCTTCTGCTCGCCCGGCAGCAGCGAGAAGTAGTTGTCGGAGTAGAATACGGGCAGAATCTGGTCGCCATCCTCCTCACCGAGAAGGTTGATGCGAATCATCAGCGCGGGGGTCTGCGAATTATTCTTCACTACCACCGTGCCGCTCCAGGTCTGCTCGCTCGTCTTCTCGATAGCGACAATCTGCTCCAACTCGACCTTCGGCATCTGACGGATGGCCTGATAGTTACCCTCCTCAGTACCACGGATGTAGAAGTTATCCGAGATGACCTTGTCGCCCTCGCTGAGCCACAACTTAACGAAGTGTGCCGACGAAAGCGTCGCGGGGAACTCCAGCTTGAAGGGGCGCTCGGTAGTATCCTCCGCGCTCGAAAGCTCGGCCGTCTTCTCCCACGCAACCGTGCCATCCATATTAATAAGTTGTGCCTTGGCCACCAATGCGGGGTGTGAGCCAGCACTATAATTTACGATCTCGACCTCGTCGGTTGCGGGATTCCACTGAACGTGCAGCGGCTCGTTTGCCTTCTTCGATCCGAAGTAGGCGGCTGTAGGCTCGAAGTAGTAGTCGTAGGTCTGCCATACCATCGAGGGCCACGCGGGATGCGTCATCCACAGCAGCAGGCCCTTGCGGTTAAGGCTGCGTGACTCGAACATAGCGCGATAGCCGTCGTAGTTCACCCACTGTGCCAGCTTGGTGAACTCCTTGGCGCTCTGCGGCTCGCCGAAGCCCTTGGCGATGATGGCGTTGAACGACGATCCGCCCTGTGCGCCCTCCATCGTGTAGTCGTGCTGGCCCCACTTGTTGCTCTGCGGCCAGAGATCCTCCTCCTTCAGCGTGCGAGCCAAGCTCTCGAAGTTCATCACGTTGGGCATACCGCGCTCGCTGTGGAACTTATCCTTGCCATTCTCGAGCGTGAAGTACTCCTTCGGCGGAAGGGCGCGGTAGGGGCCGTGGCCCGTTACCACCTCGTCGGCAGAGCTTGAGATGTAGTGTATGCCGGGATGCTCGGCCTTGACGATACGGCGCAGTGCCTTGTCGATAATCTCGGGCGGGAAGCCCTCGTTACGACCGCAGTAGAGGCCGATTGAGGCGTGGCTGCGGATGCGGCGAACGTAATCCTCCGCATTGGCGATGAACATCTCGTTATCGTAGGGGTTAGGACCATCGACGGGGTTTGCCAGCCAGAAGTCCTGCCAGATCATAATGCCGTGGCGGTCGCAAGCCTCATAAAGCTCCTCGTCGCCGATCTGGCCAACCCAGTTACGCATCATCGTGAAGTTCATATTGGCGTGGTGCTCGACAGCGATGTCGTACTCGCGGCCACGGTAGTTGAGGTTATTCTCGCCGAAGCCCCAGTTACCGCCTCGGCCGATGAAACGACGGCCATTGACGAAGAGCGTGAGGATGCCATTGTTCTCGTTGAACTCCATCTGGCGTACACCAACCTTGAACTCCTTGCTATCCGATGACTTGCCATCGACCACGAATTCGAAGCGGGCATCGTAGAGATATGGCTCGCCATAACCCTTGGGCCACCACAGATTGAGTTTCTGCTCCTTGAGCTGAGAGAACTTTTCGGGAGAGAACTTCACCACGCGCTTCTCGCCCGCCGTGAGCGAAACCTCCTGCTCGAAGGCGATCTCGCCAATCGAACCCTTCAGTACACCCTTGACGGGAGCCTCGGCGTGGTTCTGCACGAATATCTCGGGCGTGAGCGTAGCCTTCAGGTCGGGCTGCGACAAGGAGGTCTGCACGAAGGGATCCTGCAACGTCACGTCGCCCGATGTGGTTAGGTAAACGTCGTTATAAATACCAATGTTGCGACCTCGGATGGTCGAGATCCAGTCCCAACCGATTGAGGCGTGGAAGGTGGGGTTGTCGGCACCGAGGATACCGCCGTTAAGGTCGGTGTTGTACTCGTACTTCTCCTTGATGGCACCGATGTGGGCATTCTTCTCAATCTCTACGGCCAAGACGTTCTTGCCAGCCTTCAGAAGGTCGGTAACATCGTACTTGCCACGAATGAAAGCACCCTCGATGCGGCCAATCTTCTTGCCATTGAGGAAGATATTAGCCTTCCAGTTGAGGCCGTCGAAGTTCAGGAACACGCGCTCGCGGGCAAAGCCCTCGGGCACACTGAACTCGTTGCGATACCAGAAATTAGAGTTGAAGAACGATTCCGATATCTGGAAGATGTTATCGGCATAGTTGGGGTTGGGCACTGCACCCACATTCTTATATGTGGTCAGCACCGTACCCGGAACGGTTGCTACGAGCCACTCCTTGGCATCGAAACCCTCCGATGCGATTGCTTCGCCCGAAGCCTCAACCTCCGACGAGCGCTGCAGCGTCCAGCCACCACCCGTCAGGGCATACTTTGCACCCTCGGCTGCGGGCTGCGCCTTAGGCTTTGCAACGAGGCCACCACGACCCCAAACTTCAACTTCGCTGAGGATGTAATTCTTATCTCCGCCCGACATCAAAACGCGAACATAGCGACCCTTGCCCTTGCTGGCAATCTCATCCACCGAGCCATCGGCTGCGGGAAGCGATGCGAGGTCATTCCACGTCTTGCCGTCGTCCGAGGTCTGAATCTTGCCCTCGGCAGGGCGGCTGATCCAATGCAGGCGGATTTTATCGAACGCGGAGCGGCTGCCCAGATCGACCATTACCCACTCCTCATCCGCAGATGCACTCATCCACGCGCTGGTGAAGTGCTTCGAGGGCATAAGTCCCACCTGCTCGTCGCCACAGAAGAAATCCACAGCCGTGAATGTCCACTCCACAGCGCCCGCCATCTTCATCGCGAAGCGGTAGTAAGAGTACGGAGCCACGTTCTTCAGCGCAATCTGCTCCTCGAGCGTGCGGGTGTGATACTCGATACGCTCGGTCTGCTTATTGGGGTCGGTCTGCACGACGTGACGACCAGCGCGACCAGGCAGACCCTGGCCCTCCAGTGCGCCAAGCTCAACCCACTCGGAGCCATCATTCGAGCCCATCAGGGCGATGCGGTAGCCAGCGCCAGCGGCCTTGTCGTCGTAGGCAACAGTTCCTGCGAAGGTGATGCGATCGACCTTCTCGGTCCAATTCTTCAGACCGTACTGCATATATACCTCCTCGCCCTTGAGCGTATTCTTCGAGAATGGGCCGCCATCGAGCGTCCACTCCCTTTCGCGCAGACGCACCTCTCCTTCGTGGGTGGTCAGGTGGAGATATTGAGGCTCCTGGGTGGCAACAACACCATCGGTGATAAGCTGCGAAGTGAGGTTGTAGTCGTAGCTCGACGAGTGGTAGGCCGTGCGACGCAGGGCGATGTTGCGGTAGGTCTCCGCATCGGGCACAAGTTCAGGCGAGGGGTCCTCGGCCGGCGAGCCCGGATAGAGGCCGATGCCGCGTGTGTAGTAGTCTGATCGTTCCGTCCACTCTGACTGTCCGCTTCGACAAGCCGAGCAGAGAACGGCAACCAACACCACCAAAAGGGTGTAGTGTAATGAATTTTTCATAACAGGTTGTATTAGTGTGTTTTAGCTTAAAATCCAAAGAAACAGCTGATGTATAGCATACAATGATCCTTAACACCGGCTGAGCGAGCATCGTGGTAGCGCAGGTTGGGCGAAATCTTTACCCACTGGCAGGGGAGAATCTCCACACCGGCCATATATGTCGCCTCGTCCTTCTCGATGTTCCAATCATCCTTCGACCATAGGTTATCGTATCGTGCAAAGGCATTCACACGGCCGCCCAATTTGACGGTGGTATAGAACGATACGCCCGCGAGGTTGTGATCCTTGACGTTGCGGTAGTTCTGCATTGCGTTGAACTCGCCCGCGATGGAGAATCGCTCGTGCTTGTAGCCGGCAAAGAGGGCGTAGTTGTAGATGTTCTCCGCGTGATCAACTCCACCTTCGTTTAGCGAGCCGTAGAGACGCAACGTCAAATCCTGCACGGGGTTCAGCGTCAATCCCACGCCATATTGCAGACCGTCGTGGAGCTGAATCTTCTTGTAGCCCTCGCCATTTACAACGATAACGTCGCCCGATAACCAGTCGGCAAACTTATACGAGGCCGAGAGTCCAAGATCGGCACTGCTGCCGAACTTGTAAAAGTCCTGAAACACCATCTTCATATAGCGGTAGCCCCAGAACGACTCTTGCACCTTGAAGCTCGTGGTAGAGATCAAGCCGCCGTACAGCGTCAGGCGGTTGTGCTTCCAGCTCACCTGCGCATTCTTGATGTAGGCGATGCGCTCCAGATCCTCTACGTCGCCCGAACGGCCCACGTCCATCACGGCCTTGAATTGCAGGCCGTTAGGCATATCGTACTGATAGCCGAAATAGCTGCGGTCCATCGCAAAGCCGCGTGTATCGTTGGCCGAGCCGAAGCCCGTATGGAAGTTTCCGAAGACGTTGATTATGGCCTTGCCGCGTGGCTGCTCGTCGCCCTGTGCCGAGGCTGCGTGCAGCGCGAGAAGGCTAAGGCCGAGGGTAAAAAGTATTTTTAATCGCATCGTAGTAGTTTTATAGGTCGTAAAAAATAGTTGTTAAAGTTACGAATTAAAATTTTAGATTTAATAGCCCACGGCCAAATTTCTAATTTTTTTGTTCCGTTGGCAATAAAATCTTATCTTTGTATAGTTCAAAAACCGTAAAATTATGAAATTAGCAGTTCCTACAAGAGATGGCCACGTCGATGACCACTTCGGCCATTGCGACCACTATACGATCTACACAATCGAGAACAAACAGATCCTCTCACGCGAGAATCTGCCCTCACCGCAGGGTTGCGGCTGTAAGTCGGGCATTGCCGCCGACCTGCAGCAGATGGGCGTAGAGGTGATGCTCGCCGGCAGTATGGGCGATGGCGCGCGCTCGAAGCTCGAGGCGCACAACATAAAGGTCATTAGAGGCTGCAAGGGCGATATCGACGCGGTTGTCAATGGCTACCTTTTGGGCTTCATCCTCGACTCGGGCGAGGGTTGCAGTGCCCACGGCGAGGGCCACGAGTGCCCGGGGCACTGATCTGGCGCGGAATTTGCACCTCTCGATGAAAACAATTTGATTATGGCAACAAAGTTTTATAAGTGCCGCCATTGCGGCAATGTGATCGAGAAGGTGGTGGATTCGGGTGTTAATGTGGTATGCTGCGGCGAGCCGATGGAGGAGCTTGTGCCCAACACCTCAGACGGTAGCGGCGAGAAGCACGTCCCTGTGGTTAAGCACCTGGATGATTGCAAGATCGAGATTAAGGTAGGTAGCGTGGCGCACCCGATGACCGAGGAGCACCACATCGCCTTCATCTACGTTGAGACCGAGCACGGTGGTATACGCATCAATCTGAAGGATCGGCCCGAAGCCGTTGTCTGCATCTGCACGGACCGCCCCGTAGCTGTGTATGAGTATTGCAATCTGCACGGGCTGTGGATGACGGAGCTTTAATGGCTCATTAAAAATAACAATGTGCAACGATTTAGGTCGTGCGACTCTGCTCGCACGACCTTTTTGTTTATGCAGGTTTGTGGCATTTTATGCAGTCTGAGCAGCAAATGAAGATAAATTTTGACTGATAATGGTATTTTTTGGAAGATAATACCTATATTTGTAAGTGAAAATAAATTGGGGTAGTGCGAGCCATCGAAAATGAGTTTTGCTGATGGTGTAATTATCGCCCCAACATTTTTTTGAAATCTATATTAACCAAATAAAACTAAAACTATGAAGAAGACACTTTCAACTTTGATGCTTGTTGCTCTGGCTACCACAGGCGCTATGGCACAGGCAAAGCCCGCTGAGGAGGGCTACAAGTTCACCGTTGTAAAGGAGAACCCCGTAACCTCGATCAAGAATCAGGCAAGCTCTGGTACCTGCTGGTCATACTCGACAATTTCATTCCTCGAGTCAGAGGCTATCAAGAAGGGTGCCCCCAAGGATATCGATTTGGCTGAGATGTTCCCCGTATGGAAGGGTTACTCGGATAAGGCCGAGAAGTTTATCCGTCTCAATGGCTACCTCAACTTCGCTCAGGGTAGCTCATTCGGTGATGTGCTCTACACCTTGAAGCATTACGGTATGTTGCCTCAGGCTGAGTTGGAGGGCTTGAACTATGGCGAGACCTTGAACAAGCACGCCGAGATGGAGTCTGCTATGAAGGCTTATCTGAATGCAATCAACGCTAACCCCAACCGCAAGCTCTCAACGGCTTGGCACGATGGCTTGGAGGGTATCTTGAAGGCATACCTGGGCGAGATTCCCGAGAACTTTACCTACGCTGGCAAGCAGTACACTCCCCAGTCATTTGCTAAGGATTTCTTGAAGCTCAACGCTGATGACTATGTTTCAATCACCTCGTTCACTCACCACCCCTTCTACTCACAGTTTGCTATCGAGGTTCCCGATAACTGGCGTTGGGATCTTTCGTACAACCTTCCTTTGGATGAGATGATGCAGATCTTCGACTACGCTATCGAGAACGGCTACACCGTAGCTTGGGCTTCGGACGTAAGCGAGGCTGGTTTCAACCGTCAGGGTTTGGGTATCGTTCCCGATGTTGAGGGCAACCGCAAGGAGGCTGGCTCGGATGAGGCTCGTTGGATCGGCGTATCTGCAGAGCAGCAGAACGCAATCCTGAACAACACCAACGCTCCCGGTAAGGAGCTCAAGATCACTCAGGAGTTGCGTCAGGAGGGTTACGACAACCGCACCACCACTGACGACCACGGTATGCACATCTACGGTATTGCCAAGGATCAGAACGGCACGAAGTACTATATGGTTAAGAACTCTTGGGGTGAGACCGGTAAGTACAAGGGTTTCTGGTATGTATCGGAGGCTTTCGTTCAGTACAAGACCCTGAACATCGTAGTTAACAAGAACGCGATCCCCGCTGCCATCCGTCAGAAGATGGGTTTGTAATCAACACTCAACCTTAGTTAGGTATGAAGAAGATATTTTTGATGGCCGCTATGCTCTGTGCTTGCGTGACGGCTTCGGCGCAGTACAAGTACGAGTTCACGGATGTGAAGGTAAATCCCGCTACGCCCGTTAAGAATCAGGCAAGCACGGGTACATGCTGGTGTTTCGCTACTGTGTCGTTCCTTGAGTCGGAGCTGTTGCGTATGGGCAAGGGCGAGTACGATCTCTCGGAGATGTTTATCGTGCGCAACAACTACATCCGCCGTATGAATGACAACTACCTGCGTCGTGGCCGCGGCAATGTAAGTCAGGGTAGTATCGCCCATATGAATATTTGGGTGATGGATAATGTAGGTCTTATGCCCGAGTCGGCATACGACGGTATCAACTACGACTCGCCCACGCACAACCACGGCGATTTGTCAAAGTGGGTTAAGACAGTGAGCGACGCTGCTGTTGAAATGAAAAAGCCTCTGCCCGCCGAGATTACCAATGGTGTCCTGGACGCATACCTTGGCGAGGTGCCCGAGACCTTTACCTATAATGGCAAAGAGTACACCGCTAAGAGCTTCGCCGAGAGCCTGGGCCTCAAGGCTGAGGATTATGTCGAGCTGACCAGCTTCTCGCACCACCCCTTCTATGAGCTCATTCCCGTTGAGATTCCCGATAACTGGGACCACGCGATGATGTATAACCTCCCGCTGGACGAGTTTATGGCGGTTATCGACAACGCTATCAATACGGGTTACACGGTGACTTGGGATGGCGACGTGAGCGAGCCGGGCTACGCCTTCCAGCACCACGTTGCTGTGAATACTACCGAGGATCTGCGCAAGGCCCAGACCCTCACAGCGAAGGCTGTCGAGAAGCCCGTAACGCAGCAGAGTCGCCAGACTACGTTCGAGAACTTCACGACGACGGATGACCACCTGGAGCACATCGTAGGTATTGCGAAGGATCAGGACGGAGTGAAGTACTACAAGGTGAAGAACTCGTGGGGCACACAGCGCAATGGCACAGGCTACCACTACTTCTCGGAGGAGTATGTTAAGGGTAAGACCATCTCGATTCTGGTTCACAAGAACTCAATCCCGAAGGATCTGCGCTCGAAGCTCGGAATCAAGTAAGGTTACCTTATATTTATAAAAAGAGTCTATCTGCTGATGTGGATAGACTCTTTTTTTTGTCGAATAGTGTTGGGTGAGGCGGAGGATTTTGTAAATTTGCAGTTGTGATAAAATATGCAGACAATGAGACTTTACGATGTGATACGACGATATTTGTTGTCGATAGTGGCTATGACGAGTGCGGTGCTGTTGGCTGTGGCGTGCTGCGAGCAGCGTGTGGGGATTGATGAGTTCTCGCAGACGGTCTATGCGCCGCGCTATGCGTTGGGTTTTGAAATCGTAGGAGCTGAGGGGCGAGCCAGCACCATTCTCCTCTCGCACAACCCGTGGCAGGGTGCCGAGGAGGTTGAGACTGCCCTCTTCATTGCTCGCGATGGTGAGCAGCCGCCCGCAGGATTTACGGGGCAGGTGGTGTCGGAGGGTGTCGAGCGAGTGGTCTGTATGTCCTCGACGCACGTCGCGCTGCTCGATGCTGTTGGCGCGGTGGAGAGCGTGGTGGGCGTGTCGGGCATCGACTTCGTAACCAACGAGTATGTTGTGGCCAACCGCGACAAGGTGCGCGATGTGGGTTACGACAACAGCGTCGATTACGAGATGGTCGTGGCGCTCGATCCCGATGTGGTGCTGCTCTACGGCGTGACGGGCGCAAGTCCGATGGAGTCGAAACTCCGCGAGCTGGGGATTCCCTTCGCCTACATTGGCGAGTATGTCGAGGAGGTGCCGCTCGGCAAGACTGAGTGGATGGTGGCCGTTGGCGAGATTGTCGGTCGCCGTGCGGAGGCCGAGCAACTCTTTAACCAAATCCCCGAGCGGTACGATGCCTTGAAGCAGCTGGCGGCATCGGCTACGACTCCCCAACCTAAGGTTATGATCAACACGCCCTATGCCGATTCGTGGTTTATGGCCTCGGCAACGAGTTACGTCGCGCGACTGATTGCCGACGCGGGTGGCGATTACCTTTATAAGAAAAATACCTCGAATACCTCGCTGCCGATCGATCTGGAGGAGGCTGCGTTGCTGGCGTCTCAGGCCGATGTGTGGATCAATGCGGGTAGTGTCGCAACGCTGGAGGATATGCGTGCCGAGTACCCCAAGTTTGCCGATATGCGCTGCGTGGAGCTGGGGCAGATCTTCAACTTCGATCGACGGATGAGCCCGCGCGGAGGCAACGACTATTGGGAGTCTGGCGTGGTACGGCCCGATGTGGTGTTGCGTGACCTAATAAAGATTTTCCACCCCGAGTTGATGGAGGACGAAGAGTTTTTTTATTACAGAAAATTGGAATAGAGTATGGATTTGACCTATCGTGCCGAGGATTTCACCCGCACTATCACCGTTGCCGACTATATCGAGCGTTTCCGCGATGCCGAACGTTTTGCCGCTTGCTGCCGCGAGTGCGGCAATTACAATCGTAGTTGGTGCTGCCCACCGTTTGACTTCGATGTGGAGCCGCGACTGCGCGGGTTTAAGAATCTGTTGCTTATAGCAACTGTAATAACCCCCTGCTCGCAGGGACTTCCCCTTGCCGAGTCGCGCACGCTGTTGCGCCCCGAGCGGGTAAGGTTGAACAATCGACTGCATCAATTCGAACTTGAGCATCAGGCTTTGGCCGCCTCATATGTTGGTAGCTGCCTCTACTGTCCCGAGGGAAGCTGTACCCGTCCATCGGGAGGCGAGTGCCGCCACCCTGAATTAGTGCGCCCATCACTCGAGGCCTACGGCTTCGACATCGGTCGCACGACGAGTGAACTATTCGGCCTGGAACTGAAGTGGGGTAACGAGGGACGAATGCCCGAGCGATTTGTGCTTGTCTGCGGGCTTTTCCATAATGCCGAGAGCGTAGAGTGGTAGCCAATCCTTTATATATTATATATAGGTGGGTGCGAAAATGAGTTTTTTTTTACTTTTTGCAAAAAAAATGTTTCAATTGTTTTTTTCTTAAGGAAAGAGTAATTATATTTGCACTCGATTTTCCGACTTTGACAATCGAAGCGGATGATCGCCGTTCTTTGAATGTGCTAAAGTAGGGCACTAAATTGCAAAAATGAGAGCGAAATGAAAAAAAATCTCTCAAAAATTTGCAAATATAAAAAATATCCCTACCTTTGCATCCCGTAAACGGTTGAAATGCCGATGTAGCTCAGTTGGCCAGAGCACGTGATTTGTAATCTCGGGGTCGTGGGTTCGAATCCCTCCATCGGCTCCTTGAAATGTCAAGGAGAGACCAACTGTTAAATATTGGGAAGATACCAGAGTGGCCAAATGGGGCAGACTGTAAATCTGCTGGCGTACGCCTTCGGTGGTTCGAATCCATCTCTTCCCACACTTGAAACCGATCGGGGTTGCAAACGTCTGATGAGGACACGATGAAGCGCTCTGATGCGGTTTGTTTTTGCGGAAGTAGCTCAGTTGATAGAGCATTAGCCTTCCAAGCTAAGGGTCGCGAGTTTGAGCCTCGTCTTCCGCTCA
>JAZRQX010000032.1:0-6495 GCA_045650235.1 Alistipes sp. | reverse complement strand
AAGCAGGCTGCTTGGTTGGGCGGTATGGTTGATTTGGTAGAGAAAGAGAACGAGGGTTTGAAGCTCGATGCTGCGCAGATTGCCGCATTGGAGAAGGAGTTTATGGAGACCTTCGAGACTTTCACTGTAATCTTAAGTTTGAGCAAGAAGTAAGAGAATAGTCTATACACAAAAATTGGTGCGTGCGGGAATCCCTGCACGCACCAATTTCGTTTATTCATATCGCATCAGCGCTCTCCGTGTAGCCTTCTATGTAGGATTTCGAGGGCAAGCCAGACACCCAAAAAGCCTTGTTAGACTATTTCTTTACACAAGCCTTCAACCCTCGAACAACAGCCGAGGTAAATCCTGCGTGTTCCATCTCGTTAAGTCCGCGAATGGTGATGCCACCCGGGGTAGTCACCTTATCGATCTCCTCCTCGGCGTGGTTGCCACTACGAAGTAGCAACTCAGCAGCGCCCTTGACCGTCAGGGCAGCAATGCGCTGTGCATCTTTAGGATAGAGGCCAAGCTCCACCCCACCCTCAGCCGAAGCACGGATATATCGCATAGCGAAGGCTATGCCACACGAAGCCAATGCCATACCCGCCTCGATGCGGTTCTCATCAACGTAGGTAGCATAGCCGAGCGACGAAAACAGACGCTCCACCACATCACGTTGCACCTCGTTTGCGCCACGCTCGGAGAGGAACGTAACGCCACTCAGAACCTCAACGGCCGTATTAGGGATAGCTCTAAACAGAGCGGGCGAAGCCACTCCATCAGCCGAGAGCCAACGATGCAGATCGTCGAGCGTAGGGCCTGCGGCAACGGAGATAATAATCTGTCGATCAAGGCTAAGGCCATCGCGCAAACCCGCTATAACCTCCTCCATAAGCCACGGCTTAACGGCCAGAATCACAACATCGGCTTGCTCGACGGCTGTGCGGTTATCGGTTGAGAGCTTCCACTCCGCATTCTGCTCGCGCAGACGCTCACGCGAGGCTTCCGACTTAACAGTCAAAATCATATCTTCGGGCCTAACAACACCCGATTGCACAAGACCTCGGGCGATGGCGCCGCCCATATTTCCGGCTCCAATGATTGCTACTTTCATACTATCCGCAGTGAAAATAACGCTTCACAAGGGCGAGCATCTGCTCCTTATCATCGCCAATCTCTGCTCTCAGGCTACCATCCCCGTACGAGCGCAGACGGCGGATAATGCCGTCGATCATAGCCTCGCTAAAGACGTTATACTTCTCAAACACAGCGCGCTGGCTCTCAAGACACGCAGCCGAAGCCTCACAGCTGTCGGGCAACTGACTAAGCTGCGCAAGCTTATCCTCGTTCTCCTTCTTATGGATATTTACATTTACATAAGTCTTCGCGGCAAGCTCCAGAGCATTCTCCATCTCAAATCCGTGACGGCACGCTACGGCAAGGCCTGCGATAAGCTGATATACATCGGCTGAGCCATCGGGTGAACGCATCTCGACGGTCTGCTTCTGGGTGGTGTCGTAGTTACTCTCCGCCTCCAACGGGTTGGCAATGCGGCACATATCACTCTTAGCAGCCCAGCCCAGCGGCACACGCACCAAAACAGAGCGATTGCGGTCGCCCCAGCAGATGTTGGTCGGGGCCTCCTGATGAGGCACAAGGCGGAAGTATGAGGTGGGGTTGGTATTTCCGAAGGCGGTAATCGAGGGGGCAAGCTCCATCATTCCGGCAATAGCACGACGCGCAGTGGCTGACAAAACGCCGCCATCGAGCATCTGATTCTGACCATCCTTCACGATGCGCATATGGACGTGGAGACCTGAGCCCGCCTTGCCGGCCGTAATCTTCGGAGCAAAGGTGATATCGTAGCCATATTGATATGCAAGGTTACGGATAATCCACTTGGCAATCATCAGCTGGTCGGCAGCATCCTCAGCGGCAACGGGCAGGAACTCAATCTCGTTCTGCTCGTAGATAAGGCCGTCGATGGTAAAGTTACCCACCTCCGAGTGGCCATACTTGATTTGGCCGCCCGCCTGAGCGATGTAGGCCATACACTCGGTGCGGAACTCGTTGAATTTGGCATAGGGAGCCGACTCGTGATAACCCTTCTGGTCGGTTGCGGGATAGAGACCATTCTCGGGTGCGATGACATAGTACTCCAACTCGCCCATAGCCTGAAACTCCATACCCGTAACATCGCGGAAGGCGCGGCACGCCTTGCGGAGTGTATTCTCGGGAGAGCTCTCAAGTGGCTCACCATCCTTATTGAAGTATGAGCAGAGCATCGAGATGGTCGGGATCTCAGCAAAGGGATCAACAAACGCGGTAGAAAAACGCGGCAGGACATACAAATCGCTGCTGCCAGCCTCGATAAATGGGAAGAGGCTTGAGCCATCGACACGCTCGCCGCAAGTCAATATTGCATCGAGGTATGCAGCATTGTTGATTACAAAATTGAGCGTCTTCAGGCGACCATCACCCGCAGGGTACATAAAATTTACCATACGAATGTCGTTCTCCTTAATAAAACGCACGATATCGGCCTTAGTGAACTCCTTACAAGGCTTACCCAGATAGGCAACGAGCCGATTGGGACTTAATTCTAATTCGCAGTTCATAATATATGGTTGTTTTTAGTTAATGACTATTTATTTGCTTCGCGGGCAAACTCCATCAGCGCCACAGGGATGTGACAGTAGCCCGCAGGATTCTTATCCAGATAGTCCTGATGGTACTCCTCCGCTGCATAGAAATTCTTCAGCGGCTCTACTTCTACGACTAATGGCGTATCATATTTTGCCGCCTCGCGCTCCATCGCGGTACGAATCGTGGGCAGATCATCCTCCGAGGTGTAATATATGCCCGTGCGGTAACGCGTACCCTTATCCTCGCCCTGCTCATTGAGCGATGTAGGATCAATCGTTTGGAAATAGAGCTCGAGCAGCAAATCAAGGCTCACCTCCGCTGGATTGTACTCGACGGCGACCGTCTCGGCATAACCCGTAGAGTCGGTATAGACCTGCTCGTAGGTGGGGTTGGGTATCGAGCCGTTGGCATAGCCCGTGCGGGTGGCCACGACGCCACGAATCTGCTTCAGGAAGTGCTGCGTGCCCCAAAAGCAGCCGCCAGCAAGGAATATCTCTTTCATAATCGGTTATTTAATCTTTACTTTATAGAGCGAACGGTTGGTTGTGATGAAGAGGTGGTCGAAATTCTCTCCTCCGAAGGCAATCGAGAGCGGACGCTCCTCCACATCGATGGTCGACACCACCTTGCCACCATCATAAACAAAAACCTTACCCTCTGCGAGATACAAACGGCCCTTAGTATCAGTCGCAAGGCCATACTCGCCTCGCTTGATGGGCTGGCCTTCCAAACGAGTCAGGCGGCCATCGGCCTCGACCTTATATTTGGCTGTGGTCTTGGGATCCTCCCACGCCACATATACAGGCTCCGACTGACCAGGCTCTACGGCAAAGAGCTGCACCGAGCGACCCAAATCGTAGGTCTCGGGGATGATGGTCACACCATCGGGAGCGAGGAAACTCGTCGCTGGCATAGCCTGCACGACCTTCTCAAAATCATCGCGCCAGCGATGCGTCGGAAGGATGACGCGCTTGGGCGAAGAGATGCTCGACGTAGCAACGCGCTCGAGGGGTATCATAGTGTCGCCCTCCGTCTTGAGGTCAATTGCGTAGGCCAAAGCCGCCCAGCCGCCATTACCCCAGCTGCTATACATCGGATTATCGTCGGGCAACTTACCCACCGTCTCCTGACGGCCATCGACCATACGGCCCGGCTGGGGATCGTAGCGGCAGATGACAATCAGATTATCCTCGGTATCAACGGCCAGCGAGAAGGGCTTCCACGGATAGTCGGCAAGCAGAGTTACGGCACCCGTCGCGGCGTCCCACTTATAGACTTTTTTAAGCTGATTTTCACAGAAATAGATATTTCCACGGCTATCGGCCACAGCACCCGTAGCGAAGGTATAGCCCTGACCAATCTTTACAACCTCGCCCACAGCGCCCGCCTTACGACGGCTCGGCTCATCGCCCGTAATCACGGCACGAGCGAAGTCGTTGGGGAAGATCGAAAGGTTCTTGTTGGGGTCGTAGGCAGTTGCCGCGGTCAGATAGAGCACCTGCGTCCAGCAACGCATATTGCGGAAGTCGATATTGCGGCTGTTCGACACCAGCATACCATAATCGCGCGGCGTATTGACGCGGATGACGCGATAGAACCAGGTGTTGGCAAAACGGAGATTCTCGCAGTTATCCATCACAAGGCTGACACAATCCTTACCCTCGCGGCTCTCCTCCTCGAACTGCATTGCGTAGATCTTCCAGTTACGCACGTTACGCATACGCGCCTCCGTGCGAACGTGGTGCTCAATAGAGATGGCGTAGATGCGACCTGGTGTTGACGTATCACTTATATAGATTCCGTTGGCTGCATAGGTATTGGCTGTCCAAATGTCCTTAATCGTTCCGCCTGCGCCATCCGTAATCCACAAACTCCAGTACTGGTTATCCCACGCCTGATCCAGGCCCTGATGCGCTACGGGGTTGGTTGGCGAGCTGATAGCGCGCGCGGCGCGACGCTGCGAGCCTTGAGCATTGGGGTTGGGGCGCGCCATAGTGCCGTGACCGCCCACGAACTTAACATCGTTGAGCAGCGATCGCTCGCCCGCCGTCCACTTCACACCAACAGCACGATTGTTATATCCGCCCGTTGAGATACCTATACCATTTATAATATTATCAGCACCCTTGCGTGTCTGCACCATCGCCACGGGTGCGCCAAATCCACTGAAGGCGGGAGTACTCTCGGCCAAAACAAGCTGTGAAGCAAAGGGATGCATTCCGATAAGGGCCGTATTCTCGTCAAGCTCCAATCCCTCCGAGATGCGATACCAACCCTCGGGGAAGAAGATGTTGTCTGCCTCGGCGATTGCTCGGCGGATAGCCTCCGTATCGTCACTCACACCGTCGCCCTTCGCACCAAAATCGAGAACGCTACGCCACTCGCTCATCGCCGGCAAAGCAGGAATGGTACGCGCGTACGAAGCCTTAAAATCGGCCACAGGCTCGATGGCGCACGTCAGCGCATAGTCCGAGTCAGCGCCCATCTGCCCGCTCACGAGGCCGTAGGTAAGATCCTTTACGACATAACTCTTATGCTGTGAGGTCGTTGCGCGACCACTCGCGGGTAGGCTCAACACCGTTGGCACACTCTTGCAACGCAGGTCTATGACGTTAATCTGATTGCACGCCTCGTCCTCGACGGTCGAAACCAGTGCCGTCTGCACGTTCTCCATCTGCGAAGATTCTATGTAGAGGCGGTCGGTGGTGTTGCGCTCAAGAACAACACCCTGAGGTGCATTCTTAATCACCATATTTACAATCGTCAGGCCCGCATTGCGCGACACGATAGCCGCCTCGCGCTGCCCCTCGAAGTAGGTATCGACCATCATCATCGGCCAGCCAGGGCTTGTACGACCTGTCGTGATTCCGTAGCGGCCACCGAAGAAACGGACATTCTCCATCTCGTTACCCACGTCCTTTAAACCCGCATAACCGTCGCCCGCATATATATCGCAATGGCTCACAACACCGTGCTGGGCGTAATGAGTGCGCAAGGCAATGGCCATCGGGTTGCCCTTCTCGATGCGGAAGTTGATGTTCGACACGCCGCTATAAAAAGTGCCCGCACCCGCATCGCTCGGAGCACGATCAGCAGTAACAAGGCCTCCCGTAAACCAGAACATCCAGCACTCCTCACTCTGGAACGCGGGGCTATTCTTGGCCAAAATAAACTCGGGACGCACCTTGCCGTAGCCGATAAGTCGCACAGCACCGGGGACATATATGGTCTTTGAGATGTAGTATTTTCCCTCGGGGATGTAGAGCGTACCGAAGTTCTTCTCCTGCTTCACGCGGTTGATTGCCTGCTGCAGAGCGTCGCTCACATCGGCCTTCGTGCCCGCCTCGAAGCCGAATGCCTCGGGGGTAAAGAAGAGAGCATTGGGATCGGCAAAGCGCTCTGTATAAACAGATTCGCCTTGAGCAAAAGCCGAGCATACAAAAGCAAGGCACGCCAATAACGTAGAGAGGAGTGTACGCATAATTGTAACTTTTAATTGAGCAAAATCATCTATTAGATACAAACTTAGCAAGTTTTAGCGGCAAAAACAATTTTTTAGATGTTTTTACTCTCAAATTCTTTCAATTGGAAGCTATAGCGACATTAGAATTGAAACATCGAAAACGCTAATCGTGACTATGTGTCTGTTCCTCAAAAACGTATTAGCTGCAGCACCGCACTTTCTTTTCTCATTGAAAATCAACTCATTATAACTCATTTTTCGGTTGAGGTCTATTTAAGACCTGAAAAGAGGGTGTAAGTAGTTGGTTTTTAGAGGCTTTTGCGAGGAGATAAATAGAAGGCAATTTTATATTTTTTTATGTTTAACTTTTAATATTTTTTACACAATGGAAAAGAAATTTTATG
>JAZRQX010000031.1:0-19933 GCA_045650235.1 Alistipes sp. | reverse complement strand
TACATACGCGTTACGCACCCGTGCGCCGGTCGCCATCAAACATTGCAAGCAATGTTTATGCTGCCCCTCGACTTGCATGTGTTAAGCCTGCCGCTAGCGTTCATCCTGAGCCAGGATCAAACTCTCCATTGTAAAAAAATTATAATGTATTGTTAGAGTCCTGACTACTTCTCTTCCTTTAAAGGAATTGACAGATAAATACTACATTTTCTCTCAATTATATAACCAGTAAATCAAAGAACCATTTGAAAAACCGCTTTCGCAATTTCGAAGCGGAAAGTGGTGCAAAGGTAAGACCTTTTTTTTAAACCACCAAATTTTTCAAGAACTTTTTGCAAACTTTTTTTAAGTTTCTTTTTTGAAGCGCTGCTCGCCTTTCGGTTTGCAACTCGTTGCTTCGTTTTGTAAGAACTTATTTCCTGATTGCGGATGCAAAGGTAGGCATTATTTTCATACCTGCAAACTTTTCCCACTATTTTTTTCATATTTTTTGCAATTTCTTGTTTTTTGTCATTTATACCTATGTTTATATTATATATAGAACCCCGTTTTTTTGCCTATTTTTTGGTATTCCACGCCGCAAATACTATCTTTGACAGAGAAACCGAGTGAGCCTACGGTAGGCTCCGCAGCAGGGGTTTCGAAACTACAAATGGCAAAGGAGATTGAAAGAAAATTTTTGGTTCGGGGTGATTTTCTTCCCGACGTACAGTCATCGACCTACATCGAGCAGGGCTACATCGGCCGAGGCGATGGCCTGACTTTCCGCGTTCGCACGCGTGACGAGAGTGGCTACCTCACTATAAAAGGGCGCAGCGATGCGGCAGGACTCTCGCGCGAGGAGTGGGAATATGAGATTCCTCTGGCCGAGGCGCGCGATTTGCTACGCTTCAGTCCGGGAAAGATCGAGAAGCGCCGCCATCTCGCTCCCATCGGGGCACACACCTTCGAGGTCGATTGCTTCTACGGCCAGAACGAGGGGCTGATACTGGCGGAGGTGGAGCTTGCGAGCGAAGAGGAGGAGTTCATCCGTCCCGAGTGGCTCGGCGAAGAGGTTACAGGCGATGTACGTTACTACAATTCGCAACTACTGAAAAATCCCTATACGAAATGGAGAGAGTAGTTTTTGCACTCGGGCTGCTGCTTGCGATTTGCGGTTGTGGCAACGTATCGGCTCAGAGCGATGAGTTCGACGCGAAGATGAAAGAGTATGGGCTTATCGATGTACAGACTCTGGACAAGGAGATTGGCGTGGAGCTGAAGTACGCGACGGAGGACAACTTCGTCGGCGAGAATATGTACGGCTCGCTTACAACGGCCTACCTGCTACCCCACTTCGCCAAGAAGGTCGTGCAGGCACAGCAGATTCTGCGCCAGCGCCGAGCGGGATACTCGTTGCTCATATACGACGCGGCACGCCCGATCAGCGTTCAGCGACGTATGCGCAAGGCTGTGGAGGGGACTCCGTTGCAGATTTATGTAGCCGACGGTCAGCGCGGAGGACGACACAACTACGGCGTGGCGGTCGATTTGACGATTGTTGATGCGCAGGGCCGTCCGCTCGATATGGGTGCAGGCTTCGACCACTTCGGCCGCGAGGCCTGGGTGGGCGAGGATAGTGATGTGGAGATAGCACGATACAAGGCCTACGTCGATGGATTGGTGAGAGAGGCCTTGATCTCGCCCAAGGCGGGCGAGAACAGGAAGTTGCTACTGGAGATTATGGACGCGGTTGGCCTGAGGCCCTACGTCAAGGAGTGGTGGCATTTTCAGGAGAAGATCTCGATGACGGCCACACGACAAAAATATAAGTTGCTTGACTTTTAGTGAAAGGAGCCTGTCCGCACATAGCAGACAGGCTCCTTTTATTTTGGAAGAAATCGTATAACAAGAGCTATTTTGAGGCTGGTCGCAGTGGGCGAAAGCGGAGCATACTGAGCGTATGTGAGCATTTCGCACGCAAGCCAGACGCCAAAAGAGCCTTGTTAGGCGATTTCTATTATATGACGCCCTGCTCCAGCATCGCCTGCGCCACCTTCATAAAGCCTGCGATGTTGGCGCCCTTAACGTAGTTGATGTAGCCGTTGGGCTGCTCACCGTAGGTTACGCAAGCGTTGTGGATCTGCGACATAATGTAGTGCAGCTTCTGATCAACCTCCTCGGCCGACCAAGAGAGGTGCTGCGCGTTCTGCGTCATCTCCAGACCTGAGGTAGCCACGCCACCTGCATTTACGGCCTTACCGGGAGCGAAGAGAATACCCGCCTTCTGGAATGCAGCGATAGCCTCGGGCGTACAACCCATATTCGACACCTCAGCTGCGCACCACGTTCCGTTTGCCAGCAACTCCTCGGCATCGGCACCCGTCAGCTCGTTCTGGAATGCGCAAGGCAGTGCGATGTCGCACTTGATGCTCCACGCCTTCTTGCCGGGGATGAAGGTCGAGTCGGGGAAACGCTCGGCAAAGGGAGCTACGATGTCGCGGTTTGATGCGCGGAGCTCCAACATATAATCAATCTTCTCGGGAGTCATTCCGTTGGGATTGTGGATAACACCGTCGGGGCCAGAGATTGCGATAACCTTTGCGCCAAGCTCCGTAGCCTTCTGCGCTGCGCCCCAAGCCACGTTACCGAAGCCAGAGATAGCAACCGTCTTGCCCTCGATCGACTTGCCGGCCTGATGCAACATATGCTCAACGAAGTACAACGCACCATAGCCCGTAGCCTCGGGACGCACGAGCGAGCCGCCCCACGTCAGACCCTTGCCCGTCAGCACGCCTGTGTTATACTCGCGGGCGAGCTTCTTATACATACCATACATATATCCAATCTCGCGGCCACCTACGCCCACATCACCTGCGGGAACGTCGGTGTCGGGACCGATGTTCTGCCACAACTCAAGCATAAAGGCCTGGCAGAAACGCATAATCTCAGCGTCAGACTTGCCCTTGGGGCTGAAATCAGAACCACCCTTTGCGCCACCCATCGGGAGTGTCGTAAGCGCATTCTTGAAGGTCTGCTCGAAACCGAGGAACTTCAACATCGAGGGGTTCACAGCAGCGTGGAAACGGATACCTCCCTTGTAGGGACCGATGGCGCTGTTGAACTGAACACGGTAACCAAGGTTGGTCTGGATCTCGCCCTTGTCGTCAACCCACGTTACACGGAAGGTGATGATGCGGTCGGGCTCGACCATACGCTCAACGATCTTCGCCTGCTCGAACTCGGGGTGATCGTTGTAAACCTCCTCAATAGACTCCAGCACTTCGCGTACTGCCTGCAGATACTCGCTCTCACCGGGGTGTTTGCGCTCGAGATCTGCCATTACATTGTTAACGTTCATAATTATTATCGTTTTTAAGTCGTTGTTTTATTCTATTACAAATATAGCGATATTTTGTTATGGTTGTTAAGGCTAAGGTAAAATATTTCGACGAATTATCATATTTTTTCGTCATTTTCACCCGTTGCCTCACGCGCGTGCGCACGCGGGCAATTAAAAAAGAGTGAAAAATGCGATGCGAATAAAAATAATGGATTAAATTTGTAGCGTGCAGAGTTTTTTTGCGACTAATATATGGGGCGGCCATCGAGCTATCCCGCAGAGAATAACAATATGAAACTTAAGAATCCGTTTATTGACGAGAGCGCACTCGAGGGCGACGATAGCCCGAAGAAGAGCGAGGACGAGCAGCTGATGGAAGAGGCCAAGCAACACACCGAAGTTGTGGTCGTGGAGACCTATATGGCTTTGGGTATGGTGATAGGTCTGGCCGCGGGTGCTGCCGTTGGATCGCTGTTGCTGGGTAAAATGAGTTTCGGAATGGGCATAGGAATGCTCATCGGACTGATAGCCGGCTCGTGCATCCACAAAAAGCCGAAGCAGCAGGCCGCCGAAACAATCGAGCAGAGCGCCGAGAGAGAGAACAACAAGGAAAACAAGGAATAAAAAGAGTTAAAACCAACAACGTATGAAAAGATTTTTGCTTTTGGTTATGGCCGCAGTGCTGGGCGTAACCTTCGCAGCACAGGCGCAGATGGAGGCGATGCAGCAGCAGCTGCCCGCTGACCCCGCCGTAAGAAAGGGTGTGCTGCCCAACGGACTGACTTACTACATCCGTCACAACGAGAAACCCAAGGGTATGGCCGAGTTCTACATCCTGCACGATGTAGGTGCCATTCAGGAGAACGACAACCAGCAGGGTCTGGCTCACTTCCTGGAGCATATGGCATTCAACGGTACGAAGAGCTACCCCGGCAAGTCGCTGATCGAGTATCTGGAGAAGATCGGTGTTAAGTTCGGTGCTAACCTCAACGCAGGTACTTCGTGGGACTACACGCAGTACTATATGACCGACGTGCCCGTAGCACGCGAGAGTGTTGTGGACTCGACGCTGATGATCCTGCACGACTGGTCGCACTTCATCACACTCGACCCCAAGGAGATCGACTCGGAGCGTGGCGTTATCCAGGAGGAGTTGCGTACGCGCGATGGCGCTCAGTGGCGCTCACAGATTGCGATGATCAAGGCTATGGGTAAGGGTACTCTGTACGAGCACCGCAACCTGATTGGTCATCTGGATGGCCTGAAGGGCTTCGACCACAGCGACCTGGAGGCATTCTACGCCAAGTGGTATCGCCCCGACTATCAGGCTGTTGTCGTGGTTGGTGACATCGACGTGGATAAGGTTGAGCAGAAGATTAAGACCATTATGGCCGACATTCCCGCCGCTGCGGCCGATGCAGCGAAGAAGGATGTTATCGTCGTTCCCGACAACGAGGAGCCTATCGTAAGCATCTTTGCCGATCCCGAGATGCAGCAGTCGAGCCTGATGATTATGTACAAGTCGCAGGCTATGCCCAAGGAGATGAACAACACGATGATGTACGAGATGACCAACATCCTGAAATCATACATCTCAGAGATGATCAACGAGCGTCTGTCGGACATCGCCCGCAAGCCCGATGCACCCTTCATTCAGGCCTTTTTCGAGCCCGCAACCTCGATGGGTATCATCCCCACGCTGGAGCTCACGATCGGTCAGGTCGTAACACGCGATGGCAAGATCGTGGAGGGTTACAAGGCTCTTCTTACCGAGATGGAGCGTATGCGCCGCCACGGCTTTACCGAGGGCGAGTGGGAGCGCGCCAAGAACAACATCCTCTCAAGCCTGGAGTCACAGTACAACAGCCGCGAGGATCGTCGCCACTCACGTTTTGCAAATCAGTATCTGGACAACTTCCGCAGCGGTACACCCATCTACGATGCCGAGACTGAGTACCAGCTCGACAAGCAGATCGTGGAGATGATCTCGTGCGATGCGATCAACGCAACGGTCAAGCAGATGTACGAGCCGCTGAAGAATGTGGTTATCGTAGCCAACTCACCCAAGAAGGATGGCGTAGCCGTTCCTACTGAGGCTGAGCTGGTTGGCGCACTGAAGGAGGCCGTAGCCGCCGAGGTTGAGCCTTTCGAGGATAACGTCGTGAAGGAGCCGCTGATCTCTGACGAGAGCGTGCTGAAGGGCTCGAAGGTTGCCAAGACCGTTAAGAACGAGTCGTTGGGTTTCACGGAGTGGACTCTGGAGAATGGTATCAAGGTCGTAATCAAGCAGACCCCCTATCAGGCCGACAACATCGGCGTGGAGGCTATCTCTGACGGTGGTGCTGCCGTATTTGCGGACGATATGTACTACTCGGCACAGATGCTGGGTGGCGTGATGGGAATGTCGGGTATCTCGAAGTTCTCGGCAAGCGACCTGCGCAAGCAGCTCTCAGGCAAGACCGTAAATGCAGGTCTGGGCGTAAGCTCATACGAGCACGTCGTAACGGCCAATGCTGCGCTGAAGGATGCGGAGACGATGTTCCAGCTGCTCTATCTGCAGTTCACCGCTCCCCGCTTCTCTGAGGATGACTTCACCACGCTGATGAATCAGTATAACTCGATCCTTGCCAACCAGAGCGCAAGCCCCGACTTTATCTTCTCGCAGAACGTACAGAAGTCGCTCTATGGCGACAACTACCGTCGTCAGCAGCTCACCACAGAGCTTCTGCAGTCGATCAAGCTCGATCATATGCCCGCAATCCACAAGCGTCTGTACTCGAACGCTGCCGACTTCCGCTTTACCTTCATCGGCAATATGAGCGAGGAGCAGTTGAAGCCTCTGGTAGAGAAGTACATCGGCTCGCTGCCCACCGCATCGAAGCCTGGCAACGTATATACCGACGATAAGGTTAATTACGCAAAGGGCGGTGTTACCAACGACTTCCGCACCAAGATGGAGCAGCCCAAGGTATCGGTATTCTTCGCCTACACGGGAGCAAAGCAGATGACGATGAAGAATATGATGGTAGCCAACTACCTCACCACCGCTCTCGACAACCGCTACCTGAAGTCGATCCGCGAGGAGAAGGGTGGAACGTACGGCGTAAGCGTTCGCGTTGCGCTCGCACCCCGCACCAACGAGTATGTTATGCAGGTTCAGTTCGACACCAACGACCAGATGGCCGACGAGTTGATGGCTATCGTTGTGGCTGAGCTGGAGAAGATCGCAGCCGAGGGCCCGCTCAAGGAGGATATGGATAAGACCCGCGAGTACGAGAACAAGAACTACACCAAATCTATCGAGCAGAACTCTTGGTGGAGTCAGGCTATCTACAACTACTACAAGTACGACATCAACTTCGTTAAGGAGTACCTCGACGCCGTAAATAGCGTAACGGCTGATGACGTGAAGGCTCTGGCGAAGCAGATTTTGGCAGATGGCAACCTCGTGAAGGTTGTAATGCGTCCCGAGAAATAATATTCTCACCATACTAACAACTCTTAAGGGTGCTAACTTTTGGTTAGCACCCTCTTTTGTTTCTCTGCGCATCTCTTTGGAACACCTTTTGCACCGAGCAGGATAAAAACCATCAGGATATGAAAAAGATTCTTCTATTTGCACTCTGCCTCTTCGCCCTTACAGCCTGGGCGATGCCCCACAAGGTGGCTTTCAAGAAACTGCCCCTGCGCTCGCAGCACTTCGTCGAGCAATATTTCCCTCAGGCGAAGGTTATCTCAGTGGAGCTCGACCGCCGCTCGCCCTCGGCCGAGAAGTATTCGGTCTATTTTGCCGATGGCAACGAGATTGAGTTCGATGGTGGGAGTGGCGACTACTCGCAGATTGTGATTCGGCAAGGGTCGCTGCCGATGGACGTGCTACCCGACAGGGTGGCCGAATATCTACGCTCGAACTACCCCAACGTGGGGGTCAAGATGATACAGCGACTCAACGATGGCTACCGTCTGCAATTCGACAACGGCTCGGCAATCGATTTCAACAAGGATGGACGTCGGACCGAAAGCGTTGGCACAGAGTAACTTTGTCGGACAACCGCGGATGCCGACATACAGATACTACCTCCCTCAGCCCTCGGGCTGGGGGTTTTTGTTGAGATTTAGGGAAGTGGCTCGCGCTCGTAGGCATCAATCATCGAGCCTCGAGTACGGTTGATGATCCTCACGCCCTGCTCGTTGGCAAAGTCACGCAGCACCTCGTGACCGCGGAAGAGCTCGGCGGTCTCGGCCAGATACGACGACATCGTATAGGGACGCGGCGGCGTGGTGGCATTGACATAGATTGGCTCTGCCGCGGCGGGAGCAGAGTCGTAGTAGTGGCTCTTGATGCGGCACAGCCGATTCTCGTCATCAACCGTAAGCCCCTCGAGCAGAGTATGATCCACGCCATAGAGGTCGATTGTGCGGTAGCCGAGCAACATAGCTATGAACTCGCAATTCTGCACCACCGTACCGAAATTTCCCGATCCTAAACCACGACGATAGCACCAGAACTCCACATTGCGGAAGCCGTGAAAAACGGTCGTGTGGAACCTGACGATGCGGATATTGGGATTATGGCCGATAGCCTCGGCGTAATCGAATCGTTCGGGGTTGTAATATTGAACATAGAGCGTCATTGGCCACTTAACCTTCTCGGCAAGAGCCTTGTAGAGAGCCTCCACGCGGTGCGAACGGCCAGCCCCACGGAAGAACATCGGGTCGGAGATAACATAAAATTTCGGACGTACCACTTCGAACTCCTCACTCAGGGCAAAGAAGTTGACCGCCATCATATCGGTCTGCTCCCACTCCCTGCGCTCGATAAGGCGGGGCAACTGCTCGCCAAGCGAAGGGCCATTGCCGAGGATAGCCACCCTGCGCGATGGGCAGATGTCGGCTCCCGCACGGGCGACGTGGTTGCGAAAATCCTCCTTCACGGCCATCGTCGCAAAGAAGAGAAGCGTATCGAACGAATTACGCAGTGCCAAAATTATTTTCTCCGAAAGGCGCATTGCATTAGATTTTGCTCTATTGCAAAACTACAAAAATATCGTTACATTTGCAATATATGCAGCAAGGAAGAGAATTAGATACTCTCTCGGTCATCATCCCACTCTACAACAAGCAGGCCGACATCGAACTGACGCTTCACTCCGTGATGGCGCAGAGCCTGCAGCCGCGCGAGGTGATTGTGGTGGATGATGGATCGACGGATCAGAGTGCCGCCATCGTCGAACGTATGGCCTACCCCGCCGTGCGCCTTATTCGTCAGAGCAACGCTGGTGTGAGTGCCGCACGCAACCGCGCCATCGCCGAAGCCAAGGGCGAGTGGGTGGCGCTAATGGATGGCGACGATATGTGGCATCACGACTACCTACTCAACTTCGAGCGTATGCTAAAGCTATACCCCGACTGCGAAGCCTTCGGCACAGCCTTTCGCGTGGATGATGGGCGCCGACAGGCCATTCCCGTCCACCCCACCGAGGAGGGCGTGGTCGATTTCTTCGCGGAGTCGATGCGGGGTTATGTGCTGATTCCCTCGGCCACGATTCTGCGACGCGACCTTGTGCTGCGACTTGGCGGCTTTCCCGAAGGTATGCGTATGGGAGAGGATCAGTATCTATGGACAAAGGTAGCCCGCTCGACAAAAATAGCATACTCCCCCAAGGAACTTGTCCTCTACTCGCGCGGTGCATCAAACCGCTCGGCAGCCTCGTTTCGGGGCGAGCGGACACGGTTTTCGCTGGAGGAGCTATACGATGAGCGTGAGAGCGAGATGAGCAACGAGTATGTTGCGCGTGTGGCTCTGGGTAAGGCGCTGCTGCAGAGCGCAGGAGGAGACAGCGAGGCGGCTCGCCGTGCGCTGGAGTTCTTCGCATACAACCGCCTATCGAAGCGAATCGAGAGGAAGGTACGTACGCTGAATGCCCTGCCGCGATTTATGCGTGCGGCGGTACTTGCTGTGTATAATACTTTGGCGTGGATTGTTGCCCGCAAGGGTTTATAGCCTATCTTCGACCGCGCACAAATCCCAAAAGATAAAAGATAAATACTCCCGCAACAACGAAGAGTCCGATCTTCGCGTTGCGCGTCACGGCCAGCAGGAAGATGTAGATCATCAGGCCACCAACCACCATCGTCGAGAGCGAGAAACGCTCCCAGCGGCGATATTTCCGATTCTCTAGATCAACTCCTCGGCTCGAGATTGTGATTTGCACGATGCCGCGCTCGCGCCTGTGTCCTCGGAAGTAGAGCGATGCGACGTAGTGCAGATCGTCGGGACAGTCGGCCTCGTAGAGCGTGTGTGAGCCCGTCGGGCGCTCCTCAACCCACTCGCCCGCCTGCATAGTCCAGCGGTCGCGTTTGTCGGTGGTGCGGGTGTAGATGCCGTAGCCGTGGCGCAGGCCATCCTCGTCCAGCTGACCGATATAGTAGCCCTCATCATACTGCTTAAATTGCAGATTATCACACTCCTGCACGCGCTCAATCTTGCTCAACAGGCGTTCACGCGCCTCGCGCTTGAGATGACGGCCCCAATCGCGCAGACGACGATCCAGAAGGTTGCGATACCACTCGATCTCGGCTATGGCTCCAGCTCGATCCATACTACTTTATCTCTTCGAAGGGTTGATTCTGCTCGGGCGTGAAACGATAAAGACGCAGGTTGCTACCCTGCCCTGCTTCGACCTTATAGTTGTGCGAGAGGTAGTAATAGCCATCACCGAGCGACACCATTCCCGTCGAGCCGACGCCAAAGTGCCAGCCGCGAATAGCCGTCTTTGCATCACGAAGTCCTAAGTCGGCCAAGGGCACGACCTTACCTTTATTTATATAGGAGATGCCCTGCAAGGGCTGCTTCACGGGGCGAGCCGAAGCGTCAGCCGCAAAGAGCGTGTAGTTGGGCAGCGTGGGTTTCGTGCCGGCATATACAGCCATAAGCCAGAGGCCACGCTCGTGGTCGTACTCCAGATTCTGAACGCCATAGGTGGTGTTTCCCGTCGGGATGAAATACTGCGCCGCAGGGCGTGCTGGGCCCTCGGTGTGCATATTTCCCTGCGAGAGCGGACGCTCGTAGCGACGCCACTTTCTTACATCGTACTGCAGAAGCACCTGATAGTCATTATCATCACGCTCGCGGTCGCTATACACGCCATAGGCCACGGTCAGCATCTGTCGGCCATCCGTGCGGCCCATCTTCGGACCAAAGGCTACGCCATCAATTCCGCTGCAACCCAGACGGTGGGGCTTGCGACCCGCAGAGGTATCGACCATTGCGAGGTAGTCGTCGAGAACGGTGGGGAGATAGACCGTCGTCATAATCCCGTCGCGCTCGGCATCCATACCCTCACGCGTGATGCGATCCACGTCGAAGATGGCGATGTAGAAAGCATTGGTAATCTCCGTAGAGAGTTGTTTCATTCGGAGAATTCCCTGACCGATGGCATCGTTCTTATACTCCAGCGAGCCATAGACACGACCATCCTCGGCGTTGAAATCCAGATCGCCCAAGTGGCCCAGTAGGCCCGTAACCGTGCCGATGATACGGCCCTCGAAGTCGGTCTTGATGAGCATCGTGGTGTAGGAGTAGTAGATATATTTGTGTTCGGAATCGACCGCTATACCCTGAATATGTCCCGCATCGAAGGGGCCCGAAGCGATGGTGCGGGGCAGTGAAGCGGGGGCTTGAGCCGCAGCGATGTTCACCGCGATGAGCACAAGCAGAGTCGAAAGGAGTGTGCGAAGCGAATACATAACAATTCAAGTTTAAGGTTACTACGGCGAAGATACAATTTTTTCCGCTCTTTCGCAATGCCGTCGGCGTAAAACAAAAGGTGCCGACCCGAAAGTCAGCACCTAAATTTTAGAATTTGTTTAACAATAGGTATTTCAAGCGCCGAAATCACCTTGTCAAACTTTTCATTACTGTGCGGGGGTAGCAGTAGCCGAAACACCCAACTTAGCCTTAACCTCGGGAGCGATATCCTTGACTGTTGCCTCATCGAAATAGATCAGCGCACCAACGGGAAGAATTATAGCATAGCCACCAGCCTTTGCTACCTCGTCGATAGCTGCCTGCATCTTCTCATAGATGGGGGCGGTGATCTCGTTCTCCTTGGTCTGCAGCTCCTGCTGTGCTACCTGCTGGAACTCCTGAATACGGGTGTTAAGATCGGTAAGCTCCTTCTCCTTGAGCTGACGTACAGCGTCGGTCATCGTCGATGCTGAGGTCTGATACTCCTGATACTTGTTATTGAACTCTACCTGAATGGCCTCGGCCTGTGCCTGCAAATCCTTTGCATAGGTCTCGAGCTGAGCATAAGCATCTTTGGTCTCCTGCATAGAAACAAACACATCCTGTGTGTTGATGTAACCAATCTTCTGTGCAAAAAGTGATGAGGTGAACATCACGCATACTACCGCAAGGGTTAGTTTCAATACTTTTTTCATAATTTTTTATATGTGTAATTATTGTGTTTTATCTATTTCAAACTCTCGATAATCTCGTCGGTGTGATCCACACGCTCCGAGTAGTAGAGCATCGTGGCATTCTGCGAGATGTCGATAACCATATCGTAACCCTTCTGCTGGGCGTACTTGTCGATAGCCTCGAAGACACGCTTCTGGATGGGCTGAATCAGCTCCAAGCGCTTTTTCATCAACTCGCCCTCGGTGCCGAAGAGCGACTCCTGGAACTCGGTCGCCTCCTGCTCCTTGCGCAGGATGTTCTCCTCGTTAGCCTGCTGCGAAGCGGCTGAGAGCGACGAGCGGCGAGCCATATATGCGTTGTAGAGGCGCTCCACCTCGGCAAACTTCTCATCCACCTGCTTCTGGTAGCCATCGGCCAGCTCATCGAGCTGCTTGATGGCTGCATTGTATGCTTCGATCGACTTAAAGATCTTCTCGCTATTCACTACGGCGTAGTTCTGTGCCGAGGCCGCTACCGAGAGGCCCAACACAAGAGCAATGGTTAAAATAAGTCGTTTCATAGTCGTAATCAATTTAATGTTAAACACAAATATACGTATTTATCCTCAAATTCTCTGCCATCGGAGAGTGTATCCATCAACAGACACCCCCGCCTCGTAGCCTCGGCCCTTGAACAAGCAGTCCCCTGCTTAGCCCTTAGAACGACTGACCCATCGTGAAGTGGAATTGGCTACCGCTACGCTCGGTGCCACCCATCGGGGCGTCGAATCCCCAACCCCAGTCGATACCGAGCAAACCTACGATCGGGAGGTAGAGACGCACACCCAGACCAGCCGAGCGCTTGATCTTGAAGGGCGAGAACTCCTTCCACGAATTGAAACCGCTACCACCCTCGAGGAATCCCAGAACGTAGATCTGCGACTGCGGCTTGAGGATGACGGGGTAACGCAACTCCATCGTATATTTATTATAGGCGTTCGAGTAGTTGCCACCGATGGGGTCCAACTCACCATCGTCGTAACCACGCAAGCCGATGATATCGACACCATAGATCGTATATCCGCTCATACCGTCACCTCCGACCTCGAAGCGCTCGAAGGGCGACTGCTTGTTCTTGTCGTAGTGGCCCAGGAATCCCATCTCGGCACCCAGCATCAAGACCAGATTACCGTTGTTAGTGAGCGCCTGATACCAGCGGCCCTTGAGCTGCCAGCGGTGGTACTCGATCCACTTATATCGCTGCTGATCGGGCAGATCCTTGTTAGAGTAATCAACACCATCCCAAAGTGAGTGGGGAGGCGTGATGGTCATCGTCACCGAGAACTCCGAACCCGAACGGGGGTAGATGGGCTGATCGACAGTCGAACGACCGAAGGCCAGCTTAAACGAGATGTCGTTAGCCGCACCGTTGCTCATAATGAAGTAGTTCCAGTTCTTCAGCGCGTAGCGTGTATATTGCAGCTGGGCATAGAGCGTAAAGTTCGGGTCGGGCCAATTCAGGCGCTTACCGATACCTGCCGCGATACCGAGCGTACGGAAGTGCATCGTCGCATCCTGCCAGATGTAGTAGGCGTTGTTCTGCTCCGACCAGTGAGCCGAGATCGAGAGCGAGTTGGGCTTGCGACCACCCACCCACGGATCGGTGAAGCTGGCCGAGATAGCCTTATAGTAAGTACCGTTGGTCTGTCCTGCCACGGAGAACTTCTGGTTCTGACCCGAGGGATAGGGACGCCACGTTCCCTTCTTGAAGAAGTTGCGCGTCGAGATGTTGTTCAGCGTGATACCGACCGAACCGACAAACGAACCCGATCCCCAACCACCGGCCAGGTTGAACTGGTCGCTGGCCTGCTCCACCAGAGGGAAGTTCACGTTCACCAGCTCGTCACTCACGGGCTGGATATCGGGCATAATCTGCTCGGGGTCGAAGTGTCCCATCTGCGAGAGCTGACGCAGCGTGTACATCAACATCGAACGGTTGTAGAGGATACCGGGATAGACGGTGAGCTCGCGGCGGATAACCTCGTCGTTCACGCGCTCGTTACCCGTGATGCCTACCTCGTTGATGGTAAAGGGCTTACCCTCGAAAATCTGAATCTCCATATCGACCGAGTCCTTGCCCACTACGATCTCCTTAGGCTCGACCTGCGACATCAGGTAACCGTTGTTTTGATAAAGGCTCGATACGGAGGTCTGCTCGGGATCAACCTCGCGGCCCACACCCAGACGCTTGTGCATCGACTTCTTGTCGTACATATCGCCCTTATTCACGCCGAAGAGCTGATTCAGGTAGTCGGTCGGATAGACCGAGTTACCCACCCAGCGCACGTCGCGGATGTAGAACTTATCGCCCTCCGAGAGGTCGAGGTGGATGCCGATGGTCTCATCGTCAATCTTATAGATCGAATCCGTCAGGATGGTTGCGTTACGATAACCGCGCGAGTTATAGAAGTCGAGCAACAGGTTTTTATCCTCGGCATAATCCTCCTCCTTGAGCTTGCGGCTGTGGAAGAAGTTTATCGACTTCTGGTGAGTCTTCTTGAATGTACGGAGCAAGCGCTTCTCGGGGAAGTTCTCGTTACCCGTAAAGGTGATCTTGCCCACCTTAACACGCGCCTTGCGATCGATATGGAAGGTTACGTTTACAGCATTCTTGATTGTGGTGTCGTTGGTGATCTCGGTGCGTACATCCACATTACGGAAGCCCTTGCCGATAAACTCCTTCTTGATGAGTTTCTCGTTGCGGTCGATCACATAATCCGAAAGCTCGGTATTGGGACGCAGGGCCAGCTTCTCGCGCAGGTCGTTGGCCTTGCTGCGAGAGATACCCTCACCACGGAAATCCCAGCTATAGATACGGGGACGCTCCTGCAACAACAGCTCGATATCGACGCTGTCGCCATCGATCGTAGCTCCCACCTTCACATCCGAGAAATAGCGCTGATTCCACAGACGCGAGATTGCGTTCGAGATAAACGTACTCGGCAGGAAGATCGTGTCGCCCGGAACCAGACCCGCAGCCGAACGCACCATACCCTCGTTCAGGTGCTTCACTCCGTGGATATTGACCTTGCGGATGAAGTAACGCTTGCGGGCGGCCGTTGCCGACATCATCGGGGCATTCTCATCGAACGCAGGCAGCGAGTCGGGCTGCTCTACACTCTCCGTCACCTCCCCTTTCGCCTCCTGCTGCACTGCAGCCTCGGCTTGCGTGGTCACCTCGTTGGTATTTTGGGCTGTCGCCTGCAGAGCCACCATCGAGAAGCTCGCCACAAGAACGACAAAAAATTTACTTACGAATTTCATTATATCTCAATAATTCTATTACTTAACCAATCCATAGCGACGGTCGCGTGCGCCGTAGGCCTCGATAGCCTCGCGCAGCTGCTCCTCACCAAAGTCGGGCCAGAGCGTAGGCGTGAAGTAGAACTCCGCATACGACGCCTGCCACATCAAAAAATTACTCAGTCGGCACTCGCCGCTGGTTCGAACGATCAGGTCGGGGTCGGGCATCGAGGCTGTGTAGAGCGACTGCGAAATCATCTGCTCGTCGATCTCCTCGGCTCGAATCTCACCCTCGGCCACGCGGCGTGCCAAATGCTGCACGGCCACCGTCAGCTCGCTACGCGATGAGTAGTTGAGCGCCAGGACCAGAGTCATACGCTCACCCTCAGCCGTTGACGAGATTATGCGGTCCAGCGCCGAGTTGACCTCATCGCTGAAACGCTCCCTCGCGCCAATGACCTCCACACGCACGCCACGCTCACGAAGCTCCGGAGTGTTCATCTCCACACCCTTGCATACGAGCTGCATCAGCGCCTCGACCTCGGCCTCGGGACGACCCCAATTCTCAGTCGAAAAAGCATAGACAGTCAGGTACTTAACCCCCATCTCGGCGGCCGCCTTGACCGTCTCGCGCAGAGCCATCATACCTGCAAAATGGCCCTCGCTGCGATCCTTACCTCGCTGCTTGGCCCAACGTCCGTTGCCATCCATAATGATGGCTATGTGCTGTGGTATCTTATTATTTTCGTTCATATAACCCGCAAATATAGACAATTTTAACCGGAAATTAAAGAAAAATCCTCTTTTTATCTATAAAACAAGGTATCTGCATCAGAAATCCACCCTTCTGCGGGCTAATTTCTGATATCCACATCCCACATCATTTTACTATGTAACGTCTCGTAAAACGATATATTGTGCTGTACTACCAATAAAATCTGTTTCGCGGCACGGCGGATGGTGATTTGGGCGCCATCGTCGATGCGATATGAGCGGTTATCGACCGAGAGCATCGCACTGCCGTGACGTGAGTGAATCGTAAGTTCGATAAGGGCCGTATCGGGCACCACTACGGGGCGCATACCGAAGTTGTGGGGCGCCAGCGGAGTGAGCAACACACAGCCGCATTCGGGGGCTACGATGGGACCTCCGGCACTGAGCGAGTAGGCTGTAGAACCTGTTGGTGTAGAGACGATTACTCCATCACCATTATACTGCGCTACGCGTTGTGAGTTCACCCTCGCCTCGACCTTAATCATCGTCGCCTCGAGTCGATGTGCAGCCACCTCATTTAGGGCCGAAACCGTGCGGCCCGCCTCGCTGATGCCGTCGATTTCGAGCATCGTGCGGGGCTGGATCTTAAGGCGGTTGTTTGCAATATCGTCGAAGAGTCGCTCCACACCCTCACGCGTTGCGGAGGTGAGGAATCCCAAATGGCCAAAGTTGACACCCGCAACGGGAATCGAACGGTCGCTCAGGCGGTGGATACCCTCCAGGAGCGTACCATCGCCACCAAAACAGACCATAACACTGTCGGCGGGCTGCTGGCCCGTGGTCGCGGCGTAGATTTTGTCGCTGGGGATAGTGACACCGAGCAACTTCTCAACCTCCACGGCAAACTCCTGATTTATTGCATAATCGAAGCCGTAGCGCTCAACTAATGGCAGCAAATGGCCCACATCTTCAGCCTTGTGAGCAATCTGCGGACGGGAAAAAAGTATAATTTTCATCCTCGGTCGAAAAAAAATAAGTAACTTTACAACGTCGTAACAGCATTTTAATGTGCAAAGATAACTATTTTATGACAAAACTGAGTGTTAATGTAAATAAGATTGCCGTTCTGCGCAATTCGCGTGGCGGCGATGTGCCCAACGTGGTGCGTACGGCGCTCGACATCGAGCGCTTTGGTTCGGAGGGTATCACAGTGCATCCGCGCCCCGATGCCCGTCACATCCGCTACTCGGATGTACGCGACCTGAAGCAAGTAATCTCTACGGAGCTCAATATCGAAGGCAACCCCATCCCCTCGTTCATCGATCTTGTGATGGAGGTTCGCCCCGCGCAGGTTACGCTCGTCCCCGATGCCGAGGATGCAATCACCTCAAACGCAGGCTGGGACACCATTCGCAACCACCAGTATCTGAAGGAGATATGCTCACGCTTCAACGATGCGGGAATCCGTACTTCGATCTTCGTCGATCCGAAAGTAGAGATGGTCGAGGCGGCCGTTGAGTGTGGTGCGCAGCGTGTCGAGCTCTACACCGAGGCCTACGCCGCAGGCTATGCTGCCGACCGCGAGGCTGCTATCGCCCCCTACGTCGAAGCGGCTGAGGCAGCACGTCGTGTGGGCTTGGGACTCAACGCAGGTCACGACCTGAGCCTTGAAAATCTGACCTACTTCGCCGAGCGAATTCCGTGGTGCGACGAGGTTTCTATTGGCCACGCACTCATCGCCGATGCGCTCTACTACGGATTGGAGAATACGGTGCAGATGTATCGCCGATGCCTTCTGCCATCACTTAAATAATTCACGATGAAAGAGATAATCCCCCCGCTACAAAACCCCGTCTTTGAGAAGATATCGGCCATTGTCGATCGTCTCGGCGTGGAGGCCTACGTCGTGGGCGGCTACGTTCGCGACTACTATCTGCATCGTCCCTCGACCGATATTGACGTTGTGGTCGTGGGCAACGGCATCGAGGTTGCCGAGGCGTTGGGTCGCGAGGTGAGGGGCAAGGTCTCTGTATTCAAGACCTTCGGCACGGCTATGGTGCGCGCCGGCGGCACGGAGGTCGAGTTTGTCGGGGCACGCAAGGAGTCCTACTCGCAGGATTCGCGCAAGCCGCAGGTCGAACCCGGCACACTGGAGGATGATCAGCGCCGCCGCGACTTCACCATAAACGCTATGGCGTGGTGCCTCAATGGCGACCGCTTTGGCGAGCTGGTCGATCCCTTCGAGGGTATGTACGACCTGGAGGATTGCATCATCCGCACGCCGTGCGACCCCGACATCACCTTCTCGGACGACCCGCTGCGAATGATGCGAGCCATCCGATTTGCAACACAGCTCGGCTTCGACATTGAGGAGGAGACGTTCGATGCCATCCGTCGCAACCGCGAGCGGATAAAGATCGTATCAAAGGAGCGTATCGCGGTGGAGCTTAACAAGATAGTCCTCGCGCCCGTGCCCTCGATCGGCTTCGATCTGCTGCATCTGACGGGGCTGCTGGAGCTGATCTTCCCCGAGATGGAGCGTCTGTGCGGTGTGGAGCGAGTGGGCAACCACGCTCACAAGGATAACTTCCGCCACACGCTCAAGGTGCTGGACAACGTAGCCCGCCGCAGCGACGATCTGTGGCTACGCTGGGCAGCCGTTCTGCACGATATTGCCAAGCCGCTGACCAAAGCCTACGACCGCAAGGTGGGCTGGACCTTTCACCAGCACGAGGTTGTCGGCTCGAAGATGGTGCGCGACATTTTCCGCCGACTGAAGCTACCGATGAACGAGCATATGAAGTTCGTTCAGAAGATGGTCTATCTGCATCTGCGCCCGATAATTCTCTCGGAGGATATGGTTACCGACTCGGCCGTCAGACGTCTGCTGTTCGAGGCGGGCGACGACGTGGAGTCGCTGATGACCTTGTGCGAGGCCGACATCACCTCTGGCATCGACTCAAAGGTGAAGCGCTTCCTGAAAAACTTCGAGCTGGTGCGTGCCAAGATGAAGGATCTGGAGGAGCGCGACCGCGTGCGTAACTTCCAGCCGCCAATCACGGGCGACATCATTATGAAGTGTTACGCCCTGCAACCCTGCTCAGCCATCGGCGAGATTAAGGAGGTGATAAAGAATGCCATCCTTGATGGCGAAATCCGCAACGACTATGACGAGGCCTACGCCCTGATGGAGCGTCTGGCAGAGGAGCGCGGCCTAAGGAAGGTGTGCGACGTGGAGCGCCCCGAACCGAAGAAAGAAGAGTAATCCAAACTATACCATTATGAAGAAGATTTTGATGGGTGCGCGCTCGGCGTGTGCCACACTTTTCGCACTTTTGACTGTCGGCTGCGGCGGCGAAGTGGAGAATTATCAGACTACGGGCACGGGCGAGGTGCAGCTGCGTTTCGCCTCGTTCGACCTGAAACACACGCGCAAGGGCGCTGCCGAAGGAAATTATTTCCAGATGCACACCGACGAAAAGCTCCAGCCGGTCTATGGCTTCGGCGCAGCAATCACGGGCTCAACCTGCTACAACCTGCTGAAGATGAGCGAGGAGGACCGCGAGCGCATCCTGCAGGAGTGTTTCTCGCCCGATGAGATGAATATGAATTTTATCCGCATCTCGATCGGCGCGTCGGACTTCTCGCTTGACGAGTACACCTGCTGCGATCGCGAGGGTATCGAGTTCTTCGAGCTGCACGAGTACGACCGCCGCGACCTGCTACCCATCCTCAAGCGCATCCTCGAGATTAACCCCGCGATCCGCATCGTGGGCTCACCCTGGTCGTGCCCCAAATGGATGAAGATTGGCGATTATGACGACAAGCCCTACGACAGCTGGACGGGTGGCCGCCTCAATCCCAAATATTACGCCGACTACGCCGAGTATTTCGTGCGCTGGATTGGAGAGATGGAGGCTGAGGGTATCCCTATCTACGCCATCACGGTGCAGAACGAGCCGCTGAATCACGGTAACTCTATGTCGCTATATATGGGTTGGGAGCAGCAGCGTGACTTTATCCGTGACCATCTCGGTCCCGAGTTCGAGAAGAATGATATTAAGGCGAAGATTTGGCTCTTCGACCATAACTATAACTATGATGACAAGGCTGACCAGCAGGATTATCCGTTGCATATCCTCGCCGACAAGGAGGCTGCCAAGTATATTGCAGGCTCGGCGTGGCATAACT
>JAZRQX010000030.1:0-36882 GCA_045650235.1 Alistipes sp. | reverse complement strand
CTCCTGGGCAGGTATCACCGCCGCGGCATCATAACCCCGCTTGCGCGCTGCCTCCACAGCCGCGCCCACGAGCTTCGTCGCCACGCCCCGACCGCGCCACTCGGCTGCCGTTGCAATGGCGTAGAGGTATGCCGTGCGCCCAACCTCGGTCTGTAGCTCCACCAGGTGCAGCATCGCCACCACAGCGCCCTGCTCCTTATGTATAAAGGTATTCTCCTCGGTCGAATGTTCTATCAGGAAGCGATCCACCCACTCGCGCTCATCGCCAAAGTACTCCATCCAGAGCGTCCGCCACTCACGCTGCTCGGCGCTTAACTCCTTGACGCTCACTTTCTCCTGCATACTTGTGGGGTGGTACGAGAGTTTCGAGCGACGCAGGCCCGCCAACCCCATATCCTCCTCGCGATTAACCCATCGAAAGCCCTTCTGCAGCAGGACATCGGCAAATAGTCGGTTTATCATCGGGAAGATTCCCTCGTATTGCGCATCGGCCTTCTCGATGTGGGTACAGAAACACTCCTCGTTGAGGGCCGATCCGTAAGTGAAGGCGGCAACGTGGCCGTCGATAATTATCACTCGTCCCGTAATACCCAAATCAGCGTAAGCCTCTAATACTCGCCTTATTGCGCTCTGCTCGCTTGTCTCGGAGCAGTCGGCCTCTCCACTCTTGCGACGCTGCCACCGACACTCCAATCTAAGGCACTCCTCGAAATGTTCCTCTCGGAGCTCCTCGAAGCTGTAATCGTAGAGCGACTCAAATTTATTGACGTGGTTGCGCTTGGGCTGATACTTGCGTCCGCGAAGCGAACTCAAATCCTCGAGCGAGTAGATATAATCCTGATAGTCGCGGTTGTCGCAGATGGCATAATCGGCCTCGTTGCGGCCCGTCATCTTCACCCATCTGCCGAACCACTCCGCATCCTCATAGCTCATCTCCAGAAGGCGCATCGGCTGACCGATTGAGCGCGCGAAGGAGTCAATTTGTGTCACAGCCTCGCGGAAGTTCTCCTCCCCTTTTGCTACGACCATATAGCCGTATTCGCCCTCAAGCTCATAACGTACGACAAGCGCCCCTGCCACCTCGACCCACGAGGTCTGGTAGGTGGCCTGCCAGGCGTATAGATTTGTGAATGTATGGTCGCAGATCAGCGATCGGCTATTATTCAGAAGAAGCTTCTTGATGCGTGTGCGATCACTCTTCAGTATTGGCTGGAATTGAATCATTTACGATGTAATTTTTTTGCTCGATACGGCTGTAATAGCTCTGTATCAATGCTTTAATCTGGCGCTCTATGGCCTCGGTATCTCTTGTCGGGCGCAGGTCGCGCTCGTGCATCACATCGCCAATCTCATACACGCCCGTTACCTGTTTCTCGTCGAAACGGATCAAATCCTCGCGCGTGATGGCCTGAAATGCGTTGTTGTCATAGTTGATGGCGAAGGGCTCGTCGCTGTGCTCGCCGAAGATGTCGCGGCCAAAGGCGAAGTAGGGCTCGGTGTTACCCATCAGCCCAAGAAGCGTAGGCATAATGTCAATTTGTGACACAACTTCGCGGTGCTCGCCAACCAGTGCGCTATCGGGTGCGTACATAAAGCCAAATATGTGATAATCACCGGGTGAGCGGCGGAATACCTCGGTCATCTTCTCGCTCGAGACGTGGTCGGCCACGAATACGAAAATCGAATTGCGGAACCACTCCTCATCCTCGTGCGCGGCGAAGAACTTTCTGAACGCATCGTCCACATAACCAACGCATTTGTGGTTTGGCGTATGGCCTTCGGGGTATTTGCCCTCGTACTCCTCGGGAATCACGAACGGATGGTGCGACGTGAGCGTAAACATCGTCGAAAAGAATGGTTGCTTCTGCTCCGCGAGTACCTCTCCCATATAGTTCAAAAATTTCTCGTCCCAGATGCCCCAGTAGCCGTCGAAGTCGCCCGTACCGTGCTCTTTCTCATACTCTTGGCGGCTGTATAGGTTCTCGATTCCCGTCTGGCGAGCATAGGCTCCGAAGCCCATTGAGCCGTGGTCTGAGCCGCAGAAGAACATCGTCTCATAGCCCTTATCCTTCAGTATCGCGGGTAGCGATCGCGTCTCGGCCATCGCCTGCGGCATAAGCACGAAGGGTGATTTGAACGATGGGATTGAGCTCCATACGGCGGGCAGCGCCTGAATCGAACGCTTGCCGTTGGCGTACATATTATAGAACGTATAGCTCTGACGCATAAGTGAATCGAGGAACGGCGTGTAGCCCTTCTGCTCCGAATCCTCATACAGGTCGGGGCGCAGCAGAGCCGAGTGCTCAGCCGAGAAACTCTCCATAATGAACAACACCACGTTGCGGCCCGTAAGCTCGGTTGCCGAGGTCTGCTCCGAGGGGAAGTGCTCGGGCGAGTAGATCGAGGCGAGAGTCTGGTCGTCGAAGTATTTTTCGTAGTGCAGCTTGCCGCTTGATGATATGGTGCGAAGGATCGCAAAGGGGTTGCTCAGAATCATCGTCGCGCGTGCGTTGTCGGGCGTGTAGAGTGTTGCATTTGAGAGCGTTATGGGACGTGTCATCTTCGTGAAACCGCCTCTTACACCACCAATTGAGAATCCGACCGCCACCGCTAAAACGAGTGTCGATACAGCGTAATACCACACTCCCGCAAAGATGTTCTCGATGCGTGCGCGACGGCGATAGCCCACTGCGAGCAGGGCGATAAGTGCGATACCTGCCAGCACGATATGCCAATTCTCGGTGGCGAACTTCAGCACGAGTTGCAGCGAGTTATCGTTCTCGGTAAAGAAGATTTCGTCGGCCGAGAAGCGCTTTTGTGTGTAGCGGAAATAGATTGCATCTGCCATATTGATAGCTACAACCACTCCATTCACAACTACATAGTACCAATATAAAATACTCTGCCACCAGCGTTTCTCGCGCAGTTGCAGGGGAATGAGCGCCAGCAGGATAAAGAGTGCGTTGGCGTAGAGAATCGAGACGGTGTCGAACTTCATCGCTCCGCACACAAGGCTCCACCACTCGGCCTCGGGCAGCGGGCCGATAAGAGCGCTATTGTAGAGGTAAAACACAACGCGGCAGAGCATCAAGACGATGTATAGCAGGCAGATGCGCCACGCTGTGAGTAGGGTGTGTGTATGCAGAAATTTCATTGTTATTCGTGGTGATAGGGTTCGTTGTGAAGGATGGTGAAAGCGCGATAGAGCTGCTCGGCGAAGATGGCGCGCACAATCTGGTGCGAGAAGGTCATCTTCGAGAGTGAAATCTTCTGGTCGGCGCGGGCATAGACCTCGTCAGAGAATCCGTACGGACCACCGATGACCAGCACGAGGCGTTTCACGCCGCTGAGCATACGTTTCTGCAGCCACTGCGCATACTCCATCGAGGTGTATTGCGCGCCGCGCTCGTCCATCAGCGTGAGGCAGTCGCCATCGCCCACAAGACGCAGGATGGCCTCGCCCTCGAGCTGTTTCTGGCGCGAGGGTGCCATATTGCGGGTGTTGCGCACATCGGCAAGTGTGGTGATTGAGAAGCGGCAGTAGCGGTTGATGCGCTTGGAGTACATCTCGATGAGCGCCTCGACCTCCTTGGAGTCGGTCTTGCCGACAACGATAAGTTCGATATTCATTACCTCTGAAGCGTTACAACTCGGTCATATCGGTGTTCCACTCGCCCTCGGCACCGACGTAGAATACGGGACGGTGCTTCTCGACCGACTTAATCCATTCGTAAGCCTTGTACATATTATAGCCGTTGCCCGACTCGCCTCCCAGCGAGAAGGCAATCACGCACGAGTGGTTGCGCGAGCGGTAGTACATCGACTTCATGCGCTGCAAATATTCGTCCACCAACTTGGGATCGTTGGCCGGTGTGCCACCGATGGCGCGGTTGCTGCTGTTGGTGGGGGAGTTGATGTTGGCGCAGTCGATGACAAACATTCCCGCCTTGTCGCACATATCGTAGAACCACTTGGGCTGCGGATAGTCGGGGCAGAGAGTGTTGTAGCCACGCAACTTGGCCTGCTCGATCTCCTTGTAGGTCTGCTCGCGGTCGGGCGTGGCGTTGAAGTGCTCGCGCTTCTGGATGTGGAGCACCTCGTCGAAACGGTAGAACTTGCCGTTGCGATATTCGGTCTTGCCGAAGCCAACCTTCAGGGGGATGTACTCCCACAACATTCCGTTGCGCTTGATGTAGATCATAACGTCGTAGAGCGGAGTCTTGCCATCGCCCCAGCGGAAGTCGTAGGCGTGGTAGATATCGGGATTGAACGAGAGGGTATCGATCGAGCGACCTGCGACCTGCATCTCGTTGACGCTGTACTCCATCAATTTCCCCTTCGGGTTATAGATGTCGAAGCCGACCTGGATGGTCTCCTCGAAGTTAAAGTCGTTGGCCACGATTACGTCGAGCTTCAGCTTCGCATATTGGCGTGTGGTGTCGGGAACGAGCTGCAGATCGAAGTCGCGCACCGAGAGGCGGCGCTGGGCGAAGAAATAGCTATTCTCGAACTCCTTGAAATCCAACTGGAAGAGATTCTCCTGAAGCTGCGGGGTACGGCTCTGGCGAACACCGAGCATAACCTCGTTGATGCCCTGACGCATATAGGGCGAGAGCAGGAAGTCGGCCGGTGTGTAGGGATCTTCGATCTCGGCGATGGGCTCATTGTTGACAAAGAGCGTGTAGGCCATACCCACATTCTCGAGGTGAAAGAAGAGGTTGTAGTCGTTCATCGTGCCGTCCAGCTCGACCTTCTGGACGTAGCGGATCTCGCCGCCGGCGATGGCGATGCGCTCGGGCTTGAAGTCCGAATAACGAGCCGTCTCAGAGCGACGGTCGGCGGTGGCATCCTCGCGCTTGTCGTAGGTGAGAAACTCCGAGCGATAGACACGCGGGCCCTGGGCGAATGATGAGAGCGTGCAGATGAGAGCTGCGCCTAAAAGTATGATTTTTTTCATATTGGGTTGCAAAATATTTGTCGTTGCGGAAAATTTAACGTCTCTTTGGCCTTTGATGGTACAAAGTACCATTTGCAAAGGTACTTTTTTTTTGACAAATAGCAAATTATTGCGTACCTTTGTAGGTTGATAGGGCCACCGTAGGCCAGAGTTGTGAGATTATTTAGATTAATAAAACAGATAAACAATGAAAACGCTGAGAATTGCAGAGATTCTGAAATCGGGCGCCGTAGGCAGCGACATCGTCGTTAAGGGCTGGGTGCGCACCAAACGAGGTAACAAAAACGTAGCATTCATCGCACTGAACGATGGTTCGTGCGCAGGAAATATCCAGATCGTGGTGGATCTGGCAAATTTTGACGAGAATACCCTTAAGCTCATCACTACGGGCGCTTGTATCCGCGTGGATGGTAAGCTCGTAGAGTCGCCCGCATCGGGCCAGAGAGTGGAGGTGCAGGCTTCGGCTATCGAGATTTACGGTACGGCCGATCCCGAGACCTACCCCCTGCAGAAGAAGGGACACTCGCTTGAGTTCCTGCGCGACATCGCGTACCTGCGTCCCCGAACCAATACGTTCGGCGCTGTGTTGCGTATCCGTCACGCGATGGCGTATGCTATTCACAAGTATTTCAACGATAATGGCTTCTTCTATCTTCATACTCCCCTGATCACAGGTTCGGATTGTGAGGGTGCGGGTGCTATGTTCAACGTAACGACACTCGACATTGCCAATCCTCCCCGCACCGAGGAGGGTAAGGTTGATTATGCGCAGGATTTCTTCGGCAAGCCTTGTAACTTGACCGTATCGGGACAGCTGGAGGGTGAGCTGGGTGCTTTGTCGCTCGGTCGCATCTACACCTTCGGCCCTACGTTCCGTGCCGAGAACTCAAACACGCCGCGTCACTTGGCCGAGTTCTGGATGATTGAGCCCGAGATGGCGTTCTACGAGCTGGAGGATAATATGGAGCTGGCGGAGGATTTCCTCAAGTATCTGATCCGCTACGCACTCGATAACTGCCGCGAGGATCTGGAGTTTATGAACAAGATGTGGGACAAGGAATTGATCGAGCGTCTGGAGTTCGTTCTGGCCAACGACTTCGTGCGTCTGGACTACACCGAGGGTATCGAGATCCTGAAGGCTTCGGGCCGCAAGTTCGAGTTCCCCTGCGACTGGGGTTGCGACTTGCAGTCGGAGCACGAGCGTTATCTGGTGGAGGAGCATTTCAAGCGTCCCGTAATCCTGATCAACTACCCCAAGGAGATCACGGCATTCTATATGAAGCAGAACGAGGATGGCCGCACGGTACGCGCAATGGACGTATTGTTCCCCAAAATCGGCGAGATCATCGGCGGTTCGGAGCGTGAGGCCGACTATGGCAAACTTTCTGCACGCGTGAAGGAGCTCGGTATGAACGAGCAGGACATCTGGTGGTATCTCGACACACGCCGCTGGGGTTCGGCACCTCACTCGGGATTCGGTCTGGGATTTGAGCGTCTGCTGCTCTTCGTTACGGGTATGGCTAATATCCGCGATGTGATCCCCTTCCCCCGTACGCCGAATAACGCAGAGTTTTAATTGATTAAATAGCAATAACTGCCCACTTGTATGAAGAGATTGATTCTTGTGCTGGCGATGGTGCTCTCTATAGGAAGCATCGTAGCGCAGCCGCGTAAGTCGAAGACGTGTAACCTGATATTTATCGGTAACAGCATCACCGAGGGTGTGCTCCACGCCGATAAGAGCAAGACGGCTCCCCCCGTGGTGGCCGCTGCAATGGTGGAGAAGATGCTCAAGATGGATGTGCACTTCCGTAATTGCGGACGCTCGGGTGCCACGACCGTAGATTTCTTGCCCGCAACGGAGCGCGACTTCGTGCGTGTGGAGCGCGCCATCAAGGAGATTCAGCAGGTGAGCTATGCCCCCATCGTCTTCTCGATAATGCTCGGAACAAACGACTCGGCCAACTTCGGCCCTAACGGCTCGCCCGTGTCGAACGAGGATTACAAGAAGAACTTGATGACGATGATCGGTCGTCTGCGCGAGCTCTGCCCCGAGGCGGTGTTCGTGTTGCAGCGTCCGATTTGGTACAGCCCCAATACGCATAACGGAGCGCAGTATCTGGTAGCTGGTCAGAAACGTATGGTCGATTATACGAACATCCTGATCGAGATTGCTCTGGAGAATGACGACGTGTATATGGGTGATAGCGATGCGTTTGACTACTTCCAGCAGAAGCACCGCAAATATATGTTTGCCGAGGATGGCAAGGCCGGCATCTTCTACCTCCACCCCAACGAGGCGGGAGCGCGAAAGCTGGCACGCTTCTGGGCACGAGGTATTGTGAATGCCCTGAAATAGAAGATTAAAAGCGAGGTAGGCCATCCGAAGCAAGATGGCAGGCAGATGCAGGATAAATAATAGGAGCAACTAAATAAATCGAAGGAACCTGTCGAGGTGGAACAGGCCTAAGGGTGTAGGGGGATGTAGTGCTATGGCAACGCTGACCCGACGTGGGGGTGAAGTGTAGAACTACGGAATACCAACCCGAAGGCCATAAAATTTAGAAAAATGGCTATTTCACAACGTCAGATTCAAAAACTACAACAGACTCTCTCTCCACAGCAGATCCAGATGATAAAACTGCTGGAGCTGCCTACGCTGCAATTGGAGCAGCGCGTAAAGCAGGAGATAGAGGAGAATATCGTACTCGAGGAGGATGTTCAGCCTCAGGAGGAGGACGAGGGTACGATCTCGGTCGATGAGTATATCCGCGAGGATGACACACCGAGTTACAAGAGCCGCATAAATAACTTCTCGAAGGAGGAGAAGCAGCGACCGATAAACATTACGGAGGGGCGCTCGATGCAGGAGTACCTGATCGAGCAGCTCTCGTTCCGTGAACTCTCGGCCGAGGAGCGAAGCGTGGTGGAGTTCCTGGTTGGAAGTATCGACGAGGATGGATATTTAAGACGCGATATGGAGTCCATATCGGACGATGTGGCGTTCTCGCTCGGAATAGAGACCTCGGTCGAGGAGCTGGAGCGACTGCTCGGTATAATCCACCAGCTGGAGCCCGCAGGAATCGGTGCGCGTAATCTGCAGGAGTGCCTAATGTTGCAGATGAGCCAGCGTCGGGTGGATACGCCCGCCAAGCGACTGGCAAGCAGAATCCTGAGCTCGCACTTCGACGAATTTGTCAAGAAACATTACGAGAAACTGATTGCACGTCTGGGCGTTACGGAGGATGAGTTCCGCGATGCCATAGATGAGATCAAGCACCTCTCGCCCAAGCCCGGAAACCTCTATTCGGACGGGGCGCTGGACTCCTCGCCATACATTATTCCCGACTTTAATATCGATTACCACGACGGGCAGTTTGACCTGTCGCTCAACTCGTACAACATACCCGAGATCAAGATCAATCGCCGATATGTGGATATGATGCGCGATATGGTCTCGGCTGATGGCACGGTGGCGGATAAGAACCGCGAGGCGGTGCAGTTTGTCAAGAGCAAGATCGACTCGGCGAAGTGGTTTATCTCGGCAATCAAGCAGCGCCACGACACGCTGATGCGCACGATGCAGGAGATATTGTCGTTTCAGCAGGAGTATTTCAAGGATGGCGACAAGAGTAAGCTCCGACCGATGATTCTGAAGGATATTGCCGACCGTACGGGGCTGGACGTATCGACCATTTCGCGTGTGGTGAATAGCAAGTATGCGCAGACACACTTCGGTATTATTCTGCTCAAGTCGCTCTTCTCGGAGGCGATGCAGACCGAGAGTGGCGAGGTGGTGTCGAGCTACGAGATTAAGAACATCCTGCAACGTTGCATCGACGAGGAGGATAAACGCCATCCGCTCACGGACGAGACGCTGATGAATATTCTCAATGCCAAGGGCTACTGCATAGCGCGACGCACGGTGGCCAAATATCGCGAGATGCTGGATATTCCGGTGGCGAGGTTGCGCAAGCAGATATAAGCAGTTTTAAGCCGAGACTGAAGGGTAGAATTTTGTGAGATTATAAGGCTGTTTTTGAGAGATAGGAGAAGATGAAGCGAATGGCGAAGATATTTTCGATGGTGTTGCACCCATTTTTCGTGCCCATATATGTGGTTGCGCTGATGCTGTTTCTCAATACCATATATCTATATTACCCGATGCGGCTGAAGGTGTACCTGATCTGGGTGGTGACGCTCTACTCAACCGTCTTGCCGATGCTCACCGTGGCGCTTCTGAAGCGTCTGCAACGACTGCGCGGGAGGGAGATTCCGAAGCGATATGGGATGACGATGGTGATGGTGGTCTCGGCGTGTTGTTTTATGCTCTGTGCAATGACGATGATGAAGGCCCCCTCGCTGGTGATGTTCCGTAAGATTGCAGTGGCGGCGGCGTTGTGTAACCTCTTCTGCTTGGGTGCGTCGTACTTTACGCGTGTGAGTACCCATCTGACGGCTATGGGCGCGGCGGTGGCGCTGTTCGTGGTGCTTAATATTGCGGGCGAGCAGGCTATGTTCTGGGTGCTGATAGCAACGCTGTTGGCGGCCGGAGGGCTGGCCTCGGCGAGATTATATATGGGGCGGCACAGAAGCCTGCAGCTCCTGATCGGATTTGTGGGAGGGTTTGCGATGGGGGTTATCTCCCTGTTATGGATTTAGATACAATCCCTCCAAATGATAAAGGGTGCCCCGACGGGACACCCTCTTTTTGTATCTGCGACCGAACTATTACGCAAGCAGAGGCTTAACAACTCCGAAGAGCAGATAAGCTACGATAAGCGTAACTACGATATTGAAACCCTGTGCCGTGAGGAAGGCCCACAGCGGACGGCGGTTATCCTTCGAGAAGATGTCGGCGAAGCGAGTCTCCAGACCAACGCATACGAAAGCGATGCTGAACAGAGTGTTGGTGAAGCCCTTGGTGATCTTGCCCACAGCCTTGGCACTCTCGACATCCATCAAGAAGCTGAAGACCAGAGATGCAAGTACAAATCCTACGACGAACTTCGGGAAGCGATCCCAGATAACGCCGATGGTCGGCTTCTCCTCGGTCTGCTTGCCCTGATAGCTCCACATAAGCGAGATGACGAATGCCGCCAGACCGAGCAGTACGTTCTGCGACGATTTGACGATGATGGCGGTCTGCGCTGCGGCCTCGCCGAGCATTGTGCCCGATGCGGCAACGGCTCCCGTAGTGTCGATTGTACCTCCGAGCCAAGCTCCTGCGACCTCTTCGCTAAGGCCCATAACGCCTGCGAGCCAAGGCATAACGTACATCATTGGGATGGCGCATACCAGCACGAGCGAGATGATGTAAGAGAGCTTCTTGTTGTCACCCTTGATTACGCCTGCCGTAGCGATAGCGGCCGAAACGCCACAGATCGAAACCGATGAGGCCAGCATCGTTGACATCTCACGATCAACACCGAAGCGGCGCGAGATGAAGAATGCGAAGTACCACACCGTGAAGACTACGATGAGTGCCTGTGCAAGACCGAATACGCCCGACTTCATAACCTCGCCGAAGAGGATCGTTGAGCCCAAGCATACGATACCGATCTTGATGTAGAACTCGCTCTGGATGGCTGGCTTGAGCCACTCGGGGACGCGGAAGATGTTGCTCACGATAAGTCCGAAGATCACCGAGAAGAATACCGACTCCAAGCCCCACTCCTTGATGATGGGGATGTTGGCCACAACCTGCGCACCGAGCGAGAGGGTGAAAATAACCAGCAGTGAGAGGAATATGCCCACCATCTTGCGCTGCAGAACGGCTTGACACAGATAGGTCAAACCTAAAATTGATGCGAACATCGTCAGGGCCTTCAGCCACTGATCGGCCGAGCCGAGCTCCTTGGGCATTGTCGGCATAGCGGAGGGAAAGAGTGTCGCCAGAAGCAGTACGATGGCGCCTGCATAGACGATTACCCAATCCTCGTTTTTGAGAGTTGCTAAAAGTTTTTTCATCTATTTAGTTGTTTTGTTAATTAAAATCTTACGGTTGTCATAATGCTCATTGCATTGATGTTGTTCTGTTCGTTTTCGCGGTAATGTTTGCGCGTGTAGTTAAGCTGCAACAATAACATCGGCCAGGGTTTGTAGTTCAAGCCGATGACGTAGTTCTGCTCGTTGGCCAGCGTATAGACATCGTCGTCGAAGTAGTCGAGTCGTCCTGCCACAGATACCTTCTTCATAAAGGCGTACTGCGCGAGCAGATAGGCTCCCTCGGAGTGTAGTTGTCCGGTTTGTGCTTTGATGTACTCTGCACGCAAGGTCAACTTGTCGCCTGCATAGTGTGCTCCACCACCATAGCGACGGGTTTGTGTATATTTCGGAGTCGAAACATTACCAAATTTCTCGATCAACTCTGGTGTCGAGAAGTTGGCCTCGCCACGCAGGTAGTAGCCCGTCATTGTGAGCCGTTTTGTGGGGCGAAGGATTAGTCGCCCAACCACATCCTTGCTCTTGTTGCTATCGCGAGTGTTGATTCCGTTGCCGTTCAGCACCGCGAGGTTATAGCTCAGAATACCACGTCCCTGACTCGAGATGATGTCGCCATAGAACTGCAATCCTATGTCGCGTCCCGACGATGAGATTCCCGTTATGTCGCCCTTGCCGACACGTTGGAGGCGCTGGATGGCCAAGGCGAAGTCGATAACCTCCACCTCGTAGTTGTCGGTGAACTCCATCAGCAGCGGGAACTTGAATTGTCCCAACTGAACGCCGAAGGCTTTGGTGGGCCGATAGCGTATCCACATATCAACGAGTTTTGGAGTGCCGGCGAACTCGGTCTGGATGCGGAATTCGGCCTTTGCTCCTTTGCGCCCGTTGTAGATGTCGCCCCCGATGAAGAGTCGCGCACGGTGGATCTGGAATGTCGATACCTCCTTCTCGTCGTGAGTGTAGATTATCTGACTCCATCCCGAGAGTTTGATTTTGTCAAGCACGGAGGTTTTATTTTCGATGTTTGATAGGCGCTCGGCTATTGTCGGGACATCCTCAAAATCCTCTTGTGCTGTGACAGCCAGAGAATATAGAAAGGTTGCAAGAATCGCCGCAATGTACTTCCTCATAACTCCTCTCTAATGATTGTGGCATTCAGTTGTGTTGCTCCCTAATCGCGTTTCTCGGCGAGTTTGTCGATCTCGTTCAGGGCGTAGGCGTAGGCGCCGAGCGAGATGGCGGTGCTGGCTCCGATGTGTGAGATCATCACGCCGATGCGCTTCTGCGGATCGTACGTTACAACCTTATCCGAGCCATAGACCTTCAGCTCGCGCGATGCGCCACGAGCAAAGAGCTCGAACTCCTCCTCGTTGTCCAGATCGTAGACCTTCATCTGCACGCGGTCAAACTCCTCGCCCGAGATTGAGTGCATCTTCGAGCGCAACTCCTTCAGCAGGGCGGGCATAATATACTTCTTGGCTGCTGTGATACCGCCGCCGATGACAATCACACCGTCGATGAGCGTAACGGCTGTGGCCATCGCATCGCCAGCAACCTCGCCCAGCGTGGCGAATGCCTTGCGTGCAGCCTCTTGATTGCCCTCGCGCTTACCCTCAGCAATGTCGAAGATATCTTTCGGCTCGAGCGTGGGATCGTCAATGCCCGAAGCCTCGCGATAGACTCTCTTTACGGCACGAACGGCAACACCATCCTCGACCATCACCTCTGGCATATACTTGTGGCGCAGGCAGAAGGTCTCGATACACGAGTTATCGCCCGTGTGCAGCTCGCCCTTGGTCACAAAGCCAAAGCCGAAGCCCGTACCGAACGTATAGCCCAGAAGGGTGTGGTAGCGCTTGGCACTGCCCAGGGCCTCCAGACGCTCGTTGATCTGGGGAAGTGCTCCCGCCAAAGCCTCGCCGTAGGCGTAGAGGTCGGCGTCGTTGTTGATATAGACGGGGATGCCGAACTTCTCTTCCAGGAAGGGGCCGAGGGCCACTCCGTCGCGGAACGAGGGGAAGTTGGGGAGGTAGAATCCACCGACAATGCCATTGGCATAATCGGCCGGACCGGGGAAGGCAAAGCTGATTGCTACGGGCTTGTGGTCGAGCTGCGCAATGACGCGCTCGAAGCCCTCGACCATAGTGGCCATACAGCGGTCCAGATCGTCGGCTGACGAGGGGAGCGTGATGGGGTCGATGATGAATCGGTTGGCCTGCATAGCACCGAATACGAAGTTGGTGCCGCCGGCGTCGAGTGTGATTACGGTTCGTTTATCGTCTCTATACATAATTTTTTGTCAAATAGTGTTCATAAACATTCAAAGATACGCAAAAATATGTGAATTTTCCGAAATAATTTGCTTAATTTTGCCTAAACAAACTACTTCCGATTTAACAACTTCAATAATTTACATCGATGAAAACAAGATTATTTTCGCTTTCAGCGCTGATTGCAATCCTGTTACTCACATTTATGGTTGGTTGCAACGGCAATTCAGCACCCGCGACGAAGGGCGATGAGAATCGTGCAGAGATGATTCTCAAGCATCTGCACAACCCCGCATCGGATTACGTCATCGTCATCAGCCATCGAGGCGATTGGCGCAACTATCCCGAGAACTCAATCCCCGCAATTGAGTCGGTGATCGAGATGGGAGCAGATATGGTGGAGATTGATATTGCGATGACAAAAGATAGCGTTCTGGTGCTCTCGCACGACCGCACACTCGACCGTTGCACGACGGGTAAGGGACGCATAATCGATATGACCTACGACTCGTTGCAGACCTTCGACCTTAAGTCGGCACACGGTGGCCACTTTGGTTACATCCTGAAGATCCCCACTCTGCGCGAGGCTCTGCTTGTGTGCAAGGATCGTATTCTGGTCAATATCGACAAGGGTTACGACTATTATGACCAGGTGCTGGCCCTGACCGAGGAGCTGGGCGTGACGCATCAGGTGCTGATCAAGGGTGGTAAGCCCTTGACTGAGGTTGAGGCCAAGCTGGCCGAGCACGAGAATAATATGCTCTATATGCCCATCATCACCCCCGCGAATGAGGCGCATAAGCCTATGTTCGAGGAGTTTATCGCCGCAGACAAGCCGCAGTTGGCATACGAGATCTGCTGGAGCAAACTCACGCCCGAGGTGGAGTCGGCTATGGAGCGCGTTCAGCAGAGCGGCTCGAAGCTGTGGGTCAATACGTTGTGGAACTCGCTCAACGGAGGTTTGAGTGACGATAAGGCGTGGATGACATCGGCCGATGAGATCTATGGCAAGCTGGTGGATATGGGCGCACGAATGATTCAGACCGACCGCCCGGAGTTCCTGATCGAGTATCTCCGCTCGCGTAATATGCACGACTAACAAACAAAAACATACAGAAGATGAGACGATTTACACTATTGTTTGCTGCCCTTGTGGCCCTGACGGGCGTGAAGGCGCAGACTTTCACGGAGTGGCGCGATCCCAACGTAAATGAGATCAATCGCCAGAAGATGCACTCGACCTACAAGATTTTTGAGAACGTGGCCGAGGCCGAGGGTGCATATTGTGATGAGCAGAACCCCTACCGCCTCTCGCTCAACGGAACGTGGCAGTTCAACTGGGTGGAGAATGCCGACCAGCGTCCGACCGACTTTTTCACGGTTGGTTACAACGACAAGGGTTGGGATAGTATGGAGGTGCCTGCGATGTGGGAGCTCAACGGCTATGGTGACCCCATATATGTGAATATCGGATATGCGTGGAGAGGTAACTTCCGCAACGATCCGCCCAATGTGCCCATCGAGCAGAACCACGTCGGCTCGTATCGTCGTGAGTTCACGCTGCCCGAGGATTGGAGCGGTCGCGATATCGAGCTTAACATCGGTGCTGCAACGTCGAACGTATATGTTTGGGTGAATGGCAAGTTTGTGGGTTACTCGGAGGATAGCCATCTGGGTGCTTCGTTCGATGTGACCAAGTTCGTAAAGCCGGGCAAGAACCTTATCGCCCTGCAGATCTTCCGCTGGTGCGACGGCACCTATCTCGAGGATCAGGACCTGTGGCGCTTGAGCGGTATCTCGCGCGACGTGGAGCTGGTGGCTCGACAGAAGGCGCGACTGCAGGATGTGATGATCACCCCAGCACTCGAGAATAACTACACGGATGGTCGTCTGGCTGTTGAGATGGAGTTCTCATCGGCAGTTAAGCAGGCAGAGGTGAAGCTCATCTGCCCCGAGGGTAAGGTGGTAGCCGAGGCGAAGGTTACACCCACGAAGGGTAAGGCGTCGCACACCTTTGAGGTGAAGGCCCCTGCGAAGTGGTCGGCCGAGACACCTAATTTGTATAAGGTGGTGATTGCGGTCGATGGCGAGGCGTATGCGCAGCGAGTGGGTTTCCGCACATCGGAGATTAAGGATGGACTGCTGCTGGTAAATGGTCAGCCCGTGCTGATCAAGGGTGTGAACCGCCACGAGGTGGATCCGCTGAAGGGCTTTGTGATGACGCGCGAGAGAATGATTCAGGATATCAAACTGATGAAGCAGTTTAACATCAACGCCGTTCGTACGTGCCACTATCCCGACACGCCCGAGTGGTATGACCTGTGTGATGAGTATGGATTGTACGTCATCGACGAGGCCAACATCGAGTCGCACGGTATGGGTTATGGCGAGAAGACTCTGGCCAAGGAGCCCCGCTATGCAAAGGCGCATCTGGAGCGCAATCAGCGTATGGTTTACCGCGACAAGAACCACCCCTCGGTGATCATCTGGAGTATGGGCAACGTGGCTGGCTTCGGCCCTAACTTCGAGGCTTGCTACCGCTGGATTAAGTCGTTCGATGCCTCACGCCCTGTTCATTACGAGCGTGCCGAGGGTAACGACTTTACCGATATTATGTGCCCGATGTATGCTAACTTGGAGTGGAGCGAGAACTATGTGAAGAACTCGCCCAAGAAGCCCCTCATCCAGTGTGAGTATGCCCACGCGATGGGTAACTCGATGGGTGGATTCAAGGAGTATTGGGACTTGATCCGTAAGTACCCCCACTATCAGGGTGGTTTCATCTGGGATTTCGTCGATCAGGGCCTGGCGCAGTATGAGGCCGACGGCAAGGTGTCGTTCTATTATGGTGGCGACTTCAATAACTACGACGCAACCGATAACTCGTTCAACAACAACGGTATAATCGCCGCAGACCGCACGCCGCAGGCTCACGCCTATGAGGTGCGACGCGAGTATCAGTCTATCTGGACCAACGCCGTGGATTTGATGGCGGGTAAGGTTGAGGTCTATAACGAGAATTTCTTCGTAGGTCTGGAGCCCTACGCTATGGTGTGGGAGCTGCAGCAGGATGGCGTGGTGACCAAGGCTGGCCGCATCGATAAGCTGGACGTGAAGCCCCAGCAGCGTAAGGCATACACATTGGGCTACACGGCCGAGGATATTTGTCCCGAAGCGAAGGAGGTAACGCTCAACGTGCGCTATGAGCTTACGCAGAAGCAGCCTCTGCTTGAGGTTGGTCACATCGTGGCCGAGCAGCAGCATATCATCAAGGAGTACGACACTGCAGCAGCGTTTGCGATGAAGTCATCGGAGCGCCCCGTGAAGGTTACCAAGTTTGAGAAATCGACGCAGGTGACGGGCTACGACTGGACGATTGGCTTCAACCGCGAGGGTTTCATCAACCAGATTGAGTACGGTCGCCAGACGATCGTAGCCGACGATTCGGCTCTGCGTCCCAACTTCTGGCGTGCTCCGACCGAGAATGATATAGGTGCTCATCTGCACACCCGCTTCGGCGTATGGCGCAACCCCGCCATTGTGCTCAAGTCGTTCGATGCGAAGGTTGAGGGAGATGTGGCGAAGGCTGTGGCCGAGTATGAGATGAAGGATGTCGAGGCGACGATGCGTATCACCTACACCATCAACGGCGAGGGTGAGATTCGTGTCGAGCAGGCTATGACGACTTCGGCCGAGGCGAAGATTCCCAATATGTTCCGCTATGGCGTGCGCGTGGAGCTGCCTGCCGCCTACAACGTTGTGGAGTACTACGGTCGTGGCGAGGTGGAGAACTACGCCGATAGAAAGAGCGCAGCCGACATCGGTCACTATGTGCAGCGTGTAGCTGACCAGTACAACGAGAAGATGGCTCGCCCGCAGGAGTCGGGTACGCGCTCCGATCTGCGTTACTACGAGCTGAAGAATACGGCCGGTGCGGGTATCCGCATCATTTCGGATGTGGCATTCTCGGCCTCGGCTCTGCCCTATTCGCAGGAGGCGATGGATGTGACGGTTGGACCGTTGCAGCGCCACTCAGGCGATTTGAAGGCTGGCGATAAGACCTATCTGTGCTTCGATTTGGAGCAGCAGGGATTGGGTTGCATCAACTCGTGGGGTGCATTGCCGCTGGAGAAGTATATGGTTGAGTATAAGGATTATACGTTCAACTTCATTATCTCACCAGTGAGATAAAAGTCGCCTATCTTCTTATGCAACTTTTAGAAAAAGTAGAAGTCTGCGTGCTTATGGTGCGCAGGCTTTTTTATTTAAGGTAAAAACACTATCTTTGCAGCCGTTAAAAATGATAAAGATATGGCGTTAATCGACGAAATCACCAAGCGTAGAACATTTGCAGTCATCGCTCACCCCGATGCGGGTAAGACAACCCTGACGGAGAAGTTGCTCCTCTTCGGAGGCGCGATTCACGTTGCGGGTGCAGTGAAGAGTAACAAGATTAAGAAGGGTGCGACATCCGACTTTATGGAGATCGAGCGCCAGCGAGGTATCTCGGTGGCAACGTCGGTGATGGGTTTCAACTACCGCGACGTGAAGATCAACATCCTCGACACGCCCGGCCACGAGGATTTCGCTGAGGATACCTACCGCACGCTGACGGCTGTCGATTCGGTTATTATCGTAATTGACGGAGCGAAGGGTGTGGAGGCGCAGACGCGCAAGTTGATGAATGTCTGTCGTATGCGTTCGACGCCCGTGATGGTCTTTGTCAATAAGATGGACCGCCCCTGTAAGGATCCCTTCGATCTGCTGGACGAGGTGGAGCGCGAGTTGCAGATTCGTGTTCGCCCGTTGGCATTCCCTATCTCGAGTGGCGACACGTTCAAAGGTGTATATAACATCTACGAGAAGAACCTCTCGCTCTTCACTACGGACGAGCGCCAGACTGCCGATGCCGAGACCGTCGATTTCAGCGATATATCGTCGCCCGAGCTCGATGGCTATATCGGCGAGAAGTTCGCAGGGCAGTTGCGCGATAATCTGGATTTGGTAGAGGCTGTGTATGATGACTTCGACCGCGAGGCCTATCTCTCGGGGCAGCTCGCTCCCGTGTTCTTCGGCTCGGCGGTGAATAACTTTGGCGTGAGAGAGCTTTTGGAGTGCTTTATCCGCATCGCTCCATCGCCTCGTCAGACCACAACCGAGACACGCAACGTGCAGCCCGATGAGCAGAAGATGACGGGTTTCATCTTTAAGATTCACGCCAATATGGATCCCAACCACCGCGACCGATTGGCATTTATGAAGATATGTTCGGGCACCTTCGAGCGCAACAAGAACTACCTGCACGTCCGCTCGGGCAAGCAGCTCAAATTCTCGTCGCCCACGGCGTTTATGGCCGAGAAGAAGTCGGTGATCGACTTTGCCTACCCGGGCGATATTGTTGGTTTGCACGATACGGGTACGTTCAAGATCGGCGACACGTTCACCGAGGGTGAGAAGCTCAAGTTTACGGGTATTCCTTCGTTCTCGCCTGAGCTCTTCCGCTACATCGAGAATGCCGACCCGATGAAGTTCAAGCAACTCGCAAAGGGTGTTGATCAGCTGATGGATGAGGGTGTGGCACAGCTCTTTACATCGTCGCTGAACGGACGTAAGATCATCGGTACGGTTGGACAGCTTCAGTTTGAGGTTATTCAGTACCGTCTCGAGCACGAGTATGGCGCGAAGTGCCGCTGGGAGCCTATTTCGATTCATAAGGCGTGCTGGATCGAGAGCGACAACGCCGAACAGCTGGCCGACTTCAAGCGTCGCAAGCACTCAAATATGGCCGTTGATAAGCACGGTCGCGATGTATTCCTTGCCGACACGAGCTACGCTTTGGCTCTGGCGCAGGAGAATTTTAAGGATATTAGATTCCACTTCACGTCGGAGTTTTAACTATAGGATTTGCAACGATATTAAATTGATTTTATAGCGATGAATAGATATTTAAGATTAGTTTTTATTGCATCTATTCTCTTTTGTGGGAATCTGCTCACTGCCTGCACGAAGGCCAATAGCGAGAATCGTGGCACGGAGCCCGTAGTCCTCTATATGTTCTACCTCTCGCAGGAGGGTTTGCCGCTATCGGTGCAGAATCCGGAGGTTTCGATAGAGTAATTGTTCTAACTTTTTGGCCTCTGATTTGGCTAAAAAAGTAATAAAAAAAGGGTGTTATCCATTGCGGATAGCACCCTTTCTCATTATAAACCTTTAAGATGTGTTATTCTTCCTCGGCGCTCTTGATGGTCTCCTCGAGACGAATCGTAACGCCTCCGACTTTGAACGTGATGGCATCGTAGTCGGGCGAACGCTCGGTGGTGTAGTTGATGAAATCCTCGCCGCCGATCTTTATGCCGTCGGTCGTAATCTCGATCAGTTCGCCCTCGTTGTCGGTGATACGCAGACCGTTGTCGCTGAACTGTACCGTAGCCTTCATCTGCGAGATGTTGTCGCTCGGGCCCTCGAGTGTCAGGGTGAGGTTGTCCTGCTGCAGTGAGGTAGAGTCGTAATCCTCGAACTGCTCGTGGAACTCCTCAAGCTCCTCCTCGGTGAACTCCTCAAAGAGAATCTCCTCGTCGTGCTGGAAGACTGACTCGAAGGTGTTCTCGATCTGGCGGTCGAACTTAACGGGCGACTTGATGGCCGCGACGATCATCGCAATCAACGCGATGAGCCAGAGGATGAACATAATAAGCATCGTGCGGCCGTGGGGACGGCGCGAAATGAGCAACATCACCGAGAGGTAGATCAGCACAATGATAGGAATCGTTACCACCACAAAGAATGAGGCCAATGCAACGCCCGTTACAAAATCGGTCGTCAGTAGCGCGGGCACGCCCGTGATGGCAACAAGAGCCAGCACGCTCGAGCCGCAGACCAGCAGGATAAGTATAAGTAGTGTCACGATCTTGACGCAAATCAGCAGGAAGCTACCGAAGGCGGCCACCAGCTTTGCAATGATCGTGCGCTCGCGCTGGTCGGGGGCAGTGGTATTGGCGCGGATGCTGTCGGCCGTGATACGCTCGCCGCGCATCTCCAGTCGCTGACGTGCCGACGAGGCTGCGGGGATGGCAAACCACATAATCAGGTAGCCTAAAACCACAAAGCCAAAGAGGTTGCTCGACAGCGGAATCAGCGCGTGCAGGAAGTTCATCGAGCCGATGATCGGGGTGAGCAATAGGGGCGCGAATGCCGCCAGACGCACCCACACGGGGTCGATATCGAAGTAGCTGGCGATACCTGCGCATACACCGCCCAGCTTGCCGTTGTCCAGGTCGCGGTACAGACGACGCGGAATGCGGGGGTTGCCCCACTGATCCTCGGTCTCGGCGTGGCGCTCGGTGGCCTCCTCATCAATCTCAGCGGCTGAACCCATCTGCTTTATGATATTTGCAATCAGCGGTTTGGCGATGATGGCATCGGCGGGCTGAGTGGAGAGGATAAGCTCGGCAATGCGTGCCTCGATGTCGGCCAGAATCTCCTCGCCGTCGGGGTCGTCGCGGTAGGTGTCGCGGAGCGACTGAAGGTATTGGCTGAGAGTCTCGTAGGCATCAAGTTCCAAGGTGAACGATACGCCCGCGATACTACATTTCTTGATTTCGTTCATTGTCGTAGGGTGTTATGGGTGTGGATTACATCTTGCGTACGCTGCCGCCACTTGACTTTTTGATGTGAATGTTGAGGTCATTTTCGCTCTTGTAGCTTATCGAGCCGCCCGATGAGGCATTGGCCGAGAGCGACTTGCCGGCCTGAATCTTGATGTCGGCACCCGACGAAGAGTTGGCTATGCCATTGTTGAGAATCATGAGATTGACGGCATTGATGTCGGCAGCCGATGAGGCATCGGCCAAGAGTGTGCCTGCCTCGCCGCTGAGGATAATTTTTGCGGCAGATGAGGCGTCGGCCTCGCACTTGCCTGCCAGAATCTGGAGTCGGGCATTGGCAGCCGATGAGGCCTCGATCTCGCAGGAGGTGGCGATAATCGAACCCCTGATGTTGGCAGCCGAAGCGACCTCTATTTCGCAATTGCCGACGTCGGCCTTCGAGATGTTGATGTTAGCAGCCGATGCGGCATCGATCTCGAGCGAAGAGCTTCGGATGGTGTAATTGACGTTGATGTGTGATGCGCTTGCCGCCTCCAAAAGGCTGATAGCCTCGCTCTTGGGAAGGCTCACCTCGGCCGTTACGTTGTTGATGGTGCGGATCTTATCGTCGATCTTAATCTCCAGAACGCCGTTGCGATCCTCGATCTTGATGTAAGGCATCACGTTGTCGTCGGCGCGGATGATGGCCGTCGGGTCTAAACGATCCTCGAGCGTAACCTTGATGGCGCGGCTGGTGATAATGCCACGATAGTCTGCGGGGACGGTGCGCTTCTCGGTGATGATGCGGCCGCTACCGCGAAAACGCTGCTGCGAATTGTCGTCTTTGCCGCCGATGCGCTTGCCGTTGATATAGACGTTGCCTTTGATAGCGCCATTCTCTATGGCCTCGGCAAGATCTACGCCCAGCGAACCGAGCTCCTCGCCCAGCGAACCCAAATCTTTGCCTAAACTCTCGCCCAGCTCCTCACCAAGGCGACCGAGGCGCTCGCCAAGTTCGGCAAGTTGATCGCTGGTGATGGTTACGACTGATCCGTCGGAAGAGTAGATTGTCTGTGCCTGCGCCTGAGGTGCGTAGCCGCAAACGAGGGCTACGGTAGTGATGAAAGAAAGAATACGTTTCATTGTAATAGTGTTTTGTTCGTAATAGTTGTTATATCAGTTAGTTGAGTGAGTGCTACTCCTGCGAGGGGTTAAGCTCGGGGATGGGACGTGAGGGCTGCTCGGAGGTGGATTCGATCACGGTGTGGCCGTGGCGAATGAGACGTATCTGCTCGACCATCTCGTTCCACGCCTCGTCAAGCAGAGCCAGCTGCTGACGGCCAGCCTCGGTGAGCATATAATACTTGCGGGGTGGGCCCTGCGGCGACTCCTCCCAGCGGTAGGTCAGAAGACCAGCGTTCTTCTGGCGGGTGAGGATGGGGTAGAGCGTACCCTCGACAACGATCATCTCGGCCTGCTTGAGCTCGGCGATGATCTTCGGAGCATAGGAGTCCTCGCGTGAGAGTATGGCCAGAATGCAATACTCGAGGATGCCTTTGCGCATTTGTACTTTTACGTTATCGTCGTTCATAGCTTTGATTCGTTTGAGTGTTTTCTATTTTTGTTAGGCTTCGGGCTCGTATGGTAGAACAAGCCAGAGAATTAGATATATCCACAGCGTTGCTCCGGCCGCGAAGATGCAGAGGATGGCAGCGATACGCACCAGCGAGGTCTCCAGACCGAAATACTTGGCAACACCCGAGCATACGCCCGCGATCGAGCGGTCGGTGCGTGAGCGGTAGAGGCGACGCTCGCTGCTCTTCTGTGTCGTTGATGAGTTCAGGGGACGGTTGGCTGCGCCGAAGTCCTCGGGACGGCCGATCTGGTTCATCGTGTTGCGCAGAACGCCATAGGTGATGACCATCATCGGCGAGGGTACCTTCTCGCGGAAGAGTTCGGCAATGCGGCCTTCGATGTCGGCCATAGTCTCGGTGTCGCTCTGGGGCAGGCGACGTGCGATGTCGTCGAGGTAGGCCGTGAGCGCCGTGTAAGCATCCATATCCATTGTGAAGGCTTGACCGGCGATGTTGACGTTGATTGTCTCTTTCATAGTCGAGTATTTTATTGTGTTGAGATATTTTCCTGATGCAAATATATGAACAATTTTGGTATTTTGTATCGCAAAGTAGTGAAAAATCTCATTTTTCTTCGATTTTTTTGCCTTTTCTCTGTAAGAGAAACTTTTTCGTGGCGTAGAGGTCAATTTTTTCGGGGTGAGAGGATGCAGGTTTGGCAGAACAAGTAAAAGCGACTAACTTTGCAGAAAATTTTGGCAGTAGGATGTTTAAGATTATAGCTGTGATGTTTGTCGGCATTGCGATAGGGTATCTGTTGCGCCGATGGCAGGGGGTGAAATATGTTGGAACAACAACGATGGCGACGATCGTGGCGCTGCTCTTTGTTATGGGTGGCGAGATCGGTGGTAACGAGGCTGTGATGCGCAACCTGCCGCGATTGGGAGGCGATGCGGTGCTGATAGCGTTGGCTACCGTAGCGGGAAGTGTTGTGGCTGCTCGCGCGGTTTATAATATAGTAAAGGGAGGAGGTAGGCGTGCGGAGTAGCTTTATCATAATTGCCGCCTTTGTGGTGGGTGTTGTGGCCGCTGTGAGTGAGCTGCTGCCGACGTGGCTGACGGATGGAAGTGTGGCGATGTGGGTGCTGTATGCGCTGATGTTGCAGGTGGGCATCGGTATCGGAAGCGATCCGCGCCTAAAGGAGATTTTGCGCTCGCTCTCGCCGCGACTGCTTTTGCTACCCTGCGCAACGATTGTCGGAACGATGGTGGCGAGTGCTGCTATCTCGCTCCTAATCTCGCGTTGGTCGGTGGCGGAGGTGATGGCCGCAGGTAGCGGAATGGGATATTACTCGCTATCCTCGATTCTCATCACGCAGCTCAAGGAGCCGATGGTGGGTGCTGTTGTGGCGGCGGAGCTGGGAACGGTCGCTCTGGTGGCCAACATTCTGCGTGAGATGCTGACGCTGACGCTTGCGCCGCTGATGGTGCGCTACTTCTCGCCCGTAGCACCGATATGTTCGGGTGGTGCGACAACGATGGATGTGACGTTGCCCGTAATTACGCAGTATGCAGGGCGCGAGTGGGTATTTGTGGCCATTGTACACGGCGTGGTGGTCGATTTCTCGGTGCCGTTTTGGGTGTCGTTGTTCTGCGCATTGTAATAGAGATTTTTTTTGTAAATTTGTAAGCAAACGGAATTTGATATATGGCAAGGGTAGTTGTAGGATTGTCGGGAGGCGTGGACTCATCGGTGGCGGCATATCTGCTGAAGGAGCAGGGGCACGAGGTGATAGGCCTCTTTATGCGTAATTGGCACGATACGACGGGCACGCTCGAGGGCGACTGCCCGTGGTATGACGACCAGGTTTTTGCCGAGCTGGTGGCCAAGCGATTGGATATCCCGTTTCGATTTGTGGATCTCTCGGAGCAGTACAAGCAGCGCGTGGTGGATTATATGTTTTCCGAGTACGAGCAGGGTCGTACGCCCAACCCCGATGTGCTGTGCAACCGCGAGATCAAGTTCGATGTCTTCCTCAAGGAGGCGCTTAAGATGGGTGCCGATTTTGTAGCAACGGGCCACTACTGCCAAAAGGCCGAGAAGCAGATCGATGGCCGCACTGTGTATCGCCTGCTGGCGGGAGCGGATAAGAATAAGGATCAGAGTTATTTCCTCTGCCAGCTCACGCAGGAGCAGCTGCGTTATGCGCTCTTCCCGATAGGGCATCTGCAGAAGCCTCAGGTGCGAGAGATAGCGGCCCAGCAGAAGCTCGCAACGGCCAAGCGCAAGGATTCGCAGGGAATATGTTTCGTCGGTAAGGTCGATCTGCCCGTCTTCCTGCAGCAGCAGATTGCGGCCCGCGATGGAAATGTACACGAGATTCTCCCTTCGTGGCGAGGCTACGGCCGCGAGGTGGCGGAGGATGATTTGCAGGCGCTGGCCGAGCCGTTCCACTATACGGTGCGTGACGGCAAGAAGGTGGGTGTGCATAAGGGTGCGCACTTCTACACCATCGGACAGCGTAAGGGCCTCGGTATTGGTGGCAGGAAGGAGTCGCTCTTTATTATCTCGACGGACGTAAAGGAGAATGTGATATATGTGGGCGAGGGTGATTCGCATCCGGGCCTATATCGACGGGCGTTACATATCAAAGCCGACGAGGTACATTGGGTAGAGCCATCGGATCGTATGACTGTGGGCGAGAGGCGTCGCTACGATGTCAGGATACGTTACCGTCAGCCGTTGCAGGGGGCACAGCTTGTGGCTGTTGAGGATGGGTTGTACGTCCTCTTCGATGAGCCGCAGCGAGGCATTGCCGCAGGGCAGTTTGCGGCGTGGTACGATGGCGAGGTGTTGGTCGGCTCGGGAGTAATTGATAAGTAGTATGCGTAGGTGGTTGATGACTATAATCCTCGCGTTGGGGAGTGTGGTGCAGATTTCGGCACAAAATGTGATAGGGGTGGCGTTTTACGATGTGGATGCAATGTATGACACCATCCCTTCTTCATCGTATGACGACCGTGATTACACCCCGCAGGGCCGACGCGCCTGGGGCGAGGAGCGCTATCGTCGCAAGGTGGAACATACGGCTGCGGTGATTGACTCGATGGGGATGGATGTTGTGGCATTATATGGCGTAGAGAATGAACAGGTGGTGCGCGACATTGCGATGGCGTGCAAGAGCGACTACGCCTATCTGCATCGTGAGCAAAACGGCAGCAGTGGCCTGGACTTTGCATTGCTCTATTTTGCTGATCGTTTCATTCCCGAGAAGGTTACTTCGTGGCGCGGGTTGCTATGCGTCGAGGGTAGCGCCCGAGGTCGGGCACTCGCGGTGGTTGCGGCCTACCGCTCGACTGCGATTGGGGTACTCGTACGGGAGCGGCAGCTGCTGGAAAGGGGTGATGTGGTTTTGGTCGGAAGAATGACGAACGTGGAGCGTTATGGCGTAAAAGATTACTCGAAGCAGGGAGAGCGTCAGGGCGAAGGCAACGTGGTCGGTGGCGATAGGTGGATAATGCGTGATAGGGTGGCAAGTAGTGCCGCAGATGTTGTGCGCAGTGGAGTCTATATCAAGCCGTGGCTGCTGGATGAGGCTGGCCGACCGAGGCCGACGTTTGATAGTAAAAAATATTACGGAGGTTACTCTTCGGTTCTGCCTGTGTTTATATATTTGGGCAAAATGTTTGTTTATTAACAAAAAAGTTATATATTTGTAAGATAAACAGAAAAAAATAGGTAAAAATATCGAATTATTAAATAAAAATTTGAGCTTATGAATAGTGTAAAACGCGTATACACCTTCGGTAACAAAGAGGCTGAGGGCAATGGTAAGATGAGAGAGTTGCTCGGTGGTAAGGGCGCTAACCTGGCCGAGATGAACCTTATCGGTATTCCCGTACCCCCGGGATTCACGATCACCACCGAGGTGTGCGCAGAGTATTATAGTAAGGGTAAGGATGCCGTAATCGAGATTCTGCGCCCCGAGGTGGAGCGTGCGATGAAGAATATCGAGCGTCTGACGGGTATGCAGTTTGGCGATAAGGAGAAGCCACTGCTGGTGTCGGTTCGTTCGGGTGCGCGTGCTTCAATGCCCGGTATGATGGATACGATTCTTAACCTGGGTATGAACGACGAGGCTGTGGAGGCTGTGTCGAAGCGTACTGGCAATCCCCGTTTTGCGTGGGATTCGTATCGCCGCTTCGTGCAGATGTATGGCGACGTGGTGCTGGGTATGAAGCCCGTGTCGAAGCAGGATCAGGATCCTTTCGAGGTTTTGATCGACGAGCAGAAGGAGAAGCGTGGCGTAGAGCAGGATACCGACCTCACGGTTGAGGATCTCAAGGAGCTGGTTGCAGCGTTCAAGGCTGCCGTGAAGGAGCAGACGGGTAAGGATTTCCCGACCTGTCCGTGGGAGCAGCTCTGGGGTGCTGTGTGTGCGGTGTTCGGTTCGTGGATGAACGATCGCGCTATTCTGTATCGTAAGCTGAACAACATCCCCGAGGAGTGGGGTACGGCCGTATCGGTACAGGCTATGGTGTTTGGTAATATGGGCGAGAACTCGGCTACGGGTGTGGCATTCTCGCGTGATGCCGCTACGGGTGAGAATATCTTCAATGGTGAATACCTTGTAAATGCTCAGGGTGAGGATGTTGTGGCTGGTATTCGTACCCCTCAGCAGATTACCATCGAGGGTTCACGTCGCTGGGCTAAGGCACAGAACATCTCGGAGGAGGATCGCGCCCAGAAGTATCCCTCGCTTGAGGAGGTTATGCCCGCGGTATATGCCGAGCTGAATGATATACAGCACCATTTGGAGCAGTATTTCACCGATATGCAGGATATCGAGTTCACGATTCAGGATGGTAAGCTGTGGATGTTGCAGTGCCGTAACGGAAAGCGTACGGGCGCGGCAATGGTGAAGATCGCAATGGATATGCTGCGCGAGGGTCTGATCGACGAGAAGACCGCCGTGCTGCGTTGTGAGCCTGCGAAGCTCGATGAGCTGCTTCACCCCGTATTCGATAAGCGTGCAATCAAGAGCGCAAAGGTGTTGGTTAAGGGTCTGCCTGCATCGCCGGGTGCAGCTACGGGTCCCGTAGTATTCTTTGCCGAGGATGCCGAGAAGGTGTTGGCCGAGACGGGACAGAAGGCTATCCTGGTGCGTATCGAGACCTCGCCCGAGGATTTGAAGGGTATGCTGGATGCAGCGGGTATTCTGACAGCTCGTGGTGGTATGACATCACACGCAGCCGTTGTTGCGCGTGGTATGGGTAAGTGCTGTGTGTCGGGTGCCGGTGAGCTCGCTATCGACTATAAGGCTCGCACCATCAAGGTGAATGGATATGAGATCAAGGAGGGCGACTGGATTTCGCTCAATGGCTCGACAGGTGAGGTTTATCTGGGTCAGGTGGCTGCCGAGGATGCCGACCTTAGCGGTGACTTTGGTCAGCTGATGGAGCTGGCAGGTAAGTACGCTACGATGAAGGTACGCGCCAATGCCGACACCCCGGGCGATGCCGAGCAGGCATTTGCCTTCGGTGCGGAGGGTATCGGATTGTGCCGTACGGAGCATATGTTCTTCGAGGGCGACCGTATCAAGGCCGTGCGTGAGATGATTCTGGCCGACGATGAGGCTGGCCGTCGCGTGGCGCTGGCGAAGCTCTTGCCGATGCAGCGTGGCGACTTTGAGGGCCTGTTCAAGGCGATGAAGGGTTATCCCGTGATCATCCGTCTGCTGGATCCCCCCTTGCACGAGTTTGCTCCCCACACTGAGAAGGAGCAGCGCGAGCTGGCCGAGGAGCTGGGCGTACCGTTTGAGAAGATTGCGGCTAAGGTTGAGTACTTGGGCGAGGTGAACCCGATGCTTGGTCACCGTGGTTGCCGTCTGGGTAACACCTATCCTGAGATTACCGAGATGCAGGCTCGCGCAATCCTCGAGGCTGCGATGAATGTCGAGGCTGCGGGCACTCCCGTGAAGGTTGAGATTATGGTGCCGCTGGTGGGTAACCACAAGGAGTTGCGCTACCAGAAGAATATCATCGACAGCGTGGCCGAGCAGGTATTTGCCGAGCGTAATGACCGTATCGACTACCTGGTGGGTACGATGATTGAGGTTCCTCGTGCAGCCGTTACGGCTGATCAGATTGCCGAGGTTGCCGAGTTCTTCTCATTCGGTACGAACGACCTGACGCAGATGACTCTCGGATTCTCACGCGATGATATTGCCAAGTTCCTGCCAACGTACCTCGACAAGGGTATTCTGAAGAATGACCCCTTCCAGATCCTGGACCGCAATGGCGTGGGCCAGCTCATCCGCGAGGCTGTGATGAAGGGACGTGGTACGCGTCTTGACCTGAAGTGTGGTATCTGCGGTGTGCACGGCGGTGAGCCCTCATCGGTAGAGTTCTGCCACTATGCAGGCCTGAACTATGTGAGCTGTTCTCCGTTCCGTGTGCCTATCGCACGCTTGGCAGCAGCGCACGCGGCTTTGAATCAGAAGTAAATATATCGTTGATATAGAATTCGTAAAAAGGTGCTAACTCCATAGGTTGGCACCTTTTTTTTGCAGTTTTTGCGTGAAATGGCAGATAAATATTACCTTTGTGGTAATATGGCTAACTATCGTAAGTTTGTTAGGTTATGAGTAATGTAGCAGAATTTCTTTCGGCAGACCATCCGACGGCCTTTTCGTTTGAGGTGCTGCCGCCCGTCAGGGGTAAGAGCATCGAGCAGGTTTTCCGCTCGATAGACCGTCTTATGCCCTTCAATCCAGCATATATAAATATCACAACACATCGCTCCGAGGTGGTATATCGTGAGGTTGCGGAGGGCGTTTTCCAACGCACCTTCGAGCGCCGACGCCCCGGCACGGTGGCCATCGCTGCCGCGCTAAAGGGCCGATATGGCGTACCTGCGGTGCCGCATCTGATTTGTAGCGGATTCTCGAAGGCTGATATCGAGAATGAGATGATCGATTTGTCGTATCTCGGAATCACCAATCTGCTGGTGTTGCGTGGCGACAGAGCCAAGGGCGAGAATCGTTTCACGCCCGTTGAGGGAGGACACGAGCACGCCGTGGAGCTGTGCCGTCAGGTGGAGGATTTCAATCGTGGTGTGCTGCTCGATGGTGAGGAGCACGAACCTCTGCACCGCTTCTCTTTCGGCGTGGCGGGTTATCCCGAGAAGCACGAGGAGGCGATGAATATAGATATGGATATCGAGTTCCTCAAGGCGAAGATTGATGCGGGTGCGAAGTATGTCGTTACGCAGATGTTCTTCGACAATAAGCGATATTTCGAGTTTGTGGAGCGTTGCCGCGCTGCGGGAATCACGGTGCCGATCATTCCGGGCCTGAAACCCCTCACCTCGCTTACGCAGCAGGCCCTGCTGCCCAAGACCTTCCACATCGATTTGCCGATGGAGCTGGCGCGAGAGCTATGTCGTTGCCGCTCAAACGAGGATGTGAAGGCACTCGGTGTAGAGTGGGGCGTGCAGCAGGCGCGAGAGTTGAAGGCGGCGCGTGTGCCGAGTATTCACTTCTACTCGATGAACGCAACGGCGAGTGTCGAGGCGATTGCCAAGGCGGTCTATTAATCCAAAATCAGGAAAATATGGCAAGGTCCATTAGAGATATACTTCAGCAACGAATCGTGGTGCTTGATGGAGCTATGGGAACGATGATTCAGCGTGAGGGGCTGCAGGAAGCAGACTTCCGCGGTGAGGAGTTCGCGGCTCACGGCGGTGCGCTCAAGGGCAACAATGAGATGTTGGTGCTGACGCGCCCCGATCTTATTGCTGCGATTCATCGCGCATACCTCGATGCGGGGGCGGATATTATCTCGACCTGCACCTTCGGGGCGCAGGCAATCTCGCAGGCGGAGTATGGTGCTGAGCACCTTGTGCGGAGGATGAACCTCGCAGCTGCGCAGCTGGCTCGCGGTGAGGCCGATAGATTTATGGCGGAGAATACGATGAGGGAGTGCTTCGTTGCGGGTTCTGTCGGCCCGACGGGAAAGACGGCTTCGATGTCGCCCGATGTGGATGATCCGGCACGCCGAGCGGTCGACTTTGACGCGTTGTATGAGGCTTACTGCGAGCAGATTGATGCGCTCGTAGAGGGTGGCGTGGATCTGTTGCTGATCGAGACGGCTTTCGATACACTCAACGTCAAGGCGGCACTTGCTGCGGCCGAGGCGGTGTTTGAGTTAAAAGGACGCAAGTTGCCGATTATGCTCTCGGCAACGATTGCCGATGCCGCAGGACGAATGTTGGCGGGGCAGACGCTGGAGGCGATGATGGCCTCGGTGGCGCACGTCGAGCTGCTGTCGGTGGGACTCAACTGCTCGTTCGGAGCGGAGCAGATGATACCGTATTTGAAACAATTGGCCGATGCTCCCTACTATGTGAGTGCCCATCCCAATGCGGGAATGCCCGACCAGATGGGGCAGTACGACCAGACACCCGAGCGTATGGCTCGATGGGTGGAGCAGTTTATGGAGCAGGGGTTGGTGAACATTGTGGGTGGCTGTTGCGGAACAACACCCGAACATATACGCCTGATATCACAGGCAGCGGCCCGCGTGGCGACGGTGCGACAGCCGTCGGAAAAGAGTGTGAAGTGGCTGGCAGGATTGGATGCCTTCGCAGAGCAAGGGGCGTTTATCAACGTGGGCGAGCGATGCAATGTGGCGGGAAGCAGGAAGTTCCTGCGACTTATCAGCGAGCAGAAGTATGACGAGGCGTTGGCCATAGCGCGTGCGCAGGTGCGCGACGGGGCGATGGTGCTGGATGTGAATATGGATGATGCGATGATTAATGCGCTTCAGAATATGGTTCACTTCCTGAATCTTATGGCCTCCGATCCCGAGGTGGCGCGACTGCCGTGGATGGTCGATTCGTCACGTTTCGAGGTTATCGAGGCGGCGCTGAAGACGATTCAGGGTAAGGCTATCGTCAATTCGCTCTCGCTCAAGGAGGGTGAGCAGCGATTCATTGAGCGTGCCCGCCGAGTGAAGGAGTTGGGTGCGGCGCTGGTGGTGATGGCCTTCGATGAGCAGGGGCAGGCGACCTCGTTCGAGCGAAAGGTTGAGGTGTGCGAGCGAGCCTATCGGATTCTGACCGAGGAGGTTGGCTTTGAGCCGCGAGATATAATCTTTGATCCCAACATCTTAACCATTGCAACGGGTATGCGCGAGCACGACGCCTATGCGTTGGATTTTATCCGCGCAACGGAGTGGATTCACACGAATCTGCTGGGTGCGCGCGTGAGTGGTGGCGTGAGCAATCTCTCGTTCTCATTCAGAGGAAATAACTACCTGCGCGAGGCGATGCACGCTGTATTCCTCTACCACGCAATCCGTGCGGGGCTGGATATGGCTATTGTGAATCCCTCGGCGAAGGTTATGTATGAGGATATTCCCGATGCGCTGCGTGTGGCTCTGGAAGATGTGGTGCTATGCCGCAGGGAGGATGCGACGGAGCGGCTGGTGGCGATGGCCGAGCAGTATAAAGGCGCGGTGGAGCAGACCGCAAAGGTCGAGAATCGGGAGACGATACCCTTGCAGGAGCGACTGATGACAGCGCTGCAACGAGGCGAGGAGGAGCATTTGGAGGCTGACCTGCAGCAGGCGCTTGCGGAATATGCTTCGCCGACGGAGATTATCGAGGGCCCGCTGATGGAGGGTATGACGCTCGTGGGAAGGCTCTTTGGCGAGGGCAAGATGTTTCTGCCGCAGGTGGTGAAGACAGCCCGCACGATGAAGCGAGCCGTGGAGATACTGCGTCCGCACATCGAGCAGCGTAGCTCGGGAGGCAGTAGCGCTGGGCGTTATCTTGTAGCGACTGTCAAGGGCGATGTCCACGACATTGGAAAGAATATAGCTGCGGTGGTGCTGGCGTGCAACAACTTCGAGGTGATTGATCTGGGAGTGATGGTCCCCTCGGAGCGAATCGTTGAGGCGGCCCAGCAGCATAAGGTTGATTATATCGGGTTGAGCGGATTGATAACCCCCTCGCTCGATGAGATGTGTCGCGTGGCAAGTGAGCTGAAGGCAGCGGGTGTGAGAGTGCCGCTCTTTATCGGCGGTGCGACCACATCGGCTCTGCATACGGCTGCGAAGATTGCGCCTCTGTATGATGGGCCTGTGCTCCACCTGAAGGATGCGTCGCAAAACCCGATCTTAGCTTTAAGATTGTCTGGACGCGAGCGTGAGCAGATAATCGAAGATCTATATGCCGAGCAGCAGCATCTGCGCGAAGGGTTGCAGGCGCAGAGCCGCGGCGAGGAGGAGCTGAAGCGACCGGAGATTGATTGGTCGAAGGAGCAGATCGTGCGGCCGACTTTCTTGGGTGTTCGTGAGTTGGAGATTGCACTTGAGCAGGTGCGACCCTATATAAATTGGATTCACTTCTATAACCTCTGGCGCGTTAGGAAGTGCAGCGCCGAGGCCGAACAGATCAGATCGGAGGCCGAGCTGTTGCTCGATCGGATGCAGCATCATCTGGTGGCGCGAGTGGGATTCTTTGAGGCGCGAGGCAGGGAGGATAGCATCGAACTGCAGCACACCGAGGGGTGTAGCTGCTGTGGCGGAAAGAGAGTTGCGGAGCGGATCGTAACGCCGCGACAGGCGAAGCTCAATGGCGATGGAGTGGCGTTGTCGCTCGCAGATTTTGTTGCGCCCGAGGGGGATTACGTCGGAGCGTTTGCTGTGACGGTGTCGCAGTCGTTCGTGGAGGAGCTGGAGTGTCTCAAGACTGGGGACGATCAATATACGGCGCTAATGATGCAGGGCTTGGGCGACAGATTGGTCGAGGCGGCCTCGGAGTGGCTACACGCGAAGGTAAGACGCGAGTTGTGGGGCTATGCGCCCACGGAGGAGCTATCGCCGAAGGAGATGTTCCAGGGGGCTTTTCAGGGTATCAGGCCCGCCGTTGGGTATCCGTCGCTCGGCGACCAGCGTGCGATATTTCCGCTGGCGCGGCTGCTCGGCGTAGAGCAGATCGGAATCCGCTTGACGGAGAACGGTGCGATGTATCCGCAAGCATCGGTGTGCGGAGTATATATAGCATCACGCTGTGCAAAGTATTTTTAATAGGGGGCTCGGATATTGCTTCTGACGGCCAACCTTGCGGCCGTTGGCCGCATTAACAGTCTCTGACCCACCCCCAACCCCCGCCTCAGGTAGGGGCTTCGGTCGCCGCTGTGCGGCTCCATTAGAAGAGGTGGGACGGCTATGCAAGATTGGGGTAATTTAAGTAGTTATGCTTATTTGCGTTAAGGATAAATCGAGTATCTTTGCTGTAAATTATCGCTGATATTAAACAAAAAGTGAAAATCCAATGAGCGAAATTATAGCTCTTATAAACAAAATGTCGCCATACCTTTTGCTCGGCTTTCTGCTGGCGGGTGTGATGCACGCATTTGTGCCAAGTCGATTGTATCGCCGCTATTTGGGTGGCTCGTCGTTTGGCTCGGTTGTCAATGCCGCTCTGCTGGGTGTGCCCCTGCCGTTGTGCTCGTGTGGAGTGATTCCGACGGCGATGTCGCTCAGACGTGAGGGGGCATCGAAGGGTGCGGCCGTATCGTTCCTGATAGCTACGCCACAGACGGGTGTCGATTCGATATTTGCTACCTACTCGCTGATGGGCCTACACTTTGCGCTGCTGCGTCCCGTAGCTGCGCTGGCGACGGCTCTGCTTGGTGGGCAGGTGGTTAATATGTTCGATGAGAAAGATGCAACTGTGGTTGAGCAGGCCGAGATGCAGACCGAGCAGACGTTGACGTTCGGTGGAAAGATTCTCAAGGCGCTGAAGTACGCCTTTGTCGATATGATGCAGGATATTGGCCGCTGGCTGGTGGTGGGTTTGGTTGTGGCCGGGCTCATTACGGTCTTTGTGCCGGCATCGTTCTTTGCTCTGTTTGCCGATAACTCGCTGCTGAGTATGGTCATTGTGTTGCTCTTTGCTATGCCGATGTATCTCTGCGCTACGGGTTCGATTCCTATCGCAGTGGCGCTGATGTTAAAGGGCCTCTCGCCCGGCACAGCATTGGTGTTGCTGATGGCAGGCCCGGCCGTAAATGCCGCTTCGATGCTGGTGGTAGGTAAGGTGTTGGGACGACGATCGCTGATGCTCTACCTGCTCTCAATCGTGGGCGGTGCTATGGCATTTGGCTTGGCGGTGGATTATCTGCTGCCCAGGGAGTGGTTCACCGAGTCAATTGATGCTATGGCGGCGGGTGCTGGCCGTGGACAGGGATGGTTTAACATCGTGTGCTCGGTGGTGATGGTTGCGCTGCTGGTAAATGCGCTCGTCAGACGATTTAGAAAGAGCCCCGATGTGGAGTGCGGCTGTGAGGCTTGCGGTGAGGAGCAGCCGAGCGAGCAGATATTCTACGTTGAGGGTATGCGTTGCAACCATTGTCGTACGAATGTGGAGAAGGCGTTGGCAGCATTGGAGGGTGTGGAGTCGGCTGAGGTCGATTTGCCAACGGGACGTGCCGTGGTGCTGGGCCGCGTTACACGCGAGCAGGTGCTTACGACGGTCGAGACCCTCGGATTCAAACTAAAGGAGAATTAACCTTAAAACCGATAAAATTATGAGAAAACTTTTCAAATTTGCGATGTGTGCCGTTGCGTTGTTGATGGCGACAGATGTTGTTCTGGCCCAGACAGCCGATAAGAACATTTTGACCAATGTGTTCCGTCGTGAGAAGGACGGAGGTATGGGCGATCTGCCCGAGGCATTTCTCAAGTGCCGCGTCGAGACCTTGAAGGAGGCGGGTACGGTGGAGTATGAGATCTTCCGCTCGTGTCTGGATCCGCAGGCGTATGTATTCTACGAGGTGTGGCGTAACGATGCAGGTCATCAGGCCCACTCGGCAACCGATCACCTGAAGACCCTGATGAGCGAGATGGGTGCTGCGAGTGATCCCGAGTATAAGGGCTTTGTGCATCGTGCGTACATTGGCGGCGAGCCTACGGGCGAGCGTCTGTGGATGAACATTGTCCGCAAGGTGAAGCCCGAGCATATCTCGACGCTGCGCGATTCGTTCCTCAAGAGCCGCGAGGCGACGCTGAAGGAGGAGGGTTGCGAGGCATTTGAGATCTATCAGTCGGTGCTCGATCCTACCATTTTCCTTATCTACGAGTTGTGGACGACGGACGAGGCGCACACCATCCATAGCACGCTGCCCCACTCGAAGGTACACTCGGAGGAGTGCCAGGGAATCAACGATCCCTCGTTCAAGACCAAGGTGCATAAGATCTTCATTAAATAAGCAGGCAGACTATGAAACGATTTTTTAGATTAGTGTTGTGCGCCGTAGCAGCAGTTGCATTTGCGGGCGTTGCACAGGCTCAGCAGCAGGGTGGCGAGAGCTACCTTTTGATCAATGCAATGCTCAAGGGTAATATGGGTAAATTGATTGAGTACAAGGCCAACCTGGAGAGCTGCCGTCAGGGCACACTTCAGGAGGCTGGTAATTTGGCCTATGACTACTACCAGCTATGCACCGATCCTTCGCAGATTCTTCTTTTTGAGAAGTGGAAGAGCGAGGCAGACCTCACCAAACATATGCAGGAGCCTCACTTTGTGGCGATGCAGAAGACAAGCAGCGAGCAGGGATTGGCTGATGCCGATTTCTCAGGTCAGATGGTTCGCACCATTGTCGATGGCCAGCCCAAGGGCGAGCGTCTGTTGCTTAATATCATCCGCAAGGTGAAACCCGAACACGTCTCGACGTTCCGCGATTCGTTCCTCAAGTGCCGCGTGGAGACACTCAAGGAGGCTGGTTGCGAGGCTTACGAGCTCTATCAGTCGCCCACGGATCCTACCATCTTCTTTATCTTCGAGATTTGGAAGAACGAGGAGGCTCACAAGTTCCACTCATCGACACCCCACCTGAAGGCGCACTCGGCCGAGACGCGTGGCGTGGCCGATCCCGAGTTCAGAGGAGAATTTGTAAGAGCTCTTATTAAGTAAGAGCATTTGCGCGTAAAACTACTGCCCAACCCCGCCGAGGTTGGGCGGTTTTTTTGCCCCAATAGGCGTAAGTTGCAAATAATCTTGAAGAAATATTTTGTTTTCGGAAAAATATTCGTACCTTTGTGCCGCTAAAAAGCAAAAACAATAATTTAATTAATTCAATTATGAACAATTACGAAACCGTTTTCATTGTCACTCCCGTCCTCTCAGACGCACAGGTGAAGGAGGTTGCTGACAAATTCCAGGGCATCATTACCGAGAACGGCGGTCAGATCGTAAATGTGGAGAACTGGGGCCTCAAGAAGCTCGCTTATCCCATTCAGAAGAAGACCACCGGTTTCTACTTCCTCGTAGAGTTCGAGGCTGAGGGTGCACTTATCAACAAGCTCGAGACCAACTATCGTCGTGACGAGCGTATCATTCGTTTCTTAACTTTCAAGCAGGACAAGTTCGCTGTAGAGTACTCTGCTAAGCGTCGTGCAAAGCTTGCTAACAAATCACAGGAGGAGTAAACTATGGCACAGGAGAATGTAAAGGGCGGTGAGATTCGTTACTTGAATCCCGT
>JAZRQX010000029.1:0-80519 GCA_045650235.1 Alistipes sp. | reverse complement strand
CTCTTCATTTGTGAATCTGTTTAGAGTGTGCTAAATTAGCAATTTTAGGGTAAAGAAACAAGAGTTTCGGAAAGTATTGTCAGGGGAGGTAGAAAAAGTGTCAAAAGCAGCAATTTTTCTGTTAAAATATAAGGTATAATGCTTGATTGAATGTTTTATTATTCGTAACTTTGCAGAGTTTTGAGCATAGGGTATGGGGTAGTGCCGTAAATCTATGCCAAACGATAGTGCGGAGAGAAGTTTTTTTGAAAAAGACCAAAAATTTACACACATAAAATAATAACTTTTAACAATCAAAAAATTATGAAAGTTTCACACATTGAGCATCTTGGTATTGCAGTGAAGAGCCTTGACGAGGCAATTCCTTATTGGGAGAACGTATTGGGCCTTAAGTGTTATGCTATCGAGGAGGTAGCTGATCAGAAGGTAAGAACAGCTTTCTTTATGCTGGGTCAGACAAAGATTGAGCTTTTGGAGCCTACTTCAGAGGATTCAACCATTGCAAAGTATATCGAGAATCGCGGTATTGGTATCCACCACATGGCACTTGCTTGCGAGAATATCGAGGAGCAGTTGGCTGATGCAGAGGAGAAGGGTATTCGCTTGATTGACAAGACTCCTCGTGCAGGTGCAGAGGGTATGACAATCGCATTCCTTCATCCAAAATCAACACAGGGTATCTTGACAGAGCTTTGTGAGAACAAGAACAAATAATTCAACAAAATAAAGCATATTTCAATTATGAGCGAAATTCAGAAGAAAGAGGTAGCCAAACTTATTGAGAATCGCGAGATTGCCCGTATGGGTGGTGGCGAGAAGGCTATCGAGAAGCAGCACGCAAAGGGTAAGTACACTGCTCGTGAGCGTATTCATATGCTTTTGGACGAGGGTAGCTTCGAGGAGTTCGATATGTTCGTAACTCACCGTTGCTATGACTTCGGTATGGAGAAGAAGCATACTTTCGGTGATGGCGTGGTAACAGGTTATGGTACTATCGCTGGCCGTCTGGTATATGTATTTGCACAGGACTTTACCGTAACAGCAGGTTCTTTGTCAATCTCATTGGCTGACAAGATTTGCAAGGTTATGGATATGGCAATGAACAACGGTGCTCCCTGTATCGGTTTGAATGACTCGGGTGGTGCTCGTATTCAGGAGGGTGTAAATGCGTTGGCTGGTTATGCTAATATCTTCCAGCGTAACGTGATGGCTTCTGGTGTTATTCCCCAGATCTCTGCTATCTTCGGTCCTTGTGCCGGTGGAGCAGTATATTCTCCCGCATTGACAGACTTTATCATTATGCGTCGCGAGACATCTAATATGTTCCTTACAGGTCCAAAGGTTGTTAAGACCGTTACAGGTGAGGACGTTACACAGGAGCAGTTGGGTGGTGCAAATATGCACACAACAAAGAGTGGTGTAGCTCAGTTTGCAGTTGATTCAGAGGAGGAGGGTATCGCACTTATCCGCAACCTTCTCTCATATATGCCACAGAACAATATGGAGGATGCTCCTCTGGCAATGTGTACCGACAGCATCTCTCGCTTGGAGGACTCATTGAACGAGATTATCCCTGACAATCCTAACCAGCCATACGATATGTACTCTGTTATCAAGGCGATCGTTGATAATGGCGAGTTCCTGGAGTCTTCTGCCGGCTATGCAAAGAATATCATCACTTGCTTCGCACGCTTCAATGGTCAGAGTGTAGGTATCATCGCTAACCAGCCTAAGTTTATGGCAGGTGTGCTCGATATCAATGCCAGCCGTAAGGCAGCTCGCTTTGTTCGTTTCTGCGATGCGTTCAACATTCCTTTGGTTACTTTGGTTGATGTTCCCGGATTCTTGCCCGGTACAGGTCAGGAGTATGGTGGCGTTATCACTCACGGTGCGAAGCTTCTGTTTGCATATTGCGAGGCTACTGTTCCCAAGGTTACTGTTACCTTGCGTAAGGCTTACGGTGGTGCCTATATCGTGATGTCATCAAAGCACATCCGTGGCGATATCAACTACGCTTGGCCTACTGCCGAGATTGCCGTTATGGGTGCAAGTGGTGCGGTAGAGGTTCTTCACGCAAAGGCCTTGTCGGAGTTTACCGATCCCGCAGAGAAGGCGAAGTTTGTTGCCGAGAAGGAGCAGGAGTACAAGGATAAGTTCTCTAATCCTTACAACGCAGCTCGCTATGGCTATATCGATGACGTTATCGAGCCTCGCAACACTCGTTTCCGTATCATCCGTGCTTTGCAGTCGTTGGCAACAAAGCGTATGCAGAACCCTGCCAAGAAGCACTCTAACATTCCATTGTAATAAAGATTTGTTATGGATAAATTTGCAAATATTGGTTGGCCTGATATGCTGTTGATGGCGTTGATAGGTTTCCTTATTGTCTTCTTTGTGCTGGTTTTGATGATTGGCGTAATGAAGGCTATGGGTTACGTGTTTACGCATCAGCGTAAGGCCAAGAAGGTAGCAGCCGGAGGCTCAGCCGAGGATGAGGATCACGCAATCAGTGATGCGGAGATTGTTGCCGCTATTGCTGTTGCCCTCAAGCTCTACAAGAGTGACTTGCATGACCGTGAGTCAGAGGTTATTACTATCAATCGTATTACAAGAGCTTACTCTCCGTGGAACTCAAAGATTCACGGTTTGACACAGCTCCCCACTCGTAAAAAATAAGAATTAAAGTAATGAAAAAGTATTCATTAAAGATAAACGGCAACCAGTACGAGGTTAAGGTTGACGAGGTTAATGAGGCTTCAACAGAGGCTCGTGTCGTTGTGAACGGCATTAAATATAATGTGGAGATTGAGGGTGCAACAGCTCGTGCAACATCGAAGCCCGCTGTTGTGGCTGCTCCTGCAGCTACCGGCTTGTCGGTTAAGCCTGTTACTCCTATCGCTTCAAAGCCCGCAGCAGCTCCTGCTGCCGGTGCTGGTACAAAGGTTACATGTCCGTTGCCAGGTACAGTTATCTCTATTAACGTAAAGGAGGGCGAAAGCGTTTCAGCTGGCCAGACTTTGGTAGTGTTGGAGGCTATGAAGATGGAGAACAATATCGACGCCGAGAAGGCAGGTGTTGTTAAGTCTATCAACGTTCAGGCCGGTGCTACCGTAATGGAGGGTGAAGTTTTACTTGTTATAGAGTAGCCTTATGATTGAATTACTGGAATCAGGCAGTTTTATTATCGATAGCCTGAAAGATTTTGCTAATGAAGCCGGCTTGGTCTCTTTCTTCGTAGGTCAGGGTTGGAAGTCATTGGTGATGATCGGAGTATCATTGCTTTTGCTCTACCTTGCCATTAAGAAGGAGTTTGAACCGTTGCTGCTGCTTCCTATCGCATTCGGTATGTTGCTTACCAACTTCCCGGGTGCCGAGATGTTCCATCCTACACTCTTTGATGAGGGTCAGATAGACTGGTATGACCTCTATAAGACTGGTGGTCTGATTGACTTCCTGTATTTGGGTGTTAAGTTGGGTATCTATCCTTGCTTGATTTTTATCGGTGTAGGTGCTATGACCGACTTTGGTCCGCTGATTGCTAACCCCAAGAGTTTCTTGCTGGGTGCGGCTGCACAGTTGGGTATCTTCGCTACATTCCTGGGTGCTTATGCTTTGGGCTTTGCTCCTAATGAGTGTGGTAGTATCGGTATCATCGGTGGTGCTGATGGTCCGACATCTATCTTCCTTACTGCACGTTTGGCTCCCGATTTGTTGGGCCCCATCGCTATTGCGGCTTACTCTTATATGGCGTTGGTTCCCGTTATCCAGCCACCTATTATGCGTGCCTTGACAACCAAGGAGGAGCGTATGATTAAGATGTCGCAGTTGCGTCAGGTGTCAAAGACAGAGAAGATTATCTTCCCCATTGTGTTGGCTGTTGTCATCTCTCTCATTTTGCCCTCGGCTGCTCCATTGATTGGTTGCTTGATGTTGGGTAACTTGATGAAGGAGAGTGGTGTAGTGGATCGTTTGAGCAAGACCGTACAGAATGAGCTGATGAACATCGTTGTTATCTTGCTCGGTGTGTCGGTAGGTGCTACTGCTACCGCATCATCATTCCTTAATGAGCGTACAATCTTTATCCTCGTGTTGGGTATCCTGGCTTTCAGCCTCGGTACAGCAGGTGGTGTATTGCTCGCCAAGTTTATGAACCTTTTTGCCAAGGAGGGTAAGAAGATTAACCCGCTTATCGGTTCAGCCGGTGTGTCAGCTGTACCTATGGCTGCCCGCGTATCGCAGGTGGAGGGTCAGAAGGCTTGTCCTTCAAACTTCCTCTTGATGCATGCTATGGGCCCCAATGTAGCTGGTGTTGTCGGTTCGGCTGTCGCTGCCGGTATCTTGTTGGCATTCCTCGGATAATCAGTTTCGAGTATATATTGAAGGCTCCTTTCCTTGCGGGAAGGAGCTTTTTTGTGTTTTTTTAGGCAAAAAAGGTTATTCTTTTGTTGTATGTATGACTTTTTTTGTTCAGAAAGTTAAGAATAATTTGTCGGGATGTGTGGAATTATGAAAAATTATTACTATCTTTGCCCACCCGTAAATATGCGGAATTAGGATTACAACAAATTAAAGTATTAACAAAACGTAAAAGATGGATTCAAGAAGTTACAAAACTATCTCGTTGAATGCCGCTACCGTTCAGAAAGAGTGGGTGGTAATCGACGCTACCAACGAGGTATTGGGACGTCTTGCATCGCAGATTGCGAAGATTTTGCGAGGCAAGAACAAGCCTGGCTACACTCCCCACGTTGATTGCGGTGACAATGTTATCGTTATTAACGCTGAGAAGGTTAAGCTCACAGGCCAGAAGATGACCGACAAGGTCTATGTACGCCACACTGGTTTCCCCGGTGGACAGCGTTTTGCGACTCCCGCAGACTATTTGGCAAAGAAGCCTGAGTTTGTGATTGAGCACGCAGTAAAGGGTATGCTTCCCAAGACACGTCTGGGTGAGGCTATCATGAAGAATTTGAAGGTTTATGCAGGTGCTGAGCATCCTCACGCTGCACAGAACCCCAAGGAAATTAAGTTAAACGAGATTAAGTAAAGAGTATGGAAGTTGTAAACACCGTAGGTCGCCGTAAGGCAGCTGTGGCTCGCGTATTCGTGAAGCCGGGTAATGGTCAGATTACAATCAACCACAAGGCACTCGATGTCTATTTCCCCTTGAACATTCTCCAGTATGAGGTTAAGCAGCCTTTGTTGGTTACTAACACTTTGGAGCAGTATGATGTTACTATCAACCTTGACGGTGGTGGTATCAAGGGTCAGGCAGAGGCCGCTCGTATGGGTATCGCACGCGCTTTGTGCCAGATCGACGCAGAGCACCGTTCAATTTTGAAGAAGAACGGTTTCTTGACACGCGATTCTCGTGAGGTTGAGCGTAAGAAGCCAGGTCAGCCCGGAGCACGTCGTAAGTTCCAGTTCAGTAAGCGTTAATCCTTACACGACCGAATTTTCGGCAAGCACGACGCGAGTTCGAAACCCGAAAGACTGCTATTTATTATATATAATATATATAGGTATTACTGGCGGGTTGCTCCGTCGCGGAAAACTTCTCGGATTGGTTTAGAACTACTACCGAGTGGTTGAAGAAAAGAGAAATTAAAATTTTAACACAGAAATTAAAATGTCACGTACAGATTTTAATACATTATTGGATGCAGGTGTTCACTTCGGTCACTTGAAGCGTAAGTGGAATCCCAAAATGGCTCCTTATATCTTTATGGAGAAGAATGGCATCCATATCATCGACCTTCACAAGACCGTTGTAAAGCTCGATGAGGCTGCAGCAGCATTGAAGCAGATCGCAAAGAGTGGTCGTCGCGTGTTGTTCGTAGCTACAAAGAAACAAGCAAAGGAGATCGTTGCCGAAAAGGTAGCACCCGTTGGTATGCCATACGTTACAGAGCGTTGGGCTGGCGGTATGCTTACAAACTTCCCCACGATACGTAAAGCCGTTAAGAAGATGGCCACCATCGATAAGATGTTGAGCGACGGCACATTTGATAATTTCTCAAAGCGTGAGAAGCTCCAGATCGAGCGTCAGCGTGCAAAGTTGGAGAAGAACCTCGGTTCAATCTCTGATTTGACACGTCTGCCCGCAGCGTTGTTCGTTATTGACGTACAGAAGGAGGCAAACGCAGTTAAGGAGGCAAAGCGTTTGAGCATCCCCGTATTTGCTATGGTAGATACTTGTTGTGATCCTACAGACATCGATTACGTAATTCCAGCAAATGACGATGCTTCAAAGTCTATCGCTACTATCCTTGATGTAGTTTGCGGTGCAATCGCTGAGGGTACCGAGGAGCGTAAGCTCGAGAAGGAGAAGGAGTCTCAGGAGGCTGAGGCAGCTGCTCCTGCAAAGAAGGAGGCAAAGCCCCGTATCAAGAAGGCTGTAAAGGCTGCTGTTGATGCAGAGGAGGCTACTGTTGCCGAGGTTGTTGCTGCTGTTGAGGAGTAATAACTTGAAAAAGAGAGATTATTAACAATTTAACAAAAAGAATACTATGGAAATCAAAGCAGCTGATGTGATGACTCTCCGCAAGATGACAGGTGCAGGTATGATGGACTGCAAGAAGGCTCTTCAGGAGGCAGAGGGTGATTTCGAACGTGCAAAGGATATTATCCGCGAGAAGGGTAAGCTCGTTGTTAGCAAGCGTGCAGACCGTACAGCATCTGAGGGTGTTGTAGTTACCAAGATTGTAGGTCAGAAGGCTTACCTCTTGTGCTTGGCTTGCGAGACTGACTTCGTAGCACAGAACTCAGAGTTTACAGCTTCTGCAAACGCCATTTTGGATATTGCAGTTGCAGCTGATGCAGCCGACAGAGATGCTCTCTTGGCTATCAAGAACGACGAGGGTCACACTGTAGAGGAGATGGTTACCGAGAAGTCTGGTCAGACAGGCGAGAAGGTAGAGTTGGCATACTATGGCCGCATCGAGTCTCCTTTCTGCAACGCTTACGTTCACTTCAACAAGAAGTTGGGTACTATCCTCGGCTTCAACAAGGAGGTTTCAGAGGAGGTTGCTCACACTATCGCAATGCAGGCAACAGCTATGGCTCCTATCTCTATCGACGAGAACGACTGCCCCGCTGAGGTAGTTGAGAAGGAGAAGGCTATCGCTTTGGAGATGATGAAGCAGGATCCTAAGAACGCAAACAAGCCTGAGGAGATCTTGGCTAAGATCGCTGAGGGTAAGATGCGTAAGTTCTTCGAGGAGAACACCCTTTTGAATCAGGCTCTCGTAGGCGAGAAGATCTCTATCCGCGAGTTCTTGCAGCAGTCTGATAAGGAGGCTACTGTTGTTGCTTACAAGCGTTTTGCTCTTGAGGCATAATCAGATCAATATATCAAACGATATATATAAAAGCAGTCGCTACCGTGTGTAGCGACTCTTTTTTTTCGTATATTTGCGCCCGTGAAAGTGATTGTGAAGATACTCTTTGTGGTGATGTTGGCCGCCGTGCCGACATTTGCATCGGCGCAGGCATACGTCAAGCTCAATGCTCTGTATGCTCCCGTTGGTGTGCTCAACCCATCGGTGGAGTTTGCAGTGTCGAAACATTCGTCGGTAGCCTTCGATGGAACACTCTCGCCGTGGCGTAGCTGGAATGGCAAGCGTTCGCTGTTCGGAATAGTGCTGGGTGAGTATCGTTACTACTTCAAGGAGGCGACGTCGGGTTGGTATGTGAGTGCCAATGCAGGTATGGCCTTCTTCAATATCCACCGTTTCCAAATCTTTGAGGGAGGAAAGCTTATCAGCCGCCAGAATGATTATGGCAAGGGCTTCAGCGTGGCTGCAGGTTTTGGAGCAGGCTGGGAGCGACACTTGGGTGAGAGATGGCTCGTGGATATTTTCTTGTCACTTGACAATATGTGGTCGTGGTATAATCGCTACGATGGCGAGGGAAATATCAATATGCATCCCAATGGTCACGAGGGTTACCTCAAGCCCGATCCCTTCAATGGCTCGGTGGAGACGATGCCCATCAAGTTTGGAGTATCGTTCGGATATCGCATTATGAAGCCACGCGAGAAGTAGTAAATATAAAATTAAAGGGTGTCCCAAGTGGACACCCTTCTTTATTTATCGGGATAATTCCCTATCGCTTCATCACCAGCTTCTCGCCCCAAACGGGAAGATAAACACCCTCGCGCTGGAGTTTCTCGCACTCGTTGATTCCGTACTCGTATGACCAGCGCCATTTTGTGATGGCGTGACCAAGCTCCAGAATGTGCGACATCAGCACTGTCGTAGGATTGATCTTCTTCACCGCCTCTGCCATATTAAGACCTACGGCTAGGTGGGGGATGAAAGCATCCACCTTAACGGTGGGATTGAGCTGCTCATAGTTGTGAGCATCGCCCGTGAAGAAGAATACATAGGGCTTGCCCTTTGTCGCGTAGCAATTCACTTCGTAGGTGTTTACAAAGTTCTTCAGCGTAGCGTTGTGATCTACCGTTGTAACCTTTACGCTGATGTTACCCACGGTGAACTCATCGCCCGTAGTTACTTTGTGACCATTATCCAAAAAGTTTGAATATACGGGCTTGCCCTGACGCTCCAACTCTGCAACGAGAGCCTTCGAGTAGTGGTCGGCGTGGTTGTGCGTGATCATCATAAAGTCGATCATCGGTGCCAAACGCTCGGCGTGCTTGTGATAGAGGTCAATGCCGAAGCACTGCGTCTGCGTCTTTACCACATAACCCATATTATAGAGCTGCCATACAGCCACCTCGCCCTTGCGTACCTTCGTTGCGGGGATCTCTGCGAGGATCTTGTCGAGAGCCATATTGTAGTACTGCATCAATCCCCACTGCTCGATACCGTGCTCCTTATCCGTGCCGGCAGGAGTAGCCATATACTCGTTGAAGAGTGTGTGGGGGAATGTGTCGACGTAGGTCTGCATCTTGTTCATCGCAGCGCGACGCTCCGAGGTAAGCTCCAGACACGATGATTTGTTCCAGAAGATGTCGGCCATCTGCTCAATGGTCTGTGCCGACACCATTGCGGGTAGCGCTAACGCCACGAGGAGCAGTAGTTTATGGAGTTTGTTATTCATTGCTATAACTTTTTTACTTAATGTTGGGCTCCTCCAAACCGTAGTGGTTGCGCTTGTCGTCAGCCTTGAGCCACAACGCAAACAGAAGCGCCATAACACCCAGCGATGCGAAGAGCAACATAGGAACGGTATAGTTATAAGCCACACCCTCTACACCGGCAGCAATCTGCTCGGCAACACCGGGGTTAGACTTCTCCAGAGCGTAGCCGATGATGATCGGTGTGCCGCTCAAACCGAAGTTCTGCACCCAGAAGATGAGCGAATAGGCACTACCCAGGTAACGCTTGTCCATAATCTTGGGAATTGAGGGCCACAATGCAGCGGGAACCAGCGAGAATGAGATACCAAGCACGATGATAGCCGAGAATGCAATCACCTTACTGGGGAATGCGGGCAGCACCAATGCGAAGGTGGTGTGGCAGATGATCATCAGCAGTGAGCCGAGAATCAACATCGTAGCACCCTTACCCTTGCGGTCGAGATACCAGCCCAAGATTGGCGTGATGCAGGCAGCACCGACGGGGAACCAACGGAAGATGTCGGCAGCAGCGGTTGCCGTGATGCCCAGATTACTCTGCAACATATTGGCAGCGAACTTCTGGAAGGGGAAGATAGCCGAGTAGTAGAGTACGCACAACATAGCAACGATCCAGAACAGACGGCTGCTGAAGATCTTGCCAATATCGCTGATCTTGAACTCCTCCTCGCTCTCGCCCGTTGAGCTTGCGCCGAGCTGTGTGTCGAGCTTCTTGTCCATCAAGCAGAAGATCGTGTAGCAGATAAGACCGATAAGGAGCAGTGCGGTACAGAATGCCACGGGGCGAACGATCGAAGGATCGGCACCACCGATGCCTGCGACGCGGGGCGAAATGGTGAAGATGAAGAATACACCCACACGCGCCAGAGCCATCTCCAAGCCCATCGCCAGCGCCATCTCCTTGCCCTCGAACCACTTTGCCATAGCCTTTGATGCGGTGATACCTGCCATCTCGCAACCGCAACCGAAGATCATAAATCCGAGCGATGCGAGCTTAGCACTTGCGGGCATTGACACCCACCACGAGTTAAGCCAAGTCTCGAGGCCTGAGCCGATGAATGCGTCGCTGATAGCGTAGTACTTGATGCACGCACCTGCAAACATAATAATTGCCGAGAGCTCACCCGTAAAGCGGAGGCCCATCTTGTCGAGGATGATACCTGCAACAATCAGGAAGCCCCATACGTTGAGCAGGTACTCCGAGCCGGCGTAGGTGCCGAATACATCAGATGTCCAGCCACGCTGCACCTGAATAAGCTCCTTCAGAGGAGAGATCACATCCACGAACATATGGGCAAAGAGCATCATAAGTGCGATAAGCAGCATCGCACTCCAGCGCGCCCACGCGTGGTCATTAAGATTTTTGCGAATAGTTTCAGTCATAATTTTATAATTTTAGTTAGTAGTATTTCACTCGTTTATTCATCGGCCGAGGTGTAGTACTTGAGCGCCTCGTAAGCATCCTCAATACCCAGCTCGCCCGCCTTCGAGAGATCCAGGCAACCCTTGCGCGTATCCTTCATAAAGATCTGCACCAAGCCACGATTGTAGTATGCCTCGCCGAACGAGGGATTCAGCTCGATAGCCTTCGAGTAGTCGTCGTAGGCTTCGGGTAGCTGATTCGATATGGCGTAGAGGTTTGCGCGGTTGTAGTAGCTGTACGCAAAGTCGGGGTAGAGCTTGATGGCCTTGTTTATATCCTCGATTGCATCGTCGTAGTTGTACGTTCTCGAGCCGCTGTTGCGCAGTCGGTTGGCGGGGTCGGAGTCGATGGTGATGCGCTGGTATGTGTTGTCGATTGACGATATGAAGTCGATCATCTCGGCGCGTGTGGTCGAACGGTTCAGGTATAGGAACGGATTTGAAGGATTCTCCGAGATGGCCGCTGTCAGTGTCGTCACGGCGTTGGTGTACTGCTTGATGAGCGACTGTGTAACGCCACGCTCGAACAGCATCACCCACGTCGGTACCTCGCGTAGCATCCTGTCGGCTAGAGCACGATCCATCTTTAGGAGCGAGTCGGGATCGATGTTACTCTGCGAGCGAGCCAGCGTCAGCAGAGGATTAGCCACGCGCTGCTTGAAATCCTCCACACGTTGTGCGTGGTATAGTGCCGAGCGGGCCTGCACGGCCGAGTCGGCGTGCATCAGCGTGAACTTAAAGAGCGGGATGAGCTTCATATTCACATCCTGCGCCGACGATGTGCTTGCCATACTCTCGAAATTGCTGCCCGAGAGCTTCGCGTCGAACGAGAGCAGCTTGTCGAACTTCTGTGTGGTATCGGCATATATCGAGTATGTCGAATCGCTCAGGCGCGACTTGTAGTCCGAAATCTTTCGCTCGGCCACCTCGCGGTCGCTACGCGCACCCTTAGGATCACCCAGCATAGCACGCAAGTAGCTTCGGTTAAGATAGGCATTGGCAAAGTCGGGGTAGAGGCGAATGGCCTGTGTGTAGTCATCGACAGCCTTCTGCAATTCGCCCACCTCAGAGTACAATCCTGCACGGTTGTAGTAAACCAGCACGTTGTTGGGCGAGTAGCGTACCACGCGGTCGTAATCCTCCAGCGCGCGGTTGTAGTCACCAATCTGTGTGCGCACTATGGCGCGGTTGAAGTATGTGAGCGAGTTGGTCGAGTCGAGCTCGATTACACGGTCGAAATCGTTAAGCGCCAACATCGGGCGGTTGGTATCGGAATACACCAGCGCACGGTTGAAGTACGAGAGCAGATACGTCGAGTCGTGTTTGATGGCGGTGTTGAAATCCTCCTCGGCCTTGTCGAACTGCTCTTGATTCATATAGAGGATTCCGCGACGGTTGTAGCCGTTGGGGTCCTCGCGGTTGGTGCGGATAGCCAAATCGAAGTTCTCGAATGCGCGTACCGTATCCTTTAGTTGCAGATAGCACACGCCACGATTGACATAGGCGTCGGCCACCTTCTTTTCGTGACGGATGAACATATCGAAGTCGGCGATTGCCTCCTCAAATTGCTGATTGAGCAGTCGCGTAACACCTCGGCTGTAGTAGGGGCCTGCCAGATCGGGCCTAAGGTCGATCGCCTCGTGAAAGTCATTCAGCGCATCGTCGTAGTTACCCAGACGCGAGCGCGTGATGGCGCGATAGGTGTAGGCATCGGTAAAGACGGGATTCTTCTCGATGGCGATCGAGAAGTCGTTGTCGGCACCCAGCAGGTCGTCAAGATTGTATTTGGCAATACCGCGCAGGAAGTAACCCTCGTAGGCGTCGGCATCGAAACGAAGCAGTACGTTCAGCGTGCGAATAGCCTCCTGATAGTCGTTGTTCATCATAAACTGACGACCCATCCAGAAGAAATATTGCTTATTGTACTGCGTCGAGGCTCCGAAGGCACCAAGCAGAAGGGCAAAGGTAAATATGAACTTTATTATGCCTTTTCGCATTGCGGTCTTTAGCTTTCTGTTATTTTCTTAAAATTAAACGCTTCGGGCTGCGATTTATTGCAGATCGTAGCCAAAACGTCTTAGCTGGCGCTCGCTGTTGCGCCAATCCTCCTGCACCTTGACGAAGAGCTGCAGAAAAACCTTCTTGCCGAGGAATCGCTCCATATCCTCGCGTGCCTGCTGTCCCACGCGCTTCAGACGCTCGCCCTTATGGCCGATGACAATGCCCTTCTGCGAAGAGCGTGCAACATATATCGTAGCCGATATGCGGTCGATCGTAGGCTCCTCCTTGTATGAGTCGATCTCGATCTCGCAGCAGTAGGGTATCTCCTTGTCGTAATTCAGCAGAATCTTCTCGCGGATGATCTCCGATGAGAAGAAGCGCAGAGTCTTGTCCGTCAGTGTATCCTTCGGATAGAAGGCCTCGCCCTCGGGCAGACGCTCCAGAATGGCATCCAGCACCCCCTTCATACCCACCTGCTCCTTGGCCGAGCAGGGGATGATGATCGCTTCGGGCATACGCTGTTGCCACTGCTCAACCAGCTGCTCAAGTGCCTCGGGTGTTGTAAGGTCGATTTTGTTTATTACGACGATTGTCGGAATGCCGCTGCGATTAATGCGCTCGATGATCGCCTCCGAGCGGTCGCTCTGCTCGATGGTGTCGGTAACGTAGAGCACAACGTCGGCATCATCCACCGCGCCGTGAACGAAGTTCATCATCGACTCCTGCAACTTGTATGCGGGTTTCAGAATACCCGGCGTATCGGAATAGACGATCTGGAAATCGTCGCCATTGACGATACCCATAATGCGGTGGCGCGTGGTCTGCGCCTTCGAGGTTATGATTGATAGTTTCTCGCCCACAAGAGCGTTCATCAAAGTAGATTTTCCGACGTTGGGGTTGCCGATAATATTTACGAATCCAGAGCGATGTGCCATAATGATCAAAAGTTTGCTACAAAGGTAGAAATTTATTGTTAAAATCTATGATTTTACACCATAAAAAGAGCCTGCCACCGAAGCGACAGGCTCATCATTATCTCGCCTAAAGATCTCTTACTTTGTTTTGGCGCTCCACTTCGTGTCGTTGAGCTTAAACGAGTGGTTACCCGATGAGAGCTTGAACACGGCAACCTGCTTTCCGTTGCGAGTAGCCATTCCCTCGAACGCAATCCACTCCGAATTCTCGAAGCCCTCGACCGAAGCCCTCTCGACGGGGAGATACAACGTCGCCGATGTGTTGGCCGGCACGCTACATTCGTACGCGGTGATGGCCCCCTTGTCGGCACTCCAAGCGCTGCGGATCGGGCCGTAGTTAGAGTGGACGGTACCCTCGGCCGAGGTGTACGAGCCACCCGGCAGGGGCTGAAGCGCGAACTCCTTGTAGCCACGACCGCTCTCTGTAGTGATACCGAGGTGATACTCATAGAGCCACGATCCAACCGAGCCTAATGCAAAGTGGTTGAACGAGTTCATCGAGCTCTCGCCGCCCTGCTGGAAGGCCAGCTCGTATGAGTTCCAGCGCTCCCACATCGAGGTCGAGCCCAACTTAACGGGGTAGAGCCACGATGCGTAGTCGGTGCAGGCGAACATACGGTAAGCCTCCTCCACATATCCATTGGCCGTAAGTGCGGGTAGGATGTTGGGCGTTCCCGAGAAGCCTGTGGTGATGGTGTAGTCGGGAGCGGTAGCGGTGGGGTTGTTAGTCGAGGGCATACTCGATGAGCCGAACCCACTGCGACCCGATGTCTTCACCTCGCCCTCGTTACCACTGCGTGAGGGATTTGTAGCCAGCTCCGAGAGGCGCTTTGCGGCGAATGCTTTGTAGCTCATTCCTGCGTTGGGGCCCTCTGTGATGGTCATCTCGTCGCTGTAAAGGTCGAATGCCAGAGGTGTAGCGTATGACGACTGCGAATCCATCAATCCGCCTACCTCGCCCGTCTGGATCGAGATCGAGCGTGTCATACCCGTTGCGGGATCGATGTATGCCTCGTTGAAGGCGCGCTTGCCGGCCTCGTAGCGGGCACGAAGCTCGGCGGCATACTCCACTTCGCCAATCACGTCGGCCATAATCGCCGTACGATAGACCATAGCAAGGTAGATGGCGTTGTTGCAAATATCGCTCGATGTGCGCGAATCGACGCTCAACCAGTCTGCCAGTCCGCTCGTGCGCGATGATAGAGCCTCGAAGCCGGGCACTTTGTAGTGGTGCATACCGTCGAGCCACTGCTTCATCGCCTCGAAGTTCTCGACGATGATCTGTCGATCGCCATACTGCTGATATACCTGCCAAGGCACCATACAAACGGCGGCTGCCCACGTCGAACCATCGGCAAACGAGGCATCGCGTGTGCGCGAATAGGTCGGAACGGTGCTGCCGATACCTCCTGCGGGTGCGCCATCGCGGCCGCCCACGCCCTGATCGTTGCGCAGAGCCACCATCCACTGACGGAAGAAACTCTGCACGTCGGCATTATACGAAGCCGTACGCGAATAAGCCTGTGCATCGCCCGTCCAGCCCATACGCTCGTTGCGCTGCGGACAGTCGGTCGGGATTGAGAAGAAGTTTCCGAGCTGGCTGCGCTGGATATTCTTGAAGAGCTGGTTGATCATTCTGCCCGAATCGTCGCTCGTTACGCCGACGTACTCGCCCGACACCTTTTCAGACGAAAGTACGATGCCCTTTACGCACTCAAGCGGCAGGGCCGATGTGCGGCTCGGAGTAGTGATCTGAATGTATCGGTAACCGCGATAGGTGAAGTGAGGCTCAATCAAGACATCGCGAGTCTCGTCCGCCTTCGATGCGGTGTAGAAGTCGGTGGCCATAGCGGCGCGATAGGTGTCGTGCAGTACGCGACCAGCCACGCCTGCGCGGTAAGTTCCGTTCGGGCCATACAATGACTCGTAGGTTACGCCGGCGGGGGTTGCCACGTTGGGCGAATCCTCATTTCCGGGATAGATCTCCTCGCCGAAGCGGAGCATCACAACGTCGCCCTCCTTGAGTGTTCCTGCGGGCAGCGTAATTGATGGTACACCGACCATCGCCACGCCCATATCGTAGGTATAGGTCGTGCCTCGCTCGCTGTGGGTTTTCAGCACGCGCTGAGCCTCAAGACGTTCCACCTCGCGGATGGGACGGTCGCGGCGTGCCACGATCGAGAAGTTGAGCCACTCGCGCGGTGCGATAACCTCGGGCGTTGACCAGCCATCTGCGGCGTAGCCATTCTCGTTCCAGCCTGCGATCGAAGCCTCCTTCTGGGCATTGTAGCGCTGACCTTGGAACATACTTGCGTGCTCGATCGGGCCATTCTTATAGATCTTCCACGTTGCAGGATCACTCACGATTGTCTGCTCCGTACCATCCTCATAGCTTACTACCATCTTGGCCATCAATGCCTCGTGATCGCCCCAGAAGTTGTAGTTGGCGGGGGTGAAAGTCATATAGCCCGTGAAGAAACCAGGACCAACGATAGCACCGAGCGTATTGTCGCCCTTCTTGAGCATCTCCGTCACGTCGTAGGCGTGGTAGGTCAGCGTCTCACGATACTGGCTCATACCTGGGTTGAACCAATCTTCACCTACGCGCTTTCCGTTGATGAAGAACTCGTATGCACCCATCGCCGTGAGGTAGAGCTTCGCCTTTGCGATCTTCTTATCGGCTGCGAACTCGGTGCGCAGCATCGTGAGTGATGCGTAGTGGCTCGGGTCAGCATAGCCAAACGTGCCACCAGCGACAGAAATCTTCTTGCCATCGACGCTTACGCCCTTTATTGACTTGAAAATATCGTACTTAGCACCCGTCTTTGCATCCAGCAGCGGCATTACATTGCCCTGACCGATGTTCATCAGTGCGTACTCCTCAAACTCCGCCTTTGCACCCTCGGGCACAGCAAAACCTACCGAGTTGAGGTTGGGGAAGGTGTTGAAGTTATTACCCGAGCGACCGAGTGGCGTTACGATAAACGATGTAACGGGGCGGCGGCCACCGCTGTCGAGTACGAGCTGCTCGCCATTGACCATAAGTGTGATGTCGCTGGCATTGGCGCGCACCTGAATGTCGATCTGCTCGCGCGCATTGGCTGCCGTAATCAGGCGGTTGAGATTGGTGGTGGGGTAGTTCTCCCTCGAGATGGTTAGGAATGGTTTGTCGGCGCTGTCGTCCTTGGCGTAACCTACGCGATAGATGTTGATCTTCGCACCCTCGGCCTTGCCTGCACCCTCAATATCAACCTCCAGACGGATGTAGTTTTCGCCCTCGACGTTGCCCACATTCTGGAACTTGTCGCCAAGGCGGAAGTCGTTGGCTCCAAAGATGAGCGAGGCCTTGGTGCCCTCGACGATGCGCATCTTGGTTGAGATGTTGAACATCATTGCCGAGGCTGCATCGAGGGTCATCTCGGTACTACCTATCCACTTTGCTCCCGACCACGCTGCGAGTGTCGGATTCATAAGCCCTGTCGAGAATGTTGATGAGGCTGTGCGCAGCGTGCCGCGATTGTCGGTTGTGCTCACCTGCCAGAAGTAGTCGGTCTCGGGCTTCAGCGCCTCGGCCTTTCCCGTTGAGCCATAGAGTATTCCAGTAGATTCGTCGGATGCAACCGTGCCACTATCCCACACAACATTCTGCATCGAGGGGTCGGTAGCCACCACGATGCGGTAATCCTGTTGGGCAATGCCAGCCTTCGACGAGGTCATCATCCACGAGAAGTCGGGCGTAGCCGCATCGATAGCCGTAGGCTCCTCCAATGCAGCCACCCGAAGTGCGCTCGGGCCCTCCTTGACTCCTGAGCCACACGATGTGAGCAGAAGCAACGAGCCGAGCAGAGTAAATAGGTGAAGTTTTTTCATACTATTTGGTTTTAGTTAGTAGTCGGCATTATTTGTGGGTTAATTGCTTGTATAGTAATTCGATGGCGTAAGCCGATGCACGATTTACAATCTGGCCTCGGTCCGTTCCGGAAGGCCGCATTATGGCAACTGTCTCGGTAGGGGTTGCAACAGCCATCCACACCGTGCCGACGGGTTTCTCGTCCGAGCCGCCCGAAGGCCCTGCAATACCCGTTGTGGCGATGGCGTAGTCGGCACCCGATATGCGGCGTGCGCCCTCAGCCATCTGACGTGCCACCTGTTCGCTCACAGCCCCGTAACGCTCAATGTTGGCTGCATCGACTCCGAGAATCGATACCTTTGCCTCGTTGGCATACGCAACAACACCGCAGAGGAGATAAGCCGAAGCACCCGCCATAGCCGTAAAGCGCGATGCAATCTCTCCGCCCGTACAACTCTCCGCAACAGCCAGCGTCTGCCCGCGCTCGATCAGCATATCGTGAACGAGAGCCTGCACTGATGCGTCCTCATAGCCTACGATGTGGCCGGGGATAATATCGTAAAGTTGCTTAAACAACTCATCAATCTTCTCGCGTGTAGCCTCGCCATCCTTCTGATCGTAGGCCGACAGACGCAGTCGAACAACATTAGGCGCAGGTAGATAAGCCAGCTTAACACCCTCAGGCAATGCATCTTCCCACTCCTCAATTCGCTCGGCGAGCATCGATTCCGGAAGGCCCGACGTGATCATCGTGCGATGCACATTTGCACGCAAAGCGAAGTGGCTCTTCAGACGTGGCATAACCTCATCCTCCATCAGATGTTCCATCTCGAAGGGTACGCCCGGAAGCGAGATTGTAACGCCTCCATCCTCGCCATCGAACCACATTCCCGGGGCTGTGCCGTGATAGTTGAAAAGCACGGTGCAGCAGTCGGGCACTAAGGCTTGCGAGCGGTTCAGCTCGTTGAATGTGATGCCTCGTTTTTCGAGCATCGTACGAACGTGCTCGGCAACGGCCTTATCCTCGTGCATCGGCGAGTGGAAGATTCGCGCCAGCGTATGTTTGGTAATGTCGTCCTTCGTGGGACCCAAACCTCCCGTAATGATAACCACCTCACTCTGCGCGTGGGCACGCTTTAGAGTCTGCTCGATCTGATGGGCATCGTCGCCGATGGAGAGCTTCTCCACGACGGTTATGCCAGCTCGGTTGAGGTGTTTGGCTATGCTTACGGAGTTGGTATCGACGATTTGTCCAATAAGTATCTCATCGCCGATTGTTATAATTGTCGCTTTAATCATCTTAATCTTTGTTTTGTTTGGCCTTGCCCTTTCTGAGGCGCTCGTTCAGTCCCTCGTTGATGTTGCGCACCGACTCGCCTCCGCCGTAAATATACTCTGTTCCGATCTGAACCAGCGTAGCGCCTGCATTAATCATCTCCAACGCATCGTCAGGTGTTGAAATGCCTCCACAGCCGATGATAGGGTAGGTGCCCTTTGAACGTTCGTAGATGCGACGCACAATATCTATTGATCTTATTTTTAGGGGTTTGCCGCTTATCGTTCCCGGCTGTCGGCCTAACGTATGTATCTTTGCAGCCGAACGCTCCAGCCCGTAGCGTCCCGTCGTGCCACCGCAAGCGACAATGCCGTCGAGTGGCGTGTCGAGCATAATATCGGTCATCGTGTCGATCTGCTCGTTCGTTAGATCGGGCGAGATCTTCAGCAATATGGGGCGATATTGATTCTGACCGCGACGGAACTCAAACAGCGGCTTCAGGATCGCCATCACCTCATCGCGGTCGCTGGGGGTATATACATTGCTTGAAGTGTTGCAGCAGATATTGACTGTAAAGTAGTCGGCATACTGATAGAGCGGACGGAACAGTCGCAAGTACTCCAGCGGAGCATCTTCGGCTGCTGTCGTGGCACTCTTTGCGATATTGCATCCTACAACGATGCGGGTGTTATGGCGCTTGATATTCTCGATGGTGCGCTCTAAACCGCAACTCTCGAACTCGCCATTGTAGCACAATGCGCGGTCATTCTCAAGCCGGTAGAGCGAAGGAAATGTGCCTCTCTGCTGTGGTTGAGCGGTTATCGATCCCACCTCCACGAATCCGAATCCCGTAGCCTCCATCGCATCGATCATACGGCCATCGGTGTCGTAACCTGCGGCCAAACCTACGGGCGAGGAGAACTTCATACCGAATGCCTCCAACTCGAGGTGTTCGGTTGGAGTGTTGTACTTCCTATGCAGTAGGTAACGACCCAATCGAGAATCGGCCACGAAGAGTGTGCGCCACTTCTGAAAGCGGAGTCGAAAGTCGTCGCTGGCGAGGTATTTTATGGGCCTGAGCAGTGACTTTATCATATCTGATTTTGTTTTTCCCGATCGCGGCAAAACCCTTTATCGCAAAAAGATTTTTTGCTCACGTCCGATATTTCTACAAATGTAGCAATAAAATTTCAATATTACTAAAAATACTCCTCGCGATAGCGATAGCCATTGCGCATCGACTCAAAACTCCCGGGTGCGGCCTTCAGCCTTTGGCTCTCCGCCTCGAGGTCGCAATGTGACTGAATCGTCAGGCACATAGTTTGCCAATCTATATCTTGGCGCTCGGTGATGCGTACCTGCTCGGGATACCAATCCGTGAGCGGCAACGAGAAACGTTTGGCTGCAGCCCTTACGACCATAGCTGTCGCATTGGCCTTGCCCTGCGATGAGTAGCCAGCGATGTGGGGCGTGGTAACGATAGCCTTTGCGAGCAGATCGCGATTAATCTCGGGCTCGTGCTCCCAAACGTCGATAAGGAGCCGCTGCGGAGAATTTAGAAGAGTCTGGGTTGAGGCCACTTCGCCACGCGAGGCGTTGATCAAAACAGCATCGTTGTGCATTAGTGCCATCGTACGATTGTTGATCAGATGATGCGTCGTACGGTCAAGTGGCGTATGCAGCGTAACTATGTCAGAGCGAGATAGTAACTCCTCCAGTGGAATAAAATCTCCACCCTCGCGCTCTTTGCGTGGCGGGTCGCATCGCAACACGTTAAAACCCCACGCCCGGGCATACTGCTCAACGAGCCTTCCGACGTGTCCCACGCCCACGATACCAAGCGTGCGCTGCGGCGGTGTCCAGCCATCCTTGCGCGAGAGCAGTGCGAGTGCCGCGGCCACCCATTGCAGAACGCCTGCGGCATTGCACCCCTGAGCCGTAATGACCTCGATGCCGTGCTTTTGGCAGTACTCAAGGTCTATGTGGTCGAATCCGATGGTTGCCGTTGCGATCATCTTGACGCTCGATCCATCAAGCAACGAGGCGTTGCAACGTGTGCGGGTGCGTATGATTAGCAGGTCGGCATCAGCCACGTCCTCCCTGCTAAAAGCTATGCCTTCACGGTAGAGAACCTCGGCGTAAGGCTCCAAAATCCCCTTGATGTAGGGTATTGCGTTGTCAATTACTACCTTCATATGGTATATATAGGTTATTTCCTACGGCAAATATATGTAAAAAATGAATTTTTTGTATCTTTGCACGATTGATTGGGCCGATAAAGCCAAAATAATAATTGAATACAACACTTTAAGAATGATTAAAAACTCGATCATAGGCTCAGCTGTAGCCCTCCTGGCCGCAATGATGGTGGCGTGTGGAGGCGGAGGTGCGAGAAAAGGTCGTCTTACGGACGCCGCCGACTCGCTCTCATATGTTATGGGTATGAATATTGCCTATAACCTGATGCAGCTGGATTCTACAGTTCGCCCCGATGCGGTGATGGCTGGTATTGAGGATGGATTGCGCGAGCGTGCGGTGATGACGTGGGATGATGCTACGCGTTATTTCTTGGGTTATCACAACTTCGACATCTACGAGCGTGTGCGCTCTTACGAGGAGCAGTACCTGAACGATCTGGCCGCTTCGGACAATACGATCGTACGCTCGGAGAGTGGTCTTACCTACAAAGTGGGTGAGTTGGGTGATATGGGTAGCATCGCTGTTGCCGATCGTGATACGGTGAGTATCACCTACCGCGTAACCAATATCGCGGGTGAGGAGGTGGATCTGTTGGAGAATCGTGCCGATACGCTTCGCTCGGCAGTGCGTGGTCTTATCCCTGGTCTTAAGGAGGGTGTGACGCTTGTTGGTGAGGGCGGAAGCGTGACGCTGTGGATTCCCTCGTCGCAGGCCTACGGCTCGGCTGGAGATGCCGATAAGGGTATTAAGGCCAACGAGATGTTGCGTTACGAAGTTAATATCATCGAGGTAAAACATCGTCGATAGGAATTAGTCTAAACAAAATAGAAAAGAAAGATGAAAAAGTTGATTAATTTGGCAGCCATTGTAGCTCTTGCTGGCGCAATGGTGGCTTGCTCTGGAAAGAGCTATTATGAGGGCGTGAGCAAGGGTAGCAAGTCTGAGGTTGACTCGCTCTCATACGCCGTGGGTGCTAATTTTGGTTACGGTATTGTAGCCGATACGCCCGATTTGAAGTTTGATTGGGAGACTCTGGTTGATGCAGCCGAGGTAGAGCTCTTCAAGTCGCCTGCAATCACCACCGACGAGGATCACGAGGCAGCTCTGAAGCTCCTGCAGGAGTTCTTCAACGAGAAGCGTCGTCCCCGTATGGATGAGCGTGCTGCAGAGCTTTTCAAGGAGGATTCAACCCGTCAGCTCACCCGCGAGGACTTCATCGATTTCGATTCATTCGAGAACGATAAGGAGCGCAAGGAGGTATCAGAGGCTTACGGTACCGATATCGGTGTTCGTCTGCGTCCTATGGGTCTGCCCCTTAAGACCTATTGGTTCAAGAAGGGTATGGTTGATGCCGCTAAGAACGAGTCATTTATGACCATCGACGACACGCAGCGCCATATTCAGATGTTCTATATGGATGTTCTTCCCCTGAAGAATGCCGAGGAGTCAAAGGCTTGGTTGGCCGACATTGAGAAGCAGAAGGGCGTGCAGAAGACCGAGAGTGGTCTGTTGTATCGCATCGACCGCGAGGGCGACAACAATGTGAAGCCTACGGCAGAGGATATCGTAAAGGTTGATTACGAGGGTAAGTTGCGTAACGGCCTGGTATTCGACTCATCATACGATCGCGGCGAGTCTATCGAGTTCCCCCTCTCAGGCGTTATTCCCGGCTGGACCGAGGGTATGCAGCTCGTAGGTAAGGGTGGCCAGATTACTCTCTGGATCCCTGGCGATTTGGCTTACGGTGTTCACGGTAGCGGTGGCGGAGCAATTGGTCCCAACGAGGCCTTGGAGTTCAAGGTTGAGTTGCACGACGTGAAGACTAAGGCACAGGCCGAGGCTGAGGCAGCAGCTGCTGCAGAGGCACAGGCACAGAGCGCAGAGTAAATTTACTACGATACAAAAGAGGTCGTCCCCACGGGAACGACCTCTTTTTTTTGCGCGTTATGTGATTATTGTTTATTATCGTTGGTCAGTTTCTTGCCCTGATACTCTCCCGTGAGAGTCTTAAGGAAGGCAGTGATCTCGTCAACCTCCGTTGAGGTAAGCTCTACGCCCGACTGATACTTGCCCATATCACGAACAGCCTGCTCGAGTGTAGGGCGTGAGCCATCGTGGTAGTAGGGCCAGGTAAGCTCGATGTTACGCAATCCGGGCACCTTGAAACGGTGACGGTCGCGCTCCTGCTGCGTTACCTTGAATCGGCCGTTATCCTCCTCTGTAAGAGGCATATCTCGCTCGGCGAAGTAGTGGTTACGCAGACCCATCAACTCATACGACTCGCCTCCGAGGTTTGCGCCGACGTGACAAGTCGCACAATCGTACTGCTTAAAGAGCTCATAACCGCGAAGCTCCTCGGCTGTAATGGCGCTGTCGTCGCCACGCAAATACTTATCAAATGCTGAGTTGGGCGTGAGAAGCGTGCGCTCGAACTGCTCAATGGCATCAGTAATATTAGCCTGAGTCAAACCATCGGGATAAATCTGTTCGAAAGCCGCCTTGAATGCCTTGTCAGCCTCCAGTTTGGCGATGATCTCGTCGAATGACGTTGAGGCCATCTCTACGGGGTTGAGCGGTGGGCCTGCAGCCTGATCGGCAAGTGTTGCGGCACGACCATCCCAGAACTGAACGAAGTTGTAAACGGCGTTGTATGACGTTGGAGCATTCACTCCACCCTTCTGGCCATCCACACCCTCCGAGTACTGCTTGTTATCAACTCCTGCGGTGTTCAGAGCGTGACACGTTGCGCACGATATGGTGTTGTCGACCGATAGACGGGTGTCGTGGTAGAGAGCAAATCCCAACTCAACCTTATTCGGATCAACCGATACCGACTCGGCAATGGGACGTACGGGCTCGCCTGCGCGTGCTCCCGTCAGACCATCGTTGTAGAAGAGTTGGCGATAATTAAGAGCCCAATTCAGAATAATGTCGCGTTTTGCGCGTGTTGTGGTACTGCCCCAATGTACGAGATAGTACTTGGCCTGAGGCATACGCTGGTCGAGCATCACCTTCTCCACCTTTGCCACATCAACCGGACGTGGCATTTGGCCACTGCGCAGGGCTGCGATCAGAGGTTCGATGTCGTAAGCGCGATAACCCTCCTCCACATCTTTCGTAATCAGTCCCTTAGCACCGGGGAAGTTTGCATAGAATGGGAGCTTGGGATTGGCCGAATGGCAACTCACACAACCGCCCTTCTCGAGGATCTGCAATACGCGGTCGTTCGCGGGCAGATTTTCGGCAGGCGGACGATTCAGTATGCCGTAGGCTGCAGCCGCTGCGACTGCCACTACGAGCACCAAAGTCATAAATAGATTACTTTTCCTCATTGTGTTGTTTTATTAAAAGAATTGTTGCAATAAAGATAGCAAAACTTATCCTTATTGCAACAATTCTGCAAAAAAACTTTTCGAGGAAATTTAATTCGTCGCTCTGTACCACGCCGTCTGCTTGTAGTCGGTGGTATAGACCTCCGAGGGGGCCGATGTGGTGAGGCCTGTATAAACATCGGTGTCGATCAGGTGGTAGCCCGAAGTGTATCCGTAGTTTGAGTAGAACTTATCGAGCGTATATTTTGACTTGATCGTTCGATTGAGCTGCTGACGGAATGCCATTGCCGCAGAGTTGTCGCCGCACGACTTGTTCACATAATCACCCAAATCGAAGAAGATGTGATCACGATGTCCCTCGTATGCCTGCACCTCCGAGAGATTGAAATCCTTCTTCGCCGCGGCATTCACCTTCTTCATTGCCGTAGCCAGAGCGTCGAGTTGCGTGCAGTCGATCAGCGCCACCGAGCCCGAGAAGCCCTTGCTCTCGGCGTAGTGCTGGTTGTAGGCTCTGCATACGGCATCCAGATCGTAGGATGTGCCGCCATTGAGCATCAGCTGCGGGATAACCTTATCGTAGGGGAATCCGTCGCCCATAATCTCGCAGGGCGAGCCGATGGCATAGCGCGTATTGTTGCGAATGTCATACAGCGCCTCCACGTTCGACATAAAGCAGGCATCGAAGAGGATATAGTCGAATTTTACACCCGTTGACGATAATGCATTTGACAACGTGCTGAGTTCAAAACCGTGGCTACTTGACGAGTTGTACGTCTCGCCGATGTAACGGGTCTCGTGTTCTCCCTTATTTTTATGCCAATACTCTTCGTGCGTGAGTGACTGCATTGCGCTGCCACCGACAGACTCGATGCGAGAGCCCTCCACACGGGTTGATTCGGGATCCATTGGAACCCATCCTGTCGAGTGGCCCGCCATCACAAGACCGTAGCTCTTCGAGGGCGCCTGACGAATAACATCCTTGAAGATATAGCTGAGTGTCTGCTCATCCATCTGCGATGGCAGCTGATAGGTCTGCAACAGCACGTCCTTGACAAGTCCCTCCTCGTACTTAAGCTCGAACAACTCGGTCTTCGTCTTACTGCTGTTCTGTAAGAGATACAGGATGCGACTCTTGCCCAGAATGTCGCCTCGCATAGCATCCTTCACGGCCGAGATGTTACGGTAGAAGTAGAATGCGAGCTTGGTTCCCGTAAAATAAAATATAAGTGTCTGCGGAGGTCTGTCGTCCTCCACTTTCTTCTTTCCACCACAGGCGGGTGTCATCAGCATTATGAGTGCTGCTACGACGAGGGCTATGTTTCGAGTGAATATTCTCATCATTTTGTGGGTTAATCTTATTTATACTCTCTCGGACCGAGGTTGTTGAACTGCCAGGTGCGTTTCTTCTTGAATGTTACATCCTCGGGTTTGTTGCGATAGATACGGCTGTAGTCAAAGTAGAATCCACGAATCTTACCATCTGGTACTCGGCGGGGCTCCTCCAGCTCTATATACTCCACCGAACGACTCACAATCTCGGGACGTTTGGCCGCAACACCCATCGATGCGACTACATCCACCGCGTGCGAGAACATAATGATGTGCATCGGATACTTCTCCGAACGGCCGTCACCCGACGATTTGATGGTCTCCATAATGCCTTGCAGATGGTAGAAGTAGGCCTCCTCGCGTACCTTATCGCCACGCGAGCCATAGGCAAAGACCAACATATTGAGCACCGTCGGGCTGAATGGATCGGTCATCATCGCCTCGTTGCATACCGAGATGATGTACTCGATCTGCTTGGAGTCGGGGCGGTCGGCATTAAGGCCAATCATCGAGGCGTAGAGATCCTCCACGGCCTTATTCGTGGCCGTAGGGCGGTAGTTCTCGTGGTAGGCGTAGCCATAGTAGAGGTAGTGATACTCCTCCTCCGAGAGCTTCTCGAGATTCTCATATCGCATCATCAGGTTGGTGTAGTAGAAGGGTGACGAGGCATCCATAATCTTTCGCAGGATATCATCTTCGTCGGGAATCTTCGCGAAACCTAACGCTGGCACCAACACCGCAAGCAGCAATAGTAGTCGTTTCATAGGCGTTTTTTATAGCAAACGTCAATTTAGCACAATTCGTATTCGCGGATCAACTTTTCCATCTTCTTCATCAGAAGATCGGTGGCGGGAACAAGCGGCAGACGCAGCACATTGTCGATCTGACCTAAAATAGCAAGCGCTGCTTTCACTCCCGTCGGGTTACCCTGCTCGAACAGAGCGCACACAGCCTCGTGCAGGGGCTCGTAAGCCTCTTCAGCACGGTCGAACAAACCCTGACTTGCCAAATATACAACGTGTGAGAAACGCTTGGGGAAGGCATCGACAGCCACAGAGATCACGCCGTCGCCGCCCTTGCGCATAACATCTACAGTCATACCGTCATCGCCCGAGAGTACAAGAAAATCCTTCGGACGGTTTTTGATGATCTGCGCAATCTGGTCGATCTTGCCCGATGCCTCCTTGATGCCGATGATGTTCTCCACGTCGGCAGCCAGTCGGCACGTTGTCTCGGCTGTCATATTGACACCCGTGCGGCCCGGTACATTGTAAAGGATAATGGGCAGGGGTGAAGCCTCGGCTACGGCCTTGAAGTGGCGGTAGAGTCCCTCCTGCGAGGGTTTATTGTAGTAGGGCGTGACGCTGAGCAGCGCATCAACTCCCTCCAAATCCATCTCTTTGATTTGCTCGATTAGGCGAAGGGTATCGTTTCCGCCAGCTCCAGCAACAATAGGCACACGACCAGCCACGCGCTCGCGCGTGAAGCGGAGAACTTCGTTGCGCTCCTCGTGTGAGAGCGTAGGGGTCTCGGCCGTTGAGCCGAGGGCGACGATGTAGTCCGTGCCGCCATCGATCACATAGTCGATCATACGACCGAGTGCCTCCCAATCGCACGAAAAATCACTCTTGAAAGGGGTTATCATTGCGGCACCTACACCGCTGAGTTTGTGTCTCTTCATCTTATTTTGTTTTATTCATTAACCTTATCAAATCTTATCGCTCGCTAAAAGAGCGATCCTTGCACGGGTGTGGTCGGTTGCTCCTTCTCGGGCTCTTTCGCGGGCTTTGCTACGGGGTGGTCATTGCCTCCGATCATCTCCACAAACTCCTGCTCGGAGATAATTTTAACGCCCAACTTCGTAGCCTTCTGCAACTTCGCAGGGCCAATCTTATCGCCCGCCAGCAGGTATGATGTATTGCCCGAAACAGCCGCCAGGTTCTTGCCTCCGTGAGCCTCGATGAGTGCCTTCAGCTCGTCGCGCGAGTGGTCGGTAAACGAACCCGAGATTACAAAGGTCAGTCCGGCCAACGACTCCGATACGGTCTGTCGCTGCTCGGCCTCAAATTGCAATCCAGCCTTGCGCAGACGCTCCACGATCGAGCGGTTGTGCTCGTCCGAGAAGTAGTCCATAATCGAATCAGCAATCTTCTCGCCCACCTCCTCGGCCTCGGTCAACTCCTCTCGCGAAGCTGCCATCACGGCATCCATCGAGTGGAAGTGCTCGGCAAGATACTTGGCCGTAGTCTCGCCCACGAAACGTATTCCCAGTGCGAAGAGAACTCTGTGGAACGGCACCTCCTTCGACGAGCGGATACTCTGAATTATATTGGCTGCCGACTTCTCGCCCAAACGCGGTAATACGGCCAGTTGCTCGGCACGAAGATCGTACAGATCGGCCATATCGGCAATAAGTCCATTGTCGAATAGCAACTCAACAGTCTCCTCGCCCAAAGACTCGATGTTCATCGCCTTGCGGCGGATGAAGTGTATGATGCGCCCCACGATCTGCGGACGGCAATGGCTCTGGTTGGGGCAGTAGTGCTTGGCCTCGCCTTCGTAGCGGACAAGCTCGGTGCCGCACTCGGGACAGTGGGTTATATATTGCAGTGGCTGGCTATCCTCCGCACGGCAGCTCAGTTCAACGCCCGTAACCTTCGGGATGATCTCGCCACCCTTCTCCACATATACCATATCGCCCACGCGCAGGTCGAGTGCTGCAATCTGATCGGCATTGTGCAGTGTGGCTCGCTTGACAGTAGTGCCGGCCAGATGTACCGCATCGAGGTTGGCAACGGGCGTGATAGCTCCCGTGCGCCCCACCTGATACGACACCTCGAGGAGTTTGGTGAGTGCCTGCTCGGCCTTGAACTTATAGGCTACGGCCCACTTCGGAGCTTTCGATGTGCGGCCCATCTTGCGACGGTCGGCATAGCTATTGACCTTGATTACCACACCATCAATCGGCGTGGGGAATTCGTGGCGCTGCTTATCCCAATACTCTATATAATTATCTATCTCCTGCTCCGAGCGGCATTTGCGCATAGCCTCCGATACGGGGAACCCCCACGCGCGCAGGCTCTCCATACTCTCGGAGTGCGATGTGAATGGCAGTTGCTGTCCCTCCACCTGATAGGGTACGAACTGAAGCTCGCGCTTGGCTACCACCTGCGACTGCTGCAATTTGAGCGTTCCTGCTGCTGCATTGCGCGGATTGGCAAAGAGCTGCTCGCCCGTAGCCTCGCGCTCGGCGTTAAGACGGTCGAACGTGGGGTAACTCATATATACCTCGCCACGCACCTCAAACGACGGAAGGTTGCTCGGCTGCTGCAGCACCAGCGGAACGTGACCAATGGTGCGGATATTCTCCGTTACCTCGTCACCGCGAGTGCCATCGCCGCGCGTTACGGCGTGGTGGAGGCACTCGCCCTCGTAAGTGAGTGAGATGGCCGAGCCGTCGAATTTCAACTCACAGCAGAACTCGACCTCATCGCCAACCTCCGCGCGCACCTTTCCGATCCACTCGTGCAGCTCTTCGAGCGAGTAGGTGTTCGATAGCGAGAGCATCGGGTAGGCGTGGGCGATGCTGCGAAATTTATTCGTAAGATCGCTTCCTACACGCATCGTAGGCGAGTTGGGATCGGCCATTTCGGGGTGAAGTGCCTCTAAGTCTTGCAGTTCGCGCAGCATCGTGTCGAACTCATAGTCGCTCACGACGGGAGCGGCTTCAACGTAGTATTTGTGGTTGAAGTAGTTGAGTTTTTGGCGTAACTCTTTGATTCTGTGTTCGGCACTCATTTCGATAGGTACATTTTAGTCGTAAAGGTACACAATTTGTTTGTAACAACAGCAAAAATCAAAAAAAATGCAAAAAAAATATCAAGATTCGTTGCGATATGTAAATTTTGCTTATACTTGCAGAAAATTTCGGTAATTATGACACCAAATAGTACAAAAAAACGCTTAGTAACCAGTTTTAACAACCTCTCTTCTGAGCAGCAGGAGGAGGTAAAGGCCCTTTATCCGCGCGGATATGCGGATGTGATGACACGAATTGACAAACCCAACGGCGAGCCCATCTTTGTGGTGCCCTACGAGACCGATGAGATCTCTTATCTTGTGAAGGTCGATGTGAAGATTGATGACGTTACCGATGACTCGGATGACGACTTCTACGGTGACGACGAGCTCAAGGGTGCTGATGAGATTCAGGACGACGGCTCGATGGAGGATGACGATATGTAGTCGTTAATAATAATGATATGATAGGAGAACTTCGTCAAGGAGTTCTCTTTTTTATTTTTACTTACCACAGCAAAGGTAATTTTCGCCACAAATTGGGCATTTTAACAACCTGTTGATAACTTCCGCTGCCGAAAATGGTTGTAGATAGGAAAAAATGCGTATCTTTGGATGCAAAAAAATGTCTTTTTGCGGTTAATGCTAAACAGATAAATGAAAAAAGTTGATGTAGTTCTCGGATTGCAATGGGGCGACGAAGGTAAGGGTAAGGTGGTCGATGTACTCACCCCCAATTACACTGTCGTTGCACGCTTCCAGGGCGGTCCCAACGCCGGTCATTCGTTGCACTTTGGCGATAAGAGTTTTGTTTTGCGAACAGTTCCCTCGGGTATCTTCCGCGACGGTTCGATCAATGTAATCGGTAATGGTGTTGTGGTTGATCCGGTGAGTCTGGCCGAGGAGTTGAAGAGTATCGCAGCACAGGGTATTCCCGTCGAGAAGAAGTTGCTCATCTCGAAGAAGGCGCATATTATCCTGCCCACACACCGTATGTTGGATGCGGCGAGTGAGGCTGCCAAGGGTAAGTCGAAGATTGGCTCTACGCTGAAGGGTATCGGTCCCACCTATATGGATAAGACGGGTCGTAACGGTTTGCGTTTTGGCGATGTGCTGGCTGGTGATTTTATCGAGCGTTATAACCGCCTCAAGGCAAAGCACGTCGAGATGCTCTCACAGTACGAGGGTTTCGAGTATGACGTTACGGAGTACGAGAAGACGTGGATGGAGGGTATCGACTATCTGCGTGGTTTCGAGTTTATCGATAGCGAACACACAATTAATAAATATATTGACGAGGATGTGCCCATCTTGGCTGAGGGTGCGCAAGGATCGTTGCTCGATGTGGACTTCGGTACATATCCCTTTGTAACCTCGTCGAATACCGTATGTGCAGGTGTATGCACCGGTCTGGGTGTCGCGCCCACAAAGATCGGCGATGTGTACGGTATCTTCAAGGCATACTGCACCCGCGTGGGTAGCGGTCCGTTCCCTACCGAGCTCTTCGATGAGACGGGAAAGGAGCTTGGTCGCATTGGCCACGAGTTTGGTGCCGTTACTGGTCGTCCGCGTCGTTGTGGCTGGCTCGACCTTGTGGCGCTGAAGTATGCTGTTATGGTTGACGGCGTTACGCAGCTCATTATGATGAAGTCGGACGTGATGAACGATTTCGACACTATCAAGGTTGCTACCGCCTACCGTATCGGCGACGAGGTTGTCAACCACTTCCCCTACGAGGTAAATGACTCTATTGAGCCTATCTACACCGAGTTCAAGGGCTGGAAGTGCGACATCTGCAAGGTTCGTCGTTACGAGGACTTCCCCGAGGAGTTCAAGCAGTACGTTGAGTTTATCGAGCGCGAGACAGGTGTCCCCGTAAAGATTATCTCGGTGGGCCCCGATCGCGAGGAGACGATTGTACGATAAATACTATTTTTTTTAAGGTTGAATGCTCGAATGGCATTTCCGCTCGCATTCATACCCATTGCCGAAGGCTTAGTCGCGTAAGCTCTTGGCAAGGGGTATGAATGTCGGATGGATATACTATTTCGCGCATTTTTCCGTATTAGGGGTATCTGCTGTCGCGGCGGATAACCATAATTAACCAATAATTAGACAAATGAACAAAGCATTAAAAATTGTTGTATTGGCAAAGCAGGTGCCCGATACCCGCAACGTGGGTAAGGACGCTATGACAGCCGAAGGCACAGTCAATCGCGCTGCGCTGCCTGCAATTTTCAATCCTGAAGATCTGAATGCCTTGGAGTTGGCGTTGCGCCTTAAGGAGGAGTGCGCAGGCTCTACGGTACATATTCTCACTATGGGCCCACATCGTGCGGCCGACATCATCCGCGATGCGATGTTCCGTGGCGCTGATGGCGGTTATCTGTTGACCGACCGTAAGTTTGCCGGAGCAGATACATTGGCAACCTCTTATGCACTCTCGTGTGCACTGCGCAAGATTGGCGCCGATTTGATCATTGCTGGCCGTCAGGCTATCGACGGCGATACGGCTCAGGTAGGCCCTCAGGTGGCCGAGAAACTGGGGCTTCCTCAGGTTACCTACGCTGAGGAGGTGCTGCAAGTAAAGGAGTCGTCACTCGTTCTGCGCCGCCGTTTGGAGCGTGGTGTTGAGATTGTGGAGTCTCCTATGCCTGCCGTTATTACTGTCAATTCGTCTGCCCCTGAGGTGCGTCCCCACAATGCACGCCTTGTGATGAAGTATAAGCACGCTATGATTCCTACCGAGATGGCCGCTGCGGCAGATTCACTCTCTGCGCAGATGGTCTCGGAACGTGATTATTTGCAGATTGTAGAGCTTACGGCATCGGACATCGTATGCGATGAGCAGCAGCTGGGACTCTCGGGTTCGCCCACGAAGGTTAAGAAGATCGAGAACGTGGTCTTCCAGGCCAAGGAGGCCAAGCAGCTCACCTCGTCGGACGAGGATATTAATTCACTTATGGTTGAACTCATCGCGAGCCACACGCTCGGTTAATCCGCACTAATGTATGAATAACGTATTTGTATATATCGAATTGGAGGACGGCATTGTTGCCGACGTTAGTTTGGAGCTCCTGACCAAGGGCCGCGAGTTGGCCAATACATTGGGAGTAAAGTTGGAGGCTGTGGTTATCGGCCATAATGTAACGGGTATCGAGGCCGAACTTGCCAAATATGGCGCTGATACCGTATGGGTTGCCGACGATGAGATCTTCTCGCCCTTCCGCACTCTGCCTCATACCTCAGTGATGTGTGGCTTGATCAAGGCCGAGCAGCCGCAGATCGTGCTCTTCGGAGCTACGCCCGTCGGCCGCGACTTCGCACCGCGTGTGTCGTCGGCTCTGCATAGTGGTCTTACGGCCGACTGTACGCAGCTCGAGATCGGCCCTCACAAGGATGCCAAGACGGGTAAGGAGTATGAGAATCTGTTGTATCAGATCCGCCCCGCATTTGGTGGAAATATCATCGCTACAATCGTCAATCCCGACTGCCGTCCGCAGATGGCAACCGTTCGTGAGGGCGTGATGCGCAAGGAGATGGTGGCCGGGGCTGCCGCAGGCGAGGTGAAGACTATCGCGTGGAAGGAGTATGTATCGGATTCGGATTTGGCCGTGAAGATTCTGGATCGTGAGCTCGAGCAGCGCAAGATCAATATCAAGGGCGCGAGCGTCATCGTAGCAGGTGGTTACGGTATGGGTTCGAAGGAGGGCTTCCAGCTCTGCCACGATCTGGCCGAGGTGCTGGGTGCCGAGGTAGGAGCTTCGCGTGCTGCTGTCGATGCAGGTTTCTGCGAGCACGAGCGCCAGATTGGCCAGTCCGGTGTCACGGTACGCCCCAAGCTCTATATCGCTTGCGGTATCTCTGGACAGATCCAGCATACGGCAGGTATGGACTCTTCGTCGATGATCATCTCGATTAACAACGACCCCGCAGCGCCGATCGTTAAGATTGCCGATTACGCCATTACGGGCAAGGTCGAGGAGGTGATTCCCAAGATGATTAAGTATTACAAGCAAAATTCTAAGTAACGATGGCTAATTTCTTTTTAGATAATAAAGATTTGCAGTACCACCTTGAGCATCCGCTGATGCGAAAGATTGTGGAGCTTAAGGAGCGCAACTTCTCGGAGAAGGATCTCTATGACTACGCTCCCCAGAACTACGAGGATGCAATGGACTCGTACCGTCGCGTTATGCAGATCGTCGGTGAGGTGTGTGGCGATGTAATTGCCCCCAATGCCGAGGGTGTCGATCACGAGGGCCCACGCGTTGAGAACGATCGCGTGATCTATGCTTCGGGTACGATCGAGAATATGAAGGCTGTTAATGCTGCTGGCTTGAGCGGTCTGACGCTTCCCCGCCGTTTCAAGGGCCTGAACTTCCCTCTGTTGTGCTTCGTTATGGCCAACGAGATGGTAGCTCGCGCCGATGCCAGCTTCGAGAATATCTGGGGCTTGCAGGATTGTGCCGAGACACTCAACGAGTTCGCTTCGGAGGAGCAGAAGATGAAGTATCTGACGTGGGTAAGCGAGGGTGCAACGTGTGCGATGGATCTGACCGAGCCTGATGCAGGCTCTGACCTGGGTGCTGTGATGCTGAAGGCAACGTGGTCGGAGGAGCGACAGACGTGGCTGCTGAATGGTGTTAAGCGCTTCATTACCAACGGCGATGGCGATGTGTCGCTCGTTCTGGCTCGAACCGAGGAGGGTACCACCGACGCACGCGGATTGTCGATGCTCGTCTATGATAAGCGCAACGGCGGAATGAAGGTTCGCCGCATCGAGAATAAGCTCGGTATCAAGGGCTCGCCTACCTGCGAGCTGGTCTTCACCGACGCTCCCGCCGAGTTGGTTGGCGATCGTCGTATGGGCCTTATCAAGTACGTTATGTCGCTGATGAACGCAGCGCGTCTGGGTATCGGTGCGCAGTCGGTAGGCTTGTGCGAGGCGGCTTATCGTGAGGCGTTGAAGTATGCCCACGAGCGTCGTCAGTTCGGTAAGGATATTATCCAGTTCCCCGCAATCTCGGAGATGCTGTCGAATATGCGTGCCCGTCTGCACGGTGCCCGCGCATTGCTCTATGAGACCTCGCGCTTTGTGGAGGTTTACAAGCAGTACACCCACATTTCGCACGAGCGTTCGCTGGAGCCGGAGGAGCGTCAGGAGATGAAATATTATAACCGTCTGGCCGATGCCTTTACTCCTCTGGTTAAGCTCTTTGCGTCGGAGTATGCCAACTCACTCGCTTACGACTCGATCCAGATTCACGGAGGCTCAGGCTTTATGAAGGATTACGCTTGCGAGCGTCTGTATCGTGATGCGCGTATTATGAATATCTACGAGGGTACGTCGCAGTTGCAGGTCGTAGCGGCTATCAATGGCGTTACGAAGGGCACCTTTATGGAGCAGATCGCTCGCTACGAGGAGCAGGAGTACACCGAGGTTATGCAGCCCGTTGTTGAGAAGCTGAAGGCTCTGCGCGCACGCGTTGAGGCTATGGTCGAGCACGTTGAGACGATTAGCAAGGATGCTCCGCAGTTCAAGGATTTCCACGCGCGCCGTCTGGTGGAGAGTGTAGGCCATATCATCATCACCTACCTGTTGGCTCAGCAGGCATCGCAGGTGGAGGAGTACGCTTCGGATGCAAAGCTCTTTGCTAAACTCACCGAGGGTTATATCGCAGGAGCTGAGGCATATATCCTCAATTCAACGGCCGAGGATGTTACCTTGATCTCTGAGGTGCAGGAGCAGTTTTAATTGAAATCCCTCTCGTTATACAACTTCAGGGAAAGATAATAAACGAAAAGAGGTTGCCCCGCGTGGGCGACTTTTTTTTGTGTAAAAACGAGGGTGCTAACCCGAAGTCAGACACCCTCTTGCGCGATCATTTACGCATAATCTCATCCAAGACGTTGCGGGTGAGGTGCATCGCCATACGGTAGGCGTTGCGAGCCGCGTTGGCCACATCATAAATCGTGTCGAGACGGTCGCGGATATCATCGATCACACGACGTACCGCCAGCACATACGTAAGCCACGCAACGAAGAGGAAGAACCCACCCACGATGAGCGTCGCCCAGGTGGCCGACCCCACAATTTCGGTAATCCCTGCCACTATCGCTGCCAGTAAGAGTATGGCTGCGGCAGCCGCCGAGGCGACAAAGTAGAATAGTGGCGCTATTGTGCTATGTCTGCGTGTAGTGTTCTCCTCCATCCCCACAACTTTTTACTGCTTGTCGTCGCAGTGGCAGCGAATCTTCTCTGCCTCGTGATCAACGTAATCGCGAATCTTTGTGCGCAACTCGGGTCCCGACTGCGGTGTTACGAGCATCGTAACGACCGATCCAACCAACATACCGCCCAGAAATGAGACCAAAGTGCAAATACCAGAATTTTTCATAATGCAAATTATTTTTGTAATTCACTACGAAAAGTTGCAAAATCCGCGCCATAACAGCTATATTTGTTTACGGAAATTATGTTTTACGGATAACTTGTTGAGCTAATGCATAGAGAGTCTATCGCGGTTGCCTTCACGGGCCATCGTACATACCTATCCGAAGCGGACGGGGAGCTGCGACAGCTTCTCGAGGAACTTTATGCCGCGGGCGCGAGACGTTATCTGTGTGGAATGGCGTGGGGATTTGATCTCTCGGCTGGTGAGGCTGTCGTACAGCATAAACTCCTGCACGAGGATGTGGAATTGGTTGCTGTAGAACCATTTGCCGAGTTTCGGTCGCTCTTTCGAGGAGAGGATGCCGAGCGATATGATGCACTCATTGCGGCGGCCGATTGTAGGGTAGTGGTGGGCGAGAATAATGTGGGAGCATATATGCGTCGCAACGATTATCTGGTCGATCACTCTTCGCTCGTTGTGGCGTGGTGGGATGGTCGACGTGATGGAGGCACAGCCTACACAGCACTTCGTGCTCGCCGCAAGGGACGAGAGGTGATAAATCTTTTTCCCGATCCGCAGTTACACCTACCATTCTAAAAAAATAGAGGGTGCCTTTTTCGGGCACCCTCTTTTCTATATTGGTTTAGACTACCACTCCAAAATCTTCTTGAAGTCGTAAGCCTCGGGGTTAGCAACGTATGCCTTTGCAGCCTCGTAATCCTCGGGAGTTACGTAGTGCAGGAGGTTGTTGATAACCTGCTGAATCTTATCAGACTCGATGTTAACGAGACGGGGAGGAATCTTGCCAGTGGTGGGATCCTGCAAATCCTTCAGGTAGAGAGGCGATACGAAACCATCCTGTGAGATGTAAACCATACAGCCGGTCTTACCCTCTGAGAAGAGCTTGTAAACACCCATACCCAACTCTGAGCAATATACCAAGTCGTAAGCGATAGGAGTCTGGCAACGTACCTCGTAACCGATCTCAACGGGGCGAGACTTAACCTTCAACTTGAGCTCCTTGAGCTTGTTCTCCAACAACTCGTTGAAGATGTTAGCCTTCGATACCTTACCAAGCTCGGGGTGACCGTGGTCATCGTATGTGAAGTTGATACCAGAGTTGCGGATCTCCTCGTCCGACAGAGCGTGGAATACACCCTCAGAGATCATAGCAACACCATACTCGATGCCCATAATCTTGCGCTTGATGATAGAAGAGATAACCAGATTTACGATCTTCTCGATGGTGATCTCGGTCTTGTTGAACATCTCGGGGATAACGATCATCGGGTAGTGGCAAGCAGAACCGATACCGAATGCGAGGTGACCAGCCGAGCGACCCATAGCTGCTACAACAAACCAGTTAGCCGAGGTGCGAGCGTCGTTGTAAACGGCGCGACCGATAACGGTACCACCCTCCTTAGCTGACTGATAACCGAACGTGGGCGAGCCAGCGGGCAGGGGAAGATCGTTGTCGATAGTCTTGGGAACGTGGATGTTAGCAATAGGATACTGCTTAGCCTCCAAGAACTTAGCGATGCGGTTAGCCGTAGAAGCGGTGTCATCACCACCAACGGTAACGAGCAACTTGATGTTATTGTCCTGGAAGAATGAGAGGTTGAAGTTCTCCTCGAAATCCTTATCGGTGGGCTTGAAACGGCTCATCGTAAGGTACGAACCACCTTGGTTGAAGATGAAGTCAGCCTTTACGAAATCCATATCCTCAAAACGGGGATTGGGGTTGAAAAGACCTGAGTAACCGTAATGCAAACCGATTACGCGATAACCCTTGGCAAGGAACGTCTTTGCGACGCTGCCTACAACGGTGTTCATACCCGGAGCCGGGCCGCCACCAGTAAGAATAGCAATAGCCTCTTTCATATCAGTGTATTTAGTTAAATTAGTTAATGTTTCTGAAAACTCCCACAAAAATAATAAAAATAAACTTCATAACGTATCTTTGCGCCTCTTTTTTTGTTTTGCTCTCAATTTTTGGTATATTTGCGTGGTTATTATTTAATACGGTAATGCGCAAATTTGATTACATAATTGTAGGTAGCGGACTTGCGGGATTGTATGCGGCGTACAAGGCGTCGTTTAAGGGCAACGTGGCGGTGATCACCAAATCGTTCTTGCGAGAGAGTAATTCGTTCAATGCTCAGGGTGGTATAGCTGTCGTTACGGCCAGCGATGACGATCCGCAGATTCACAAATCCGATACACTTATCGCAGGCCGCGGCCTGTGCGAAGATAGCGCGGTAGATATTCTGGTAAACGAGGGCCCCGATCGTATCGCGGAGATTATAGCCGAGGGTATGAAATTCGACAGCGAGGGCGGCGCTCTGTCGCTCGGTCTGGAGGGCGGTCACCACAAACGTCGTATTCTACACGCCGGAGGCGACTCAACGGGCAAGTGGATTACCGAGTTTGTAATATCTAAGGTCATCGAACGCGAAAATATCACCATATACGAAAATACTACACTGCTCGAATTGCTCGTTAGTGAGGGGACTTGCTATGGAGTGCGTTGCTGGAGCAGCAATCCTACGCTTGTCGAGGATGATTGCGGCGGCGATGGCTCACTCTCGGGTGGCGAGGTGTTGCTCTATGCCAGCCATATCTTCCTCACCTCGGGCGGAGCTTCGGCGGTTTACGCCCGCACGACAAACCCCGAGACTACCATCGGTGACGGATTGGCCATCGCCTACAAGGCGGGTTGTCGTATCATCGATATGGAGTTTATCCAGTTCCATCCTTCGGCACTCTACCTGAAGGATTCGCCCAAGGCAACGCTCATCAGTGAGGCTGTGCGTGGCGAGGGTGCACACCTGCTGGGTAAGAACGGCAAGCGATTTATGGTACCTATCCACGAGTTGGCGGAGCTGGCACCGCGCGATATTGTCGCCCGCTCGATCTATAAACAGATGCAGAAGGACGAGATGCCTTACGTTACTCTGTCACTTCGTCATCTGGACTCGGAGACGATCCTGAAACGATTCCCCGGAATCAACGCCAAGTGCCAGGAGGCGGGATATGATCTCACGCAGGAGATTCCCGTAGCCCCAGCAGCACACTATACGGTGGGTGGCGTAGCGTCGAACCATAACGGTCGCACGGACATTAAGCGCCTCTATGCTTGCGGCGAGATTGCAGCAACGGGTATTATGGGAGCTAATCGTCTGGCATCCAATTCGCTGATCGAGTGTCTGGTCTTTGCTGACCGAGCAGTTGAGGATTCGGCTAAGGTGGGCGGGCAGACCAAGTTCGTTGAGTTCGAGAAGGAGTATAGGGTAGATCCGGCCAACAGATCCGATTATGTGGAGCTCAAGCAGGCCGTTGCCAACATTATGAATACCCACGCAGGTATTGTCCGTAGCGAGGAGGGGCTCACCGAGGGCCTTCGCAAGATCGAGGCTCTGGGCACGATGACCAAGCAGCGCCAGAAGGAGCGCGGCGGCTCGGACAGAGAGTTCTACCTCGAGGCTACACGCCGTATGTTGTGCGTGGCACGTCTGATTATGTCACCTGCACTGCTTCGTCGCGAGAGTCGTGGAGGCCACTACCGCGAGGATTATCCCTGTACCGACGAGGCTTTTGCTCTGCACTCGGTGCAGCGCAAGGGTGAGCAGATTACGACTGCTCCCGTGAATGAGGATTTTTTGAATTTTTAGTTGAAAAATAAAATACGAAAGATATGCAATACGAAAATTTGATCAATAAGTTGATTGACCTCGGTATCGAGGAGGATATCAACACGGGCGACATCACCACCGAGTCGATTATCCCCGCAACGATGAACGCCGTAGCCACTATGACTGCTAAGCAGGAGGGCGTGGTTTCGGGTCTGGAGATCGTTAAGATGGTCTATGACCGCTTCCAGCAGGATGTGGTCTTCACCCCCTACTTCAAGGATGGTGATCGCGTGAATAAGGGCGATGTGATCCTGAAGATCGAGGCAACCTATCCTACGCTTCTGCGTGGCGAGCGCCTTTCGCTTAATATTTTCCAGCGTATGTGCGGAATTGCAACCGAGACTGCGAAGTATGTGAAGGAACTGGCGGGCACGCAGACCGAGCTTCTGGATACACGCAAGACGGCTCCCGGTCTGCGTGTGCTGGATAAGTTGGCCGTTAAGCACGGCGGTGGCACCAACCACCGTATGGGCCTCTACGATATGGCGATGATTAAGGATAACCACATCAAGATGGCGGGCGGCATCACCAAGGCCGTTGAGCAGGTGCGCAGCCGCATTGCCGAGGGCATAAAGATCGAGGTCGAGGCTACCAATCTCGACGAGGTTAAGGAGGCTATCGCTGCAGGTGCCGACATCATTATGTTCGACAATATGTCCAATGAGGCTATGACCGAGGCTTCGGAGGTTGTAAAGGCCGCTGCGAAGGGTATCAAGACCGAGGCATCGGGTAATATGAGTATTCCTCGCCTAAAGGAGGTTGCCGCTACGGGCGTTGATTACATCAGCGTAGGTGCTCTCACGCACACCGTCAAGGCGATGGATATTAGTATGAACATCCAAGTGGAGTAATAATTGCTAAAGAGTTGTGTCTATGACAAACCAGTCTCTTATGCAGCGTATTGCGGAGCTCAAGTCTCAGAAGGGGGCAGTCATTTTGGCCCACTACTACACCTCGCCCGAGGTGCAGGCTGTTGCCGATTTTTTGGGCGATTCGTTGGCTCTGTCGGTCAAGGCGCGTGATATTGATGCTCCGATAATCCTCTTTGCGGGAGTCAATTTTATGGCCGAGACGGCAAAGGTGCTCTCTCCCGATAAGAAAGTGCTTCTGCCCGTGCCCGAGGCGGGTTGCTCGCTTGCCGAGTCGTGCGATGCGAAGGATTTTGCAGCCTTCAAGGCCAAATATCCCAATCATAAGGTGGTATCTTATGTGAATACTTCGGTTGGAGTGAAGGCTCTCACCGACGTCTGCTGTACCTCGTCGAATGCTCTGCAGGTGGTAAATAGTATTCCCGCTGACCAGCCTATTATATTCGCCCCCGACCGTAATCTCGGCTCATATATTCAGAAACTCACTGGCCGCGATAATATAGTGTTGTGGGACGGTGCTTGCACCGTACACGAGGAGTTCTCGTTGGAGAAGATTCTCGCTCTGAAGGCCGAGCATCCCGAGGCGAAGGTTGTTGTTCACCCCGAGTGCCGTGCCTATATTATCGAGGTTGCGGATTATGTCGGCTCGACGGCAGGTATTCTGGAGTATTGTGGCAAGAGCGATGCCGAGGAGTTTATCGTAGTTACCGAGGCGGGTATCCTTGCCGAGATGCGCAAACGCTATCCCGAGAAGCAGTTTATCCCCGCGCCGCCGATCGACTCGACGTGCGGATGCAACGAGTGCCGTTATATGAAGATGGTGACGCTGGAGAATATCCTCGAGTGTCTGGAGAATGAGTCACCGGAGGTCGAGATGGACGAGCAGGTGCGCGTGGCAGCCGAGCGTTCGATTCTCAATATGGTGGCGATTAAATAATTTCCTAAACTCAAAAAGAGATGAATATTACCAATGATATCAAATATATCGGTGTGGATGATACCGATTTGGATCTTTTCGAGAGCCAGTATATTATTCCCAACGGAATATCATATAATTCATACCTTATTACGGACGAGAAGGTTACCGTAATGGATACGGTCGATGCGCGCAAGAGTGAGGAGTGGCTTCAGAATCTTGACGCTGCACTCGGTGGCCGCCAGCCCGATTACCTTGTTGTTCACCATATGGAGCCCGACCACGCAGGAACGGTTGCCGTTTTTGTGGAGAAGTATCCCACAACGAAGATTGTCGCTTCGACTCGCGCCATTCAGATGTTGTCGGATTTCTTCGAGGGAGTGGATTTTAGCGATCGCACAATCGCAATCAAGGAGGGCGACGAAATTTCGCTTGGCGAGCATACGCTAAAGTTTTTTATGGCGCCGATGGTGCACTGGCCCGAGGTGATGGTGAGCTACGATGTGAAGGATAAGGTTGTCTTCTCGGCCGATGGCTTTGGAAAGTTTGGAGCTTTGTCTGCCGATGAGGATTGGGCTTGCGAGGCACGTCGTTACTACTTCAATATCTGTGGTAAGTATGGTGCGCAGGTGCAGGCACTGCTGAAGAAGCTCTCGACACTCGACGTTGAGTGCATCTGCCCTCTGCACGGTCCTATCCTGAAGGAGAATCTTGGCTATTATATTGGACTTTACGACACCTGGAGCCGATACGATGTTGAGACTAAGGGTGTGCTTGTTGCCTACGCTTCGATTCACGGCGGAACGGCTGCCGTAGCGCATAAGATTGCCGATATGTTGCGTGAGCGTGGTGCTGGTAAGGTTGCTGTTGCAGACCTTAGCCGCGACGATATGGCCGAGGCTATCGAGGATGCATTCCGTATGGACCGCCTGATTGTGGCTGCTGCGTCGTATGATGGTGGCGTATTCCCCATAATGCACGACTTCCTGCACCACTTGCAGATCAAGTCATACCAGAACCGCAAGGTCGGAATCATTGAGAATGGCTCGTGGGCACCTTGTGCCGGTCGCGTGATGCGTTCGATGCTGGAGCAGATGAAGCAGGTGGAGATCGTTGAGCCGATGGTTACTATCCGCTCACGAATGAAGACCTCGGATATGCCTGCGCTGGAGGCTCTGGCCGATGCTATGATGTAAAAAACGAAGAGATATTCAAAAACCTTATTTTACATTAACCCTAAATTTTAATGCTTATGAAGAAGATTTTTTCTTTTGTAGTTGTTGCTCTTGCAGCACTTTCAATGGCAACGGGTTGCACCCCCGCACCCAAGCAGATTGGTTTGCAGCTCTACTCTGTTAACCGCGATATGAAGGATGTTGATGCATCGCTTGCAAAGGTTGCTGCCGCTGGTTACAACGTAGTTGAGACTCTGCGTAGCCCCGAGTGCTTCGGTCTGCCCGCAGCAGAGTTCAAGGCTTTGTGCGACAAGCACGGTTTGAAGATTGTTTCTACCCACCACTCAATCGCTATGGATCCTGAGAAGGAGGCTGAGATTATGGAGCAGTGGCGTGAGGTATTCAAGGGCCTGAACGTGATGGGCGCTAAGTATTGCGTTATCCCCAGCTTCAAGCTCGGTGAGACCATTGAGGATTTGAAGGCTGTTTGCGACTACTTCAACAAGGTTGGTGCTTTGGCAAAGGAGTACGGTCTGAAGCTCGGGTACCACAACCACGCTTTCGAGTATGAGGTTGTTGACGGTCAGGTAAAGTGGGAGTATATGATCGAGAACACCGATCCCGAGTCAGTATTCTTCCAGATGGACGTATACTGGACTACCCAGGGCGGTAAGGATCCCGTTGCTTACCTGAAGAAGTATCCTGAGCGTATTAAGATGCTCCACATCAAGGATGATTTGGTAATCGGCGAGAGCGGCAAGATCGATTTCGAGGCTATCTTCAATCAGTTCTATGCTAACGGTTACAGCGATTTCGTAGTTGAGCAGGAGATGCCTCGCGGTCCTAAGGATGAGGATCCCGCGGCTCGTATCGCAACGATGTGGGAGGGTGTAGCTAAGAGTGCTGCTTACTTGCAGAATGCTGCATTCGTAAAATAATTTTGTTGTAATACAACTCCAAGAAAATTGTAGAGGTTGCCCAAACAAATAAGTTTGGGCAACCTCTTTTTTTTGTCCTATTTGACCACTATCTCTGTCCAAAAGGTAAAAAATAGGCCGTAGCCGAACAAATGTGGGCAAATTTTCGTAACTTTGCATTCGTTGATACTTTTTGCACGTTTATGGAGAATCTGCTCGCAACATACAACACATTCCTGTGGATTATGGCCGTTGTGGCCCTGTTCGTCTTCGTGGCGTTGCACTTCTTCGAGGCAGGCTACGGTTATCTGTTCGACCGCCGATATGGCCCTCCCGTTCCGAATAAGGTGGGGTGGGTTGTGATGGAGTCGCCCGTGTTCGTGGCGATGTGTGTACTGTGGGCAATGTCGGAAAGGCAGTGGGATGTGGTGCCGTTGGTACTCTTCTCTCTGTTCCAACTTCACTATTTCCAGCGCTCGTTTATATTTCCGATGCTGATGCGAGGAAAGTCGAAGATGCCGCTCGGAATAGTGGCCCTGGGATTCGTATTTAATACGCTTAACGCTCTGATGCAGGGCGGTTGGATTTTCTATCTTGCTCCGACGGATTATTATGCCGATTGGCTCTCTAAACCATTTATATATATAGGTGCTGCAATATTCTTCGCCGGAATGTTTATCAATTGGCAGGCCGATTACATCATCCGCCATCTGCGCAAGGAGGATGACACACGCCACTATATCCCTCGCGGCGGAATGTTCCGCTACGTCTCGTCGGCCAACTACTTTGGCGAATTGGTCGAGTGGACGGGCTTTGCAATTGCATCGTGGTCGTGGGCAGGAGTGGTGTTCGTGTTGTGGACATTCGCAAATCTTGCACCCCGCTCGGCTTCGCTGTATAAGCGCTACGAAAAGGAGTTCGGCGAGGAGTTCACAGCTCTTAAGCGCAAGCGCATCATACCTTTTATATATTAGAAAACAACTTAAAATGAAAGATACTAAAGATTCAATACTCTTTACCCCCTATAAATTGGGCCCCATTACGCTCCGTAACCGTACGATTCGCTCGGCGGCATTCGAGTCTATGGGTAAGGATTTCGGTCCTACCGAGGCGCTGAAGAACTACCACGTCAGCGTTGCTCGCGGTGGTGTAGGTATGACTACATTGGCCTACGCGTCGGTCAATCGTAGCGGAGTGTCGTTCAATTCGCAGCTCTGGTTGCGCGATGAGATTGTGCCGCAGCTGCGCGATATTACCGATGCGGTGCATAAGGAGGGTGCGGCAGTGGGTATTCAGATTGGTCACTGCGGTAATATGACTCACTGGGAGACGGCTGGTTGTTTTCCAGTATCGGCATCTAACGGATTTAATCTCTATTCGCCCACGTTCCACCGCCGTCTAAAGGCTAAGGAGTTGGAGACGATGGCCAAGGATTTCGGTCGTGCCGTAAAGACTGCTCACGAGGCGGGTTTCGATAGCGTTGAGGTACACGCCGGTCACGGCTACCTAATCTCACAGTTTCTCTCGCCTTGGACCAACCGTCGCCACGATGAGTTTGGCGGCTCGTTGGAGAATCGTATGCGCTTTATGAATATGTGTCTGGAGCAGGTTATGGAGCAGGCGGCGAGGTTTAATATGGCCGTTTTGGTTAAACACAATATGGAGGACGGTTTCAAGGGGGGTATCCAAATCCCCGAGTCTATCGAGATTGCCAAGCAGATCGAGCGCTTTGGTGTTCACGGTATTGTGCTTTCGTCGGGCTTCGTGTCGCGTGCTCCGATGGCCGTAATGCGTGGCCGTATTCCCACCAAGACAATGGGATATTATATGGGCTGGAATGAGTGGTTGCAGAAGATTGTGGTGTCGTCGTTTGGTCAGTGGATGATCAAACAGTACGACTTCGAGGAGTGTTTCTTCTTGGATAATGCGAAGAAATTCCGCGCTGCGCTCAAGGGCCCGTTGGTATATGTTGGTGGATTGGTTTCGCGCGAGGGTATCGAGCGCGTTCTGGACGAGGGTTTCGAGATGGTGCAGATGGCGCGTGCGCTCATTAATGACCCCGCATTCGTGAATAAGATGATGAAGGGCGATATTACGACCCGCTCGGGTTGCGACCATAAGGATTACTGCATTGCACGAATGTACTCGGTCGATATGAAGTGTTGTCACCACTGCGATAACCTTCCGAAGGTTGTCCGTAAAGAGTTGGGCTTGTAATGCGTTTGGGTGAGGTTATAGCGGGATCACGAACGGCACTTGTTACGGGCGCGTCGAAGGGTATCGGCCGTTGTTATGCTGGGCAGTTGGCTGCATTGGGTTACAACGTGTTGATGGTAGCATCGGGCGAGGAGGAGTTGTTAGTGGCTGCTGCGCAGGTGCAGCAGGCAAACTCTTCGGTATGGGTGCGTGTGCTTGTGAAGGATCTGGCCACCCCGACAGCTGCAGAGGAGCTCTTTGCGTGGACCGAGGCGGAGGGTATCAAGGTCGATGTGCTGATTAATAACGCAGGAATCTTCTCATTCTGCGATCTGCTACAAACACCCATCGAGCGAGTGCAGCGAATCATCTTTCTGCACGATATAACTTCGACACTCTGCTGCCGACTCTACGCCGCCGATATGATTGAGCGTGGTGGAGGGCGCATCCTCAATATGTCCTCTTATTCGATATGGATGCCGTACCCCGGCCTTGCGATTTATAGCGCCAGCAAAGCCTATCTGAAGAGTTTTTCGGTGGCATTCTCGAAGGAGGTGCAGGATAGGGGAGTCTCTGTTACGGCAATCTGCCCTGCGGGTATTGCGACTGATCTCTACGGCTTGTCGAAAGATTTGCAGCGTTTTGGCGTCAAGACAGGAATCCTAATGACTCCAGATAGTTGTGCTCGTCGCGGCCTGAAGGCGATGTTTAGAGGTCGTCGATGCCGTGTGCCCGATTGGTGGTTTATCCTATTTATTCCAATCTGTCAGTTGGTTGCGGGGCCAGTGATGCGGTGGTTGCGTAAGTTTACGATGAAATTTCAGAAATAATGAAGTTGTCTAACAAGGCTCTTTTGGCGTCTGGCTTGGCTTCAAGTTCCTCACATACGTCAAGTATGCTGCGGACTTTCAGCCTGCGACCAGCCTCAAAATAGCTCTTGCTATACAACTCCAAGAAAAAGGGAAAGGGGATGTCGCAACACAACTTGTTGAACATCCCCTTTCCTATTAAATCGTTAGACTCCTATTTCTTGATCACCGTAACACCGATTGCCTGCTGGCCCTTATCGCTACTTCCTATTTCAAATTCGACATTCTGACCCTCGGTCAGAGCCTTGAACCCTTCGGCCACGATTCCCGTGTAGTGAACGAAAATCTCGCTGCCATCCTGCTGCAGAATAAAGCCGTAACCCTTCTTGCTGTCGAACCACTTAACTTTGCCAATCATAGTAGTATACTTTTAAGATTGTAAATAACTTCCCATCCAAAGATACATATAATTATTGATATTACAAGCGGGATGGTGTAATTTTTACAATTTCTCTCGGTTAAAATGTATATTTGATTATTGGGGTGGTAGTTATTAATAATTTTGAAGATTTGGCGAAGCCACAAAAAAAGGGTAAGCTACTCATATCGCACCGCTACAACCACATACCCTTGCTTGCTTCCACACCTGGGGGATTCTGTAGGAGCTGGTCGTATAAGACTTACCCGGGCACAAAGGTAGAAATTTTTTAATAACTAACAAAAAGTCGCACCGAAAAAAGAGATTTTTTTCATTTTGCAGTTTGGCGTGTAAATAGTATATTTGTAAAAATTAAACGACAACGACGATGAAAAAGATTTTGATATGGACATTTGTAGTGGGCGTAGTGCTTGGTGCAGCGGTGGCTGTGTGGGGCGTAATCTCGTTCAAGGGCAATGCCGTTCTTGGACAGAAGGAGCTGTTCGTAGGCCGCGACACGTCGTACGAGGCGTTGCTCGACTCGCTCAAACCATCGATTAAACACCACCTGGCATTTGATATCTATGCCGAGCGACTAAACCTCAAGGAGTCATATAAGAAGGGCCACTATATTGTGGAGGATGGTATGAACGTAATCGAGATTGTGAGAATGATTAAGCTCGGTCTGCAGACTCCCGTCAATGTCACGATGAATAATGTGAAGATTCCCGCACAGCTCGCTGGAAAACTTGCTCCGCAGCTGGAGGCCGACTCGGTGGAGTTGGTAGAGGTGTTTACCGATAAGGCATTGGCCAAGGAACTCGGATTTGATTCGCCGCTTACGATGTTCTCGATCTTCTTGCCCAATACCTACGAGTTCTATTGGACCGTTACACCGCGCGAATTTGTCGATCGTATGTATCGCGAATATAAGCGTTTCTGGGAGGGCGACCGCGACAAGAAGCGCGAACGTTCGGGCCTGGATCGTGTGGAGGTGGCAACGCTGGCCTCTATCGTCTATGAGGAGACTTGCAAGGTCGACGAGATGCCGCGCGTGGCTGGTGTCTATATGAATCGTCTGCGCACGGGTATGCCTCTTCAGGCCGATCCTACGATTAAGTATGCGATGCAGGATTTCGGTCTGCGCCGAATTCTCAATCGCCACCTGAAGACACCTTCACCCTATAATACCTACATCAATCGTGGCCTTCCCCCTTCGCCGATATGTATGCCGAGCGTGGAGGCTATTGATGCTGTGCTGAACTTCGAGAAGCACGACTATGTATTCTTCTGTGCTCGACCCACGTTCGACGGATACCATAACTTCGCCAAGACCTACTCGGAGCATCTGCGCAATGCGCGAGCATATCAGGCCGAGTTGAATAAACGTAATATCAAGAAATAGATGAAGATAACACTTCTCGGACCGGCTCATCCCTATCGAGGCGGATTGGCCTCTATAATGCAGACTATGGCGCGCGAGTATCAGCGTCGTGGTCACGAGGTGCGTATCTATACCTTTACGGTTCAGTATCCCGGGCTACTCTTCCCGGGTAAGACGCAGTTTGTCGATACTCCACCGCCCGAAGATCTGCATATCGAGCGTGTAATGAGTACCGTCAATCCTGCGAATTGGGTTGCGTTGGGACTCCGCTTAAAGCGTGAGAGACCTGATATTATCTTGATGAAGTACTGGACGCCATTTATGGCTCCCTGTTTCGGTACGGTGGCGCGTATAGCACGACAGAATGGTGTGACGAAGGTGATTTGCCAGATTGATAACGTAGAGCCTCACGAACATCATATCATTGATCGTCCTTTCAATCGTTATTACCTTGGTGCGGTAGATGGCTTTGTCTATATGTCGGAGCAGGTGCACGGCGAGCTGAAGGCCTACACGCAAGCACCAGCCATCTTTTCGCCCCATCCTATGTTTGAGAATTTCGGCAATGCTGCTGCGCGTGATAAGGCTTGTGCGAAGATGGGTCTCGATCCAAATGTGAAATATACCCTCTTTTTCGGCCTTATACGCGATTATAAGGGCTTGGATTTGCTTTTGGAGGCGTGGGCTCGATGGATGCCCGACGGAAGAAAATTGCTTATCGCAGGCGAATTCTACGCCTCGCGCGAGAAATATATCGAATTGATCGATCGTCTGGGGCAGCGCGATAGGGTGGTGTTGCACGATCGTTTTGTCCCCGATGAGGACGTACGATACTACTTCTCAGCGGCGGATTGTCTTGTTTTGCCATATCGTACGGCCACGCAGAGCGGTGTTACTCAGATTGCATACAACTTCTCGTTGCCGATGATCGTTACACGCGTAGGCGGCCTGCCTGAGATTGTGCCCGATGGGCGTGTTGGCTTGGTGTGTGAGCCTGCGGCAGAAGATATTGAGAAGGCATTGCGTACGATATACGATGGAGATAGACTTTCGGCCTTCAGAGCAAATTTTGCTGAGGAGCGAAAGCGTTTTTCGTGGGAGGCGATGTGCGATAAGTTGCTGGAGGTGCACGGAATGACATTATAAAAGGAAAGTAGTCTCTTAGACTGCTTTCCTTTTATTTTTGACGGATTGGCTACTGCGCAGACTAAAGTCTGCTCCGCTTAACGCCTTTCCGTTGCGCTCCCGCGGGGCCATACAAACCAGCACGCGCAAAAGACGATGACTCGTCATTTTTTTGTTTTATATTGCAACATCCAAACAAGTTTGGCTATACTATATAAAACAAAAAAGATGTTGATCTTTCAACATCTTTTTGCTCGTTTGGTTTGTGGGAGTTGACGGATTCGAACCGCCGACCCTCTGCTTGTAAGGCAGATGCTCTGAACCAGCTGAGCTAAACTCCCTCTGTCGTAATTGCGAGTGCAAAGGTAGCGTAAAAATCGGAATAAACAAATTTTTCACTCATTTTTACGTTTGCCACGCAATCTTTTTCTCTTTTGGAGCGTTTCTTTAATGGGGGTTGGGATTGGCTACTGCGCAGACTAAAGTCTGCTCCGCTTAACGCCTTTCCGTTGCGCTCCCGCGGGGCCATACAAACCTACACGCGCAAAAGACGATGACTCGTCATTTTCTTGTTTTACATTGCATATCCAAACAAGTTTGGCTATGCCATACAAAACAAAAAAAGATGCTGATTTCTCAACATCTTTTTGCTTGTTTGGTTTGTGGGAGTTGACGGATTCGAACCGCCGACCCTCTGCTTGTAAGGCAGATGCTCTGAACCAGCTGAGCTAAACTCCCGAAAGTGGCGTTTGACATTGTCTCACGCCGTGCGCCTGAACAAGGACTTGAACCTAGGACCCCATGATTAACAGTCATGTGCTCTAACCAACTGAGCTATTCAGGCGTTTGTCACAGAACGTTTACCTTTCGTTTTGCGAGTGCAAATATAAGGCGCTTTTTTTTATTGTGCAAGAAAAATGATGAAAAATTTCAAAAAAAATGTAATTTTGTACCCGTTATGAGGAATATACCATATTATAAAATAGCGATGGCAGCTATTTTTCTGCTGTTTTCTGTGTTTGTTCAGGCCCAGACACAGCCTGCCATTGTCTTCGATAGTAGCGATTGGAACTTCGGCGATATTCGCGAGGATGGCGGCAGCGTCGAGCATACGTTCACTTTTACCAACAAGAGCGGGAAGCCCGTTGTTATCCTCGATGTGACTACGGGCTGCGGCTGTACCACGCCCACCTACTCGCGCAAACCCGTTATGGCGGGCGAGAAGGGGACCATCAAGGTGAAGTTCGACCCGATGAGTCGTCCCGGTCGCTTTGTAAAAGGTGTTTCGATCCTCACCTCGCTATCGTCGTCGCCCGTGGCGCTGACGCTGCAGGGTAACGTAATTCCGCGCAAGAAGAGTGTCGAGGAGCTCTACCCCTTCGATATGGGCGGAGGAGTGAGGCTATCGTCTAATTTCGTAACCTTTGCCTACGTCGGTCGTGGCGAACGCGTGAGCGAGCCGATAGGGTGGATAAACACCTCGTCGCGCGATGCAACCTTTAAGATGCAGCCTAAGGAGTCGAGTGGTCTGCTTACGATTGGCGCTCCTGCGGTTATGAAGGCTGGACAGAAGGGTGAGTTCGACGTGGCATATGCCGTTGCGCAGTCGAGCGATAGATATGGAACATTGAACGATGTACTGGATGTTGTCGTGAATGGCCGAACGGCCCGCTCTCTCTTTACTACAAGTGCCGTTGCGATTGACAAGTTCGATGCTGCTCCCGATGATATTATGGTGCCAAATAGCGATATATCAAAAAAAATTATTAAATTTGGCGATGTAAAACACGGAAAAACCGTAACGGATGCCACCGTAGAGCTTTCGAATGATGGCGAAACTGATCTGATAATCAGAGCTGTAGAGTGGCAGAATGGTGCGCTTGGGTGCTCGCTGAAGGTGGGTGACAGAGTGAAAGCAGGCGAAAGAAAATCGCTTACATTGACGCTCAATACCGCCGCTTGCGACTATGGTTTGTGGGTTGATCGCTTAAAAATTATTACCAACGATCCAGCCCGCCCGATGCACTCGATAAGGGTTACGGCTATCGTGATTGATTAGATTGTAAATGACAAGTTAGGATAGTTAGTTAGGAAATCTTAGAGCTTTAGATAGCTCCAAATGCTTATGTTTAAAATTGTAGAAAAGAGAGCGCTTGCTGATAATATCTATCTGCTGCGCATCGAGGCTCCACGTGTGGCACAGAGTGCCCTGCCCGGTCAGTTTGTTATCGTCCGCGTGGACGAGACTGGCGAGCGTGTGCCTCTGACCATTGCCGATTATGATAAAACGGATGGTACGGTAACCATCGTTATTCAAACCATCGGTGTTTCGACACGCAAGTTGTGTGTGCTCGAGGTTGGCGATTCGATTGCCGACTTCGCAGGCCCTCTGGGTAATCCTTCGGAGTTTATTCACCTCTCGGACGAGGAGCTTCGTTCGCGTCGTTACCTCTTCGTAGCAGGAGGTGTTGGTACAGCGCCCGTCTATCCGCAGGTGAAGTGGCTCTCGGAGCACGGCTGCAAGGTGGATGTGATTATCGGAGCCAAAACAGCATCGATGTTGATTTATACCTCGGAGATGGAGGCTGTGGCCGAGAATCTCTACATTGCTACCGATGATGGCTCGGCAGGATTCAAGGGTATGGTAACGGCCAAGATTAAGGATCTGATTGATAACGAGGGAAAGTCGTACGATGAGTGCGTAGCTATCGGCCCGATGATTATGATGAAGTTTGTTACGCTTACCACGCGCGAATACTCGTTGCCGACGACCGTGTCGCTTAACGCCCTTATGGTCGATGGCACGGGAATGTGCGGTGCGTGCCGCGTAAGTGTTGATGGCAAGACCTTCTTCACTTGTGTCGATGGCCCCGAGTTTGATGGCCACAAGGTCGATTTCGATGAGGCTATGCGCCGTCAGGCTATGTATCGCCGTCAGGAGGGCGAGGCAACAGAAAAACATAATCACCACTGTAATTGTTTCTAAAGCTATGGCAAATAAAATTCCCCGTGTAAGCGTACGCGAGCAGGATCCCGCTGTGCGCGCCACCAACTTTGAAGAGGTGTGCTATGGCTACAATGCCGAGGAGGCTCAGTTGGAGGCCTCACGTTGTTTGAATTGTAAGAATCCGCGCTGCGTTGCGGCGTGCCCCGTAAATATCAATATCCCCGCCTTTATCCACTCTTTGGCTGAAGGCGACATCGCCAAGGCTTCGGCCATCATCGCCGAGGATAGTTCACTACCGAGCGTCTGTGGTCGTGTATGCCCGCAGGAGACGCAGTGTGAGGGTTCGTGCATCCTGGGAATCAAAGGCGAGCCGGTGGCTATAGGCAAGCTGGAGCGTTTTGTGGGCGATTGGAGCCTGGAGAATGGAGGTAAAGGAGCGGTGGAGATCACCCCTAATGGCAAGCGTGTTGCCGTTATCGGTAGTGGCCCGTCGGGACTGGCCTGTGCGTTCGACTTGGCCAAGATGGGTTACGATGTTACGGTGTTCGAAGCACTGCATAAGCTGGGCGGTGTGCTGGTCTATGGTATTCCTGAGTTTCGACTACCCAAGCAGAAGATCGTGGCTCGTGAGATTGAGGATCTGAGTCGTGTAGGCGTTAAGTTCGAGACCGACGTTATCGTTGGTCGTACCATCACGATTGACGATCTGCTCGACCGCGAGGGTTTCTCGGCTGTCTTTATCGGTTCGGGAGCTGGTCTGCCCCGATTTATGGGTATCGAGGGCGAGAATCTGAATGGCGTAGTGTCGGCCAATGAGTTTCTCACACGCGCCAACCTGATGCGTGCCTACGACGATGAGTACGACACACCGATCTATGTCGGCAAGCGTGTGGCTGTTGTGGGTGGCGGAAATGTTGCTATGGATGCTGTTCGTACGGCCAAGCGTCTGGGCGCAGAGGCTACAATCATCTATCGTCGTTCGGAGGCTGAGCTCCCCGCACGTCGCGAGGAGGTGCACCACGCTAAAGAGGAGGGCATCGATTTCCGTATGTTGACCAATCCTACGCGTGTCGTGGGCAACGAGCAGGGCTGGGTTACGGGCCTGAGCTGTGTCGAGATGGAGCTTGGCGAGCCCGATGAGAGTGGCCGTCGTTCTCCCATAGTGAAGCAGGGGTCGGATTTTGAGATACCTTGCGATGTTGTGATTATGGCATTGGGAACTTCGCCCAATCCTCTGCTCAAGAGCACTACCAAGGGGCTCGAGACCAACCGCCGAGGCTGCATCGTAGCCGATGAGAGCGGAGCAACTACGCGTGAGGGTGTTTTCGCAGGAGGTGATGCCGTTACGGGTGCCGCGACAGTTATTCTGGCGATGGGCGCAGGTCGTCGTGCGGCAAAGGCTATTGACGAGTATATCAGGAGCAAGTAATCTGATGTAAATTCAATATTTGAGGCTGCCAAATCTTTGAGCAGCCTCTTTTTTTAGCTGTGTATATGGGATTGTCATAAAAAAATCGTATATTTGTTAAATTTGCAAATGTTATAACATTATGGAGTACACCGTAGCACTCATATACGATTTCGACGGCACGCTTGCTCCCGGTAATATGCAGGAGTACGACTTTATTCCTGCGGTGGGCAAGAGTAACAAGGAGTTCTGGAGCGAAGCCAATGTTTTGGCCGAGACTCAGGATGCTGATCCCGTTCTGGCATATATGGCACGAATGATTCAGGAGGCGCAGAGCAAGGGTCTCTCGCTTCGTCGTGAGGCGTTTCAGGTCTCGGGCCGCAATATCCGCTACTACAACGGTGTGGAGGAGTGGTTTCCCCGAATGAATGCCTACGCCAAGGAGCGTGGTATTCGTCTTCTGCACTATGTCAATTCGTCGGGTATGAAGGAGATCATTGAGGGTACGTCAATCGCCCACGAGTTCAAGCATATCTATGCCTGCTCGTTCCTCTATAATGTCGATGGCATCGCATATTGGCCGGCCGTTGCGGTCAATTATACCAACAAGACGCAGTTCATCTTCAAGATCAATAAGGGCGTTGAGTCGGTATATGACACACGCAAGGTGAACGAATATATGGAGGAGAGCCGTCGTCCTGTGCCATTCAGCCGTATGATCTACGTTGGCGACGGAATGACCGACATCCCCTGTATGCGACTTGTGAAGAACTACGGTGGTCACTCGATTGCTGTGTATAACCCCGATGATAAGGGTAAGCGCAAGGAGATGAATACTCTGATACGCGACAACCGTGTCAATTTTGTATGCTCGGCCGACTACTCTGACGGCTCGGAGATTGACACCGTAGTTAAGACCATCATCGATAAGATAGCGGCCGATCTGCGCCTTCAGGAGCTTGAGGCTGAGAAGTTGTAAAACAGATTAAACCAGATAAAGTTGAAAAAGATAAAACTTGGCCTTCTGCCACGAATCATCATAGCCATCGCATTGGGCGTGGCTTTTGGAGGAATCTTACCCGATTGGACGGTGCGCACGTTCCTTACTTTTAACTCTGTATTCAGTCAGCTGTTGGGATTCTTGATTCCGCTAATTATCGTTGGTATGGTTACTCCTGCCATTGCCGATATCGGCCGTGGTGCGGGACGTATGTTGCTTTTGACGGTTGCGTTGGCTTATGGTTCTACCGTCATAGCGGGCTTGGCTGCATACTTTACCGGAGCGCTGACGTTCCCTCATATGATTGATTCGCGCATTGCTCTCGATACTGCCGAGACGGTGAAACTTACCCCATACTTTACCATCGAGATAGCTCCTTTGATGAGTGTTATGACGGCCCTCGTGCTGGCCTTTATGCTGGGCTTGGGACTGGCCTATATGAAGAGTGGCGATACGCTGCGCGGCGTAGCCAAGGAGTTTGGTGATCTGGTTACGATGACCATCGAGTCGGTCATTATCCCCTTGCTACCACTCTATATCTTCGGTATCTTCCTTGATATGACGGCTGCCGGTGAGGTGATGTACGTCATCGGTGTATTTATCAAGATTATTGGTGTAATCTTCGTGTTGCATATAGCGTGGTTGATTCTGCTCTATGTGGTTTCGGGCTCAGTGGCCAAACGTAATCCGTTTAAGATGCTTGCTACAATGTTGCCGGCCTATTTTACCGCCCTCGGAACGCAGTCATCGGCCGCTACGATCCCCGTGACGCTGGCACAGACGCGTAAGATGGGCGTTAGCGACGAGGTGTCGGGTTTTGTCATTCCTCTGTGTGCTACGATTCATATGTCGGGCAGTATGCTCAAGATCGTTGCTTGCTCTTTGGCGCTGATGTTGATGCAGGGTATTGACTACGACTTTGGAATGTTCTTTGGCTTTATCTGTATGCTTGGCATCACGATGGTGGCGGCGGCGGGTGTGCCCGGAGGTGCTATTATGGCGGCGTTGGGCGTGCTGGCTTCGATGTTGGGTTTTACAGCCGAGGATCAAGCGCTGATGATCTCGCTATATATTGCTATGGATAGCTTCGGAACGGCTTGTAACGTAACGGGTGATGGAGCTTTGGCGGCTATTGTTGATCGTTTTAAGTGGAATAAATAATTGATATGAAGATAGTTTTTGCAACAAATAATGCCCATAAGCTCAACGAGGTACGTCAGTTAGTGGGCAACAGTTTTGATATCGTGTCGCTACGCGAATGCGGCATCACGGAGGATATTCCCGAGAATGAGCCTACGCTCGAGGGTAATGCCTTGGCCAAGGCACGTTATATCTACGCTCGCACGGGACTCGATTGTTTTGCCGATGATACGGGCTTGGAGGTCGATGCTCTGGGTGGCGAGCCGGGAGTCCGCTCGGCGCGTTATGCGACCGACGGTCACGATGATGAGGCTAATAAGCGTCTTTTGCTGGAGCGAATGAGTGGTGTTGAGAATCGCGCAGCGCAGTTCCGTACGGCCGTAGCGCTGATTCTTGATGGCAAGGAGTATCTCTTCGAGGGTGTTGTTCGTGGCGCTATTGCTGCCGAGCAGCACGGTGAGGGTGGTTTTGGTTACGATCCGCTGTTTTTCCCCGAGGGGGGAGATAGAACTTTTGCCGAGATGAGTGGCGAGGAGAAGAACGCCATCTCACATCGCGGACGGGCCGTCAGAAAGTTAGCTGAATTCCTGCAGGAGAAGATTTGATAATAAAAAAAGTGCTGATTATCAATATGATAATCAGCACTTTTGGTACTCGAAGCCGGGATCGAACCGGCACGGCCATTACTGGCCACAGGATTTTAAGTCCGGCGTGTCTACCTATTCCACCATTCGAGCAACCGTTAAACCTTAGAGGTAAGACGCGACAAAAGTAGCAAAATTATTTCAAAGTGCAAACCTTTGAATCTATATATTCCAGAATCTTCTCACGCTCCGATGGCAAAAACCACTCAATCTGCTCATCTCGACCAAACCAAGTGAGTTGTCGTTTGGCATAGCGGCGCGAGTTACGTTTGATAAGTTCGATAGCCTCGTCGCGCGAGATCTTGCCATCGAAGTAGTCGAACATCTCGCGGTAACCCACCGTCTGCAAAGAGTTGCAGTGTCGCAGGGGATATACCGATAGAGCCTCCTGCTCCAACCCCGCCTCAATCATCATATCCACACGGCGATCAATTCGCTCATACAGCACCTCTCGATCCATCGTAGTACCGATCTTTACAATGTTGAATGGTCGTTCGTGTCGCACACCCGTGCGTAGCGAGGAGTAGGGTTGTCCTGTTGCGATGCAGACCTCCAAAGCCCTGACTACGCGGGCGGGATTCTTGCGATCCACCACCTCATAGAAGACGGGATCAAGCTCACGCAACTGCTCACACAAAGCCTCCAGGCCTTCCGTCTGCAATCGCTGCGACAGCTCTTCCCTTAAAGCCGCATCGACCTCGGGCATAGAGTCCATACCCTCACACAGAGCCTTCACATATAGCCCCGAGCCACCTACGGCCACGACCTGATCGTGTTTGGCGAAGAGCTCCTCGAGTCTCTTGAGTGCCGCTTGCTCGTACGCTCCGCAGTTAAAATCCTCCTCTAACGAATGTGACGCTATGAAATGGTGCTCAGCCCGAGCAAGCTCCTCTGTGGTAGGCCGTGCCGTGCCGATGGGTATGCCGCGATAGAATTGACGCGAGTCGGTCGATATGATCGGGCAGGCGTAATGCTCGGCCACAGCAATTGAGAGGTCGGTTTTGCCTGACCCCGTAGGACCTACTATGACTATGAGCGTCTTAGTACTCATCGTCGTATGAGTCGTCGCCGTCGAACTCGCCAAATTCGCCCATCATCTCCTCGAAAATCGAGCCGCTATGTTCGCTCGCCTCGGGATCGTACTGATCGGGTGCGGGCGAGTGCTCGAACTGCAGACGAGGGTAGGTCATACCCTTCTGCTCCTCCTTAGCCTCGATCACCTCGATGAAATAGGCGCGCTCGGTGAAGGGGTCGAAGACATAGATCAGACGGTCGTGAACGTAGTGCAATACATCGCACAGGCGTGCCGTCGCCATCGGCTTGGGCATACCGCTGCCGCCATCGCCCATACCGCCATCCATATCCATATAGGTGTACTCCTGCAGCTTTTCCCAACGGTCATCGGCCGTAAAGAACGAAGCCATACAGGGGTCGTAATCGAGCATTTGGATGATGAACTCGTGCAAGTCGAGCAGCGTCGAGTCGGCTGCCGCCTCGAAGTCGCGGACGAAGTGGTCGTTCTCGTCCGTGAGCATACGGAATCTGTAAATCATATCTATTTCAGTTTATCAATAGCCATTTTAAGTTGTTGCAGGGCCTGCTCCAGCACCGCGCGCTGCGTGCCGACGTTAAGGCGAACGTGCTGCTCGCCACCAGGGCCGAACATCGCACCGTCGTTTACCGCCAGCTTCGCCTCCTTGACGATCATATCGATCACTTGCTGATGCTCAAGTCCCAATCCCGACAGGTCGAGCCATACGAGGAACGAGGCCTCGGGCTTGATGGCGCGAACGGCGGGGATATTCTCCTTGAGGAATTGATCGACAAAGTCGATATTACGCTCGATGTAAGATAGCATTTGCTCTCGCCACTCGTTACCTTTGGTGAATGCCGCCTCGGTAGCTGTCATTGCAAAAATCGTAGCCATATCCATCTCGCCAGCTTCGAGCCACGAGAAGAATCGCTCGCGTAGCTCAGCGTCGGGAATGATGGCGTATGAGCTTACGATACCCGCTATGTTAAAGGTCTTCGACGGGGCTCCGAAGGTGATACTACACTTGGCAGCCTTCTCCGATACCGATGCAAAGGGAAGATGTTTGTTCCCGTAGAGCGCCATATCGCAGTGGATCTCATCTGAGATTACGACAAGATTATTCTCAGCGGCAATCTCTGCCAATCGCTCAAGCGTAGCCTTGTCCCACGCAATGCCGATGGGGTTGTGGGGGTTGGCGAGGATAAGGATCTTACATTTTTCGTCAATTACCGACTCCAGTTGCTCGAAATCCATCTCATAGCGATCACCCACTCGGCGTAGCGGATTCATCACCACCTTGCGGCCGCTATGCTCGGGCACAAGACGGAAGGGATGATATACGGGAGGCTGGATGATAACCTTGTCGCCCTTCTCTGTCAGAGCGTTGATAACCATCGCAATACCCTTCACAATGCCGGGGATGTAGCGCATCCACTCACGCTCTACCACCCAGCCGTGACGCTCACGAATCCAGTCGATGATGCTCTGCCAGTAGCCATCGTACTGAATCGGGTAGCCCATTACAGCGTGGTCGAGACGCTTGCGAAGAGCCTCGATTATAAAGTCAGGCGTCTCGAAATCCATATCTGCCACCCACATAGGCAGCAGGTCGGTCTGCCCGAAAAACTCCTGCAGAGCGTCGTACTTCACGCAGTGCGATCCGCGACGATCGACGGGTTTGTCAAAGTCGTAAATCTTCATATCGTTAGGTTGTTAAAAATTTCATTACATCCACTCCATCGGCATAATCCCATAGCGTTGGATACTGTGCACGTCCAAAACCGACCGCACGCTTGTGGTCGATGGCTCGCGTTACCACACACTGTATCTTCTCATCCATCGCCTGCAGCCACTGCTCCACCTCCTGCAGGGAGTCGTAGTAGCAGTAGTTTACACAACTGATCTGTTGCGGGAACTCCCTTTGCTCCATCGCTATGCACTCGCCCAGATCCTTGAACGCCTGCCCCGTAAGGGCCATCATCGCCCGTGTGTGCCGATAGTTGCCGCGATACATCCGATTCATCTTCGGCGGACGAATCATAAGCTCTGCCCCGCGTGGAAGCATTATAAGCGATATGCTACGGCAGCCGAGTCCATTGTATGAGAAAATGTCGCGTTGCAGAGCCTCGATCTCCTCCTCGCTCTCATCCCCCGCCAAAACGGCCACCGAGTGGCGCGAGCCACGAATCAGGGTGGGGCAGTGGGCGTAGCGACGGCTGAAGTGGAGAGCCGCCTCATCACCGCCCGTGGCGATTACCATATCGTATTCGGCCTCTGGATCGTACTGCTCGATGGCAATCTCTGCCTCGATGGCTCGTAGCTCCTCGACGACGAAATTCATCAGCACCCGATCCTTGCTCGATGGCTTTATTGCCACCCTGTGCCCCACGATAACGGCGCACAGCAGGTCGAAAAATCCCACAAGCGGAATGTTACCCGCCATAATTATCGCCACCCGACGTTGCTCCGCCGCAGTGTAATGCCCGGCCCAGTGACGGAGTCTCTTCTCGTCGAGAAACTCTTGGCGAATGGCATCGACGGCCATCATAATATCCTCGGCTGAGAACCATTCGTTCTCGGCCATAGCCTCGGCTATCACCTTGCGCGTGGGCTCATCGCTGCCAAAGCCGACAAGCCGCCTGCCCAACTCCGAAAATATCTCTATCAGCCGATTCATTCTTTTGTTCCTTTATACAAAGATAGCGATTAAAACGAAAAAACCGCACTCGGGCGGTCTTTTCATTCTATCGTATTGAATATTTTCGCAACTCTTTTGCCAACTCTTTCTCGCGTCCGCCTGTCAGCCGATCGACCAGCGCGTGGAACTCTCTCGAATGGTTCAGATGCACCGTGTGTGCCAATTCGTGCAATAGAATGTAGTCACGCAGATGCTCGGGCAGAGTCATCAGAAAGAGTGACAACGACAGATTCCCCTTTGCCGTACACGATCCCCACTTCGAGCGCGTGCAACGTATCGTAACGCGCCCATATCGCAGTCCGTGCAGCTCGGCCAGCTCCTTTACGCGATTGGGTAGCGTCGCCTTTGCCTCTTTTCCCAGCCGCTCTATCTCATCTCGGCTCAGGGGCGTTACGGCTCGCTCGGCATACTTCGCTTGCGACGAGCGTACCCACTCGGCTTTGCTATCCAGGAAGGCGAGTGCTCTGCGTTGCGATATGTAGGGCGGGAATGAGAGTCGCACCTCTCCCGAAGGTCGAACGGAGATGGCTATTCTCGTCGATCGGCGCGTTGAGCTAAGGGTTACGGGGCCAAGCGTAGGGTGCTGAATTACACACTTCATCCTAACCGATGCGTTGACGCACAACCTCGAAGAGCATCACAGCCGCAGCTGCCGATACGTTGAGCGACTCAATGGCACCGATCAAGGGTATTGCCAACTGCTCGTCACAGAGCTTGAGTACCTCCTTCGAGATACCTGTATCCTCGGCACCCATAATAATCACCGTCGGCTTGCGGAAGTCGGCATCGTAGATGAGCTTGCGGCTCTTCTCGGTTGCTGCCACAGCCTGAAATCCCTCGGCCTGCAGGGCCTTGATAGTGTTGCGGATAGAGCCAACTCGGCATACGGGAATGCGGCTCAGCGCACCTGCCGACGAACGCATTGCCTCCGAATTTACGGGGGCTGAGTTCTTAAGCGGGGTGATCAGCCCGTGCGCTCCTGCACACTCGGCCGAGCGGGCGATAGCACCGAAGTTGCGCACGTCCGTAACGCCGTCGAAGAGCATAATCAGCGGTGTCTCATCCTCGGGAACGCGCTCCAGAATATCGCTCAGCTCGACATACTCGATCGGCGCGATCTGCGCCACCACACCCTGATGGTTGAGTCGCGTGAGGCGGTTGAGCTTCTCGACGGGCACCTCCTGCACGCGGATGCGATGGCGGAAGGCCAGGTCGCGCAACTCGGTCATAAGCTGTCCCTCGGCACCTTTGCGGATGTATAGTTTCTCAATTTGCTTGCCGGTCTGGATGGCCTCGGCCACAGGGCGAATGCCAAAAACTAAATCGTTTGCCATTTTATTATTGATTTTCAGTTATTTCCAATTCATACGATGCCTTCTCCCATTCGTGCATCTGTCTGTCGTACTGCGCCTTCAGGTCGTTATATGCGGTGTAGTCGGCCTCATTGTACTCCGTAGCCGCAGCGAACTTTTCGTCATAGGCTGCAATCTGGCTCTCGATGTCGGCCAAATCGGCCTCGATTGTCTCAACCGCTTTACGCAACTTACGCAGCAGTTTCTCCTGCTCCTTGCGCTGCTCGTAGGATAGTTTTCCCGTCGATGTCTCCTTCGGGGCGGCGGATGCTGAGGGCGTGTCCTTGCGCTCGATCTCCTGCAACGACTCCACCTTGCGCTTCTCGAGGAAGTAGTAGATTCCTCCCAGGTACTCCTTCACGCCACCATCGCGGAACTCATAGACTCTGTCGACAATGCCATCGAGGAAATCTCGGTCGTGGGATACCAGTACCACCGTGCCGTCGTACTTCTGAATCGCTCGCTTCAAAATGTCCTTCGAGCGCATATCCATATGGTTCGTAGGCTCATCGAGCACCAGCAAGTTGTATGGCTCCAGCATCAGACGGGCCATTGCCAAGCGGCTTCGCTCGCCACCCGAGAGCACCTTTACCTTCTTGTCGATATCCTCGCCTCGGAACAGGAACGCACCCAAAATATCTCTCAGTCGCGTGCGAATGTCGCCAACGGCCACGCGATCCAATGTGTCGAAAACTGTGAATTCGCCATCCATCAGATCATCCTGATTCTGGGCGTAGTAGCCTATGTTTACATTTGCTCCGAGCTTGATCTCGCCCTCGGTTTGCTCCAATTCGCCGATAAGCATACGTGCCATCGTGGTCTTACCCTCACCATTACGGCCGACCAGGGCAATCTTCTGTCCTCGCTCCAGAGTGAAGGTAAAGTCGGAGAAGATACGCTTCTGGCCGAAGGCCTTGCCCACCTCCTTGATCTCGGCCACAATCTGGCCCGAGCGAGGTGCGGGCGGGAACTTGATGTTGAGTGTTGCCAGATCCTCCTCATCGACCTCGATGCGCTCCAGTCGCTCCAACTGCTTGATGCGCGACTGCACTTGATTACTCTTGGTGGGCTTGTAGCGGAACTTCTCGATAAACTCCTCGGTCTTCTCGATCATTCGCTGCTGATTCTCGTATGCAGCCATCTGCTGGGCCCGGCGCTCGGCTCGTAGCTCGACATATTTCGAGTAGGGTACCTTGTAATCGTATATGTGTCCGAGCGAGAGCTCGACAGTTCGTGTCGTTACATTATCCAAAAAGGCGCGGTCGTGCGAGATAAGCAGCACAGCTCCGTTGTAGTTACGCAGGTACTCCTCCAACCACTGAATACTCTCGATGTCGAGGTGGTTGGTAGGCTCATCCAGAAGGAATATCGAGGGACGGCGCAGAAGCAACTTCGCCAGCTCGATACGCATACGCCATCCGCCCGAGAACTCGCTCGTGGGACGGTCGAAGTCTGTGCGCTTGAATCCTAATCCGATGAGTGTCTTTTCGATATCGGCCTCGCGTGTGTCACCACCCAAGATATGATAGCGGTCCTGTGCATCGTTCAGACGATGCAGCAACGCTTCGTACTCCTCCGATTCGTAGTCGGTGCGGGTAGCTATCTCGGCCGTTAGTTCGCCAATCTCTGCCTCCAGACGCAACACCTCGTCAAAGGCCTTCTCGGTCTCGGCTTTGAGTGTAGTGGTGTCGGCCACGCGCATCTGCTGTGGCAGGTATCCAATCGTGCACTCGCCGTTGATCGTAACGGCACCTTCGGTGGGTTGCTGTTCGCCGATGATTATGCGCAGCAGGGTGGTCTTGCCCGCTCCGTTCTTACCCACCAGACCGATGCGATCCTTCTCGTTGATGAGAAAAGAGATCTGGTCGAATAGTGTCCAGCCGCCGTAGCTGACGGTTAAGTTATCGAGTGAAATCATCTTATGCCTCCAACATCTTTACAATCTCCTGCTCGGGATCGGCAGCTCCAAATACGGCACTGCCTGCAACCAGAGCCTCAGCGCCCGCAGCGAACAACTCGCCAGCATTCTTTGCCGAGATGCCGCCATCGACCTCGATCAAGAAGTCGAGTCCCATCTGCTCGCGCAGAGCCTTCAGCTCGCTGATCTTGTCGAGTGAACCTTCGATGAACGACTGTCCTCCGAAGCCCGGCTCGACGCTCATAATGAGTACCATATCGACCTTGTGGAGCAGCTCCTTCAGCACCGCAACCTCCGTTTTGGGTTTGATCGAGATGCCCACTTTCGCACCAGCATTGCGAATCTCGTCGATGCAGAGGTCGATATTCTCGGTTGCCTCGTAGTGGAAGGTAACGTAGTCGGCACCAGCTTCAACGAATCGCTTTACATACTTCTCGGGCTCGACAATCATCAGATGTACGTCGAGAACCTTTGACGTAGCCTTGCGGATGGGCTTCATCACGGGGAAGCCGAACGAGATGTTGGGTACAAATACACCATCCATTACGTCGATGTGTACCCACTCCGCTGCACTGCGGTCAATCATCTGAGTGTCGCGTTCGAGGTTGCCGAAATCGGCCGACAACATCGAGGGAGATATAATTCGTGTCATAGTTCCATATTTTTATTTTCGCAAAGGTAAGAATAATTAAGCATTTTTTTAGCCGCAAAGTGGCATAAACCTACTTCTATTTTGCTAATAGCGCAGAAAAAATTATATTTGCACTAAGAAATTAAAATCTTTTGATTTATGAAACGAATTATTCTTGCATTTGTGGCCGTTGTAATGGCCTTCAATGTATCGGCTCAAGATCTGCGCTGGGGCGCTGTGGGAGCTATAAATTTCTCGTGGGAGAAAGCAAAAGCGCTGGGTATTGGAATCTCATCCGATGGTTATATCGGTTTTCAGGCTGGTATAAAGACCGAGATGGATCTCTCCGATTACCTTATGGATGGTTTTTTTGCCGATGGCGCATTGGTTTATAATCTTAAGGGCGGCAGCTACTCTGGCTCGCACACCAATTTAGGCTTTTTGGAGATTCCCCTTAATATCGGCTATCGTCTGCCTATCACGAATGATATTTCGATGATCGCCGGCCTCGGTCCATACTTCGGCTTGGGCGTTCTTGGTAAGGATGTAGCCAAGGAGGGAGGCACGAAGGTTAAGACCGATGTGTTTGGTGATAGTATGAAACGATTTGATTTTGGACTGAACTACAAACTCGGCGTCGAGATGTGGAATCAGTGGCAGTTCTATCTGGGCTATGAGCATAGCCTGCTCAATCTGGCCAAAACGGATGCCGACCTGGGTGATAGCGTGAAGTGCCGTCTTTCAAACTTCTTCATCGGAACGTCGTATATGTTCTAAAGCGACTAAACTTAAGTCGGTTAAAGAAAAAATATGCGGGAGCTACGGCTCTCGCATATTTTTTGTATTGCTCTGGGTGTACGATTAAAACACACACAGATTATGAAAAAGTTTTTACCATTATTATCGGTTTCACTCCTGCTTGCATCGGCTCTTTCGGCGCAAGGGCTGCGCTATGGTATTACGGGAGCGATGAATGCCAGCAATTTCGCTATGGAGCTTAACGACCTCTCGTTCAATCCCGATATGCGTGTCGGCTTCCGAGCAGGTTTCCGTATGGAGATGCCAGCTCCGTTTATCTACGATGGCTTCTATTTCGATGGCGAACTCCTGCTCTCGTCGAAGGGTGCGAAGATTGATACAACGGTGGGCGAGGAGAGTGCCAAAAGCACCGTTCGTCCCTACTACCTCGAGTTGCCCATCCACATCGGCTATCGCTACGATTTCGGTGGTGGCAATGTAGGCATCTTCGGTTCGTTTGGCCCTTATGTGGCTATGGGATTGTTTGGTACTGATAAAGTTACGGTCGGGTCGACTTCGACCAAGCCCGATACCTTCTCCGATGAGCGCCTCAAACGTTTCGATTTCGGTGTTGGCCTGCGTGCGGGAGTTGCAATGTTCGACCACTACCGCATCTATGTGGGGTATGATTGGGGCCTGATCAACATCGCGCAGGACTCGGACAATAAGATCAACAATCGTAATTTCTACGTCGGAGCCTCATATATGTTCTAAAGTATAGTTATTGTTATGTGGCGGGGAGTGCTTTATCGGGAGCACTCTTCGTTTTTTTATTTTTACGGGGTTGCGTTTTGTCGGGAAAGTCGTTATCTTTGTTTTTAATTAAAATGGAAGAAAATGGAGATAACCTACATAATCATTGCCCTGCTTTTGGTCGCGTGTGCTGTCCTTGTGACTTTACTTGTCGGTCGTAATCGCGATATTGCCTTGCAACAGCAACGCCTCAACGAGCTCTCGGAAGAACTTGTGGCGGCCGATAATCGCATAGCCGAGGCGCAGAACACCGCCGATCAGTTTCGTCGCCAGCGTGAGGCGGAGCAGATGGCCCGCGTGAAGGCCGAGGCCGACCTCGCAGCCGAGCGTCGTTCGGCTGAGGAGCGCGAGCGCCAGCAGCAGGATTTGGAGCGTAGCGTGCGAGAGCAGTTTAAGGCTTTGGCGGGTGATGTGCTGGGTGAGCAGAGTCGCCGATTTAAGGAGGAGAATCGTGAGTCGATGGATTTGATTCTCAAGCCTTTCAAGGATAACATAGCTGAGTTTCGTACGCGTGTCGAGAGTATCTACTCTCACCAGAACGAGCAGACGGGAGCGCTTAAGAATGAACTTCAGCGACTGATGGAACTCAATGCTCGTATTACAACCGAAACTACCAATTTGACCAACGCACTGAAGGGAAATTCGAAGGTGCAGGGCGATTGGGGTGAGATGATTTTGGAGACCATCCTCGAGAAGTCGAACCTTATTCGAGGCATACACTACAAAACGCAGCTCAATGTGAAAGACGAGGCGGGCAACAACCTTCGCCCCGACGTGGTGCTGTACCTGCCGGGTGAGAAGAGTATCGTCATCGACTCAAAGGTGTCGCTTACGGCATACGTCAATTACGTCTCGGCCGAGAGCGAGGCTGAACGTCGCGCGGCTATGGCGGCACACGTCGCTTCGGTGCGTCAGCATGTCAAGGAGCTCTCGTCGAAGAGCTACCATCGACTGATGCAGTCGCCCGATTTTGTGATTATGTTTGTCCCCAACGAACCCGCCTTCCTCGATGCACTTAAGGAGGATAGCGCCATCTGGCACGATGCCTATGAGAAGAAAGTGGTTGTATCGTCACCTACCAATCTCTTCGCTCTGCTGAAGATTGTCGATGATCTGTGGCGACGTGAGGACCAGAACAAGAATCGTGAGAATATCGTTAAGTTGGGCGTTAAGCTCTACGAGCAGCTTGTTGCCTTTACCTCATCGCTGGAGGGCGTTGGCGTAAGCCTTCAGCAGGCTCAGACACGATATGACGAAGCCTACAAGCGTCTGCATACGGGTAACGATAATATCGCTCGCGTGGGTGAAAGATTGCGTAAATTGGGATTACCGACCACAAAACGCCTCTCATCACGCCTAACGGCTGAAATTGATTTAGAGGATGAAGCAGGTGAGGAGTTAATTGATAATAAAACGCAGATTGACAATGAGTAATAATGATATATTCTGGTTGAGGCTTGAGGCGTTGCTTGAGCGAAATCGTATCGTAATCGACCGCCCACGAGGGTCGCATCATCCGCGATTTCCGGAGATTGTCTATACGCTCGATTATGGATATCTGGATGGAACAACCTCCAACGATGGCGAGGGTGTCGATGTATGGCTTGGAAGTGATCCTGCGATAGGACTCGATGCCGTAATCTGCACGGTTGATTTGGATCGAGGCGATGCCGAGATGAAACTTATGGTCGGCTGTACCGAACAGGAGAAGGCATACGTCGAGAGATTCTACAACGAGTGGCCTGATATGGGTGCCAAAATAATAAAGAGGTCGAAATAATCGACCTCTTTATTTTATGTTTACCTTAATATCTTCTGCATCAAAACCTCATCCGTAGCGCCATCCACCGAGAGTATCCATTCGCGTCGGCGACCGCACTCGGTATATCCTGCTTTGGCGAAAAGCGCAAGGCTTGCCTCGTTGTCTGCCCCTGCGCTGCACCATAGCTGATGCAGTTGTAGAAACTCGCGTGCATATCGTTCAACACTATTTAGCGCGTCGAGCGCAAAGCCCATTTTGCGATAGGGTGGAGCTACGATTATCCCCACGCCAGCACGCCTGTGTTGTGGGTCGAACTCGAATAAATCAACCGCCCCGACAGCCTGGCCCGATGTTGCGCACTCGATTACGAGCCGCATCTGACGCGTGGTATAGATGTCGAACTGCTGTTCGTCAATCAGCCGTCGCAGAACATTACGCGAGAAGGGCGCCACGCTACCGCTCACGCGCCACACCTCGGTGTCGTTCTCCCAGCCATACATCGGCTCAATATCCTCGGGCTCAAGTGCCCGCAGACGGCATATCGTACCTTCGATATTCACCTCGTCAAAGTGTGTTACAGGCCAATAATCTTATTGTGGATAAGCATCGCCACGCCCCACGCATTGGCATTCTCGCCCATCTTCGACTGGCGGAACTTGGTGTCCTTATACACAAGGTTGAGCGAATATTTGTTGGTCGATGACTTGAGCGGAAGCATAATGTAGTCGCCAGCCGCAGCAAGGTTTCCGCCAACGATTACCGTCTCGGGGTTGGACGTGTTGATAAGGAAAGCGACTGCCTTACCCAGCTTCTCGCCCACCTCCTCGATAAGCTCGATAGAGAGGTTGTCGACGTTCTGTGCCGCAGCGATGATGTCGTCGATATGAATGCGCTCGCCACGGTCGTACTTCTCGCGCAGGATGGTGTTCACGCCACTCTTGATGAGTTTGATGATCTTCTCCTCGATGGCGATACCCGACACCTCGGTCTCCAAACAACCCTTCTTACCGCAGGCGCAGATGGTCTCGTTGTCAAAGAAGGGGATATGTCCGAACTCGCCCGCAAAACCATTCTTACCGTAGTAGAGCTTGCCGTCGATAACGATTCCGATAGCCACACCACGTCCCAGGTGGAGATAAATCACATCGCTCTCATCCTTCGAACGGCCGAAGTTATACTCGGCGTAACAACGTGCGCGGGTGTCGTTCTCGAGCAGTACGCGGATATTGACGCGCTTCTCGATAATGTCGCGCAACGACTCCTCGTTCGAGGTGAAGTACATATAGCTGCGTCCAGTCTCGGGATTCACACGACCTACGATCGATACACCCAGACCGAGAATCTTCGCGCGGTCGATACCACATTCGTTGATGAAGGTCTCGATATTCGAGCAGATCTTTTCCAGACACTGCGGGCGGTTCTGCAACTCGAATGATGTGTCGATAACCTCCTTGATGATGTTGTTCTGCAGGTCGGTGATGACGTATGTCATATTATCACGACCTACGTTCACGCCAGCGAAGTAAATTGCAGAGTTTGCCAAGCCGAATACATTGGGGCGGCGGCCACCCGGGGTCTCGACCTTACCCAGATCGTTCACGATGTTCTCCTCGATGAGCTCCTGCACCAACTTGGTGATGGTCGGCACACTGATGTGCAACTCCTTGGTAAGCTCCGAGAGGGTGCACTCGCCATTAACGGCCATATAAGCGATGATGTTGCGCTTTATGATGTTGTTTTTGTGAGTGATACCCTTTAGGTTGTCGTTTGGTTGTATGTTAAAAAATTCTGTTAGTGATGACATAATATTTAGCTTGTTTAAGATTAGGTTCATTATTTCACAAATATAAATAAAAACATATCGAGATGCAAATGTTTTTTAATTATTTAGATAAAAAATATAATAATGGCTACATATGTTCATCTTTCTCAGTCCTTACTGATCTCAAAAATATAGCGCTGTGAAGCTGCAAACAAAAAAGACTGACATCCCCAAAAGGTGTCAGTCTTTATAATATTATGGTATGATTGTACTACATCGTCGCCTTCGACTCAGCTACAGCATTTGCATCGGCCTTCTTGATGAGTCCCTGAAGGACATTACCGGGGCCTAACTCGGTGAACTCCTCCACACCATCTGCAATCATATTCTTCACGATCTGCGTCCAACGCACGGGCGAGGTGAGCTGAGCGATAAGGTTTGCCTTGATCTGCTCGGGATCGGTCTGCGGAGCAGCATCTACGTTCTGATAGATAGGGCATACGGGAGTGTGGAACTCCACCTCGGCGATAGCCTGCTCAAGCTCGGCGCGTGCGGGCTCCATCAGCGGTGAGTGGAATGCACCACCTACGGGCAGACGCATAGCACGACGTGCGCCAGCCTCCTTAAGCGCTGCACAAGCTGCATCGACGGCTTCGTTTGAGCCTGAGATAACGAGCTGTCCGGGGCAGTTGTAGTTTGCTGCTACCACTACACCATCGGTCTTCTCGCACACCTGCTCGATGCTCTCATCGTCCAATCCGAGAATTGCGGCCATACCGCCCGGAACGCTTTCGCAGCACTTCTGCATCGCCATTGCGCGCTTCGATACCAGACGCAGTCCATCCTCAAACGAGAGAGCGCCAGCAGCAACCAGGGCCGAGAACTCGCCGAGCGAGTGTCCTGCAACAGCATCGGGCTTGATGCCAAGCACGGCAGCCAGAACAACCGAGTGAAGGAATACGGCGGGCTGAGTTACCTTTGTCTGCTTGAGCTCGTCGGCTGTACCCTCGAACATTATCTCGGTGATGTTGAATCCGAGAATCTCGTTGGCCTTGTCGAAGAGTGCCTTCGCCGAGGGGTTGTTTTCGTAAAGATCTTTTCCCATACCCGAGAACTGTGCTCCCTGGCCGGGGAAAACATAAGCGTGTTTCATATCAATTTCAGTTATGCGAGCCCGCGACTGACTCTGGTTAAACTCTGGCAAAGGTATAGTCAATATCGCAATTTTCCAAACCTCGGCCCTGCATAGTAGGGTGCAATAGCTCTAATGTTCCAATGAAAGTTCTTTTTTTGCTGTCGGATTTGCAATTTACAATTATATATTTTAACTTTGATTGGAAATTTTTTGAACCTTAAATTTTATTCATTATGAAGAAACTATTTTTACTCGTAGTTGCTGCTTGCATCTACGTTGGCGCATCGGCGCAGGAGGCATTGGGTAGCCGTGCTCAGGTTGTCTCTCCCCAGATCAACGAGAACAACAGCGTGACGCTGCGTCTGTCAGCACCCGAGGCCAAGAAGGTAACCGTAGCCGGTAACTTCCTCACCCCCGATGGCACTCCCGTTGAGAATACCGAGATGGTACGCAACGCCGATGGCGTATGGGAGTACACCTCACCCGTGTTGCGTTCGGAGCTCTACAACTACAACTTCGTAGTTGATGGCGTTCGCATCTGCGACCCCTCTAACGTATTCATCTGCCGCGATGTAGCTTCATCGTTCAACATCTTCATCATCGGCGGTGATCGTGGTGATCTGTACAGCGTAAATGATGTTCCTCACGGTAGCGTAACCAAGACTTGGTACGACAGCCCCACGCTGCAGACCAAGCGCCGTATTACGGTTTACACCCCCGCAGGTTATGAGAAGTCTTCACAGGAGTACCCCGTGCTCTATCTGTTGCACGGTGCCGGTGGCGACGAGGAGGCTTGGATGACTTTGGGCCGCACCTCGCAGATCCTCGACAACCTTATCGCACAGGGCAAGGCGAAGCCTATGTTGGTAGTTATGACCAACGGTAACGCTTGGCAGACTGCTGCCGTAGGTGAGGCTGCTGGTGGTATGAATCAGCCCTCGATGCGTATGAGCGGCAATCAGGCTCGTCCCGCTGCATCTTTTGAGCAGTCATTCGGCGACGTTATCAAGTTCGTTGAGAGCAACTACCGCGTAATCAAGCAGAAGAGCGCTCGCGCTATCGCTGGTCTTTCGATGGGTGGCGGCCACTCTTACAACATCTCTCGTACCTATCCCAACACCTTCGACTACGTTGGTCTGTTCTCTGCAGCAGCAGGTAATCTGGAGGACGAGGCTGTTCAGAACACTCTGAAGGCTCAGCGCGACAATGGCTTCAAGCTCTATTGGATCGCTTGCGGTACGACCGACTTCCTCTATCAGCGCAACCTCGATATGATGAAGTATATGGATTCGATCAAGTTCCCCTACACCTATCGTGAGAGCGGCGAGGGCCACATCTGGCGTAACTGGCGAATCTACCTCTCGGAGTTTGCTCCTATGTTGTTTAAGTAGCCATTCACAGCTAACAATATCTCGGGTGCTGGCCTTCGGGTTGGCACCCGATTTTTTTTTGTGGATGAAAGAAAAATGTAGAAAAAAATTGCATAAATGGTAAAATTTGTATTAAATTTGCAATGAATATCGAATAGATATTCAATGTTTATATTAAGAAGGCATTTAGAGCTATTGCTAACCTTGTAAAACGACCAAATTTATTACACACAAGCAATAGGCACGAAAAATGCCCTCGCCGCTATGGCGTGGGTTGTGCTTATGTGTGTGTGGGTACTTGGTCGTCCCGTCAAGGTGTAGGCTGACTCACGTTTCTTTTTTTATAGAGTTAAACGGTTGCTTTTCGGCAAGTGGTGGTAAGCGGATCGAAGGTTTAACTCGAAAATCTAATCAGACTACTTGTGATTAAATTGTTAATGCTATAGGGAATTTTGTTGGTTCCCTTTGTTCTCTATATTCAATTCGTGCGACATTAGTTGCAATTTTTTTAGGAAAATTTAAATGGTTTTTCGGAAATAAAGACGCTGCGAAGCGGTAATAAGACGCTGTGAAGCGGTAAATAGTAATTTGGTATTTTTAATGAGCTTACGGGAGAGAAATCTCCCGTAAGTGTTTTTCTTAGTCTCGCGATTCATACGTTTGACCTGATACATAACCTCACAAAACAAAACAGGCTACCCCCGTGCGGGGCAGCCTGTACTGTTCTATGTTGCTATTATTTGTTACTCCTGCGTTGAGAATGAGTAGGGACGATCCTCAGCCTTAGTTCCGCGCTTTGTGTTGGGCTTGTCATTCATCTTAATCGATAGCTTACCGCCCGCCAGAATATCGCTGTGCGTGAGGTAGTTCTTGTCTATCTTCTCGCCGTTGAGCGTTGCCGACTTGATGTAGATGTTCTCGCCATTGTTGTCGGGAGCCTCGATCACGAAGTCGTTGCCATTCTCGAGGTGGATCACGGCGCGCTTGAAGAGCGGTGCGCCCATCACATACTGATCCGTACCCGGACATACGGGGTAGAATCCCAGCGCCGAGAAGACATACCACGCCGAGGTCTGACCATTATCCTCGTCGCCGCAATAGCCGTCGGGCGTAGCTGAGTAGAAGCGGTTCATCACCTCGCGCACCCAATATTGAGCCTTCCAGGGCTGGCCGGCGTAGTTGTAGAGGTAGATCATATGTTGCGCTGGCTGATTGCCGTGAGCGTAGTTACCGGTGTTCATTACGGTCATCTCGGTGATCTCGTGGATGGGGAATCCGTAGTAGCTGTCGTCATATACAGGGGGTACAGTGAATACCGAGTCGAGCATCTCGACGAAGCCCTCATCGCCACCCATCAGATCGATCAATCCCTGCGGATCGTGGAATACCGACCAGGTGTAGTGCCAGCTGTTACCCTCGGTGAAGGCGTCGCCCCACTTCAGCGGCGAGAATGGTGTCTGGAACGAGCCATCCTCATTTCTTCCGCGCATAAGGCGAGTCTCTCGGTCGAACAGATTACGATAGTTCATCGCGCGCTTGGCATAGAGATCGACAACCTCCTGCGGTTTGCCCAGCTCTTTGGCCATACGGTAGATGCACCAGTCGTTGTAGGCGTACTCGAGCGTGCGTGCGGCATTCTCGTTAATGCCCACGTTGTAGGGAACATATCCCAGCGTGTTGTAATACTCGTGGCCCAAGCGACCTGTCGAAGATACGGTGGGGTGGACATTCTCCGAGCCGTGAACAAGACCCTCGAAGAGCGTCTCTACATCCTCGACCTTCACTCCCTTGAGGTATGCATCGGCCAGGACCGAAGCTGAGTTGTTACCCACCATACATCCTCTGTGGCCCGGACTCGACCACTCGGGGAAGAAGCCGCTCTCCTTATATACATTCACAAAACCCTCCTGCATCTTTTGATTCTCCTCGGCGTAGAGCAAATTCAGCAACGGGAACAACGAGCGGAACGTATCCCAAAATCCCGTTCCCGTGTAGAAGTAACCCTTCTCGACGTTGCCGTTGTGGGGGCTGTAGTGTACCACCTCGCCGTTGGCGTCAATCTCGTAGTGCTTCTGCGGGAAGAGAGTTGCGCGATACAGACACGAGTAGAATGTGCGATACTGATCCAGATTGCCACCGCTCACCTCGATGCGACCCAGGACATCGTTCCACGCCTTGCGGCCCTTCTCCTTGAGCTCCTCCAGTGAGTCACGGCCCAGCTCCTTCAGATTCTGTGCAGCCTGCTCGTGGCTGATAAACGACGATGCCACGCGGGCGTGTACCTGCTCGCCCTTCTTGGTGCGAAAACCTACCACTGCGCCTACGTGATTTGACTGCTGCTCGGTAGCGTTGCGGAGCTGACCGTCGGCAAAGGTGTGAACATACTCCAGAGGCTTGTCGAACTCGACGATGAAGTAGTTGCGGAAATTCTCGCCTACGCCACCGCTGTTGCGTGTCGAGTAGCCTATGAGGCGATTATTCTCCTTGTCGATCTTGATATATGAACCCTTGTCGAAGGCATCCACCACGATGTACGACTCATCCGATGAGGGGAAGGTGAAGCGGAACAGAGCGGCACGATCTGTCGGAGTGAATTCCGCTACAACATCGTGCTCGGCCAGATATACTTTATAATAATATGCCTTCGCCTCCTCGGCCTTGTGCGAGAACCAGCTTGCGCGCTTCTCCTCGTCGAATTCGGGCGCACCCACGACGGGCATCAGCGAGAACTGACCATAGTCGTTGATCCACGGGCTGGGCTGGTGTGTCTGCTTGAAGCCGCGAATCTTGTGGTCGGTATATACATACATCCAGCCATTACCCATCTTGCCAGTCTGTGGTGACCAGAAGTTCATTCCCCAGGGGCGGGCGATGGCGGGGTAGGTGTTGCCCGTTGAGAGTGCGAACTCGGAGAGCGTTCCTACCAATGGATTAACGTAGTCGGCTGGAGTGGTGATCTGATCAGATCCCTCCAACGCGGCCTTTTCGCACGATGTTATGCCTAACACAATAGTCAGGGCAAGTGCGAGAGAAAAGAGAGTATGCTTCATAGTCTTTGGTATTAGTTATCTTACAATTGTTCCCTGCCACGAGGCAGTGTTGCCACAAGAGTCTTTTACGGTCAACTCGATGGTATGCTCCACGCCTCCGCCAATGCCCTCCTCCTTGAGGTTTATCGTGGCGCGCGAGCGGGCATAATCTATCGCCACCCACTTCCCGTCGATCGTTGCCGCGTATGAGCTCACGCCCGAGAAGTTATCTGCGAGGCGGAATGAAATCGCATTGCGCGATCGGCAATCCTGCCCCGACTCAAACTGCGGACGAATCGTGGGAGCTGTCTTGTCAGCCACGACGCAGTATGTGCCCAGTGACGAAGTTCTAACGGATATATTTCCGCTGCGGTAGCGACCTCCTACGTAGCTCAGGCGGCCATCGCTTCTAACCGATGCCAACGTGGCGTATGGCTGCAGGTTCTTCTCTACTTCTGCCTTGAATACCAATCCGATAGCAGTCTGCAAAGGGGTATTCTCATCGTGGATGGCGTATGCGGGTGAGAGGACTTTTACCGAGGTGTCAGCCTTGATCACAACATCGCTACGCTCCATCTTCATCGCAATTGACTCGTAGAGCGAGCCTTTACGAATCACGACATTCACTGCGTCATCTACGCCACCTACGAAATCCTGATCGTAATGCACAACGTGCGCTCCCTGCGGGATCTCGCCCTTGAAGCACTCCGTGTCGGGCTTACCCTCGATCTGGAGCTGGAGCGTTGAGGTGTTGCCACAGTCATCCGTAATTACGAACTCCACCTCGCGCGTCTGACCCTCGGTAGTCGTAACCACGCCGAGATTGACGAGCGTAGGGTAGAAGTAGTCCGTACCACCCTGCAACATCGCCGTACGCATAGCCTCGTTGCGCGATGAGCGCTGGATGGGGTAGTATGATACAGCGTTGCAGTAACGCGAGAGATCGAACGTGAAACCGTCGTTACGATACTCGAACACAGCCTTGCCGTCGATCTTCTCCACAAGATTATAGACTCCGTAGGTATTCGCCACATCGTTCTTTCTGTCCGATGTCTCCACCACGAAATAGCCGTTGCGTCCCACCTTGATGGGTGTCTTCTGTGCTGTACGGTAGGTCGTGTCATCAGCCTTGTGAACTGCATAGGTCTCGGGGCGGCTGTTAAGTGGTACTCCACCAACACTATCCACCTCTATGTAGTGCACCTTCATAATGTAGGGAGAGATGGTATCCTTCGGTTTAACGATGCCCTGTTGAATGATGTTGTAGGTCTTGCCCGTGCGCGAGTCGCGTATCTCGAAGTGCAGATGCGGGCCCTGCGACGAGCCCGTATTTCCCGATCGGGCGATCTCCTCGCCTCGCTTTACCGTAAATTGACCAGCCTTGCAGTAGATATCCACACGACTCTGCTTGAGACGATGACGCTCGGCCCTGACATACTCGGCAATATCGCTGCGAAAACGTGATAGGTGGCCATACACCGAGGTCGTGCCGTTGGGATGCACGACATATAGCGCCAGACCGTATCCCGAAGGCGATTGCAGGATGCGACTCACATAACCGTCGGCAACAGCCACAACGGGTTTGCCCTCCACGCCATCGGTCTTGAAATCCGTTCCCGAGTGGAAGTGGTTGGGGCGCATCTCGCCAAAGTTGGCCGAGTAGTAACCCGCCACATCACGAAGCGGAAAGTCGTAGTCCGCAGGGTTGAGGCTCTGTGCCGTTGCAGAAAATGCAGCGCAGAGCGTAAAAATCAATATATAAAGTTGTCGCATTCTTCTTCGGTTTTAATTTCTCGTGTGATTGTCTCCACATTGTCCATCACCTCGTCCATCGCGTAGCCGAGTGAGAGCGCGTAACGGATAAGTTTGGTGCGAAGATCGTATGCCGAGGAGTATTTCACTGTTCGCATTTTGCGCTTCAGGCGCTCCGCCAGTCGCTGGGCACTCTGTTCGGGTGAGAGCTGGCAGAGAGCCGCATTGATAGTATTCTCTGCTACTCCCTTGCGCTTCAGCGCCGAGCGAATCTTCCATTCGCCCCAGCCACTCAGGTTTACCTTTTCGCGCACGAAGGCCTCGGCATAACGCCCGTCGTCGATAAATTTCTCTCGTATGAGCCGTTGCAATACGCCTTCCCGATCCTGCGCGGGCACTCCCCACGTTGCCATCAGACGTCGTGCATCGCCCGACGAGCGCTCGGCACGGGCACACAGACGCATCAGCGATGCGAGAGCCTCCTCGGCTGTCTTTGAGCGTTTTACTCTTTTCGTGGTTGGCAACATATCATACGGGGTTTTTGACGGAAATCTGTTCTCAGTTCAATATCTTGGTAGCCTTCGCGGCGAAGCATCTCGATTGTTTCATCAGCCAGTCGCTCGTGAATCTCAAATAGGAGAAAGCCTCCCTCGCGAAGCATTCTGTGGGCAGATCGTGCAATCTCGCGATAGAAAATGAGCGGATCGCTGTCATCGACAAAGAGCGCCATATGAGGTTCGTGCTGTGTAACATTTATGTGCATCACCTCTTGCTCCGAGAACGGAATATAGGGCGGATTAGATACGACAATATCGAAGGTAAGTCCTTCGATACTCGTCATCCCCCGTAGTGCATCATCCTTTATAAACTCTACCTCTACACCCTGACGTTCCCTGTTCTCGCGTGCCACAGCAAGTGCCTCGTCCGATAGGTCAATCGCTACAACCGTGGCCGTCGGGATCAAATGTTTCAGTGAGATAGCTATGCAACCGCTTCCCGTACACACATCCAATATCCTCGGCTGTTTGAACTCTGCTGCCCGGGCCTTCTCTATGGCCCACATCACCAGCTCCTCGGTCTCGGGACGGGGTATCAGCACCCCCTCGCGGACTAAGAACTCGTTGCCGCAAAACTCCGTATGTCCTACGATATATTGTATCGGTCGGCCAGATGCCAAAGCCTCCGCAAGCGACTCCACTCCCTCGATCTCAATCTCCTCGTTGGGCTCGATCAGATACCTCATAACATCCTCGCCACTCAGCTCCGCCGCCGCCATTCGTGCCAGCGTACGAGCCTCATCTGCAGGGTATAACCCCTCGATTTTGTTGCAGATGTATGCAATTATCTCACTTCGCCTCAGTCTCATCTATCGGCGCAATTTAAGATCAGCCAATGCGATAGCTACCGCAGCCTCCACCACAACCGCGGCACGCAACGTGATGCATACATCGTGGCGACCCTTGATGATGAGCGGCTCGATCGTTTCACTCTCGATGTTGAGCGTCTGTTGCTCGCGCGAAATCGAAGCCGTAGGCTTTACGGCTGCACGAACAACAATCTGATTTGAGTTGGTGATGCCACCGACGATACCTCCCGCGTGGTTGGTAGCCGTGTGTCCCTGCATATCGATTATAGGATCATTGTTCTGAGATCCGCGAACGCGTGCCGAGGCAAATCCGTCGCCGAACTCCACGCCCTTAACCGCAGGCACCGAAAACAGCAGATGGGCCATAAGGCTCTCTGCCGAGTCAAAGAATGGCTCTCCCAGGCCAGGCTCCACGCCATCGACGCGGCACTCGACAACGCCTCCGACCGAGTCCTGATCCATCCTTGCGTTCTCGATCACAGTTGCAAAATTATCTTTGTTGTGCTCGCCGCCAATCTCTGTAATCTCGGTTGAGAAACTCACCGTATCTCCCAAAATCTTCTTCGCCACAACTCCTGCGACGACCATTCCGAGCGTTATGCGGCCCGAGAAGTGGCCTCCGCCACGCGGATCGTTGAAACCGTTCCACTTCTTCTGCGCCACCCAGTCGGCGTGCGAAGGACGGGGATGACGGACAAGGTTGCTATAATCGCCCGAGCGGGTGTTCTCGTTGCGGAAAGTGATGGTCAGGGGCGACCCTGTAGTGTGGCCGTTGTAAAGTCCCGAAACGATGTGCGGCTGATCGCTCTCCTTGCGAGTGGTGGTGCCCGCAGTACCTGCGCGGCGACGATCCAGATCGGCCACGAAATCCTCCTCCGAGAGAGCTATGCCTGCCGGTACGCCATCGATGCTAACACCCACCTCAGCTCCGTGCGACTCGCCCCAGATGGTGAGTCGGAATATGTTTCCCCAAGAGTTCATTATCGCACAATTATTGATTCCAAATCCTCGAAGAAGGTGGGGTAGCTCTTCTCTACGCACTCGGCTGCCTCGATCGTAACCACGCCTTCGCAACGCAGAGCCGATGCCGCGATTGACATCGCTATGCGGTGGTCGTTGTGGCTGAATGTTGTTGCCGGGCGAATCTCACCTCCGCGGATACGCATTATATTCTTTTCGCTGATATCTACCTCGATACCCATCTTCTCGTACTCGCGACGAATGGTCTCGGCGCGGTCGCTCTCCTTATGGCGCAGACGATCCGTTCCGATGATCACGCTCTCGCCCTCGGCCGCCGCAGCCAAAGCCGCCAGCGCGGGGAAGAGGTCGGGGGCATTGGTGGCATCGAACTCGAAGGCTCGCAACGGACGCTTTGACACCGTTATAGCATTTTGCTCGATGATTATTCCCGCACCTGCGCGCTCCAATGCGTGACAGATGGCCGTGTCGGCCTGCTTCGATAGGGTAGATATGTTTCTCACCGTAACCTCGCCTGCAATAGCTCCCGCAACGAGCATCGTGGCAGCTCCGCTCCAGTCGCCCTCGATCTCAAGATCTACGGCTTCGTACTTCTGGCCGCCCTCGATGAAGAACTCGGTGTAGTCGCCCTCGTTGTGCATAATCTCTACACCGAAACGACGTGCCGTGTCGATGGTCATATCAATATATGGTGTCGATACGGCCTTCGTGACGTGCAGCGTTGTATCCTGCTCGGCAAGTGGAAGGGCCAACAGAAGTCCCGTGATAAATTGCGACGAAACGCTACCATCGACCGTGATCTCGCCACCGTGAATAGGTCCTTGCACCTCGATTGGAAGGTAGCCACCGCCATCACGCACTGTAACACCCAGGCCACGCAACGGCTCGATCATCATCTCCATCGGACGATAGAGAAGCGTACCCTCACCCTGGATCGTGATCGGCTGATGGCAAAGCGATGCGATAGGGGTAAAAAGACGAGTAGCAAGGCCTGACTCGCCGACGTGTAGAGTGTTTGATGTGGGGTTGAGTCCGCCCTCGATCGAAAGTGTACTTTCGTCTAACTGCTCAACCTTCGCTCCCAGAGCCTCGATGCAGCTCACGGCTGAGCGTGTGTCTTTACAAAATTCGATGTTGCGCAGGATGCTTCTACCCTCGGCCAGAAGCGAGAGGGCGATAGCTCGTTGCGCATAACTTTTTGAACTCGGAGGGGTGATAATGCCTTTTACACTCCCTGCGGAGACATATTTATCCATATAGGGTTATAATTGATTTAATTCGTCAATCTTTGCGGCGGCCTGCTCGGCCTCGATGCGCTCCATTGTAGCACTCTTGCGGCGGCGCAACTCGAAGTTCTTACCAAGATATACCTTACGCACCATCTCGTCGTTGGCCAAATCTTCAGCCGTACCCGTTTTGAGGATCTTGCCCTCGTAGAGCAGATAGGTTCGGTCGGTAATCTCGAGCGTTTCATCGACATTGTGGTCGGTGATGATCACACCGATATTCTTATTCTTCAGTGTTGCCACAATACTCTGAATATCCTCCACAGCGATGGGGTCCACAGCCGCAAATGGCTCGTCCAAGAGGATGAACGCGGGGTTGATGGCCACCGCGCGGGCAATCTCCGTACGGCGACGCTCGCCACCGGAGAGCTGAATACCCAGACTCTTGCGCACCTTCTGCAGACGGAACTCCTCGATTAGGGCCTCTACGCGCTCGCGCTGATACTCCTTGCTGTATGAAGTCATCTCCAGCACGGCACGAATGTTGTCCTCTACGCTGAGGCGACGGAATACCGATGCCTCCTGCGCCAGATAACCCACACCCATCTGTGCGCGTCTATATACGGGCATATCG
>JAZRQX010000028.1:0-106578 GCA_045650235.1 Alistipes sp. | reverse complement strand
CTTGTTCTCTTCGTCCATCAGCAGGTTGTAGGGATAGCCGTCCGACATCACAGCGTGCTCCTTCACAAGCTCAATCATCGCCTCGTCGAAGTCGGCCAAGAACTCATAACGCAGGAATCCGTTATCGCGCAGCGACCACTGGCGGCGCGCATAGTTGCACGACCAGCCGTTACCCTCGCGCGGGAAGTCGATCCACTCGGGGTGGCCGAACTCATTACCCATAAAATTAAGGTAGGCATCGCCACCCGTCGAGATGGTGAAGAGGCGTATCATCTTATGCAGGGCCATACCACGATCCATCTCAATACTCTCGAACGAGCGATCCATACCCTCATACATCAGTTTATCGAGCAGACGGAAGGCAATGGTCTTATCGCCCACCAGCGCCTGATCGTGCGACTCGGCGTAGGCTACGGTGCGTACCGAGGGGAGGCGATTGGTCATAATACTCCACATCTCCCAGATGTTCCAATCCTCGTCGGGCGTATCCTTCAGCATACGAATCCAGAAATCAGGGATAGCCATACCCAGGCGGTAGTCGAAGCCGATACCGCCATCGTCTATCGCGCAACACATTCCGGGCATACCGCTCACATCCTCGGCGATAGTTACTGCCTGCGGACGGAAATCGTGGATGAGTCGGTTGGCCAGCGTAAGATAGGTTATGGCATCAAGATCGACACCCTCATCGAAGAATTTTTCGCGCGTATCGAAGTCGGTGTAGCCGCGATGGTAGTAGAGCATCGATGTTACGCCATCGAAACGGAAACCATCGAAGTGGAACTCGTCGAGCCAATACTTAACATTCGAGAGCAGAAAATGCTCTACACCGCCCTTACCGTAGTCGAAGACCATCGAATCCCAATACTTCTGGTAGCCAGCCTCGCCCCTCTTTGAGTAGTGATGGCCCGAGCCATCGAGGTCGAGAATACCCTCGTTGAGATTCTTAACATAGTGAGCGTGAACGAGATCCATAATAACGGCGATACCCATTCCGTGCGCCGTGTCGATCAGTCGCTTCAGCTGCTCGGGCGTACCGAAACGCGACGATGGGGCAAAGAAATTTGAGACGTGGTATCCGAACGAACCGTAATAGGGATGCTCAGCGATGGCCATCAGTTGCACGGCATTGTAGCCAGCCTTCTTGATACGGGGCAGAATCAGATCGGTGAATTCGTCGTAAGTACCCACCTTAGCCTCCTCCTGCGCCATACCGACGTGGGCCTCGTAAATCAAGAGATCCTTAGCGGGAGCACCCTCGAAGTCATCGTGCTGCCAGAGGTAGGGCTCCGCAGGATTCCAGAATTGGGCTGTATAGTTTTTCGACTCCTCGTCCTGTACCACGCGCGTAGCGTAGGCGGGGATGCGGTCGTGCCAGCCATTGGCGCCGTGAACGTGCAACTTATATAGCGAGCCGTGAGTCAGCAGATGTCCATACATAGCCTCTGGCAGGAAAATCGACCAAACACCATCCGAGCCCTTATCCATACGCAGCTGCGTGCGTTGCCACGAATTGAAGTCGCCGAAGACGAAGACATCGTACGCCTCGGGCAACCACTCGCGCAGCCACCACCCCTGAAGCGTGTCGTCCCACTGCCAGCCGTAATGGCGATAACCGTTGGCATAATCCACAAGCGAGCCCGACTGCTGCTCGATGGCCTTCATACGACTAAGGTATCGGTTATGACGATCATCCACTCGATCGGCAACGGGATGCAGCCACTCGTCGCGCTCGACCATAGGTAAAAGTGTTTTCACATTTTCCATAGCAACAATTTGATAGATACTTATACAAATATATGCAATTTTTTCCGTATATTTGCCCAAATAAAGCGATTTTGCACATATAAGTTCAACAATTAATAACTTAAAACTATCAATTTATGTTCAAAGGTCATCCTAAAGGTTTGTTTGCCCTCGCGTTGGCAAATACAGGTGAGCGCTTTGGTTACTACACGATGGTAGCTGTGTTCGCCCTGTTCCTTCGTGCCAACTTCGGCCTCGACGCCGGTGTGGCAGGCTCAATCTACTCTACTTTCCTCGGATTGGTTTACTTTATGCCCCTGATCGGTGGTATTCTGGCCGACAAGTTCGGTTTCGGCCGTATGGTAACCATCGGTATCACGATTATGTTCGCAGGTTATCTGCTGTTGTCGGTGCCCCTGGGTGGCGACACTGTGGCAATGATCGCTATGCTCGGCTCACTGCTGCTGATCAGCGTTGGTACGGGTCTTTTCAAGGGTAACTTGCAGGTTATGGTGGGTAATCTCTACGACGATCCCAAATACGCCGACAAGCGCGACTCTGCATTCTCGCTCTTCTATATGGCTATCAACATTGGTGCCTTGTTTGCACCTACCGCAGCCGTTGAGATCAAGGAGTGGGCTGAGACCGCTCTGGGTTACACATCGAACGACGCTTACCACTTCTCATTCGCTGTGGCTTGCGCTTCGCTGATCGTGTCAATGGCTATCTACTACATCTTCCGTCCTACGTTCCGTCACGTCGAGGGTGGCGCACGCAAGGCTGGTGCTGTTTCGACCGAGGAGGAGCTTTCTCCCGCCGAGACCAAGGCTCGCGTAGTTGCTCTGTGTCTGGTATTTGCCGTTGTGATCTTCTTCTGGATGGCATTCCACCAGAATGGTCTGGCACTGACCTACTTCGCAGACGAGTTCACCGCTAAGACCTCGGAGGGTGTTCAGAGTATGGCATTCAACGTATGGAATCTGGTTGTTGTGATCATCGCTGTTTATGCTGCATTCTCTGCATTCCAGAGCGAGACCAAGAACGGTAAGATCGCATCGTGGGTAGTGGTTCTGGCTGCTGTGGCATTCCTCGTTTACAAGGCCCTCAACGTATCGGGTTCGGTAGACGTAAGCGCTCCTATCTTCCAGCACTTCAACCCCTTCTATGTGGTTGCTTTGACCCCCGTATCAATGGCTATCTTCGGCTCGCTCGCCAAGAAGGGCAAGGAGCCCTCAGCTCCCCGCAAGATCGCTTACGGTATGTTGATCGCAGCTGCTGGTTTCGCTGTGATGGCATTCGGTTCGATGGGCCTTCTTACTCCCGACGAGCAGGCTGCTGCTGGTGAGGCAGGTACTTTCGTATCGGCTAACTGGTTGATCTCAACCTATCTGGTTTTGACCTTCGCTGAGCTGTTGCTCTCGCCGATGGGTATTTCGTTCGTATCGAAGGTTGCTCCCCCGAAGCTCAAGGGTATGATGATGGGTGGCTGGTTTGTGGCTACCGCTATCGGTAATATGCTTGTGGCTGTTGGTGGTCTGCTGTGGGGTGGTATTCCTTTGTGGATCGTATGGTCGGTATTTATCGCTCTGTGCTTGATCTCAGCGTTGTTTATGTTCGCTATGATGAAGCGTTTGGAGAGCGCTACCAAATAAGTAGAAAGCTACAAATAGAAATCCCCGCTTCCTGCTGGAGGCGGGGATTTTTATGTTTTCTGGGCTAAGCGACAGATATTATATATAAGGTAAAAACTATCTGTATTGCTTGTTGTGATCAATCGAGTTACCCTGAATGGTCAGCACGCGAACGCGCTGCTTGGACTCGTTGGAGTAGATCTGAACGGCCTTATAGAAGATTCCAGGCTCGACCTTATGGGGCTCATACTTGATCTTGATGACGGCCCTATCGCCCGGCATAACCGGCTTACGCGAGTAGGTGACGGTCATACACGAACACGACTTGGTGATCTTCTTAATCACCAGCGGCTTGTCGCCATCATTGACAAAACGGAACTCCTTGACCAGATCGCCACCACGACGCTGCACATCGCCAAAATCGTAAGACGAGTGGTCGAACGACATACGCGGGCCACGCGACTGCGCCGAGGCAATGCCGCTGCAGCATAGCAATAGAAGCAGAGTGAATAATAATCTTCTCATAGGCATTAGTTCAAACGGAAGTTATAGGTTATCGTGCCGCCCTGCGCAAAGCTGCGGCTCTCGGTGAAGCGGGCGCGCTTGGCCGCCTCGATAGCTGCGGCGATAAGTGCCGCATCCGATGAGGTTGAGCCACGAGGCTCGTAGGCAGCTGAGGTTACCTGACCGTGCTGATTGACCGCAACACGAATAACGATCTTGCCGCTCACATTACCCGGATAGGAGGGTACGGGCAGATTACCCACCAATCCGCGACCGCGAAGGCCCTCGTCGAGCTGGTCGTTACCAACGGGGTTAAGACCGCCGCCATCGCCTTTTGCGAGGTTTTCGTCGCCCTCGCGAGCGTAGGGATTACCCAAATCCTCAGGCTCATCCACACCACCCTTGTTACTTTGGAAGATGGCGCGGCGATTGACCGTCTGCGTAGTCTGGTCCGTGCCACTCACCTGCTGCGAGTTCTGCGTGGTGGTGGAGAGGCGCTCGTGGCGCGGAGCCTCGGTCGTGATGACCGGACGCGGTGGCTCGGGCTCCATCTCCTCGATCTCGATTACCATCATCTCAGGAATCTCGGCAATGGTAATGGGGATGTAGGTGAGCAGCATAGCAGCTGCTACCAACACCACATATACGGCGGCGGCTACACCTCCATAGAGTTTGGGGCGATCGTCTTTTTCGTCGTAATAGTTCATAATTCAATAGTTTGGATTACAAAATCCTACTCTTCACTTGCAGCTAATCGGCCTCCTCGTCGAGTGCTTCGATAAGAAAACTCACGGGACGGAATCCATCGTTACACGAGATCATCGCCGAGCGAGGATTTCGCATCCATCCGTCGTATAAGTTCTCGCCACCGTGAGCAAGTGCCATCACGAAGGCCGACATCGACTCCCACGCGCTGAGGCACAACCCCTCGGGACGTTGCCAGCCGTTGGCGATGAAAACCTGTCCCACACGCATATCGCAGGCGTGTTCGATGGGGTTCTCGTACTGCGCCATAAGATCCTCATAAACGGTTTGGCGCACGACGGTTATTCTGCACTTTTTCATACCATAGCACTTTAACAAGGTCCGCAAAAGCTACTTCCGCCACATTAAGGTTGCGTGGCCGCGATGAGCTTGTAGCCGTTATCCTTAGCGATATTCATTACCTGCACGATCTCGTCCCACTCGACCGTCTTATCGGCGTGGAGCGAGATAGTAGGCTCTTCCTGATCGGCCAGACGCGCACGCAGAGCACGCTCGATGCCCTCGCGCGAGCCTACATTCTCCAACTCAACATAGTAGCGATACTGGCCCGCACCTGCATCCTGAATCGAGACTGTGGTGATGGCCTTATCCTTGAGCTGGTTGGCACTCTTCGGGAGCATCAACTTAACGGCATTGGGGTTGATCAGCGTAGTTGCTATAATCATAAAGATCAACAGCAGGAACATCAAGTCGGTCATAGACGACGATGCAAATGAGCTATCGACCTTCGATCCTCTCTTAATTGCCATAACTGATTATTTTACGGGTTGGTTCAAAATATCCATAAATGCGATTGAGTTAGCCTCCATCTGGAAGACCAGCTTCTCGATGCGAGCCACCAAGTAGTTGTAGCCGAAGTAGGCGGGAATACCCACTACAAGACCGGCAACCGTAGTCACCATCGCAACGTACATACCACCCGAGAGCAACGACATATCGACCGTACCACCCGCAGCAGCCATATCCATAAAGGTCTGCACCATACCGAGTACCGTACCGAGGAAACCGATCATCGGGGCACCACCGGCGATAGTTGCCAGAAAAGGAAGACCGTTCTCGAGCTTCGACACCTCGAGGTTAGCCACGTTCTCGATAGCGGTCTGGATGTCGCTCATCGGGCGGCCGATGCGCTCGATACCCTTCTCGATCATACGCGCGATGGGGGTGTTGGTCTTGCGGCAAAGATCAACAGCTGCGCGAATCTTACCGTCAGAAATATAGTCGCGGATACGATTCATAAAGTTCATATCCAGATTTGAGGCCTTACGGATGGCCATATAACGCTCAACAAAAATAAATACGGTTACACCTCCCAAAATGAGCAGAGGCCACATCAACCAACCTCCTTTCAAGAAGAGTTCCCAAAGACCCATACGGGTAACCTCAGCGGTTGCCGAAGCAACCTCACCTGCAGTGGCTGCCGCCTGAGCAGCCTGAATGAATTCGATCATAATTAATTGTTTTTCTTTAGTTTATTTAAGTTTTTATTGTCTATTTCTGTTCCTGGTGCGGTCGTTGCGCAGTGCTGTCGCGCTTGACCGAGTCGGCCTGCTCGGAGGGTACAGCCTGCTGCTGAGAGGCTTCTGTAGCCTGCGTTGCTTCACGTTCGCGTGCCTCCTCGATGGCTTGCTGTGCAGCCTCGAGAGCGGCTCGGCGGCGCTTGCCCATAAAGCGATCGCGGATACGACGCCTCAGATCGGGCCAATTGTCGAAATCCTCCTTATAGTAGATTCCCACTCCCGTCTCCTGCAGACCCTGATTCTCATCAAAGCGATCGATGGTCTGTGTAAATCCGCGCAGTTTCAGCGCACCAGCACGGTCGATAAGCCAGGTGATATAGGCCTCGCCCATAAAGTTGGACATATTGCTACTCTGCGCCATACGGTTATCAACCAGATAGTTACCCTCAACCTCAACCAATAGTCGGTTATCCACAAGACTCTTCGAGAATCCAAAGTCGATCTCATCGCTCGTCAGCTCCGAGCGGGGGCGATAGCGCAGGATGATGTTGTAATCGTCGCTCGAAAGCCAGTTGCTTAGCTGATTCGACAGCAGCTCGAAGCCTGTCGTGGCAGAGGCCGTAGCACCGATGCTCGACGAGGTCGAGGAGTCGGAGTAGAACGATCCGCTCACCAGCAGATACATAAACTGCGTGGCGATCGACTGCTGGTTGTTCAGCAGGTTCGAAACGGCATTCTGAATCTCCGTATCGGCATTGGGCACCTTAATATCAAATGTAACCGTCGGCGAAGTGAGACGCTCGGTAAGGTTTATAATACACTCAACAGGTACGGCTCGCGTTACATTATCGAGCGTGGTCGAGGCAAGCAAGGGCTGCAGCGAGGCACGGAGTTTATATACAGCGTCAATATCAAGTCGCGCATCGAGCGGGTCGCCAGTCCACTGGATAGTCGATCCACTATTAATAACGAATCGCTTGTTGATAATATTTTGCAACGTGAAGAGATAGCTACCCTCAGTGATAGTATAGTCGCCATACATATCGAAGACGTTGGCGCTCGGCACGATGCGCATATTGAGCGTTCCGTTACCACGGCCACGGATAATATCTCCCACGGTAGGATCGATTACAAGCTGTACCTCGGTAGTTGGTGTGGCCGTGAGTTCGATATTAATTGACATATTGCTACCCGACGATGTGGTCGAACTACGCGAGCGGCGCTCGAAGGCCATCTTCTTACGTTGCAGATAGTTAGTTGTATCAAGTTCGACACCTGGCTGTTCGAACACCACAAAGTCGGCTGACGATATATCGCTCTTGCTCGAAAGGGGCATAAAGAACTGCGAATTGCCCTGTGTCGTACCCGTGATGTCGAGCGTCGTACCGCTCTTATCACCCTGGATCGTAGCCGTACCCGAGCCATAGACCTTACCATAGAAGAGATCGTTGTCCTGCGCGGTAGTGTTAAGCACAATCATATTGCGAGGCACAACGCGCATATTATAGGCGATATTGGAGAGATGATCCAGGCTTAGATCCATCGTAAACGTACCGCTATTCTGTTCCGTATCGCTCACGCGCACATTGTTGGCTATGAAGTGGTTATTCTCAACCCTTACCGTTGCTGACTCCACGCTATATCGCGCCCGCGTGAAATCGACCATTGTCGAGAGATCAGCAACCTTGACCTCACCATTGAGTTTTGCTGCACGGCCCTCGCCTGCGATATTAAGGCGTGCGTCGGCACGTCCTGCAGTCTGCGAAACGACAGTACGCAGCACGGGATCGAGCATCGACAGCGGCAGATTCTGGAAGTTGCCATCGGCGTAGTAGCGCTTAGTGGTTGGATCGTAGTAGCCCTGCACCACATTGCCGCCCGTGCGGGCATTATTCATCTCGACCTGGATGCGCTGCTGCTCCAAATCCCAACGCGAGACAATGTGGAGCGGAGCTACGCCCGTCTCATTGACCGTCATACTATCGATCTTTACGTCGGCCGTAATCTCACCACGATCCAAAGCCGCCTTGATCGAGGCTGCGCCGTTGGCACGTCCCTTCACGTTGTAGCCCATACGCTCAGCAAAGAGCATAAAGGGCGAGAGCTCAAACTCGCGAAGATACATTGTGAGAGAATCTTCACGATGACGCGACGCAACACCATCGAGGCGCAACGACTGACGACCGCTCTCGATGCGGAAGTCGCGAATACTAATGCGGGTAGTGTCGAGGCTTATAGAGTCAGACGTGATACGCCAATCGCGTTCGGGCGTATAGATTGTAGTCGGAAGCAGATTCACATCCAAGCGTGGCATACCCTGCGCTCCAACACGATGAAGCTGTGCCCGCAGAGCCACAACGCCCGAGAGAGAATCGGTAGTGTCGTTGAATCCTGCCGAGAGCGAGACGCGGTCGTGCTTCGCGCCACCCATAACCGTCAGTCGCGGCAGATGCAACGCTCCCGAATAGAGATCCTCCGAATTGAGGTACATCACAAGCGAATCGCTCTGATTCGTAAGGTTGAGATTGAGGTTGGTGATGAGCAGTTTGCCTCGCTCGATATAGTCGGACTCGGCACGCAGAGCCAAATGGTCCGTCGCGGGGTTCATCACAAAGCTGAGCTGTGAGCCACGCGAGAGCTGCAAGCCCTCGGATATGGCATTGAGCAGGGGGTCTATCTCCTTGACCTTGACCGAGAGAGCCGAGTAGGCATCTTCACCTGAATCCTTATAGTCGGTCTTGAAACTCAGGCCGGGAAGATATTTGGTCATTGCACTCTGCAGGTATCCCACCAGCGTCTTGTAGCTCGTCGGGCCAGTGAACGTAGCATCAGCAAAATCCGACGTAAGCGTTAGCGATCGCTGCGCAGCACTGCGGGCCGCAAGACGTATCGGGCCAGAGGCCAATGTATCGGCATTATAGCGATAATGTCCTTGGTCAATTGAGAGTGTACCATTCAGATCATCCAGCGTGCGGCCAACGGCATAGAGCTCGGAGCGGAAGCTGAGCAGCGACAGGGAGTCGCGCTCATTGATATTCATAGCGTGCAAGTCGGCCTCAGCAACATCGAGCGTTAGATCGAAAATGGGATTTGCACCATTCAGATCGGCCAGACCATTTAGATCGAAACGTAGCGGCGTATCGTGGCCCACGACCGAGCCCGAGAAGCTCTTGTTGATAACCATTCCATCGATGTCGATATTACTATACTGCGCATCGTTGAACGCCAGCTCCTGAGCACTGCCATTCACACGGCCTCGAATACCCTCCTTTGAGGTTGAGCCATCGAAGTTCATCGTAGCGGTCAACGCACCCATCATCGGCACACGCAGGATGCGACCAAGCTCCATACGTCTTAGATCGGCCGAAGCTACAAGTGTCGAACGCGCCGCCTCGCCATTGATACGCTCCATCGGTCGGCGCTCGGCCAGAAGGGTTGCATTACCCGACTGCGTTGTGAGATGTAGCTCGGCATCAAATGCCGTGAAGCCTCCATCGAACTCGCCGGCGCAGATAATCTCGCCTGCAGCATCGGCCATCGAGAGCACCTTACTGGGCAACTTACGGCCCGTTATGCCCGCCAACATCCACGCGGCATCATCCTCGTTTGTTGTAAGGCGCTTCAGGTCGAGATTCATCTTGGCACGACGTACATCGGGAAGACCTATCAGGCGCGCACTTCCATATAGCGAACTGCTCGTTCCGAACGAGGCGTTGTCGATATCAACCGTCATATCGGCCACCGTACCATTAACTCGGCCCGACAGTTCGCGTACCATAATTCCCCACGGCAACATTGCGGGGGCGAAGTGTGCCACATCCGACGAAGATACCGTACTGCGATAGATCTCGCCCTCGAGTCTTACGTTATTGATGAAATCCTTGTACGCACCCCAGCCATCTCCACGCAGCGTGAGCGATGGCAGACGCACATCGGAGTGTTCGGCCATAACTTCGAAATCGCGCAGGTCGATGACACCCTTTTCCACCGAGAAGTGGCCCGTAAAGTTCTGCACCATAAATCCGCAATGCTCGACAAGCGAGAGGTTGCGGATATATCCGCCGATAGCGCCGCCGTCGAGTGTGAAATCATCGACGAATGCCGAGATATGTTCGATGTGCATATCACCATAATCGACACCATACGATGGGTCGCGATGCTCGTGCTGCTCGATAATCACATTCACGTTTTCAAGACGCACGTCGGCAATACGCAACGCGAAGTTACCTTTTCGCTCGCGATTGGGGTTGGAAAGATGTGATACCACCTGTTTGATATTCATCTCGCCCTCGGGGGTTTCACGGATATTGAGATGAGCATTAGTCAGCGATCCGTTACGCAACGTAAGACCGCGCTCCTCACCATAGCGGGCAAGGAAAATCTTCATCTTGCCGACGTATAGAAGCGTATCCTGCTGATAATCCTCGACATAGAAATCATCTACACGCAACGATCCGAGCGCACCCACACGGATGCGACCAATCGAGACTTCGGTCTGCAAGTGCTTGGAGATAAGTGATGTGGCGCGATCGACGAGAAAGTTCTGCACCGAGGGTAAATCGATGACCAAAGTGAGCACAATAGGACAAAATATCAGAAACAAAAGCGTTGCTGATAGTGCCTTTAACAATATTTTCGTAACTTTGCGCATCCAACAATGGTCATTAAACCTACAAATGTAAAAATTTTTCTATTAAAAATAGAAAAAAAACGCCTAAAAGCACTCTTATGGAGATAACTATTCTCGGCATCGAATCTTCGTGCGACGACACATCGGCCGCCGTCATACGCAATACCACGCTGCTATCGAACGTGATAGCGTCGCAGGCCGTGCACGTCAAGTATGGTGGTGTGATACCCGAACTCGCTTCGCGTGCCCACCAGCAGAACATCATTCCCGTGGTCGATACCGCCCTCAAGGAGGCGGGTGTCAAGGCCGACAAGATCGACGCCATAGCATTTACGCGTGGCCCCGGATTGCTGGGTTCATTACTGGTCGGAACATCGTTCGCCAAGGGATTGTCGATTGCAAATAATATTCCGATGGTGGAGGTGAATCACCTGCAGGGACACATCCTCTCACACTTCATCGATCTGCCCGATCGCAAGATGTCCCATCCCGACTTCCCGTTCCTCTGCCTTCTGGTCAGCGGAGGACACACGCAGATCGTGAAGGTCTCGTCGCCGCTCGAGATGGAGATCATCGGCTCGACGATCGACGATGCCGCAGGCGAGGCATTCGACAAGTGCGCCAAGGTGATGGGACTACCCTACCCGGGCGGCCCCGTGATCGACCGCTTGGCAAAGGAGGGTGATGCGAAGGCATTTGCATTTGCGAAGCCACACGTCAAGGGCGAGTTCGACTTCTCGTTCTCGGGACTCAAGACCTCGTTCCTCTACACGCTGCGCGACCGTGTTGCCGAAGATCCCGACTTTGTCGAGAAGAACAAGGCCGACTTGTGCGCATCGCTGCAGAAAACCATCATCGACATTCTGTTGGACAAACTGATCAAGGCAACCAAAGCACTGGGCATTAAGGATGTAGCTATTGCTGGAGGAGTGTCAGCAAACTCAGGTCTGCGCGAGGCTATAGCCGAGGCGGGCCGTCGTCGTGGCTGGCGCACATTCATCCCCGAGCTGAAGTTTACCACCGACAACGCCGCAATGATTGCAATCTCGGGCTACTACCGCTATCAGCAGGGTATGATTTCGGGATTAGATGTTTCGCCCGTTGCGCGATTGGAGGAGATTTTGTAGGCGTCGGCACATAGCAAATTATATATTGAGCCACCTTCGGGTGGCTTTTTTATTTCTCGCAATAAAGAAAAATCCGACATACATATTCTTATTTTGGATATTTTATTTAACTTTGTCTGTCGCAAAACGGAAAAACAATATCCGAATAGAGAAAAACAGCTCACAACGGGCTGTAAAACAGAATATATAAAACCATTATGAAAACATTGAAAATCGGAGACCTCCTGGCCAAAGTACCCATTGTGCAGGGAGGTATGGGCGTAGGCATCTCGCTCTCGGGATTGGCCTCAGCCGTAGCCAATGCCGGCGGCGTGGGAGTAATCTCATCGGCCGGATTGGGCGTAATCTACAAAGAATACTCTAACGACTTCAAGAAGGCGAGCATCTACGGCTTGCGCGAGGAGCTTCGCAAGGCACGCGAGCTGACGCGTGGTATCGTGGGAGTCAATATTATGGTGGCGCTGACCAACTTCGCTGATATGGTGCGCACCTCGATCGAGGAGAAAGCCGACATCATCTTCTCTGGCGCAGGTCTGCCGCTCAACCTGCCTTCGTTTCTGAAGGAGGATTCGACTACGAAGCTCGTACCCATAGTATCATCGGCACGCGCGCTGAAGCTCATCTGTCGTCGCTGGATTGGCGAGTGGGGCTATGTGCCCGATGCCGTGGTGGTCGAGGGTCCGAAGGCGGGTGGCCACTTAGGTTACTCGAACGAGCAGATCGACAACCCCGACTATGCACTCGAGGCGATTGTGCCTGAGGTAGTTGCCGCAGCTCGCGAGATTGGCGAGCAGAACGGTCGTTACATCCCCGTAATTGCCGGCGGCGGCATTTATACGGGCGAAGATATTCACAACATTATGTCGCTGGGAGCTGACGCGGTGCAGATGGGTACGCGCTTCGTCACAACCGAGGAGTGCGACGCATCCGAGGCCTTCAAACAGAGCTACATCGACGCTCGCGAGGAGGATATCGAAATCATCCAGAGCCCCGTAGGTATGCCGGGCCGAGCGGTGCATAACTCGTTCCTCGAGAAGGTCAAGCAGGGTCTCAAGCAACCCAAAGCCTGCCCGTTTGACTGCATCAAGACGTGCGACGTGACGCACTCGCCCTACTGCATTATGCTGGCCCTTTACAACGCCTTCAAGGGGAAGATGGAGAATGGCTACGCCTTTGCGGGATCGAACGCCTGGCGCACGGAGAAGATACTAAGCGTCAAGGAGTTGATACAGACGCTAAAAGATGAATATGAAGCAAAGAGCGCTTCGCTGAGGAGCCTTCTATAACCACGCAGAGCCTGCCCCGACATAGGGACAGGCTCTTTCATTACAAGAAACCCACTCGCCACAACTTTCGTGAGGAGCTTTCGGGGGCTTCATTCTCGACAATACCAGTCAAGACATCGGCCGCATCGTGCCAACGATTGGAGCGGAAATCGCGGCGGTAGGTCATAAGGTGGGTGTAGAGCTCGGGCCAGCGCTGCGCCCAGCCGCGCGGGAAACGCAGGGTGTGCATCGCCGTTGCCGAGTGCGAGAGGATGCGGGCCTCCTTGTTGCCGCTCTGGTGGAACCACTCCACCTTCACACGCGGAGCAAGACGCTGCACGGCACGGGCAAAGCCTCGGCCGCCGTTGTTACTCTCTATACGGGCAAGACGCACATCGGAGCGGATGAGCATCTGGGCCACCAAGCCCTCGGTAACCTCCATTGGCTCACGCGAATAGACAACATCAATCACATAGACAACACCATCGGTATCAACACCATACGAAATCGAACAGAGATAGTCGTCACCCACGTCGGCCGTGTCGGTGTAGTTGGCACGGCGCACAATATCCGCCGGCAGAGTGTCGTACTCGGCAAAGCCATCGCCATAGAGCTGGCCTCCTCGAGCCGATGGATGGCCCTGATACATAGCCTCAAATCGAACGGGGTCGAGGCGGCGTTTGTTCTGCAGCAGCTCCACACTCTGCTGTTGCGGCCATAGTGCTTCACCCGCGTTGCGAGGATCTATCGGATAGGGATCGCCCGTCTTAATAGCCTCAAGATTAAGGCATAGCCACTCATCGCCCCGCGCCCGTTCGACATCCTCCCACGAGCGTACTTCAACACAGGGTTCAAGCTGCCGGAGCACACCTATAAGATCCTCCTCGTGCCAGCGCGTGAAGATCATCAGCTCGCGCGAGAGGTTGTGCATACGCGTGCGCACCACCGAGGTGTACCACTCCCAGCAATTCTCGCGGATCAGCGGAGAATTGGCCTCCAGCGCATCCTTATATAGGTCGTCGAGGATGAAGCAATCGACACGGTTGCCCGTCAGCGAGCCCTCGCGCCCGACGGAGAGCAGGCTGCCGTTGTGATCTACGATTTCGACCTCATCGGCGGTGCGGATATACTGCTGTGGGCGACCGCCCGACTTGATACGCGTATCGGGAAATAATTCTCCATATTCGGAACTCTCGATGATACGCTGCACGCGGCGGTTGAATTTACTCGCCAGCGAGGCCGAGTAGGAGGCAATAGCGATACGCATATCGGGATTCATACCGAGCATATAGGCTGGCAGCAACGTGCTTGCTCCCACACTCTTACCGTGCTGTGGCGGCATCGAGACCATCAATTTACGGATACGCCCCTCGGCGAAGTATTGAAGCAGTCGATAGTAGCGACGATGGAACGATTGCAAGTCGAGAAAAGGATATACCTTTTGTGCAAAAGAGATAAGATCAACATTCATATTTCTGCTCTATTAATTACGTAAATACTCCCTCAAGCGATCGAACGAAAAGTCGTTCAGCATCTCCTCTCCATCAATATATGTGTGGAACTCCCACCACACGGGAACAACATCGGAAATCACATCAACCTCTCGCCCCTCAGGTAACGAAAGCGTGCGATGATAGATTATGGCCGACAGAATGACGTGGCACTCGACATCGCCAAACACAACGTCGAACGAACCAGAGAAGTAGCCCCCATCGTCGGCAACGGAGGCAAGGTGGTCGGCCACCTCAAGATAAAGATCATTTGAAACCTCGTACATAGCTGAAAATTTGTTTTTTTAACTCAAAAATATTTGCCAATTAAAATAAATTGTTTAACTTTGTTGCACAAATATACGTTCATTTGTTGAACTTTGGTTTCAAAAAGTGCAAAAATTTAATATAAAATTTTCCGATAGTATGACAACCGAAAGTAGAGTAAAGCTGATACGCAAGGAACTCAAATTAACGCAAGAGCAACTTGCTCAACGACTTGGCATCGGAAAGGCAGCCCTCTCGATGATCGAAACAGGCAAATGCGGACTCTCGATGCGAAATAAAAATATAATTGTTCAAGATTTGAACGTCAACCCCGACTGGCTGGAGACGGGCGAGGGCCAGATGTTCAATGCTGAACCTGAGTACACATCGTTCCGTCTGCGCTCGGACAATTCGCTGCCGATGCAGAGCGTGCCGCTCTACTCGATTGAGGGTACGGCGGGTCTGGTGCCGCTCTTCAACGATCAGGCATCGAACAAACCGATAAACTTTATCCATATCCCCAACCTGCCCAAATGCGACGGCGCGATTTACGTCTCGGGCGACTCGATGTATCCGCTGCTAAAGAGTGGCGACATTGTTCTGTACAAGCAGTTGCACAACATCGAGGATATCTTCTGGGGCGATATGTATCTTCTGTCGATTGATCTTGAGGGCGAGGAGTACATCGTGGTGAAGTATATCCAGAAATCGGATCGTGCGGGTTACGTCAAGCTCGTAAGCCAAAACCCTCACCACGCCGACAAAGAGATTGAGGTGAGCCGCATACGCGCCATAGCGTTGGTCAAGGCGAGCATTCGCATGAACTCGATAAGATAATAGCTCGACAAAGATTCGATATGAAACAAAACTCAATTTATCACATTGCGGCAATCTTCACCGCAATCGTGTGGGGTTCGACATTCATCAGCTCGAAGGTTCTGCTCAACTACGGGCTCACGCCCGCCACGATTATGGCCATCCGCTTCGTCATAGCCTACATCTGTATGCTCCCCTTTTGGCGCGGGGGCATCTTCTGCAAGAGCTGGAAGGATGAGCTACTGATGGTAGTACTGGGCATTACGGGGGGCTCGATGTACTTCCTGCTTGAGAACACAGCACTGGTATATACGCAGGCATCGAACGTAGCCATTATCATCGCCGCCACGCCTTTGCTTACAACTCTCGCCGTTCACTTCATCAGCCGGCAGGAGAAAGCCGACAGACGGCTCTACCTTTGTTCGCTGTTATCGCTACTGGGCGTAGGACTGGTGGTTTTTAACGGAGAGTTTATCCTGAAACTCAATCCGTTAGGCGACATCCTCACACTCGGCGCTTCCATTATGTGGGTGATTTACAGCATCGTTGTACTGAAGGTCGGAGGGCGATACAACCCGCTGCTCATAACACGCAAGGTATTTTTCTATGGTGTGCTGACGCTGCTGCCCTGCCTCATCCACGAGGGGCAGACGATCGACGTGACCGTGCTGAAGGAACCAGCAGTGTATGGAAATCTACTTTTTCTGGGCGTAGTGGCTTCGCTGATCTGTTATTGGCTGTGGAACATCGTACTTGAGAAGATCGGTGCGATACGTTCAACGAACTACCTCTATATCAACCCTATCGTGGCGATGATTGCTTCGTATTTCATCCTCGACGAGCGCATCACAGCCTTAGCAATTGTGGGCACGTTGCTAATTTTGGTGGGGGTATATCTGACCGAAAGCAAAAAAAGTCGGCCGTAAGAGAATAACGAAACGATTTATGGCATATCTTTGCCGTGTTTTCATACCTTAAATAAAAAAGGAACTAAACAAATAGAGATATTATGGAGAATCTAAATGCGAAAGAGGTTAAGGATATTGTAATCCGTTTCTCGGGTGACTCGGGCGACGGAATGCAGCTCACCGGAACGCTCTTCTCGAACACGTCGGCACTCGAGGGCAACGGCATCTCGACTTTCCCCGACTATCCCGCCGAGATTCGCGCACCGCAGGGTACGGTGGCAGGTGTATCAGGTTTTCAGGTACACATCGGCTCTAACAAAGTGACCAACCCGGGCGACTTCTGCGACGCTCTGGTAGCGATGAACCCCGCAGCTCTGAAGGCCAACCGCAAGTGGCTCAAGAAGGATGCTACGGTGATTATCGACGGCGACACCATCACCGAGGATAATCTCAAGAAGGCAGGTTTCGCAACGCTCGACCCCATTGCCGAGTTGGGATTGGAGGGCTACAACGTGGTTGTACCCGACATCACATCGATGACCAAGGCGGCGCTGGCAGATATGGGCCTCGACAACAAGTCGGTGGTAAAGTGCAAGAATATGTTTGCGCTGGGTATCTGCTTCTACATCTACAACCAGCCCGAGGATTATGCTAAGCGTTATATCGACTCAAAATTTGCAAAGAAGAACCCTGCCGTAGCCGAGGCCAACAAGCGCGCTATCGACGCAGGTTACAACTATGCAGCAAATACGCACCAGTTTGCAAACACCTACAAGGTGGCTTCGGCTCCGCTTGAGAAGGGCACCTACCGCTCAATCAACGGAAACGTAGCAACGGCGTGGGGCTTCATCGCCGCGAGCGAGAAGTCGGGCCTGCCACTGTTCTGTGGCTCATACCCCATCACCCCCGCAACCGTAATTCTGGAGGAGTTGGCAAAGCATAAGGAGCTGGGTGTGAAGACAGTACAGGCTGAGGACGAGATCGCAGGTATCTGCACCTCAATCGGCGCTGCCTATGCAGGTAACTTTGCTGTGACGACTACCTCTGGTCCGGGTCTGTCGCTCAAGAGCGAGGCTATGGGTCTGGCCGTGATGGCCGAGCTGCCGCTCGTTATCGTTGACGTTCAGCGTGGTGGCCCCTCAACGGGACTCCCCACCAAGACTGAGCAGAGCGACCTGATGCAGGCCCTCTATGGCCGCAACGGCGAGTGCCCCGTGGTGGTTATCGCAGCCTCATCACCGAGCGACTGCTTCCACTACGCATTTATGGCATCGAAGATTGCGATGGAGCATATGACTCCCGTAATCCTGCTCACCGATGGTTTCATCGCCAACGGCTCGGAGCCTTGGCGCATCCCCTCGATGGCCGATTACCCCGCCATCTGTCCTCCTATCGTAGAGTCTGTTGCTGAGGGTGAGGAGTTCAAGCCCTATGCACGTGGTGAGAATCTGGCTCGTGGCTGGGCATTCCCCGGCAAGGCTGGCCTGCAGCACCGCATCGGCGGTTTGGAGAAGGATCACCTGCGTGGCACAATCTCGTACGACCCTGCAAACCATCAGGAGATGACTCGCACCCGCGCAGCTAAGGTTGCAAAGGTAGCAGAGGTGTTGCCTACGCCCGAGATTATGGGCGACAAGAATGCCGATCTGCTGGTTATCGGCTGGGGCGGCACGAAGGGTCACTTGGAGGCTGCCGTACGCGATCTGCAGGAGGAGGGCAAGAGCATTGCACACCTGCATTTCAACTACCTCAATCCCCTGCCCGAGGGCGTGGAGGAGCTGCTCAAGGGCCACAAGCACATCCTTGTGTGTGAGCTCAACGAGGGACAGTTCGCGTCGTACCTGCGTCAGTCGTTCCAGCACTTCACCTTCGAGCAGTACAACAAGACCGAGGGTCAACCCTTTACGCTGGTTGAGCTGAAAGATAAATTTTATTCACTTCTTTAAGAGACTCGAGTTATGGCAGAATATAAATATACACCGGCTGATTTCAAAAGCGATCAGATCGTAAAGTGGTGCCCCGGATGTGGCGACCACGCCATCTTGAATGCCGTACAGCGTGCTATGCCCGAGGTGGCTGACGCGCTGGATATTCCCCACAACAAGTTCACCTTCGTGTCGGGTATCGGCTGTTCGTCGCGTTTTATCTACTATATGAAGACCTTCGGTTTCCACACCATTCACGGCCGTGCCAACGCAGTGGCTACGGGTATCAAGGTTGCCAACCCCGACCTCTCGGTATGGGTATGCTCGGGTGATGGCGACTCGCTCGCTATCGGAGGAAACCACTTCATCCACGCTATTCGTCGTAATATCGACCTGAATATGATCCTCTTCAACAACGAGATCTACGGTCTGACGAAGGGTCAGTACTCGCCCACCACCAAGCTGGGCAAGATCACCAAGACCTCGCCCTACGGCACCATCGAGAAGCCCTTTACGCCGGGCGAGCTCGTTATCGGCGCCAAGGGTACGTTCTTTGCCCGCACTATCGATGCCGAGGTTATGCTGACGAAGGATTGTCTGGTTGCAGCAGCCAAGCATAAGGGAATGTCGGTTGTAGAGGCATTGGTTAATTGCGTTATCTTCAACGACAAGACTCACGCTGCTTTCGCTGGCGACAAGGCTACTCGTACGGAGAATACCATCACGCTGCGTCACGGCGAGAAGATGCTCTTCGGCAAGGATAATCAGAAGGGTTTGGTATTCGAGAATATGCGTCTGAAGGTTGTAACCATCGGCGAGGATGGCTACACCGTGGATGACGTTCTCACGCACGATGCACATTGCGAGGACACCACGCTGCACTCGATGCTGGCTGCAATGAAGTGGCCAGAGTATCCCGTAGCTGTGGGTATTATCCGCGAGGTGAAGGACGACAACGTGTATAACGAGAAGGTTGAGCAGCAGCTTGCCGAGGTCAAGGCCTCATCGAAGATCAGCTGTATGGACGATCTTCTTCGTTCAGGCGAGACATGGGAGATTGAGTAACAACATCGTACAAGCATAAAAAAAGGTTGTCGGCCCGCAGGCTGGCAACCTTTTCTATTTATATATCGGCACTCTAACGAAGTGGCATAACCTCCTTGATGCCCAGCTGATCGTACATCTGCTGCAGCTCCTGCTCATCACGATCTGATACAACCAATAGACGATCGCCAACGGCAAGCTCCGTATTACCGCGCGGAACGAAGTAGTTGTTTGCGCGCGAAATCATCACAACGAGCGTATTGTCGGCAATATCAATATCGCGCAACGTGCAGCCCTTACGCAGCATCGAGTCTGTAACGACAATCTCAGAGAAGTTACTCTTGATCGAGTCGGGAATACCAACCTTAAAGAGTGGCTCCCTCTCCTCATACGCCAACCCCAGCCAATTGGCCATAGCACTCACGGTCGTTCCCTGCAGGGTAAGCGAGAAGAGCGTACACACAAAGGCCACATTGAAGATGAGTCGGCCATCGCCCACGCCCTCCAGAATGGGGTACGTCGCAAAGATGATAGGCACAGCACCGCGCAATCCCACCCACGAGATATACATACGCGCTTTGGTTGAGAAGCGGCGGAATGGTGCAAGTGATAGTATCACCGCCACAGGACGCGCCACAAGGATCATAAATCCTCCTACGGCACAGCTCAACAGCAACACATCGGGATCGAGCAACTCGCGCGTATTGACCAAAAGACCAATGACAAGGAACATCACGATCTGCGCCAACCAGGTAAATCCGTCGAAGAAGGTAACCAGATTGCCTCGGTGAGCAAGTTTATGATTACCAACCACAAGGCCCGTGATATATACGGCCAGATAGCCGTTACCCCACACCAGCGTGGTGAACGAGAACGAGAAGAAGACAAACGCTAAGAGCAGCACCGAGTAGAGCGACTGATTGCCCTTGATGTCGATGCGGTTGATGGTAAAGACCGCCAAGCGACCGATACCGTAACCCAAAGCACAACCCACCAACATCTGCACAACAAATCGCATCACACTCTCGGCAACGCTGACGCTACCCTCCGTAGAGGTAACAACGCCCAACATCACCAGCACAAGCATATACGCCATCGGGTCGTTACTACCACTCTCAAGCTCCAGCAGCGGGCGCAAGTTTTGCCTCAGGCCCTGCTTTTTGGTACGGAGGATAGAGAAGACCGACGCCGAATCGGTAGAGGCCATCGTAGAGGCCAGCAGAAGAGCCACGGGAAGAGATAGAGCCAAGCCCACCCACGACGAGAAGAAGTAGATAAACACACCGCACAACGCGGCAGTTACGGCCACTCCGACGGTCGCAAGCATAATACCCGGCCCGAGAATAGGTTTTATTTCGGAGAATTTAGTGTCCATACCTCCCGAAAAGAGTATGATACACAGCGCTAACATTCCGATGAACTGTGTAAACTCAAAGGATTGGAAATCAATAATATCCAAACCAAAGAACATACCCACACCCAAAAAGAGCAACAAGGCAGGTGCACCAAAGCGATAGGCCACCTTTCCAGCCACTACGGCCACGAAAAGCAACATCGCCCAAACCAACAAAATATTCTCACTCATACTATAATAATAAAACCGACAACTATAACCTAAAACTTATTATTTTTCACCGCGGCTCTCAGCCAAGCCTGTTATTTGTCTGTTACCCTAAGTTGGCTAACAGCCCGTAACTCAAGCTCGAAATATTCAAACACCTGAGCCGCACAAAAACCACTCCGAGGCGAGGTGTACATCACAACCGTTACGGCCGAAACGCCATCCTCGGGTAGCGAACGCAAGGTAGTAAAATCTCCTCGATTAACCAAATCTCTTAGGTGCGCACTTTTCTCCTTATTGAACTTTAGCTCCTTACACTTTAAGTAACATCCATCTGCAGCGTGATAGGGGGCACCAGCACCGCCCATCATTCTAAGGGCCATAATCACAGCTCCTACCACCGCCGCAACAGCTCCGAAGAGCACCAGAGCCGATTTGAGATTCATCATCTCGGCCGAAGCTTCGATCTGACTGTTGATGATTAGAAGAGCCACACCCGCTACCAACAGCACTGCAGGCATAGCGATGGGCTTGCGCCGCTTGACAACGACGCCACCCGGCAAGGCATACAGAGCCTCGCACATATCATATTTAGACATAAATTCTTATTTTAGCGAATAGACTTTTTCGGGGCTCGGCCCCACGAAGCCGATGGCTCCGCCAAGGGCGTAACGCCACCCTTGAAGCGTTGCACCATCCGAAAGCCTTCACTTTGCGGAAGGCCTTCGGCGTGCATTTTTCCCAAATTTACATACTGCGTCACCCACACGAACGTCTCTGACATCCGCAGGGTGCAATTCCGATAGAGTTGATTATCCGCTAAATACGAAGTCGGCACAGAGCGTAGAGATAGTATCCCACGCGAAGTGACGACCGATAATGATTGTATTCAAAGATTTGCGTCAAGTGTCCCGCACGACGCTCCGAAGGGATGTGCGGGATAATTCTGATCGAGTGGATTGTTCGGTGGCGCTGCTGGATGGTTTGAGCCGAAGAGTTGGTAAGCGTAGTTACCGTTCGGGGCGAGCGCCAAACGTCGTTATTATACTCCTTTGCGCACAAAAGCTCGCGCTCAAAGCCCTGCTCCAATCGCTCCTCGCGTGGCTCATTTGGCGTAGAGGCATACCCCCTCGGCTCATCGACAAAAGCCGAGAGCAGGAGCTGTAATGTAACCAAGAGCGATATGTAGCACAGACGGCGCATCTTACTGAGGGATAAACGTATATGTTATTGTTCCGCTATGACGGGCGGGAGCCGTTGAGTCGATATTAAAGAGCGATGCTCGCGCAGCCTTCAGCGCCTCCTCACGCATACGCTCATCACCACCCGACGTGACGCGTGCCGAGATCACCTCACCGCCCTGATTGAGTACAACGGCAACGACCACCTGACCGCCCGTATCGTGCTTGTAGGCAGGGATTATCAGCTCGCGCTTGGTACGCACGGGATTCTCGAACGAGTAACGAACCGTAACTCCACCCTTATAATTGGCATCCTGCTGCTGGCGTGGCTTACTCTCCTGGCCCGTAGAACGATCAGCATCGAGGATCGACTGTGCCTCGGCCAATCCCGCCTCATAGGCTGCGCGGTTGGCGGCCATACCTGCGGCGATATCGGCGGCCGACTCATTAATCTCCGAGGTGTTCGTACCTCGATCGTCGCGCAGATTCTCATTCAGCAGTGCATCATTCGACTGCAGGTTGCGTACGGCCGACCAATCAATCTGGGACTGCTGCTTGAGCTCAATCTCGCGCTCCAAACGCTCCTTCTCGGCCTCCAACTCGGCCAGGGTCTTCAGGTCGACATAGATTCCTTGCATATGGGGCATCGAGCCGATGACAATCTTCGAAGCAAAAAACAGGATTCCTACGATCAGATAGGCAATCACCATTACGCTGAGTCCGATGCGGTGATCGTATGCCCACTCGCCCGCATCCTGCTTGCGATTGTCGAACGGCAGACGCAGGCGCTGACGACGCGGCGGATGCTGCGACGATGGTTTTTGTTCTGGAATAGGTATATTTTGTTCGTTATTTGGCATATATATAAGTCTTAACGCATAAAACTATGGCAAAAGTACATTTTTTTTGCGTAATTTTCGTATATTTGCGCGCATTATTATCAGTCGCGGATAATAGTTACTTGTAAAATAACCAAATAACAGGACAATATATGCAGAAAAAACAGCAAACCCTGAATGATTCAATATCATTCTCGGGCAAAGGTTTACATACAGGAGTGACTGTTAATATGACTGTCAATCCGGCAGCCGACAACCACGGCATCGTTTTTCGTCGTGTTGACCTCGAGGATAAGCCTACAGTACCCGCCTTGTGCGAGTATGTAACCGACACCTCGCGCGGTACAACCATCGAGAAGGGCGAGGCTAAAGTGAGCACCATCGAGCACATCATCTCTGCACTCTGGACTATGGGTGTGGACAACGCACTGATCGACATCGACGGCCCCGAGACACCCATTATGGATGGCTCAGCCCGCGAATATGCCGCCGAGATCGAGCGCGTTGGTATCGTCGAGCAGAAGGCCGACCGCAAGTACTACGAGGTTACCGAGAAGCAGGTTTATACGATTCCCGACAAGGGCGTGGCGATCATCATCTACCCCGACGACGAGTTCACCGTATCGGTTCACGTCGATTACAACTCTAAGGTTATCGGCAACCAGTACGCTACGCTCGATATGTTCAACGAGTACAAGGACAACATCGCTCCCTGCCGTACGTTCGTATTCCTGCACGAGCTGGAGCCACTGCTCAAGATGAATCTCATCAAGGGTGGCGATCTGGACAACGCTATCGTCGTTGTGGAGAATCCCGTTTCGGACGAGCAGCTGGATCACTTGAAGAAGATCTTCGGCAAGGACGACATTCGTGTTACGGGCGGTTACCTTAACAACCTCCAGCTACGCGCAAGCAATGAGTTGGCACGTCACAAGTTGCTCGACCTGCTGGGCGACTTCGCACTTCTTGGTATGCGCATCAAGGGCCGTGTATGGGCTTCGCGTCCGGGCCACTATGCCAACACCGAGTTTATGAAACAGCTCTTGCGTGCCATCCGTCGTGATGGCGAGAAGCCCGCCTTCAAGTACAACCCCGCCAAGGCACCCCTGCTGGATATCAACCAGATTATGAAGCTCCTGCCCCACCGCTACCCCTTCCTGATGGTGGATAAGGTATTCCATATGAGCGAGAACTCGATCGGTACGGTCAAGAATATCTCCTTCAACGAGCCTCAGTTCACAGGCCACTTCCCCACCGAGCCCGTTATGCCGGGCGTACTGCTGGTGGAGGCACTGGCACAGACGGGAGGTATCCTGGTGCTGAACGGAGTTGAGCACCCTGAGGAGTACTCGACTTACTTCCTCAAGATCGACAACGTACGCTTCAAGCGCAAGGTTGTGCCGGGAGATACACTGCAGATGGAGGCACACTTGGTGGAGCCCGTACGTCGCGGTATCGCTTCGATTCTGGGTAAGATCTTCGTTGGCGGACAGCTGGTGTGCGAAGCAACACTTATGGCACAGATTGTGAGAAACAAAAAATCAGAATAACAAAAAGATATGATTAGTAACCTGGCATACGTTCATCCCGATGCGAAAATCGGCCAGAACGTAACAATTGAACCCTTTGCATACATTGCAGGCGACGTCGAGATCGGCGACGGCTGCTGGATCGGCCCCTCGGCTACGATCCACGATGGAGCCCGCGTGGGCAAGAATTGTAAGATTCACTCTTTCGCCTCGATTGCCTGCACACCGCAGGATTTGAAGTTCCGTGGCGAGAAGTCAACTGCCGTCATTGGCGACAACTGCGAGATCCGCGAGTGCGTGACCATCAGTCGTGGTACTGCCTCGAAGGGCACCACCGTCATCGGCTCGAACAACCTGATTATGGCCTATGCGCACGTGGCTCACGACTGCGAGGTAGGTAGCAACTGCGTCATTGTGAATGGCGTATCGCTCGCTGGCGAGGTTGTAGTTGGCGACTGGGTGGTTATCGGTGGTCATACGGCTGTGCATCAGTGGGTTCATATTGGCGACCACGCAATGATTCAGGGTATGTCGGGTGTTACTAAGGATGTTCCGCCTTACATCACCGCCTCGAACGATGGCCACTATGCCGGTATCAACAAGATTGGTCTTTCGCGTCGCGGCTTCTCGCACGAGCAGATTATGGCCATCCACGACGTTTGCCGTATCCTGTTCCAGAGCGATTTGAACTATATCAACGCTTGCGACAAGGCTGAGGCAGAGTTGCCCGCGTCGGCAGAGCGCGACTACCTGATCTCGTTCGTACGCTCATCCGAGCGCGGCTGCATCAAGCCCTACCAGAAGAAGGCTAAAGCCGAGTAAGGCAAAAAGCAAAATAATAGATAAGGGTGCCCCAACAGGACACCCTTATTTTGTACCCAAAAATTTACGTTTCACATCACTTTTTACGCTATTTTTTACTACATTTGTTCTCAAACGAATAACCTTAAACTTTTGATACTATGAAACGTATTCTTTTCACTATCCTGCTCTGCTGCTTTGCTTTTGTAGCCTCAGCACAGGACTCTTCACAACAGGAGCGTATTCGCGCCGCAATGCGCAACCAGAGTCGCACGGAGGTCAAGACCATCCACAGCAACATCCTCAATGCCGACCGCCAGTACACCATATTCCTGCCTGCAGGCTATGAGACCAACACCGACCGCTCGTATCCCGTTCTCTACCTTCTGCACGGAATGAACGGCACACACGAGGATTGGGCTGGTCGCGGCCACCTGAAGGATGTGATGGATCAGCTCAGGGCGGCAGGCGAGGTTGTCGATATGATCGTTGTGATGCCCAATGCCGGCGGAGACATCAACAAGAACTTTTGGAACGGCTACTTCGATATGGATGGCTGGGCCTATGAGCGTTTCTTCTACGAGGAGTTCCTTCCCACCATCGAGAAGGAGTATCGCATCAAGGGCGACAAGGCCAATCGTGCCATCGCAGGATTGTCAATGGGCGGTGGTGGCTCGACGAGTTACGCACAGCGCCACGCCGATATGTTCTGCGCCTGCTACGCTATGAGTGCACTGATGCACTACCCCGCGCCCGATCCCTCGGGCGAGAAGAATGCAATGTGGCATATGCTCACGGCGGCAAACAAGTACAGCTGTGTGGATTACGTAAACAAGGCCGACGACAAGACCAAGGAGTCATTGCGCACCGTTAGCTGGTACATCGACATTGGCGACGACGACTTCCTGTTCGACTTCAACGTCGATTTCATTATGGCTATGCGCAAGGCCAACATCCCCTATCAGTTGCGCGTTCGTGACGGCGCACACACTTGGGAGTATTGGCACTCGGCTCTGTACGAGGCTCTGCCATTCGTATCGCGCATTTTCGGCAAATAATGGTCTGCGCGGACAGGCTAATACCTATATTTATATTAATTTATAGGAAAAAGTTTGCATTGTAGTTTTTTTTCACTATTTTTGCAACGTGAAAGAGAGATAAGGGGACAATTTAGTCCCCTTATTTCGTACCTATAACCAAACAAAAGTATGATAGATTGCGAAAAAATATTGGCCATTGCCGAGCGTGAGTTGGAAGGAACAAACCTATTCACAGTTAGTTGTAAGTGTTCACCCTCGAACGAAGTGGAGTTGTTGATCGACAGCGACACCCACGTCACCATCGAGCGTTGCGCGGAGCTAAGCCGCACGATCGAGGCAGAGTTCGACCGCGACGAGGAGGATTTCTCGCTCACCGTCGCTTCGGCCGGCATCGGCTCGGAGCTTAAGAACATCCGCCAATACCGCAAGCTCATCGGACAGTCGGTAGAGGTATTGCTACTTTCGGGTGTGAAGGTTTTGGCCAAGCTCGACGAGGTTACGGAGGATGGTATCACCATCTCATACGAAGAGAAGCAGGCCGTCGAGGGCAAGAAGCGCAAGGTGCTGGTAGAGGTTAGCCGCACCTACTCTTTCGACGAGATCAAGTACACCAAAGAGTACCTCGACTTTAAGTAAGAACAAAGAAACAAATAAATAAAAACGAAAAAGAGAATGGAAAACTTAAATCTCATCAGCAACTTTGCAGAGTTCAAGGAGCTGAAAAACATCGACAAATCTACGATGATCGGCGTTTTGGAGGATGTGTTCCGCCACGCATTGCAGAAGCAGTTCGAGAGCGACGAGAACTTCGACGTTATCATCAACCCCGAGAAGGGCGATCTCGAGATTTGGCGTAACCGTGAGGTAGTCGAGGACGGCGCAGTGGAGAATCCCAATATGCAGATTGCCGTTTCTGAGGTGAAGGCTATCGATGCAACCTATGAGGTGGGCGACGAGTATGCCGACCAGATCAAGATGAATCAGTTTGGTCGTCGTGCTGTGCTGTCGTTGCGTCAGAATCTGGCTTCACGTCTGCTGGATCTGGAGAAGGCTAACCTCTACGAGAAGTACTCGGAGAAGGTGGGCGAGATCATCACCGGCGAGGTCTATCAGGTATGGAAGCGCGAGGTACTGCTTATGGACGACGAGGACAACGAATTGATCCTGCCCAAGTCGGAGCAGATTCCCAACGACTTCTACCGCAAGGGCGACACCATCAAGGCTATCGTCAAGAGCGTCGAGCTGAACAACAACCAGCCCCGCATCATCCTCTCGCGTACGGCCAACCAGTTCCTCGAGCGATTGTTCGAGCAGGAGGTACCCGAGATTTTCGATGGTCTGATTACCATCAAGAACATCGCCCGCATCCCTGGTGTGCGTGCAAAGGTTGCAGTAGAGTCTTACGACGATCGCATCGACCCCGTAGGTGCTTGCGTGGGTATGAAGGGTTCGCGTATCTACACCATCGTTAAGGAGCTGCGCAACGAGAACATCGATGTTGTGAACTACACCTCTAACCCCCAGCTTATGATTCAGCGTTCGCTCAACCCCGCAAAGGTGTCAAACATCACCATCGACGAGGAGCGCAAGACCGCAACCGTATATCTTAAGCCCGATCAGGTTTCTCTCGCCATCGGTAAGGGCGGTTTGAACATCCGTCTCTCGAAGATGCTTACCGGCTACGATATCGACGTATATCGTGAGATCGAGGAGGAGGATGTAGCTCTGACCGAGTTCTCAGACGAGATCGATGCCTGGATCATCGACGCCCTGAAGGCTGCCGGTTGCGACACGGCGAAGAGCGTGCTCGAGCTCCCCATCGAGGAGATTGCATCACGCGCCGATCTGGAGATCGAGCAGGCCGAGAAGGTAGTAGAGATCCTCAAGTCGGAGTTTGAGGAGTAAGTTTAACCATTGAAAATCAGCGAATCATATATGACAAATAATAGAAAGATAAGGCTCATTCAGGTAGCGAAGGAGTTTAAGGTGGGACTCAACACCATAACCGACTTCCTGCTGAAGAAGGGCATCAGTAGCGACCTTTCGCCCAACGCTCTGGTGAGCGACGATGTCTATGCCACACTCGAGAAGGAGTTTGGTGGCAACAAAGGCATCACGGGTCGAGAGCGCGACAACATCCGCGAGAAAATCTCTATGGGCAAGAAGGAGTCGGTAACCATCGAGGCCAGCAAATGTGAGCAGACCGAGGAGGCCGAGGAGGTGATCGTCAAGAGCAACATCATCAGCGTCAAGGACGAGGTACCCCAGCCCAAGATTCTGGGAAAGATCGACCTCAATGCCCCCGCAAAGCCCAAGGTAGAGCCTCAGCCCAAGAAGGAGGAGGTGAAGCCTGAGCCACAGAAGGTTGAACCCGTGAAGGTTGCTCCCGTAGAGGAGGCACCCAAGGCTGAGCCCGTAAAGGAGGAGCCCAAGGTAGTAGTTGAGGAGCCTAAGGCTGAGCCTAAGAAGGAGGATAACGTATTCCGCCCATCACACACCCAGTTGGCAGGTCCGCAGATTCTCGGCACGATGGACGTTTCGGGTATGGTTCCCGGTGGCAAGCACAAGCGCAAGCGTCTGGACAAGGAGAAGGTCGACGTAAACAAGCAGCAGGGCCAGCAGGGCAAGAAGGATAAGAAGAAGGGCCAGCAGCAGGGTCAGCAGAACCAGCAGCAGGGCCAGCAGAATCAGCCTAAACCGGGCGAGGGCCGTCGCAATAAGAAGAAGGAGAAGCATCAACCCAAACCCGTCGTACGCCCCGAGGTAAGCGACGAGGAGGTATCAAAGCAGGTAAAGGACACCCTGGCGCGTCTGACGGCCAAGGGTGCAAAGAATAAGGGTGCGAAGTATCGTAAGGAGAAGCGTGAGGAGATCCGCGAGAAGATGTCGGAGGAGATCGAGCGCGAGCAGATGGAGCGCTCGGTACTGAAGGTTACCGAGTTCGTGACCGTCAGCGAGCTTGCTACGATGATGGACGTATCGCCTATGGAGGTTATCTCGGCGTGTATGAACCTCGGATTGATGGTGTCAATCAACCAGCGTCTGGATGCCGAGGCATTGGTCGTTGTGGCTGAGGAGTTCGGCTTCAAGACCGAGTTCGTAACTGTCGATGTTGCCGAGGCCATCGAGGAGGAGGGCGACAAGGAGGAGGATCTCGTGGCACGTCCCCCCATCGTTACGGTTATGGGTCACGTTGACCACGGTAAGACTTCGCTCTTGGATAACATCCGTAAGACCAACGTCATCGAGGGCGAGGCAGGAGGTATTACCCAGCACATCGGTGCTTACTCCGTAAATTACAACGGTCAGAAGGTTACCTTCCTTGACACCCCCGGTCACGAGGCATTTACCGCGATGCGTGCGCGTGGTGCGAAGATCACCGATGTTGCGATTATCATCGTTTCGGCCGACGACCACGTTATGCCCCAGACCGTTGAGGCTATCAACCACGCTCAGGCGGCAGGCGTACCTATGGTATTCGCAATCAACAAGATTGATAAGCCCGCAGCTAACCCCGACCACATCAAGGAGCAGTTGGCTCAGATGAACTACCTGGTTGAGGAGTGGGGCGGTAAGTACCAGAGTCAGGATATTTCGGCAAAGAAGGGTATCAACCTGGACAAGCTGCTGGAGAAGGTGCTACTGGAGGCCGAGATGTTGGATCTGAAGGCTAACCCCAATAAGAAGGCACAGGGTAGCGTGATCGAGTCGACGCTGGACAAGGGTCGCGGTTATGTTGCTACGATTATGGTACAGAGCGGTACGTTGCGTATTGGTGATGTGTTGCTCTCGGGTACATATACGGGCCGCGTGAAGGCTATGTTTGACGAGAATGGTAAGAAGGTTTTGGAGGCAGGTCCTTCAACTCCCGTACAGGTACTCGGTTTGAACGGTGCGCCTCAGGCTGGTGATAGCTTCAACGTGATGGACGACGATCGTTCGGCACGCGAGATTGCCAACAAGCGCGAGCAGTTGCAGCGTATGCAGGGTATTATGACTCAGAAGCATATCACGCTCGATGAGATTGGTCGCCGTATCGCAATCGGCTCGTTCAAGGAGCTTAACATCATCGTCAAGGGTGACGTGGATGGCTCGGTTGAGGCTATGTCGGGCTCACTTATCAAGCTCTCGAAGGAGACCGTACAGGTGAACGTGATCCACGCCGCCGTAGGTCAGATCTCTGAGTCGGACGTATTGCTCGCTACGGCATCGAACGCTATTATCGTCGGTTTCCAGGTGCGTCCCTCAGCCGCAGCGCGTAAGACTGCCGAGAAGGAGGAGATTGAGATTCGCTTGTACTCAATCATTTACGACGCCGTGAACGATATCAAGGACGCTATCGAGGGTATGTTGGAGCCCGTGATGAAGGAGGTTATCACCTGCTCAGTCGAGGTTCTCGAGACCTTCAAGATCTCGAAGGTGGGTACCATCGCTGGCGGTATCGTGCGCGAAGGTAAGTTGCAGCGCAACACCCCGATTCGTGTGATTCGTGACGGTATCGTGATCTACACGGGTAAGCTCGGATCGTTGCGCCGTTTCAAGGATGACGTGAAGGAGGTAACCGTAGGTCAGGATTGCGGTCTTAACATCGAGTCGTTCAACGACATCCGCGTAGGCGATATTGTCGAGGGATACGAGCAGGTTGAGGTAAAGAGAAAGTAACAGCCGTAACGGCTGTTTCCCTGCCGCCAGCTATTAACGCTGACGGGCCTTTTGGGCGGCAGGTGTAGCTATTGCTACGCATTGGTCCCAACATTGGATTTTGAATTACAAACAAGAAAACAACACATAAAAACATAAACCAAACTTAAAGAAATGGCACAGATTAAATTTACTACGGCAGAAGAGGCCGTTAAGGTAATCAAGTCGGGTGATCACATTCACCTGAGTTCAGTAGCATCAGCACCCCAGTGCTTGATCAAGGCTATGTGCGAGCGTGGCCGCGCAGGCGAGTTGAAGGATGTTCACATCCACCACCTCCACACCGAGGGTCCCGCACCCTACTCAGAGCCCGAGTTCGAGGGCGTTTTCCAGCTCGACTCATTCTTCGTTGGTGGCAACGTTCGTAAGACCACTCAGGCTGGTTTCGCTGACTACATTCCTATCTTCCTGAGCGAGACTCAGAAGTTGTATCGTACCGGCGCCGTTCCCTGTAACGTAGCTATGATTCAGGTATCTACCCCCGATCAGCACGGTTACGTATCACTCGGTACCTCAGTAGATGCTACCTTGGCAGCTGTTGAGTGCGCTGACCACGTTATCGCTGTTGTGAACAAGTACGTTCCCCGTGCATTCGGTGACGCGATGATTCACTCTTCGAAGATCGACATCTTCGTAGCTGACGACCAGCCCCTCGAGGAGGCTCACTTCACTACTCCCAACGAGGTTGAGGTTGCTATCGGTAAGCACTGTGCTGCTCTTATCGAGGATGGCGCTACGCTGCAGATGGGTATCGGTGCTATTCCTAACGCTGTGTTGGCACAGCTCGGTGGCCACAAGAACCTCGGTATCCACACCGAGATGTTCGCCGATGGCGTACTTCCTCTGGTTGAAGCTGGCGTAATCAACGGCGAGGCTAAGAACATCGATAAGGGTAAGATGGTTTCTACCTTCCTTATGGGTTCACAGAAGGTTTACGACTTCATCCACGACAACCCGGGCGTAATGATGATGGACGTAGGCTACACCAACGACCCCTTCATCATCGCCAAGAACGATAAGGTTACGGCTATCAACTCTGCTCTGCAGGTTGACCTCACCGGTCAGGTATGTGCTGACTCACTCGGCCGTAAGTTCTACTCTGGCGTAGGTGGTCAGATCGACTTCATCTACGGTGCATCACTCTCAAAGGGTGGTAAGGCTATCATCGCAATGCCTTCAATCACCAACAAGGGTGTATCGAAGATCGCTGACGCTCTGAACGAGGGTGCAGGTGTTGTAACCACCCGTAACCACATCCACTGGTTCGTAACCGAGAACGGTGCTGTCGATCTCTATGGCAAGAGCCTTCAGGAGCGTGCACGCCTGATCATCTCAGTTGCTCACCCCTCTGCACAGGAGGCTTTGGATGAGGCTGCGTTCAACCGCTACGGTTCGCACCACCACTATATCAAGGGTTATATGGGTAAGTAATTTCCCAATACCTATAAATAGAAAAGCGGCTTCCCGATGGGAGGCCGCTTTTTTAATGCAAAATTCAAAATGCTGAATTCAGAATTACTATTTATGCTGCAATAGTTCGTTGATATTCTTCAGCACCTTGTCGGTATCACGAATAACCTTGAAGTGAGCCTTCAAGCCGATTATCGCACCAATCAGACCACCCACACACCCTGCAATAAGAAAGCCCTCGGCATACTCCAGCATATGTTGTGCATCTTGGTAAAGGAAGTAGCACCACACCAAGAGCGCAGGTATTGAGAATAGATGGTAGCGACTGTAAATCTTACGAAAACTAATCAGGCGTTGTGATATATCCACCAAATTACCATTAGCAACATCTATCGAGCGTATTCCCCAATGAGCATAGATGGTCACTGCTGCACAAATCGCAAGGAATATAGCAGTTCCAATGACAAAGCCATCACTAAATCCGAAACGATGAAACGCCCACGAGCAATACACCACCGCAAAGATGCCAAATATGCCCCATATATTACCAGCCTTATTGAGTTGCGAGATACCCTTCTGCGCCGCAGCTATGATGTTCTGCTCCGATATTATCTGCTGACGCATAAGTTTCTCCTTCAACAGAGCCACCTGCTCGCGTAGCTCCGTAAGTTCCATATTATCTCTTGTATCCATACTATTTCATAGTTTTAAGTTGTTCCTTGATTCTGTAAAGACGCACCGAGACGTTCTTTTCGGTAATGCCCACAATGGCACCAATCTCCTCGTACGACATATTCTCCAGCCATAGCAGGATGATAGCCCTGTCGAAGGGGCCAAGTCGGTTGATGCGCTCGTGCAACAATTTGATCTGCTTGGTGTCGCGGTCCGAGTCGTTGTAAAGGTCTATATCCAGTTCGAGCGGCAATGATGAGCGACGACGCTTCTTTCGGTCGATCGAGATGCAGGTATTAAGACTTATACGCCATATCCAGGTTTTGACACTGCTTCTTTGCTCAAACTTAGGCAGACTGCGCCACAGATTGATAAGTATCTCCTGATAGAGATCCTCAACCTCGGCATTGTCCTTGGAGAACATATAGCACACCATATATATAGTGTCCTTATGCTCGCTGACCATCCGCGTAAACTCTTTTTCTAAATTCTCCATTTTTAAGTTAATGATTTGGTTCATCTGGGTACCCATTCACTTTATTAGACGTAAAAGCTACAATAAAGCTACAAAAATTTCCACAAAAATTCTATCTTTGTCCTATGTTACACCTTTTCGAGCACGAAATATCCATCGAGGAGTTACCCAAGCAGTTCACTTGGCCTTTCCACTACACACCCCATCCGCTCTGTCGCGAGGCAGCTGCCGAGGTTGAGGAGTATCTGCGCTCGCGCCCCGATTGGAGTGAGGAGATTGCTGCCGGAAAGATGTTTGGCGTGCTGGTGGTGCGAACAGCTGACAACAAGGTCGGATTCCTGGCCGCCTTTTCGGGTAATTTGGCAGGATCAAACAGCCACGAATATTTCGTACCTGCAGTCTATGATATGCTACGTCCCGACGACTTCTTTCGAGTGGAGGAGGCCGAAATTTCGGCTATAAATCGACAAATCAAGGAGTTGACTGCAAGTCCCGAGTACCTTTCTGCAAAAGAATCTCTCCGCCAGACCGAGCAGCAGGCAACCGCACAGATTGCCCAGATGAAGGCCCTCCACGCCGAACGAAAAGCACTCCGTGACCGTCGTCGAAACGAGGGTGTAAGCCCTGCGCAGGAACTTATCCTTGAGAGTCAGCGCGACAATGCCGACCTGCAACGCCTCAAACGACGTCTGCGTGAGGAGATCGCGAAAGCCAAGAGTGAATTTTCGCTCCTTGAGGAGCAGATAAACCAGCTCCGCCGAGAGCGTCAGGAACGCTCCGCCGCACTTCAGATGCGCCTGTTCGAGCAGTTCCGCCTAAAGAATGCACGCGGCGAGGTGAAAGACCTGTGCGAGCTCTTCGCCCCCACGCCTCAACGCACGCCACCCGCAGGTGCCGGCGAGTGTGCCGCCCCGAAACTACTGCAGTACGCCTACGATAACTCCCTAACTCCCATTGCGATGGCCGAGTTCTGGCAAGGCCTCTCGCCACGCGGCGAGGTGCGCCATCACGGAGCATTCTACCCCTCGTGCAACAGCAAGTGCAAGCCGATACTTATGTTTATGATGCAGGGGCTCAACGTCGAGCCCAACCCCCTGGTGGCCATCCGTCCGCCCGAGCCACGCATCTTGTGGGAGGATGAGGAGATCGTGGCGATCGAGAAGCCGTGTGGGATGTTGTCGGTCAGAGGACGCTCGGGTGTGCGATCAGTCGAGGAGTGGGCCGAGGAGCACTACCCCACGGCCGAGGGCCCGATGATTGTGCACAGGCTCGATCAATCCACCTCGGGCGTGCTACTTTTAGCCAAAAATAAACCGACACATCAGGCTCTGCAACAGCAGTTTATCTCACGCACGATAGAGAAGAGTTACGTTGCCCTGCTCGAGGGTATTATCCCCAATGCATCGGGACGTATCGACCTTCGCCAGCGTCTTGACTACGAGAACCGCCCCCGACAGATGGTCTCGGAGGATGGCAAACGTTCGATTACGGAGTATGAGGTAATTTCAGTCGAAGGCTCTCGCACCCGCATCCGCCTGAGTCCCATCACGGGACGTACCCACCAGTTGCGCCTGCACGCAGCGCACCACTTGGGACTTGGGACACCCATCGTCGGCGACGACATCTATGGCCGAGAGTGCAAAGCCGACCTGAGCGACGGCCACCGCCTATGCCTCCACGCCGAGCGCATCGCATTCACCCACCCCCGAACGGGCAAGCGCATCGTAATCGACTGTAAGGAGGAGTTTTAGCGGGAATAGAGAAGATTGGCAGAAGTTTGCTAAGTCGGGAATGATCTTTTAGGCAGATTATTTGGAAAAAAGAATTCCGCACTATATATTTGCAACGCAAACGGGGGATTAGCTCAGCTGGTTAGAGCGCTTGCATGGCATGCAAGAGGTCATCGGTTCGAATCCGATATTCTCCACCAAGCAAGGCGACTGATAAGTTCAGTCGCTTTTTTTGTGCTTTCTCGCCAGAGTCACTCATTTGGCATATCAATTGCTCCATCGAGGGAAGAATTATTCAAAAATCATTTGTCTATGAAAAGATTTCTACTCTCACTCAGCGTTCTACTTGCGGCCGTTGCTCTAACAGCCTGCTCGCAAAAGGCCAAATGGAACCACGAACAGAAAAAAGCTATGCGCGAGAACCTGCGCCAATATCGTGATATGATATACCTGCAGGATTTGACCGACCCCGAATTTATGATCTTCACCGACAGCGTCACGGGCGATATCGAGGCTGTCTATCCCATCTACACGTCATTCATCGAGATGGATGGTGCTGAGGATACGGTCGATATGTTTGTCGTCGGGGCCATCGTCGAACAGCTCGATGCCGATGCTCACAATATGCGCCACATCTACCCCTACCGCTATCTGGTGGCCGAGGGCCTATTACCCGACAAACTTACTCACGACCAACAACATAGCTTCTACCAGTGTCTTGCACAGAAGGTCAATAGCCACTTCTATTCGATGGAGCAGTTCCTCTATGCGATACTCGCCGACACCACAGCCAACTCGCAGATGGCTCAGTTCCAGCAGCAGTGTGCCAACGAACTCTTCGACTGGGTAATCGAGATCGACGAGGTGGATATAGTACCCGCCGCACCCTCGAAGTAATATTCCTTTTTTCCTAACTAACGAAGGGGCGACCTAGCAAAGGCCGCCCCAAATTTTCGTAGCGTAGTCAAAATATCAACACCGAGCCAGATGCCAAAAGAGCCGAGCCCTCGATGATAATAATTTGCTTTGCATAAGCTATTTTGAAGCTGGTCGAAGGTGATGAAACCGCAGTTTACTCGACGTAAATGAGGATTTCAGCACCGAGCCAGATGCCAAAAGAGCTATGCAAACAAATTATTCGAAATACTCTTTATTTACAACAACGCGCACACATCTATGGTGCATCTTAAACTCCAGCGGTGTTCCGCCCAAGAGTTCGCCATCAACCTCGACCATTATGTCGGGTGTTGATTCGATGCGGATGTGGCTACCGCGATAGTGCTTGACGTGGCCGATACTATAAATATCGCCATTGAACAAGCGACGCAGACGGAACAAAATCTGCCACCAGTGCATCGGACGGTATAGCGTGATGTCGAACAGACCATCGTCAGCCACCGCCAACGGCAGCTGCTGCGTACCGCCTCCATTGTACTTACCGATACCTATTGCGGCACTGAACAACAGATCCTTATGCACCAACTCGCCATCGATCCATACCTTCACACCCGTCGATTTGTAGCGGAAGAAGCTGCGCACGCTACCCTCGGCGTATAGGTGGCGACCACGACGACCCTTGGCCTTGTAGTGCTCGTAGAGTCTGGTCACGGTCGGGTCAAATCCCGCACCGGCGACGTTGGCCATATACCGAACCTGCTGATACTGCGACTCCTCGTAATGCACCTCGCCCACATCCTGCAGGAAGGTGTAGCCCTCGCTGATGGCGCGGATAGCCTCCGAGTAACGTGTCGGGATGCCGTACATACGAATCCAGTCGTTGCCCGTACCAACGGGAATAACCGCAACCGTCACATCCTCCACAGCCACAGCCTTCTGTATAAACAGACCATTGACCACCTCGTGCAACGTGCCATCACCACCGATTACGATGATGCGGCGATAGCCCTCATTGACGGCCTGCACGGTCAGTTCAGTGACGTGGTACTTATGTTGCGAGAAGACCAACTCGTGCGGAATCTCGTTCTCGCGTATTAGCTTGGTGATGTGTGGCAAGTCCTCCAATCCGCGACCAAAGCCGGCTATGGGATTGACGATGACATACCACTTATCCTTTATATCAACCTGCTGCACAGCCTCTATTTTTTGGGTGCGTTCTTCAGTGTATGGAGCAAAAAGTCGTAGAATTTCTCCACCGATGCAATCTCAACCTTCTCGTCGGGTGAGTGGGGATAGCAGATGGTCGGTCCGAACGAAATCATATCCAAGTTGGGATAGTTCGAGCCGATGATACCGCACTCCAGACCTGCGTGGATAGCCGTAACAGCGGGCTTCTTACCATAGAGAGCCTCATACGACTCAAGCATAGCCTTCAGGATAGGCGACTGCATATTGGGATTCCATCCATCGTACGAACCCGAGAGCTCAACCTCAGCGCCAGCCAACTCAAATACAGCCTTGATAGCGTCGCCCAAAGCCTCCTTCTCAGAGCGTACCGACGAACGCATCAACGACTGCAACTTAACGGTCTTACCATCCGACACCACGCGAGCCAGGTTATTAGAGGTCTGCACCAAACCCTCCATCGCCAGCGACATCTTGTAAACACCATCGGGGCAAGCCACCACGGCCGCCATCAATCGCTTTGCAGCGCACTTTGGCATAGCCTCAGCGGCAGAAGCAACCTCCGCAGCCTTGATTGAGATTGAATCCTCGATGCCGTTGAACTCAGCCTGAGCCACCTTCTCGAATGACTCTACGCACTCCTTAACGCCGGCCACAGCATCCGCCGCAACAACGATAACAGCCTGAGCCTCACGAGGAATAGCGTTACGCAAGCCGCCACCATCAACCGAGCAGAGGGCCATATCCCACTTCGCCGAAATCTGGCGCAACAGACGGAACAGAAGCTTATTGGCGTTAGCGCGCTGGCACACAATTTGAATACCCGAGTGACCACCCTTGCAACCCTTTACCGAGAGCTCCAAAGTCACTCCAGCAGGCGCGGCCTCAGCCTCATACGAAAGTGTAATATTGGCATCCATACCTCCGGCACAACCTACATACAACTCGCCCTCGGTCTCCGAGTCGAGATTCAGGAGGATATCGCCCTGCAACAGACCACCCTTCAGTCCGAATGCGCCATCCATACCAGTCTCCTCGGTTGCTGTAATAAGGCCCTCAATGGGACCGTGCTCGATGGTATCGTCCTCCATAACTGCCAGAATAGCAGCTACTCCGATACCATTGTCGGCGCCGAGCGTAGTGCCGTTAGCCGTAACCCACTCGCCATCGATATATGCCTCGATAGGGTCGTTGATAAAGTCAAACTCCTTATCGTTATTCTTCTGCGGTACCATATCCATATGTGCCTGCAGAACAATACCTTTGCGATCCTCCATACCAGGTGTCGCGGCCTTACACATATAGACGTTGCCGGCCTCATCGACCTTGTGCTCGATACCCTGCGCTACGGCGAAATCAACCAAATACTGGCGAATCTTCTCCTCGCTGTGTGAAGGGTGAGGGATATTACAAATCTCAGCAAAATGTTTCCAAACAAGTGCAGGCTTCAAAGCCGCCAAATTCTTATCCATAATAGTTTTAGGTTTTATTGGTTATTATTATTCTCTTTAGGAAATTTCACAATCGGTGCTGGCGCTTCGCGCTCGGCAGCGCGGTCGAATGCCTCGACGATATACTTCACCAGCGGATGGCGCACAATGTCGCGCTTATCGAACTCCACAAAACCGATGCCCTCGATTCCGCGCACTATCGCCATTGCACTCGTCAGACCGCTGTCACTCTTGCGCGGCAGGTCAATCTGCGTAACATCTCCCGTCACGATAAACTTCGCATTGCGGCCCATACGCGTCAGGAACATCTTAATCTGCGAACGTGTGGTATTCTGCGCCTCATCCAGAATCACGAAGGCGTTGTCCAACGTACGGCCACGCATATAGGCAAGCGGCGCAATCTGCACCGTACCATCCTCCAGATACTTCTGCAACTTGGCCGCAGGAATCATATCGTTGAGCGCATCGTATAGAGGCTGCAAATAAGGATCCAACTTCTCCTTCATATCACCCGGCAGAAATCCCAACTTCTCGCCCGCCTCGACGGCAGGACGTGTCAAAATCACACGCCTCACCTCACGCTCTTTCAGAGCTTTAACCGCCAGCGCAATGGCAGTATATGTCTTTCCCGAACCGGCCGGACCTACAGCAAACAACAGGTCGTTCTTGTCGTACAACTCCACCAGTCGGCGCTGATTCACCGTGCGGGCGCGAATGATGTTACCGTTATTACCAAAAACGATGGTATCCTTGTCGCTCACTGGCTCCTGCCGATCGCTCAACCCCATTGAGAAGGCCTGCTCGACCACCTCGCGAGAGATGTGACCATACTTTACATAGTACTCCACAAGCGAATTCATCTTGCGCTCGAACGACTCGACATCGCGCTTGGCACCCAACGCCTTGAGCGATGAACCTCGCGCCACAATCTTCACCTTGGGCGAGAGCTCGCGCATAAGTTCGAGATAGGCATCCTGCGCACCATACAGTTCGCGCGGATCGACGCCCTCGATAAGTATCTCTTTATTAATTGCTTCCATAATCTAAAACATATATCCAATGCCGAGCGTCAGCCACATCGCCGAGGAGCGAAACTCCAACCCTTCGAAGTAGTTATCCGTCCGACCAAAATTTCCCGTCAGGCGCGCATCCACAAGGAGCTTGGGCGTAAGTTCCACACCCACACCTGCCGCGTAGCCCAACGTCGAGCGCACATTACCAAACTCCACACGTTCGCGGCCGTTGCTGTATCGGCCGGCACTTGAGAGCGACAGAACGGGACCCACATTAAAACGCACAATACCCAATCCTCGGTATGAGAAGAGGATAGGAATCTCCATCACGTTGGCCTTCACGTCGTAGAGCGTAGCGCCACGCTCGGCCTCCACTTTGTTGTGCGCATAGCCCAGCTCCAGCTGCAAGGCGTAGCTCTCCTGCCACTCAAGCGACATCGAGAGAGCGCCTCTTACACCCACCTTAGGGCTCAGCACAACACCCTCTGTGGCAGATACATCCATAAAAGACGCCCCCACCGAGAGTCCCATCTCCATACGTTTCGACTGTCGCTGCATAAGAGTGTAACGGCTCTGCGCCACACTCGCCTGAGTCAGACAAAGCGCAGCCAAAAAAAGAATCGCTATTTTACACCAACTTCTCATTCACCACATTTTGGTCCGAGGCTAACACATCGGTTATTATATTCTTCAAATATACGCTTTTTTCATTAAACATCATACCCTTAAGGGTATTTATTTCCGAAAACTTTTTTCTTACAACGCTTTTCACTATCTTTGCATCGTGAAATTTTGGCCCGATCTTAAAACTGAAAATGTGGTTAAAAACTGCGAGGTAGGCCGCCCAAAGCGAGAAAAGCAACACAAATTTGTAATAACTTAAATAAGAAAGATAGACTATGAGTTTAGTAGCAATCGTAGGTCGCCCCAATGTGGGCAAATCGACTCTGTTCAACCGCCTGGTTGGCCACCGTCAAGCCATCGTTGACGAGACAGCTGGCACCACTCGCGACCGCCATTACGGCAAGACCGACTGGAATGGCAAGGAGTTCTCGATTATCGACACGGGCGGTTATGCCGTCAATACCGACGATATATTCGAAGATGACATCCGTCGTCAGGTGATGCTCGCCATCGACGAGGCCGACCTGATTCTCTTTATGGTTGAGGTCAAGACGAGCGTTACGGATCTCGATATGATGATGGCCGACGTATTGCGTCGTTCGGGCAAGAAGGTTATCGTGGTGTGTAACAAGGTCGATAACTACGATCTTATCTACCAGTCGCACGAGTTCTACTCACTCGGCTTGGGCGATATCTTCTGCATCAGTTCGATGTCGGGTAGCGGCACGGGCGATCTGATGGACGAGATTCTGAAGCAGCTCCCCGAGGATACCAAGGCCGAGGAGATGGAGGATCTGCCCCGCATCACCATCGTGGGCCGTCCCAACGTGGGTAAATCGTCGCTCACCAACGCACTGCTTGGCGAGGAGCGCAACATCGTTACCAACATCGCCGGAACCACACGCGACTCGATTCACACCCGCTACAACAAGTACGGTATGGACTTCTACCTGGTCGATACGGCCGGTATGCGCAAGAAGGGCAAGGAGATGGAGGATCTGGAGTTCTACTCTGTGATGCGCTCGATCCGCGCCATCGAGAATTCCGACGTCTGCATCCTGATGCTCGACGCTCAGCAGGGCCTCGAGTCGCAGGATCTGAACATCCACAACCTGATTGTTCGCAACCGTAAGGGCTGTGTTATCGTAGTGAATAAGTGGGACTTGATCGAGAAGGAGAGCAACACGATGAAGGAGTGGCGCGAGTTCCTGGAGAAGAAGCTCGCTCCGTTCAACGATATTCCCATCATCTTCACCTCGGTGCTGAACAAGCAGCGTATTCTGGAGGTGTTGCAGCAGGCTATCCGCGTATATAACTCACGCCGTCGTCGCGTGCCGACATCGGAGCTCAACGACTACATCCTCCCCATCATTGAGGATTATCCCCCCGCATCGACCAAGGGTAAGTATATCCGCATCAAGTACGCTACACAGCTGCCTACGCCTACGCCGCAGTTTGCATTCTTCGTGAATCTGCCGCAGTATATCAAGGAGTCGTACCGCCGCTATCTGGAGAACAAGATGCGCGAGCAGTGGGACTTCTCGGGTGTGCCTATCCAGATCTACTTCCGTCAGAAGTAAGACAAGTACATATGATAAAAGAGGGCTGTCCAGCAATTGTTGCGACAGCCCTTTTTGTTTATATTAAGTTATTCTCTTTGAGCCACTTAATCTGATCGCGAAGCGTAACGTCCAGCGCTCGCGTGGTGTAACCCAGCTCGCGCACAGCCTTGCTGTAATCAAACTCGTTGTTACGCTTGAGGTTATAGACCGAGAATGTAGTCATCAACGGCATCTTACCCGTCTTGGCAGCTCGACGCTCCATCGAGCGAGCAATCATCTCGGCAAGGAAAATCGGCAGGAAGAATTTTACAGGCTTACACCCCGCCTCCTGCGAAATGATTCTGCTCATATCGCGGAAACGAATAACCTCATTTCCAAGAATATACCCCTCACCAATACGTCCCTTGTCGGCTGCCGCGATACACCCCGCAGCAAGGTCGCGCACATCGACCATATTGAACGATCCGTCGATACCCGCAGGCATCTGGCCCTTGATGATCTTGATGATTGTCGATGTTGTCTCGCTCAGTGAGTGGTCATTGGGGCCCATAATTCCCGTCGGATAGACCACTGTAGCACGCAGGCCGCGCTCGCGGATAGCCGTAATGATATTGTTCGTCGCCATCGCCTTGCTCTTGCTGTACCAGCCCACAACCTCATCCAGATTGACATACTCCTCGACCTCACTGATCTTCTCGCCGTGCGGACGCTCGGGTATTGCACCCGTCGAGCTGACATAGACCAGCTTGCGACACTCCTTGTGCTCCAGACACATATCAATGATGTTGGCAGTTCCGCCGACATTCACATCGAGGAGCATCTTGCGATAGTATGGATTGACCGTAACCATACTTGCGACGTGAATACAGATCGTCTCCACGCCCTGCTCTACTGCAAAGAAGGGTTCAAGCGAAGCCTTATCACAGAGGTTACCATAGAAGATCTCCACATCCCCCGGGATGTATCGCGCGGCCTTGTCGCCCTCAAGCACAAAAGCCCTCACCTTATCACCACGCTCCAGAAGTTGAGCGCACACATTAGAACCCATAAAACCGGCTGCTCCCGTTACAAGATAAACTACATTTTTCATACTACGCTTGTTTGATTGATTACTGCAGCAAAGGTACAGTCGCGCAAGCGCTGGTTAAAGGGATGAATTGCCACTTAATTGGGCATATATTCTTTTACAAGGAGTATTAGGCATAAAAAACTGCAGACTTTTTGTGCAATTATTCCTATTTGTATAATTTTGCAGAAAAATTATGCAGCGATGTTAGATGATATTATCCTACTCGAAAACGAGACTCTTATTAGAGGAATCCGCGTCCCCTACAAGATCACTATGGCAACACAGATTGTGATTACATCGGGCAGTCTGAAATGCAGGGTTGATTTTCGCACCTACTCACTCCACGCCCCCGCTATGGCAATTTTTCTTCGTGGACAGGTGATCGAATCGTTTGAGGCCGATGAGGAGTTTTCGGGCTTTGGCATTATGATGAGCCACGAACTCACCGACTCGCTGAATCTACCCGTCGGCCTTCAGGAGAAGCTCTTTCTACAAAATACGCAGTTCCACAGCATCTCGGAACAGATGCTCGAGGCCTATATGGCGTGCTACCGACAGGTCTCAAGTGCGATGAAGCAGGAGGATAATCCCTACCGCGAGCAGATCGTTAGGCACCTCTTCTCGGCCTACTATTATGGGCTTGGCTACTATGCGCACAACACGCAGAAAGCGCCCACAACGATGACGACGCAGGAGCAGACGTGCGATAGATTTATCAACTTGGTTTCGAAGAATTTCAAGCACGAGAGGGATATTGGATTCTACGCCAACAAGTTATGCATCACCAACAAATACCTCTCTACACTACTGAAGCAGAACACGGGAATGACCGCGCTGGAGTGGATCGAACGATATGTCGTACTCTACGCAAAGAGTTCACTCTCATCCACTTCGATGACCATACAGCAGATCAGCGACGAGCTTGGCTTCCCCTCGCAGTCGGTCTTTGGCAAGTATTTCAAGCGCGTTGAGGGCATATCGCCCAAAGCCTATCGGCAGTCATTGGAGGAGTAGGCTACACCCTAATAAACGTGGATGCTTGAGCCCTGCGCCGAGGGCAAATAATTAATTCCATACCAACACATCTGCAACAGCAGGAACGAGAATATGAGCAGTGCAAAAGTGATGTTCTGATCCTTCTCGCGCGGACGCAGATGCAGGTAGGTCAGGTACGAAAGCCACGTTGCCGCCGCCCACGTCTCCTTCGGGTCCCACGTCCAATAGTCGCCCCACGCCTGCTTGGCCCAGAGCGCACCCATAATCATTCCGAGCGTAAGGAATGCCCAGCCGATACGCACCAGATTGTCGCACACCCTGAGTTCCTCGTCAGTCGCATCGTACTTGCGAAGCCACAGATAGAGGGCAAACAGCGTCACGGCTCCCATCATCGCATAGGCAAACATATAGACTATAACGTGCGGCACAAACCACACGCTCTGCAGAGCCGGCATCAGCGACTTGCTATGTATCTCAGGCTTAAAGAGATTCACACAGATAAAGACCACTGACATCAGCGTACTGAACGACAGAATCCACTTATATTTCCACCTCAGATATACAGCCACACCCGCCACCGAGAGGAAGAACGAGTACCACAATCGTGTCTCGCCCATCGTTCGCATAGGCGGACGCTCCAGCGAGATCCACATACCCACGATGTAGGCAAAGAATATAACCGAGCCTGCTATCGCCGCCGTAGCCGCAGGCCACTGTTGCTTGGCACGGAAGGCCATAACAGCACCCGTAATCCAGCAGAGCGAGGCTGCCAGAGCAAACCATATCAATTGATCCCACGTCATCGCTTCTCCTCCTTTCTCGGCTTAGCACTCTTGCGACCGCCTGCCGTTAAGAACATTACAACTCCAGCCGCCAACATCATCCATAGAGCAATGTGAACGGCCGAGTACCAACCATCTCTCACGCACTCCAGCACACTCACTTCGCTCCAGCGACCGCGCTGCGTATCGTAACCCATCTGGTATATGTACCAGCCACCCACGCGGGCGGGATGGTTTACCTCTATATTATATAGGTGCGTCTGCCCCTCCTCATTCAGCAGCTCCACACGCGAGAGGTAGCGCTTCGCCTCACGGCGCGGCATAGCCACCGCATAGCGACCACCCAACATCAGGTACGAAGGCTCGAAGACAAAACTACCGCAGCTCACCCAGCCCTCAAACTCCTCGCCCGAGAGCGTATGACGCGCACTGACATATACTGCCGGAGCAGCACCGATATGCTCCATCTGCTGCCACTCGCCACTCTCCGTTCGGCGGCCGGCCATATCTATCGAGCGCTCGGCCACGATATGCCAACCCTCAATATCAGCCGCCACTCCCTCGGCCTCCACCGAGAGGAAATCCATCGACGAAGATTCGGTGCGAGTATCAAGAATGTATAATTTAGGAGGATATTCATCCATCGTAAACTCCTTGAGTGTGAGAGCAAAAGGCAACTGCACCTGCTCCCCATCGTCGGTCAGTCCGACGTGTGTCGTGTGTCCCACCTGCGTGGTTACATTCACGCGCTGCTTATCGCCACTACCAAACACACCTGCCACCAGCACCACAAAAACGGCCAGATGCGACAACACAGCCGCAAGTCGGCGCTGACGCCAATGGTGCAGATCGTCCACAACGGCAAGGCCCGTCGTGGTGGTAAAATAGAGCAAAAGGAAATTAAATGGCCACGAAGATGTCATACGCGAGAATCCCAACAATCCCACCACACCCTCGGTTGCGGGATCTTGGCGCGTAAGGCCAAAGATGATGGTCACAACAACCATCGATACCAGAGCCGAAATACAAGCGTAGCCGTCGTACAATCGTTTGAGCCACGGCCACTTATCCGTCTGGAAATGGATCAGCACCAGCAGATACAAATAATTAATGGCGATAATCAGCCCCCACGGATAACGCAGGAAGCTATTGTCGATATCGCCAAAGATGATTTGCAACGCTGTGCCCGCTACAAAGAGCAAGGCACAACGAGCAAATGCACGTTTATAACCCCATTGTAAGGTCATAAGCAATCTATTTTTGAGCGCCATTCAAACTTAAAGTCCGCCATCGCGCTCCATAAAACTCAAAAATTAAGCCATCTCCCACTGCTGACGCAACAACTCAACAGCCGCAGGAACGGTTACATTGCGATCACCCTTGGTGCCGCACTCGAAGCTCACGTAGTAGGGATAGTTCATCTCCTTCAACGCGCGCATACCATCTACATATACATCCTTATCGCCATCCTCGCCCGGCATAATACGGTTACCGCGGCTGGCAACGTGAACGTGCTGCAAGTACTCGGTACCTGCTGCCCAGAATGCAGCGTAGTCCGATGTCTCCTCCTGCATATGCCAGAAGTCACCCATACACTTAACGCCCTTGCTCTGTGAATCGCGTGCGATAGCGGCAGCATCGGCAACCTGACGCATATAGTGGCACTCGCGGCGGTTCAGAGGCTCGAGGATTACGGTGGTGTTGTGCTTCAACGCAAACTCACCCAGCTCGTGCAACTGCTCGCACAGATACTCGCGAGTCTCCAGCGTGTGGGGCAGACAAGGCTTCTGGCCATTGAACGCGGGAACCATAATAACACCCGTCGAACCCAGCTCACCAGCTGCAGCGATAATATCGCGCATCGTCGAGTCAAACTCAGCCTTTACAGCAGGATCCTCAGCCAAGATAAAGCCCTTGAAACCAGCGCAGATAGCCGATACCTTGATATTACGGCCATTCAACGCCTGCTGGATCTCGCCAACGCGAGCTGCCAAATTGCCACCGCCGGGCTCGAAACCTACGATACCGAGCTTCTCCATAAAGTCAAACTTCTCATTAAGCGACTCGCCCGGAGCAATACCCTCCTGGAACGAAAGGCGCAACTCGGTAGAGTTCTTGACTGCCGCAGCAGCATCCTTCGGAGCGCACGATGTGAGCAGATCCAATGACGAAGCACCAGCAGCCACAGCTGCAGCGCCGAAGAGCGATTTCTGCAAAAATTCTTTTCTATTCATACTTAACTATTTTATCCATTCAAGATTAGGGTTAGTCAAAAAAGGTGGAGAGGGAGTTATGCGCTCCTACCCCACCCTCTATTTTAACTTCTTAGCGAGTTATTACTTCGCCTTACCGGTTACCATAACAACGTAGTCCTCCATAGGCATCTTGCCAAGCTCCAACTTCTCGGGCATATAGTCGAGGTTAGAAGCAGAGATCTCGTCCCAAGTTACGGTGCCACCAGAGTAAGCAGCCTCACGGCCCATTACACCAGCCAAGCAAGAGATACCGCACTCTGAAGCCTCATCGTGCATCGTACCCTTACGGATGTGGTTAACCCAATCAACGTGCTCCAATACATAGGGATCGTGCTGCTGCCACTGAGCCTTAGCAGCCTCCTCGTCGTACTTCCAGATTACGTTGCCTGCCAAGTCCTTAATCTCGTGGTCAGCGCTGTTCCAAGAACCCTTAGTACCCTGGATGAACTCGCTCACGTTGGTAGAGCAACCATCGATCTGACGGCACATAGAGTGCATATGGATACCGTTCTCCATCTCGAAATCAACTGAGAACTGGTCGTACTGGTCACCAGTGATACGACGGTGACGAGCACCTACTGCGGTAGCCTTAACGGGCTTCAAGCCGGTCATCCACAAGAATACATCGATGTTGTGAACGTGCTGCTCAACGATATGGTCACCTGAGAGCCACTTCCAGTTAACCCAGTCGCGGATCATCCACTCCATATCGCTCCAGCCCTGCTGACGCTCCTTGTACCAGAGCATACCCTGATTCCAATATACGTTACCGCCGGTGATCTCGCCGATAGCGCCGTCACGGATCAGCTGCAAAGCCTCAACGTAGGGACGCTGGTGGTGACGCTGCGTACCGGTTACAACGCTCAGGTTCTTAGCCTGTGCCTGCTTAGCGGTTGCCATAATCATACGGTAGCCCTTAGGATCTACTGCGATGGGCTTCTCAAGGAATGAGTGAACACCCTTCTCGGTAGCGTACTGGAAGTGTACGGGGCGGAATACGGGAGGTGTAGCGATGATAACCATATCAACACCTGAGTCGATAACCTTCTTGTAAGCATCGAAACCTACGAAGCAGTTAGCGTCGGGCACAACCTGATTGTGCTTCTCAGCCAAATCCTTCTTAAGGCTCTCGAGGCGATCAGCGAAGGTGTCACCCAAAGCCGTAACGGTGATGCCGTTAGCAGCCTCCAAGAGGTTTACGATAGCGCCTGAACCACGGCCACCACAACCGATAACACCAGCCTTAAGCTCACGACCGTCGTCAGCCTTATCGTTCAATACGGGAACGTAAACGCCCTGCATACGCTCGATAGGAGTGTTTGCAGCAGCACCGCCACCGCTACAAGAAGTCATCAATGAAGATGAACCAACCAGGCTTGATACACCCAGAACTGCAGACATAGACAAGAAGTCCTTTCTGCTCATTTTGTTACTGCTCATAATTTTGTAGTTTTATAGTTTGTATTAGTTTGTTAAAAATTTTTCTTCTTCTATTTTGCGCTCACACCTCCACGACACGCATCGCTTCAACGCCCCAATCTTTGGCCCACTCTCTTGGCCCTTAGTTTGCGTTCACGCCCTCGGGCACCTCGCATACTACGCGGAAGCCTACGCCCTTGATATCCGAGTACCACCAGATACTCTTCGGGTTCTGTGGATCGGTGTTGAGCCACGCATCGTGCTGCGTCTTGCCACGCGCTGCGCTACGCAGGTTGGCCGCATCGTCAACATAGTAACCGCCACGCACAACGTGCTCCTCACCCGTCGCTGGACCCTTGGGATCAACCGCACCATCCTGCATCTGCGAGTAAGCATCCTCGGCATACCAATCCGAGCAATACTCCATCACGTTACCCAACATATTCTTCAATCCGAACGGGTTAGCCTTCATCTTAGTAGGCTCCTGTGTGCGGTTCTTACTGTTGTTCATATAGATAACGTGGCTATTGATAACCGTCGTATCGGCACCGAACAGATTATTCCAGAAACCGTCGTTGGTGTAATCCTTCGGGCTACCCTCGAAGTAGTAAGGCGTGTCCGTACCACCGCGAGCTGCATACTCCCACTCCGCCTCAGTCGGCAGACGGTACTTCTTGCCGGTCTTGAGCGAAAGCCACTGGCAGAAGGTCTCAGCCGAGTAGTGCGTCATCGTGATTGCGGGACGTGAGCCCTGGCCCCAACCCTGATCGGGGAATCCGAAGGGAGGCGTCGGACCACTCACGGCATCGATATCCTCGCGTGTGTTATTAGCATAGATCACATCGGGATGGGTACGTCCCTCCGACATCGTCTCGCCGTAGAATGCCCAGAACTGATCCCACGTCACCTCCACCTCTGCCATAAAGAAGGGCGAGATAGTAACGTTACGCTGAGGCGACTCGTCAGCCTTGTGGAAAGGCTCGTTCTCGGGGCTACCCATCTTGAACGATCCACCGGGGATGGCAATCATATTGATCGAAGCTCCCGTGCCGGGGATTGTCTCCGTAAAGTTCTCAAACGCGGTCACGGGCGTTGCTGCCTCGTAAACAATGCCGTTCGACACTACGGGTGCACCCGCCAGCGCCTCGTGCTTGTAATTGGGGTTGTAGTGTCCCGCATCGAGGTGGCAGCTGATACACTGCAGATCGAGTTTCTCCTTGTTCTCGTCGTAGTAGAGGTGCGCCGTTACGCCCTCGTCGGTGATACCCTTGGGATAGATGTTGACGTGGCAAGCCTCGCACGACTCGTTGTAAACGATGGTCTGAGCATACTCCAACTCGCTATGTACCGACCAATCCACATCCTCGGGGTTCTTGGTCATATAAGCCCACAGATCCTTCACTCCGGCCTTGGTTTTAGCCACAACATAGTCCAGCGAACCCTTGGGCGGGAGGTGACAGTCGGCGCAGTTGGTCATCACGCCACTGTCGTTGTTGTAGTGATAAGATTGTTTCCAGCTTGCATCCGATTCGGGATGGAAGTGGCAAGCCATACACGACTCGTTCTTTGAGCTATTAACCCACATATAGTTAAAGGCGATCATCAACGAGAAGCCCATAACCAATCCAGCAAGTGCAACAAGCAAAAATTTCTTCTTACTTCCTGATTTTGACATAATTATATCTATACCTTTTTTGTTGTTTCCCGGCACGCACATAACCGAAAACGCACCTCACAACTCAAGTATTGAGAGAGGCAATCGGTCAATTCGGCTATATTTCGTCCAAAAGTAATCATTTTTTCGGCAGTTTCAAACAAATTTTTTACTTTTTTACTCCTTAAATTAATTTTGAAAGCAATCGCTCCGAAACCACACAACACAAAAAAAGCAAGAAATATTAATTTCTCGCTTTTCTTATATCTAATTAATATCGATGCTACGCATTTCTCTTCTGCCTCGCCCAGGTCTTTGACAATACAATTAGCGCTATGCACAATGGCAATATGGTACAAACAATAATATATCCACTCCCCGTATAATAGGTCAACACAGGAACAATCGCACAGAGAAGGAATGATGCACTCGACAGCAAACGCATTCGCGGCAGGTTGTACTCAGCTCGCTTCTCCTCGCTGGCATTTTTATACTCCCTAATAAGCCAATCGCCGCGTCCCATAAGGATCAACACACTACATAGCAAAAGCGTCACCGCAGCCACAACAACAATTAACAAATTTGTATCCATAATCAAGAATATTTAAGGCATCTCAAAGATAAGTTTTTTCTTCCTAATAAACAAATTATTACGCACTTTTATCGAGATTCACAAAGCACCGCCCTGCCTTCCGTATTTTCCACCCAGCCCCCACCTCCAGACGAGAAGGCGCTCGCACACATCTCACCCCTGGGCAGAGACACCAAAACAAAAGAAGAAGATAATTCTTATTCTCGCCCGCAGACATAAAAACAAAAAAGGAAGACCTTTCGATCTTCCTTTTCAGTACCCCCTCAGGGGCTCGACTGCGCTACTTGCAGACCGCAGTCGTGTGCTCATTTTATCTACACCCTCCCAACCTCCCTGAAAGGGAGGCGACTCCAGGGTTCTCGCCCGCAGGCATAAAAACAAAAAAGGAAGACCTTTCGATCTTCCTTTTCAGTACCCCCTCAGGGGCTCGAACCCTGGACCCCAACATTAAGAGTGTCGTGCTCTACCAACTGAGCTAAAGAGGCATTTTGCAAACCGTTAAACTTTCGTTCCTGATTGCGAGTGCAAATATAAGGCACTTTTTTATTCTGTGCAAATTTTTTTGTGTTTTTTTTCAAAAAATTTTCATTTCGCACTAATCACTATTCCACTCTCCAGCCGATTCGATGTATATCACTGGACGCTTCTGCTCCAATGCCTTCAAGCGCAAATAGCTCTCATACAGATTTATACCATTCGACGACTCCTCAGCCATCACATATCCAATCACGCAAGCATTGTTTCGCGTGGTGCGATAGACCGTCTCAACGCGATCCAGATAAGCATTCTTCCATTTTGGATCGTTCGAGGGATTTCCGCCCACACGACGCGAAATACCGCTCTTCTTGGTGTTGATTGGCATCTGCGTGATGACGTACATACCCAGCGAATCGCACATACGATATACATTCTGCGGCACAGCACCTGCCGTAAATCTCACAGCATTGTATTGCAACACGCGCGCAGCGACGATATCCTTATCGGTAACCTTCTGCGGATCGAAGTCACGATAGAGCAGATCTGTTGGAATACCATTAATCTTAAAGTCGCCCTCCTCGTTGGTCTCAACCGTACGGAAGCCGATCAGATGCGACTGATACTCAGCATAGCGACCTTCGATCTGCGTCTTCAGGTTGAGGCGATAGCGCACGGGCATATCTGCACACCACGTCAGAACGTAGGGAATCTGCGCCATCAGCTTGACGGTATCCTCCTCGCGCATTCCAAGCGTGATATCGCGGTGGCCGTGCGTCACGACTGTCGTATCGGGAGCGATGAGCTCATAGTGAATACGCGCCTTCTTGGGATTGAGCGATTCGGTCTTCACGACAATGCCGATCTCAACCGTTGCATTCTCACTATTCATATCCACGCGCGTGTTATGCACCACATCGCGCACGCGAATCGTCGGCTGCGACATCACATAAACCTCACCCACACGAGGCTCGCGCTGCTCGACAAAATCCTCCATACGACTGCTCCAATGCTCCTTCAGAACACGGATCTGGATGGTATTCATATCCTCCTTCGAGGCTTTTGTGACGTTGAACTCTGCGGGCGAGAAGGCATTCGCCGCATAGCCCACCTTCTTACCATTGATCAGCACCTCGTATGCACCCGACGCATCATCGACGTAGAGGATAGCCAATCGGCTCAGCCACGAGAAGGGGATCACATACTTCGACGTAAAGACAGTTGCATCGGCCTCCTCTGTTCGGGTCCACTCCGTCACGGGACGCATATAGAGCGATTTCACGCGACCTGCGCCACGCGTAAAGGCCTCCGCCGCCGAAGGGTAAGGCACTACGGCCGAGCGTGCTGCCTCGCGACCGAGCGACACATACTCGGGTGAGTCGTACTCCTGCGCCGAGGCCGCTGCCGATACCAACAAAAGTGCTATGATTGACAAAATACGTTTCATATCTTCACTATAATTTGTATATTTGCTGTCAAAGTTACTAAATTTTTTATTCCCACGATGGAATCGATGCCAAAACTCAACCTGCCGCCCATAAATTTGCGAGCAAAGAGCGATTGTGGCCGCACACTTGTTTTCGACGATGTGCGGTCGGCCTACGTTGTACTCACCCCCGAGGAGTGGGTTCGCCGCCACTTGGTGTCGTTTCTGGTGAGTCATTGTGGCGCACCGCTGCGCTCGATTATAGAGGAGTATCCGGTCTGCATCAACTCTATGCCTCAACGTGCCGACATCGTGGTAATGGATGCCGAGGCTCGCCCCTTAATCCTTGTCGAGTGCAAGGCTACGGATATTGACTTCGCCAACCGCAAAACGCTCAGCGAAGTGTTCGAGCAGGCCACGCGCTACAACGCCGTGGTGGGCGCACGCTATCTAATCCTCAGCAACGGTCTCCAGCACTTCTGCTTCGAACACTCGACGGTGGGTTACACGCCACTTAGATCATTCCCTCTCGTTGGATAGGCTACATCATCTGCGCCGGATGACGTCGCTCGACATAGTCGCGGAAGGCGTCGCGGTAGTTGATACTGATGGGCACATACTCCTCATTATCCAGATACACACGACCTCGCGCATAGCCCGTAACGTGTCCCAAATTCACGATATAAGACCTATGCACTCGCATAAAGCGATCGGTCGGCAGCGCACTCTCCATATTTTTCAGGCGGAACAGCGTCATCAGCTTCGTTCCGTTCGTAAGGTGCAGACGCACATACTCGCCCATACTCTCCATATATATAATATCGGCATACTTCACGAGCGAGACCTTGTAATCGGCCTTTATCGAGATGCAGTCATCGGCCTCCGAGCGCTCCTGCTGCACGGGCTCCACCTCGGGCATAGCCTCGCTTGCTTGGCGAAAACGCTGTAATTCGATGAGCGAAAGCGCCTTCTCCACCGCACGACTGAAGTCCGCGTACGAGAATGGCTTTAGCAGATAATCCACCGCATCGAGACGGAAACCCTCGATGGCATACTCCGAATATGCCGTTGTGAATATCACCATCGGCGGATTCTTTAGTCCGCGCACGAAATCCACACCGTTCATATCGGGCATATTTACATCCACAAATATCAAATCGACACTCTCACTATCCAGACACTTCTGCGCCTCGGCCGCGCTTCGACACGCCGCTACAAGTTCCAGACGCTCCGTACGATCGACATAAGCCCCAATCTGTCGAAGGGCCAAAGGTTCGTCATCAATGGTTATGCACTTTATCATAATACATCGGAATTGACAATTTAACACTATATTCAGTTGGCTTGCTCTCATCGATGAGCAGCGTATAATCACGTCCAAAGATAAGTTCCAGACGTTTGCGCACGTTCTCCAGCCCGACACCGCCCCGCTCGGTCTTCACCCCCTCGTGGCGCGAGTTACGCACCTCGCAGATGGCTCGGCCACACTCACAATAGAGCGAGATATGGACAAACGACGGACTATTATAGCTCACGCCGTGCTTGAAAGCGTTCTCCACAAAAACGATCAGCAGTAGCGGCGGCACCTTCGCTCCCGAGGGCAACGGCTTCTGCACGTTAAACTGCACATCAATATCGGCCGCATAACGTATTCTCATCAGCTCGATATAATTCTCCGTAAACTCCACCTCCTGCCAGAGGTTAGTATGCACCTGCTCCGAGTCGTAGAGCACATATCGCATCATCTTCGAGAGCTCAATTACACACTCCTTGGCCGCCTCCGCATCGATGTCGATCATTGCGTGGATATTATTGAGCGTATTCATAAAGAAGTGTGGATTAATCTGATACTTCAGATAATCCATCTCTGCTTGCAGGGCCTGACGCTCCATCTGGACCATCTTCTGCTCATCCTGCATCGAGCGGAAAATAAACTTAATCGAGCAGTTGGCTCCCATCATAAACAGACCGAGCAGCACATTCCAATACCACGCCAGATCGGTGAACGAAGCGCGTCCGTGAATGAAGTAGTTCGTGCCATCGGGATACTCGATCATTCGCAGTTCGTCCTGATAATACTCCAATGGGTAGAATATCATAACCAGCATCGCAAGTGCAATCGTGAAATACGCCGCATAACGACGCTGAAACAGGTATCGAGGTGCAAGCACCGAATTATTGATCACAAAGATGATAATATACGGCAGCAACTTACTCCACACCAGCAAGATATTGCTTAAGTAAACGTGCTCCTCCGACATCATCTTTGAGTTGAGGATTGGCACCAGCAGAGCCATCGCCCACACCAAAAAATAGAGTAGTCGCTCGCCAAGGATGGGATTATTAGTCTTCACACTCATACCAACAAAGGTATGAAAAATTCCCGTTTAACGAAAAAAAAGCTTATATTTGTAGATAAGTAAACAATATTATACCACTATGAGACTATTCCTAACCTCAATCCTTGCGTGCCTTCTCACGCTCCCCACGCTTGCCCAGGGCAAGCACACCCCCACGCTCTTTGCCCATCGCGGCTGCTGGAGTCAGAAAGAGAATAAGGAGTTCATCGTTCCCGAGAACTCGCTCCCCGCTGTGGCTATGGCCAAGCGAATGGGATACACGGGTATCGAGTGCGACGTTCACTATACCAAAGACAACGTGATGGTCATCCTCCACGATGCCACGCTGAACCGCACTATGCGCCGCGCCTCGGACTACTCGAAGCTCGACAAGCCCGTAAAACTTGCCGACCTTACGTTCGAGGAGCTTCGCCGCGACTACGTTCTGGAATCGACCAATCCCGAGTGGCGCACGCCTATCCCTACGCTTGAGGAGCTGCTCGCAGAGTGCAAAAAACACGGCATCGTACCAATGCTTCACTCGGCTCTTATGCCATCGTATCACGTTGCACAGCAGATGTTTGGCAACGATTGGATCTGTTTCACGACCGGCGTTGAGCATCTGCAGCAAGTACGCAAATTCTCCGACTGCACGATCCTGCTTTCGATCAGCGACGGCTCGGCCGAGGAGAACATCTCGCGTCTTGAGCAGATCGGTGGTCGCTGCGGAATCTCAACTATGAGCTACTCGCTCTACACCGAGGAGTTCTGCCACGCCCTCACCTCACGCGGCTATATCGTGCAGGCTTCGATCTTCCCCGCTCCGCACGAGGCCATTGGCCAGCGCAATGGAATCACCTTCCAGCTCACCGACTTCTCGATTATGCCACCTCACCGCCCCATCGACAAGGGTAGCGCCAAGTTGCACGCCACCTCAAACAATGCCGTCTGGGAGTGGAGCAGCGATCAAAAGCTTGAGTGCGGCGCCGTGACGCTCGACGTGGAGTTCAAGGGCGAGATTGAGGTTGTGATCAACAACGACCGCACCTACACCCTCACGCGCGCAGAGATGGGCCACGACAAGATTGGTGGTCGTCTGTTCGACAAGGCCGCCACGGTTAAGCTTTCGGCCAAGCCGGGCACCGTGGTCAAGAAAGCATCAGCCAAAGCCTACAAATACTAATATAAATAAAGGGTGTCCCGAGGGGACACCCTTTTATTTTAACTTAAAATTTCCTACGAATATCAAAGCCCAAGGAATTGTATAACAAGAGCTATTTTGAGGCTGGTCGCTGTCCGGGAAACCGCAGCATACTTTGCGCAAAAGAGGATTTCGCGGACAAGCCAGACGCCAAAAAAGCCTTGTTAGGCAATTTCTATTTATCCTGATACAGGAATCGCTTGATCGAACGCTTCGGAGTCTTCTCAAACTCGCTATCACGAATCTCAAACAAGGCAACCTTCTCATACGACGCAACCATCGTATTTAGCATCTTGATATTCTCCTCCATCATCTTCTTCAGCTCCTCCTTGTCAATATTCTCCTGTGCTGCCTGATCATAGTCGGGCACAATCAACGCCTTGAGCACACCCTTGCTCTCGATGATAAGCGACTCAAGCACCAGAGGCAGGTTGTTGAGCTTATCCTCAATCTCCTCAGGGTAGATATTCTGGCCCGTACCCGTCAGGATCATCGTCTTGCAACGGCCCTTGATGTAGATCGTGCCATCGGAATCCATAATACCCATATCGCCCGTATGCAACCAACCGTCATCCTCCAAAACAGCCTTCGTTGCCTCCTCGTTCTTGTAATATCCCATCATCACATTCTCACCACGAACGATAATCTCACCTGCGATGTGCTGCGGATCCTTCGAATCGATCTTCACATCCATAAATCCAGGCAGATAACGTCCGCACGAACTCTGCTTAAACTCGCAGGGAGCTGTAACGCTGATCAGCGGAGCGCACTCAGTCATACCGTAACCAATCGTCAACGGGAAGTTAATCCTGCGCAGGAACGACTCCGTCTCCTGATTCATCGGGGCACCACCCACGATAAAGATCTTCGTCTCACCACCGAATGACTCCAGAAGTTTCGAACGGATGATAGCATAGAGAGCCGTATTTACAAAAGGAATCTTCATCGCGATACTCATCGGACCCTTCTCGAGCATTGGCATAATCATCTTGCGATATACCTTCTCCAGTACCAGAGGCACACAACAGATCATCGTCGGCTTCACCGTCTTCATTGCCTCCACCAGGATCGAGGGCGACGGCATACGACCCAGCAGCGTGATATGACCACCCACTACCAACTGCGCCAAGAAATCGAACGCAGCACCATAGGCGTGAGCCAAAGGCAGGAACGACAAGACGCGGCCGCGCTTGTAGAGGAACGGGCTACCCGTCTCGGGGTTGATAAAGCCTCGTCCGAAGACCATATTTCCCGTCAGGTTATTGATCGAAATCATCACACCCTTCGACGAGCCTGTCGTACCCGAGGTGTAGTTCAGCAGGATCATCTCCTCGTTGGGGATAGCATTGAACTTAATATCCTCCACCTTGAAACCATTGGGATACTTCGCCTCGAAATCGGCCTCCAACGCCTTCATAGCCTCGGCTGCCGCGTTACCCTCCTTCTCATAGACCACATCAAAGCGCTTGAGCGAGAAGGCTGCCTCCAACTGTGGCATACGATCGGTATCAAGGCTCTGCCAATGGGCGTCGCCAGCAAAGAGCAGACGACTCTCCGAGTGGGTTACGATGTTCTCGATATCGGCGGGATTGAAATCCTGAAGTATGGGGACTATGACCACACCATAGGTAATCGTTGCGATGTAGCTTACGCACCAATTGATGTCGTTACGACCTACCAGGGCGATCTTGTCACCGTGCTTGATGCCCAACTTGTCGAAGAGCACATGCAGGCGAGCCATCTGCTCGGCCATCTCGAGGTAGGTGATAGTCTTCTTGCTGAAGTAATCGGTCAGCACCGGCAAGGAGTGATTTTCGCGGAAGCTCTCCTCGTAGATTTTGATCAAATTCTCTTGTAGCATATAGAATTTTTATTTCAGTTATTTCTTCGTCGGATCTTGGGATTTAGGCTTTCCCCAGATATAAATTTTCGACTCCGTTCCCGCTTTCAATCGCTCGATGTTCTTTCGGTGCGACCAAATGAGCAGACCCGCCACCGCAAAGGCAAAGAGAATGAAAGTGAACGAGATGTCGTTATTACGCGACCACTCGGTCGATGAGTAGATGATTACAAAGAGCGGGAAGCAACAACCTGCCGACATCGACGCCAACGACACATAGTTCGAAATCATAAACACAAGTGCCCACACGCCAAAGCAGAGCAGTATGATCTGCGGATAAATTCCCGTCACGGCACCCACAAGCGTTGCCACACCTTTGCCACCCTTGAAGTCAGCAAAGATTGGGAAGATGTGTCCCAGCACGGCGGCAAACACAGCTAAGATCTTGAGATTAATCAGCCAAGCCGACGAGATCTCGGGATCGTAACGCATAATACTCAGGAGCGACACCGCTGCAAACCCCTTGAAGAAGTCGAGTACAAAGACGGGTATCGCGGCACGCCGTCCCAGCACTCGCAGCATATTTGTCGTTCCGGCATTTTTGCTACCGTGTTCACGTATATCTACTCCGTAATATTTCTTTCCAATCCACACTGCGCTGGGTATTGAGCCCAAAAGGTAGGCAATCACAAGCATCGACACCACGCAGTATATTGTAATCAGACTCCAGTTAATCATCACAAAAAAATTTACACGCGAAAAGGTAAGCAAAAAGCGCTTCGTTTTTCGCTGATTTCAGTTTCAGGTAATACTATTTGCAGACAAATATACATTAAATAATTGAGGAGTACAACACTTTCTCATAAAAAAGGTACGCCTCCCAACCCTCTGAGCGCAGAAATCGGATGCAAAAATCACCTATTTTTTGCGATATTCAAAATATATGTGGCAACGGGACGACGAATGTTGTAAAAGCGATGCAATTGTTACGAAATTGCCTATTTTGTGGTGAAATTACCAATTATTCCATCCTTTTTAGGACAGTTTTCTACGACAAGGAATACTCAAACATTCCCAAAACAGAGCGAAATTGCAATCCAATATATCAAAATATGAGTCAAATTAAAATACCACAATCCGACCAATTTACTATACCTTTTTGGATATTATTTGCGAGAAATCAATAACTCCTATTCTTATGTCATACCACATCCAAACACCACAACAAGCATCCACGCCCAGTCATTTCATCCACAGACTTCCGCCCAAGTTTTGCCTTATAGGCAATAAATGATAAACCGATCGAAGCAAACGAATGATATTTTTCAAAAAATTACTACCTTTGCAGCCGAAAAATGACACAAATATGACACTAAAACAAGGTATAAAACAGACTATCACCGATTTGGTATGGTGGCGCGAAATGATCGCCATCGTCATCGGTTGCATTATGTGCGCCATTGGTTTCGTATTCTTCATCAACCCTTACAACATCGTTCCGGGTGGAGTCTACGGACTCGGTATCGTGCTGCACAACATTTTCCCCTCGATCCAGGTAGGTACCTTCGGTTATATGTTCGACATTCCGTTGCTTACCATCGCTATCATCCTCTTTGGCAAGCAGTTCGGAGGTCGCACGCTCTTCGCAGCATTCCTCACGCCAGGATTTATGAACATCATCTCATCGCTGGCCTACCCCACCAAGGAGGCACTTCAGGCGCTCGATGCATCGCAGCTCGTAGGCGGTGCTATCGACCTATCTGATCACCTTATGCTGGCTTGTATCCTGGGCGGTACGATCATCGGTGCGGGCCTCGGACTCGTGGTACGCAGTAACGCCACAACGGGCGGTACCGACATTATCGCGATGATCCTTAACCGCTACCTCCACGTCCCCTTCTCGCGCGGCGTACTCATCGCCGACTCGTTTGTCGTGCTGGCCGGACTTATCGTCATCGGCTTCGGCGTAGGTACCGACACAGGGGCCGAGAACGGAGGCTGGTTGCTCTCGCTCTACTCGCTCATCTGTATCTTCGTTGCCTCACGCGTTATCGACTATGCGATCGACGGTGCTTCGTACGATAAGTTGCTCTTTATCATCGGTAATACCCACTCGGAGCCCTTGCGCCAATACATCATCAACGATATGGAGCGCGGTGGTACATACATCAAGTCATCGGGAATGTACAGCAACAACGAGAAGGAGATGATTTTCCTCGTCGTTAGCCGCCGCGAGGTGGCACAGGTGCAGCGCAAGATCCGCGAGATCGACCCCACGTTGTTCCTCGTCGTGACCGATGCCTACGACACCTATGGTGAGGGCTTCAAGACTCTGACCGGCAAAGAATCAATCCTTAACGACTAACACCCTATCGCTATGATAAATTCACTTCGTCCCCTTACGGGTGATGGGCGTAAGCTCTTCATTGAGACCTATGGCTGCCAGATGAACGTCGGCGACAGCGAGATTGTTGTCTCGATTATGCAACAGGAGGGCTACTATTATACAAAGGATATCAACGAAGCCGACATCATCCTGATTAACACCTGCTCGATCCGCGACAATGCTGAGCAGCGTATCTGGGGCCGTCTGACGGAGATGCGCCGCCTGCGCAAGCGTAAGCCGTCGTTGCTCATCGGCATCATCGGCTGTATGGCCGAGCGACTGAAGGAGCGCCTGACCGAGGGCGATCTGGCCGTTGATATCGTCGTAGGCCCCGATGCCTACCGCGATCTGCCGCATCTGGTACGTCAGGCCGAGTCGGGCGTGAAGGGTGTAAATGTGCTTCTCTCGCAGGAGGAGACCTATGCCGAGATCGCGCCCGTACGTCTGGACGAGAATGGCGTTAGCGCCTACATCGCTATTATGCGCGGCTGCAACAACTTCTGCTCATACTGCGTCGTGCCCTACACTCGTGGCCGCGAGCGTAGCCGCGATGCCGCTACTATCATTGCCGAGGCACGTTCGCTATTCGAGAATGGCTACCGCGAGGTTACTCTTCTGGGTCAGAACGTCAATTCATACCGCACGGGCGATGTCGATTTCCCATCTCTGCTGAAGGCTGTTGCCGGGATCTCGCCGCTGCTGCGTGTGCGCTTCGCCACGTCGCACCCCAAGGATATGAGCGACCGCCTATTGGAGGTTATGGCCTCGATGCCAAACATCTGCCGTGCCATCCATCTGCCCGCCCAATCGGGATCAACGGTTATGCTTGAGCGTATGAACCGCAAATATACCCGCGAGTGGTACCTCGACCGCGTAGCTGCCATCCGTCGCTATATGCCCGACTGCGCCATCACAACCGACCTTATCGCCGGCTTCACAGGCGAGACTGAGGAGGATCACCGCCAGACACTCTCACTGATGGAGGAGGTAGGCTACGAGTTCGCCTTTATGTTTAAGTATTCGGAGCGCCCGGGCACCTTCGCACAGCGTAATTTGGGCGACGATATCCCAGAGGATGTCAAGACCGCGCGCCTCACGGAGATCATCAACCTCCAAAACCGCCTCTCGGCCGAGAGCAATCGCCGCGACGTAGGCAAAGAGTTCGAGGTTCTGGTCGAGGGCACATCCAAGCGCCGCGAGGATCAGCTCTTTGGTCGCACATCGCAGAATAAGGTCGTTGTCTTCGATCGTGGCGATCACAAGGTTGGCGATTACGTTCGTTGCCGTATTACCGACTGCTCGTCAGCTACGCTCTTCGGCGAGGAGATCGAGGGTTAGGTTTGCAACCAAACTAAATTATGTATTAAATAATGTCAAATTATATATTAATATCGGGGATCTCACGCATCTCCGATATTTTTTATATACCTTTGTGATTGGTACTATTATTGTATAACGCTGCAAAAAATTCCGACAATGCAAAGAATATTGACTTTTACAATTATCCTCACATCGCTACTGCAAACAACTTTTGCCCAGCATCAGGACACTCTGCAAGAGCCCCATCGCACACTCCCTATCGACGAGGTGGAGATCCGTGCCGACCGCATACGAGGCGACAAGCGTGTAACACCCCTTACCGTATCGATTCTCGACCGCCAAACGATTGATTACGAGAGCCGTCCGTCATTACTCCCGACTCTCTCGGAGCAGGTTCCCGGACTCTTTATCACCTCTCGTGGCGTGATGGGCTACGGCGTTAGCACAGGCTCTTCGGGCGGAATCTCCATCCGTGGCATCGGCGGCTCGCCCACCACGGGCGTAATGGTACTAATCGACGGCCACCCCCAATATATGGGCCTTATGGGCCACCCCATTGCCGACGTTCTGCAGTCATCGATTGCCGAGCGTGTCGAGGTTGTGCGTGGTCCCGCCTCGACGCTCTATGGCTCGAATGCTATGGGCGGCGTAGTAAATATCATCACTCGCAAGATGGAACGCGATGGATCGGAGAACGACATCCGCGTCGGCTACGGCTCCTACAACTCCTTCGAGAGCGAGCTCTCCAGTCGCCACCGCAAAGGGCGCTTCTCGGCCACCGTCACGGGCAATTACAACCGTTCGGACGGCCATCGCCTCAATATGGATTTTGAGCAGTACGGTGGCTCGGCCCGCGCAGGTGTGAAGATTGCCGATGAGTGGGAACTTTCTGCCCACGGCAACATCACCCACTTCAACGCCTCCAACCCCGGCACCGTTGCTGCCCCCATCATCGACAACGACTCGCGCATCACTCGCGTAGCAAGCTCTGTAGCGCTTAACTACGACTTCGATGTTGCCTCTGGTGCGCTGAGCCTATTCTATAATTGGGGCGAGCACAAAATCAACGATGGCTACTCCGAGGGAGGCTCACCGCTCGACTATCGCTTCCGCTCGACGGATAATATGGCGGGCGTGGCGTGGTATCAGAGCGCGCATTTTTTCAACGGCAACACCACAACCGTAGGTCTTGATTATCAACTCTATGGAGGTCGTGCCGCAAACCGTTTTATCGACCAGAGTCCCGACAAGGAGATTGCCAACGAGCGTATGCACAACATTGCCGCCTACATCGATTTCCGCCAGAGCCTCACGCGCTGGTTGACGCTCGATGCAGGCCTGCGCCTTGACCAAAATCCCGACATCGGCCACGAATGGGTTCCTAAAGGCGGACTGTCGGTCCAGCTGCCCCGCAACGCCCAGCTCAAAGCCGTCGTAGCCAAAGGGTTCCGCTTCCCCACCATCCGCGAGATGTATATGTTCCCACCGCAGAACGCCGACCTGAAGCCCGAGAAGCTCTGGAGCTACGAACTCTCATTCGAGCAGCGCGTACGCAGTGTAACCTACGGCGCAAACATCTTCTTCATCGATGGCGAAAATATGATCCGCACCCTGCCTGTCGATGGCCGCCCCAAGAATGTCAATACAGGCCGCATCGAGAACTTCGGCATCGAGGCCAACCTCACGTGGCAGCTCTCGCCGCACCTTTCGTTTGCGTCAAATTACAGTTTCCTACGGATGAAATATCCCGTCATTGCAGCCCCCAAGCATAAGTTCCACGCTTCGATCAACTACACTCGAAGCCGCTGGAGCATAGGCACTTCACTGCAAGCCATCGACGACCTATTCACTCAGATTGATCCCAGCACGACATCCGATTTCGTGCTCTGGAACTGCAACTTGCAGTACCGTCCCACCAATCGCCTCACGCTCTACGCACGCGGCGAGAATCTGCTCGGCCAAGAGTACGAGATCAACGCCGGCTACCCTATGCCGAGCGCCACATTCTTCGCTGGTGTGAAGCTCACGCTATAAGCCCCGCAAACTCACTTTACAACTATTACAATATGATTCACAATGATGTTTTCGACTCTTTCCCCATTGCTGCCGACCTCTACGCTTCCGACGTTGCCGCCATCTGCGAGCGCACGATCGCACGTTACGGCAGCGACGAGTGGCGCAAGGTGGCACTCACAAATGCACTCCACGGCCACGTAGGAATCTACTCCACGTTAGGCGCAAAGATGGGCCTAAAGGCCTGCGAGGAGATGGGGCGCGACGAGATGGAGATCATCTCGCTCGCTGGCAGCCGTCCTCCGATGAGCTGTATGAACGATGGCCTTCAGGTGGCCACAGGCTCAACGCTCGGGCACGGCCTGATAACCGCCACCCTGAGCCACAATCCCCGCCCTGTGGCACTCTTTCACTCCTCGGAGCGATCGTTTCTGTTAGCTCTGAAATCCACCTACCTACGACAAATCCAGCACGACATCGCCGAGTGCATCCTCCGCAACGGCCCCGACAGCGAGGGCTATTGGGCCGATGTGCGAACGCTTGCCCTCAGATATTGGGAGCAGATGAATCGTCACGAGATTTTCGACCTTACACCACTTCCAATCGACTCACGCTCCGTTTCGGCCAAAAGTTCAGCCGCGCGGACCAATGTGTAACCCCCGACGAGGCTGGCACGCACTTTGCAAATTAAACTATCAACTGCGGCACTTAAGCAATGCCGTAGCGAGGTTTCTTCATTTATTTAAGTTTGGGTTAGTAGTTTATGGAGCTTCTGATGCTCCGAAGGTAGGCGGCAATCGTGAGATTCCCGCCTATTTTTGTAACTATTTTATAATCAGATCATCGACCACCACTTTCGGCACAAAATGAACACCCTGCGCATTACGATAATACTTTCTATCGCCGCCCTCACGAATCGGTGTCAGTTCAATGCGATCAGCCCCACGACCTATGGCCACGATTAACAGCGGCTCCATCTCCAGAGCGAGTTCGCGCTTTACAGCCTCGGCATCAAACGCCCCGATACAGATTCCATTGAGCCCGATCTCTACAGCCCTGAGTAGCATACTCTGCACCGAGATTCCCAGATCGGTATATACATATTTATCGGGCTGCACGGTCGTGCAGACAACGATATAGGCGTTCGGCTCCTCACCCTCGCGAGGCAGATGCAGCTGGGGCAGCGCCGCGCCAAGACGAATGTGCGGCAACAGCTTCGCTGCCTCACCTTTAAGCACAGGCCTAAATCGCAGTACCTGCTCATTGCGAGCCGAGGGCGTTAGCGTATTCACCTCGATGATACTCCGCAGTTGATCCTCGCGCACCGTAAACGTATTGTCGTAGGCACGGTGGCTACGATTTCGGCGCAGCAGTCGCTCAAGCGAGAATGTATGTCTGCGCACTACGGTCGATGCCCGTGCGTGGTCCTCCATCTTTTTTCCCAAGTAGTTATCTGCCATCTCCTGAAAGTTTGGTTCTTAACGCAAAGTTAGCAAAAAATCGCTCTTCGCAAACCCTTATTCGCTATTTTGCGAACAGCAACGCTTCAAACGCAATCTTTCCTCTTTGCGACCGATTTTTTCGTTTTAATCCCCAACTGCATTGCCAATCCGTAGGATTTATTACTTTTGCTATTGAGAAAATTTGTCTATAGAAGAAACCTAAACGAGAAAATATGAAAGTCAATCTGGATTTTTTACAGCTTATCAATCGTATCGAGGAGGGTCACCTCTACACCGCCGAGGAGTGCGCATTCCTGCTCTCATTCCCCGAGACTTCGCTCGAGGCTGCCATCACGCGTGGCGTAGCCGATCGACTCTCGCGAGAGAAGTTCGGCAACAAGGGACTTATCTTCGGTCAGATCGGCGTTGAGGTTGCTCCCTGCGCAGGACGCTGCCGCTTCTGCTCGTTCTCTGACGAGTTCACCACCTTCACGCCCCACTCGCTGAGCGATGAGGAGCTGTTGCAGAAGGCCGACAACTTCTGTTCATCGGGCGAGCTGTACGCTCTGGCGCTTATGGTGCTGCACAACACCGACTTCGAGCGCACGCTCAACGTCATCAGCAAGGTGCGCGCACACATCCCATCTTCGACACAGATTATGATCAATATGGGCGACTTCACCCTCTCGCAGGCCGAGGAGTTGAAGATGGCCGGAGCTAACGGCTCTTACCACGTCTGGCGTCTGGGTGAGGGTACCGACACCATCTTTACGAAGGAGGAGCGCTTCGCCACCATCGAGAACATCAAGAAGGCGGGCCTCGACCTCTATTACTGCTGCGAGCCTATCGGTCCCGAGCACACCCCCGAGCAGATGGCCACGCAGATCCTGAAGGGTATAGAGTACGAGTGCTTCCAGCACGGAGCTATGCGCCGCGTGTATGTTCCCCACTCGTCGCTCGCACACCTGGGCGTAATCTCAGAGCTGCGTCTGGCGCAGATCACGGGCGTTGTAACGATGGGTGCTATTCACAGCCCTGCCATCACAAGCATCGGCGTTCACGAGCCCAACAAGCTCGGTATCACGTCGGGAGCTAACGCCATCTATGCCGAGACAGGCTCAAATCCCCGCGACACGAAGAGCGAGACAACGGGCTCGCACGGCCTTACGATCGAGGCCTGCAAGCAGATGTACCGCGAGTGCGGATTCGAGTTGTAAACACAGAGTTGCTACATAAATTTCCAAACGAAAAGAGCCCGCTTGCGCGATTGCAGACGGGCTCTTTTCATTCATTTCCTAAAAGCCAAGCCAAACGCCCAAAAAGCCTTGTCAGACAATTTTGGGTATTCGATGCAGAGCTTTACTATTTAACTTTATATGCCATAAATGCACTTCCGTGACGCAGATACATCACTCCGTTCACAATCACGGGGTGTGCCCAATGCGGGCCGTCGCCCTTCGTTACGCGGAACTGCGACACGATCTCAAACTTATCGCGCAGCGGCTTCACCAGCGCCACGGCACCCGTACGCTCGTTGTAGCAGTACAACATACCGTCGGCCGCGATGATCGAGCCCTTGCTCTTGTTCTCCCAATTGTGGTCGTAGAGCGTCTGGCCGGTATTCCAATCCAAAGCCATCCACGTTCCCTGATTGTTGTTGTGGTGGTTTGAGCCGTAAATCACTCCGTCAATCTCGACATAACCACCGTGATGCGTATCCATCACCTCGTTTTTCCACAACAGTTTCACGCTCTTCATATCGTCCGAGAGCTGCAACATATATGAGTTAATGTTGTAGCCGTGACCGAAGAAGATTTTACCATCCTTAAAGAGCGGCGTATTGGGAGCAATGCTGTCCCAGCCAGTGGCATTACGGTCGCTTCCCCAGCCTTCGTACTCCCACTCTACCTCGCCCGTATCGGGATTCACACCGAAGATATGCACCGCCGTCGAGCCAACGATCTGTCGCTTACCCTTGTACTCAATGAGCATAGGCGAAACGTATGCACCAACGTCGCCCCACGCCTTGGTCTTCCAAACCTCCTTACCTGTCTGTGCATCCAGAGCCACCATCGTCGTAACATCGCCCGCAGGAGTGAAGATCACCTTGTTATCATATACGAGCGGGCACTCCGATGTACCCCACACACCCGTCTTGCGCTTATATACCTCGCCGCCGTTTACCTTCCATACGATCTTACCATCGGCTGTCGAGATACACGCAATCTCACCCGAGCCACTGATAACGTACGCCTTGCCATTGGCAATAGCGGGTGTCGTACGGGTCTCGGGATAGGTCTGATCCCACGGCTTGCTATACTCAACCGAGTAAAGCTTCTTACCCTCGAGTGTATATGCCGAGAAGATCTCCATCGTCTGATCCTCGTTCATACCCGTCAAATAGACTCTATCGCCCACAACAACGGGGCTCGAATAACCCTTACCTGCGTCCATCGTCTCCCACAACTTCTCAGGACCGCTCGCAGGCCACTGCTTCAAAAGTCCCGTCTCGGGATAGATACCATTACGCTCAGGACCGCGCCATCCGTAGGGGGTAACCTGTGCCGAAGCCACCGTAGCCGCTGCAACTGCAACAGCTACCAGCGCTCCTCTCAAAAACATCTTCTTCATTCTCCAAATTATTTAATTTTATACGCTAAAAGTGCATTTCCGTGACGCAGATACATCACGCCATTACTAATTATCGGGTGCGCCCAGTGCGGGCCATCGCCCTTCGTTACGCGGAACTGCGACACCACCTCGAAGCGCTCCTTCGTAGGCTTCACCAGCGCCACTGCGCCCGTGCGCTCGCTGTAACAGAACAACATTCCATCGGCCGAGATAATCACGCCGGCACTCTTATTGGCCCAATCGTCGGCATAGAGCGTCTTACCTGTATTCCAGTCCAGCGCACACCACGACGAAGCCACACGGTCGTGGCTCGTACCGTAGATCACGCCATCAAGCTCGACATAACCGCCGTGCTGCGTATCCATATCGCCATTGTACCAAAGCTGCTTCACGCTCTTCAGATCGTCCGAGAGCTGCAACATAAACGAGAAGATATCGTAGCCGTGGCTGTAGAAGAGCTTTCCATCCTTGAAAAGAGGCGTGTTGGGGGCAATGTTTGCCCACGAAGCCTTCGTCTTGGGCTCAATCGTGTAGGTCCACTCAATCTCTCCCGAATCGGGATTCACGCCAATCATATTGTTTGCCGTAGCACCCACGATCTGACGACGTCCCTTGTGCTCTATGAGCAGCGGCGAGAGGTAAGTCGAGGGATCGCCCAGCGACTTGCTGCGCCAGATCTCCTTACCTGTAGTCTTATCCAGCGCCACCATCGTCGTAACATCACCCGCAGGGGTGTAAATCACCTTATTGTCAAATACCAACGCACACTCCGACGTGCCCCAGTTACCCGTCTTACGCGAATATACCTTTGCGCCATCAACCTTCCAGATGGTCTTGCCATCCTTCACATCCAGACACACAACCTCGCCCGAGCCGCTAATCAGATAGGCACGGCCGTTATCAATCGTAGGCGTGGTACGCACCTCGGGATACTGCCCCTCCCACGGAGTTCCATACTCCACGCGGTACAGGCGCTTGCCATCGAGCGAGTAAGCCGCGAAGGTCTCCTTCGACTGATCCTCACTCATTCCCGTCAGATATAGTCTATCGCCCACAACCACAGGGCTCGAATAACCCTTACCTGCATCCAGCACCTCCCACAACTGCTCAGGGCCGCTAGCTGGCCACTGCTTCATCAGGCCTGTCTCGGGATATATTCCCGTACGCTCCGGGCCACGCCAACCGTAGCGTGCCACCTGTGCCGAAACGGTAGAAGTTAGGAGCAACGCACCCAACAACATCGCAACGCCGCGACCAAAAAACTTCACACTCATCATACTATCTCTTTTTGGTTAATAAATTGATCATCCACACCGCCGAGGCACTCCTTCACCTCAGCCGCCACAAACCATTGTGCCACAAACCAGAGCGCCACCACAACGGCCACGCCTCCGATCCATATCCATCCTCCGACAGCCATCCACTGCCGTCCAATTCCAACTACTGCACCCACGACACCGATTACGATTGCCCATCGCGCCGCAAATACATTCTCTTCGTAGAGCATACGCTCGATTCTCTCGCGGCTAAATCCGAGCAACAGATACTGCCGCACATCGGCAAGACTACGCGTCAGATTCTTGCGTATGATAACCACAAAACTAATCAATCCCAACAGCAAGCCCACGCTACCGAGCGTCATAAATATGCTGAGGTAGGTATCCGTAACCTCGTTAATGCTGCGCAGGCGATCTCCTGCCTCCGTTACGCGCATTCCATACTCGTATAACGACTGCGAGATAAAATTCTTCATCTGGGCGATCTGCTCCTTCGCGGTCTTTACAAGGAATAGCGAACAACCATTAATCTCAGGCCACACCTGATTGAAGAACTCCTTGTCGATCAATACATTTCCGTGGAAAAGGCTACCCTTGAGCGTCGCCGCCAGCACAATAGTTTTCACCTCGCCGTCCTGTCCAACATACTCAATCCTATCGCCGAGCTTCATTCCGAGGCTCCACATCAGCACGGTCTCGTCCACCAACGCAGGATACTCGCCCTCGGCGAGGCTCTGTCGTAGCCCGTCAATCACATCGCCGTCGAAAATGCTCCGTCCAAAGTCGAACTCACGGCCTCGCATCTGTTCAAAATCAACACCCAGCACCGTCGGCTTCGATACCTTATTAAGATTCAGACAACTCGCATCATCGGCCTGAAACCTAAAGCAAGGCATAACCTCCATTCCCATCTGCCACTCCTGCTTTAGTCCCAATCGCTCTCGGCCATCCTCACTCGAAGGATCGTGCTGCAACGGCACCGAACTCTCACACCAAAGCGTATATCCGCCCGTTGCTCCCTGCAGGTTGGCACTATCGCCGAACGAACGGCGATTAAGTCCCACCACAAAGACTATGAATACCCCAAAAGCCATCGTCACGAGCGACAACATTATCTGCCTGCGGCGTGCACTGAACGCAGCACTTGCCAAACGCGGCTCGTCAACCCTTGCGCGCCCGCCATTAAGTCGGCGTTGCGCAACCATCCTGTAATCTACCCACATTATGGCCGCAACCATCGTCATAAGGCCCGCTACAACAGCCGCCACCAACGATCCTTCGCCCATAACAGCATACACATATAACGCAACCGCCGCCACGGCCGACAGCACTAACCACACCTTTACAGATGAACTGCTCTCGGCACGTTGCTTTGCAACGCGTTTCTCGGTGATAGCATCGCGTATAGCCCACGCCAGCACCCCCAGCGAGAGTACCACTCCCGCCACAACACCAACCGTAAGAGTCAGAGGCTCAACACTCATTCTGAATGCCGACGTATGTGTAGCACCGCTCCACACGCCCTCCAGCAACCACAATATCACACCCGAGTAGAGCACACCTCCCACAATGCCCGCCGCAGCACCCACCGCCACTACTGGCAGCGCCTCGCGCCACAGCATACGACCTATCTCACGTTGAGTGAAACCAATCGTCGAGAGAGTCTTCATCTGCTCCCCACGCTGCTCATACATCTCTGCCAACGGGCCGAACTGCAGTAACAAGGCCGAAGTTATGATAAAAAATCCAAGTGCCAAAAAAAGCGACGAAAAATCTACTCCATTCTCTGCCGCCGCCATCGACTGCAGTTGCGGATGAATCACCTGCACGCCAAACATCTCGGGCCTGAGAGCCTCGAGATCAACCTCATCACTCGCCACACGGATTGCCGTTGCCGAGCCGTAGTCATCGCTCCAATCATCCTTGACAGCCGCGTAGGGCACAATCATCTTCGGTGTCTGACGGTACTCCGACCAATACGCCTCATCCTCATCGGTAATCAAATCCATATCAAGCGGCAGGTCGCTGTCCCACTCCGTACATCGCTCCACGTCGCTCAGGCCCGGGAACTCGGCACTTAGACTCTTGTCGGCCACCAACTCTTCAAGGGGCACAATCTCCACAACACGCAGTGAGACACTATCGGTCGAGAGATTCTTCCAATCGCCCATCTTAAAGTAGCTAAGGCTCACTGCATCACCTACTTTAAGGTTCAGTCGTCGAGCCGTATAGTCCGACACAATGGCCTCATCTACGGCAAGCTCACGCCCGCGATAGCGCTCCAATGCCGTCACAAACGAATATACTAACTCGCCACTATTCGATCGAATACTGTTTCCGAGATACGAATACAATCTATTGGCCGAGGGGTTGTCTGCTACCACCGACTGCACCACCTGCTCCTGCAGGAATATGCGCGACGAGGTGATCTCCGCACCATCCTCGCGGCGTCTGATCTCAATGCCCGAATCCTCCTTCTGCCATACGGCGTGCCACTCTTCTTCAGTGATGGCACGCTCGCTCATCACTATATTTATCCTACCCTCAACGCCCATCGCCTCGGCCAGAGCCGCGTGCGGCACAAAGACGTTGAAAGGTTGCACCTGCTCCGTACGCAGATTTACGTTGCCACCCTCCTCGGCCGACATTACGCCCTGCACACCCAGACGCAGACTCGTTGTGTAGGTATCCGTCACGAACATACTTCCCGACGGCACCAACCCCTCGGCAGGCAGTCGCAACACCACCTCACCCTCGGGCACTCCGCCCATCTCCTTCTCGAGAGGCTCGTTGATCAGCATCTGCCCACTCTCAAGGCTCTCATCCGTCGTACCCCACACCATTACGGGCAACAGTCGGCCCTCGTGAGCCACAAATCCCTCGACCAATAGATACCCTTCGGCCTGAGAGAAGAGTTCTTCGCTCATAATGCGCTCGTCGAGGAACGACTCCTGCGCAAAGATGATTGTCTCGGTACGTCCCAAGCGCTCCTCGACCAAAGCTCGCAGCGTTCCACGAACCGAGTCGCCTACCGTGAGGCTACCCACAATAACAGCAACAGCGACCACCACCGACCAAAGCAGCAGTCGATAGTATCGCTTGAAATAGACGATATTGCGTTTATATAAATCTCTCCTACAACTCATCGAGCACACCCTCCCTCAACACAAACCGTCGCGCAGCGGCCTCGGCCAGCTCCTCGGAGTGTGTTACTACTATGATTGTTGTTTTCAGTCGTTTGTTCACCATCTCGAGTAGCGATGCCACCTGTGCGGCATTCTCCCTATCGAGCTGTCCCGTAGGCTCGTCGGCCAAAAGCAGCTTCGGCTTACGAATGAGCGCACGACACAACGCCACACGGCTTGCCTCACCTCCCGATAGTGTGGTGGGATATTGATCAGCCAGATGCTCAATTCCGAGCAACGCCATCAGCTCGCGCGCATACTGCTCATCCTCCTCGGTAGAGTGCGATGCCGTCGCCAAAACGGGTAGCAAGATATTCTCCCACGCCGTATATTGCGGCATCAGTCGGTGATCCTGAAACAGAAATCCTATCTTCTCGCTACGCAGTGCGGTGTTATCCGCCCTCTTCGTAACATCCTCGCCATCAAAGATGTAAAAACCCGCATCGGCCTTCAGTGTCGTTCCAAGTACCGAAAGTAGCGTAGTCTTTCCCGAGCCCGACACACCGCGCACCGACACCATCTCGCCCTCGTCGAGCGTAAGGTTCACACCGCGCAGCACTCGACGCAGGCCGTCGCGTCCGTCACGAAAACTCTTCTCCACATCGGTCAATCTGATCAATGCCATAATTCTCTATTTTTCGTCCTCGCCAAAACAGAGCAACGTTCCGCGCGAGGTAAGTATATAAAAATGATCCTTCACAACAGCAGGCGATGCCACGATCTGCTCACCCGCATCATACTCCCAACGGAGCTCTCCACTCTCGGCATCCAGTACCGACACAACGCCCGTGCGCGTACACACCACCACTGCATCATCGGCCACAACGGGCGAACTCTCGCCTACCGTACCCTTGAGCAGATACTTCCACTTGCGCTCACCGCTTTTTCGGTCGATGGCGTGCAGATACTTATCGCTCGTGAGGACATAAATCGTCGTGGGCGATACGGCCGGCACCGATACATACTCGCCACCATCGTCAGCCTCAATCACTACGCGCTGCCCTAAGATGCGTCCCTCGCCAAGCTCTATTTCATATATATTTCCCGTATAATCACCCACATATGCAAACTCATCGGCCAGTGCCGCCGACGAAGGGATATATCCCGTCATCTGCAGCGAATCGGTCATTATGCCCTCGGCGCAGTCAATCACTCTGAGCCACGCATCACATCCGCCAAAGAGCGCATATTTATCCTTCACGGCAACCGCTCCGTTGATGTAATACCCCGATACGAAGCGATTCAGAAACTCTCCCGAAAGCTGATCCACGCAGTATAGGTAATTATCGTAACTACCGAAAACTATCGCATCCCGTCCGTCAAACTGCACCCTGTTGGGCGAAGCCGAGATCTGTCCCTCGGTGCCATAGCTCCACAGCGTATCACATCGCGATAGCGAGAGCGCGTTCAGTCGTCCCTCTGTCGTTCCGATGTAGAGCATCGAGTCGTGCAGCAGAGGCGTAGCCTCAACGGGAGTACCCAAGTCGAACTCAAAAGTCGGCTCACCCTGCAGACTCACACCTCGCACAACACCCTTCACGTCACACCAATAGGCCGTTCCGCCCTTCACCACAGGCGAAGAGATCGTACGCACGCCACTCTTGTGGCTCCACTTCAGCGTCGGACGCTCGGGCAGTGAGCGTCGCGTGTAGCCACTCAGCGACTCATCGCCTCTGAAAAACTCCCAATCCAACGCATCAGCTCCACCACCGAATATCTCGCCTACACTCTGACAAGAGGTCAGCACCAAAGCCAACATCGCCACCGCGGGCAAACGTCTTAATACCCTCATCAGCATACTCTAATATCGTTTTAGGTAAATCGCACCCGTCGGACAGATCGAAGCCAACTCCTCTGTTACGTTGGCCTTATTCTGCTCGGGGATGGCGATCTTCATCGTAAATCCACGTCCCACGAAGGTAAATCCATTGTCGGAGTTATAGACACACAATCCGCATCTAATACACTTCGCTGGCTCAAACCACATACGCCCAACGACGTGCTGCGGATCCTTCACAGGCAACGTCGAGCGTACCTCATAGCGAGGACGCTTGATAGCCGACATCGTTGCATACTCTCTAAGCTTACAATCCTCGCGTCCATCACACGCGCAGTGCAGACAGCCCGACTTTACGGTCGTTGCCGCCTTCACGCGGGCCTTCTCCTTATCGTTGTATCGGCCCAATCGCGCTGCAAAGACATCGGCATCCAGTCGCGCCCACGACGGCTCAGCTACCTCATCCTCGAGGCCCTCCATAGCAGCCACCTCGTGGATTATCTCACGTATTGCCACCGCCTTATCTATCGTACCGCGACGGCACGCCTTCTCGCACGGAGCCTTGCACTCATCGCAACCCACCTTCGGTAAATCGGGCCACGTTCTCTTCAGTATGGCACGCGCCTGTGCCAAACGGTCGGCATCGTACGCTGCCAGGAACTGCTCCACATCCAAACCCTCGCGACACACCATCGTGCAGGGCGCCTCGCAGTCGGCACGGTGGTCGCTGAGCAGAAGCTCCAACGCCAAACGGCGCTGCGTGAGTACCTCCTCAGTCGAGGTTTCGATCTGCATACCCTCCATCGGTTTTGTCGAACACGAAGTCATCATACGGCCACTCACCTTATCCCTGACAACGCACACCATACAACCGGCGCGATGCTCCCTACCCTCGGCCATACACATTGCCGGGATGGCGATTCCTGCCGCCTTGGCCTCCTGCCAAATCGTCTGCTGGCCCGTTACCTCCAACTCTTTTCCATCTATGGTTATCTTCATCTTACTCGGCTTTTAATGATATACGCTTAATCGCATCGAATTCACACGCATCGACACACAATCCGCACATCGTACACTTATCCACATCAATCTTATGCTTCTCGTATGGGCGATACTCGATAGCTTCCGCCGCACACACCTTCGCACAGCGCGTACAGCCCACACACTCATCCGTCACCACCAACTTAACCATATCCTTGCACGTTCCCGTGCGGCAGATGCCACGAACGTGCTCCTCATACTCCTCGCGGAAATATTTTATCGTAGCGAGTACCGGATTCGGCGCAGTCTTACCCAAACCGCACAACGCCGCATCCTTCACAGCGTGAGCCAACTCCTCCAGACGCTCCACGTCGCCCTCCTGACCCTTGCCCGTACAGAGACGATCCAGGATGTCCAGCATACGGCGTATTCCCACGCGGCAGAAGGTACACTTTCCACACGACTCCTCGCAGGTAAAGTTCAGGAAGTAACGCGCCACATCGACCATACAGTCGCTCTCGCTCAGCACAACCATACCTCCCGATCCCATAATTGCACCCAGACGATTCAGCGCATCAAAGTCGATCTCGGCATCGCACAACTCGGCTGGAATACATCCTCCCGAGGGGCCACCTATCTGCACCGCCTTGAGCTTCTCGCCACCCTCGACTCCGCCGCCGATCTGCTCGACGATCTGGCGGATGGTCGTACCCATCGGCACCTCGATCAAACCTCCGTGACGCACCTTACCTGCCAACGCAAACACCTTCGTACCCTTGCTATTGTCGGTACCCACCGAGCGATAGCTCTCCACGCCACGCGTTATGATATACGAAATTTGACTCAACGTCTCCACATTGTTAATCAGCGTCGGGCAGGCAAACAATCCCTGCTCAGCAGGATATGGCGGACGCTGACGCGGGAATCCGCGATCGCCCTCCATCGAGGCAATCAGCGCCGTCTCCTCTCCGCAGACGAATGCTCCCGCACCCTTGAAAACCTCAACATCGAACGAGAAGTCGCTACCCAAGATATTCTCTCCGAGCAGCCCCGCCTCGCGGCACATATCCAGCGCCTTGGTTATGCGAATCACAGCCTGCGGATACTCGGCACGGATGTAGAATATACCCTTCTTCGCACCTACTGCGTATGCCGCGATTGTCATACCCTCGATAACACGCAACGGATACGACTCCAGCAGGATTCGATCCATAAACGCTCCCGGGTCGCCCTCGTCGCCATTACATACCACATACTTGCGCTCGCCCTTAGCCGAGGCCACCAGCTGCCACTTGCGGCCCGTGGGAAATCCACCGCCACCGCGACCTCTGATGCCGCTGGCCAACACGTCGTCAATCACCTGCTGACGATTGCCCTCTTTGAGCACCTTTGCCAACGCCTCAAAACCGCCGTGAGCACGATACTCCTGCAGATCGAGCGGATTGATCTTTCCGTAACCCTCGGTCGAGATACGCACCTGATAGTCGAGGAACGTATTGATCTCGCCCGTGCGCTCGCCCTCGGGCTTATATAGAATGTTGTCCCACGTCTCATCGGTGTGCAACATATCAATCTGGTTGAGCAGACTATTCTTCCAACGCTTCATACGGCTCGCCGCAGGGAAGTGATGCAACAGAATCTCCTTCACCTCCTTGGGTCTTACGTTGGGATAACGTGTGATTCGTCCATCCTTATCCACAACGTCAATCATCGGCACCTGATTACAAGCTCCCACACACGAGATCGGCTTGAGCTTCACCGCAACGCCCAACTCTCTCTGCGCCTTCACCACCGCCTGATACACCTCGGCCGTGCCGCTCACCTGACAGCAGTTCTCCATACCGAGTCGCACCTCGCCAACGTATGCGTTACCCTCCTCGTCTTCCTCCTCCGACTTAGGTCGCGAGTTCACATACTCATCATGCTCGGCCAACACGCTCAACACCTTACCCGGCTGAACGTGGCTATATATCTTATCGTCAATCTGCACCACAGGTGCCAGCGCACAGCAACCCAGACAAGCAATCTTCTCCACCGAGTACTTTCCATCCTCGGTCGTTACCGTATCCTCGTCCATATTCAGCTCGCGGCGGAAGGCGTCATACACCGCTCCCGCACCCTTAACGTGGCACGCCGTACCCACGCACACCTTGATAATGTGTCGTCCGTATGGAACGTGCTTGAACTGCGAGTAGAACGTCGCCACGCTGAGCAATCCCGCGCGAGTGATCTCCGTTGTCTCGTACACGCGATTCAGCGCATCCGAGAGCAAGTAACCAAACTCGTCCTGCAACGCCTGCAGCAGCGGAATGGTCTTCTCGCGCGAGGAGCCTACACGCTCAACGATCGAATCGACCTTCTGACATAGTATCTCGTGCGCAGCCTTAATATCTGTATGGCAATTTTCGCATCCCATAAAACTCTACTTTATAGTTTTCTAACTCTCCGATACGCAGTAGATACTCTGCTCGGTACGAATGACAATCTTTCCATCCACGAAGGCGGGTGTAGCGTAGGTCTGCTCGCCTGTCTCGAACGAAGCCACATCCGTCAGCTCGTCATTAGCCGCCATCACACGCACCTGACCGCCCGTGCCAATGATGTAGATCTTACCATCGACCACCATCGGCGACGAGTAGAGCTCCATATTAAGCTCCTTCTCGCCCTTCAGCTCACCCGTCTTGGCATCGAACGCCGCCAGCACACCGTAGCTCGTTGCGATATATACTCTACCACCCACCACTACGGGACTTGACACCTCAGGCAGGTAGTCAGCAGCCTCCCACAGAATCGAGCCGTCGGCACCGTTGATAGCCATCAGCTTGGCATACTCATTTGCGGCATAGATCACGCCGTCACCACTACACGGGCTGGGACAAACCTCACCACCCATACCGGGCACGCTCCACAGCTGCTCACCCGTCGAGGGGTTGTAGGCTCTAACGTCGGGGTTACCCATCAGGACGAGCTGCGCCTTACCATCAACCATAGCAATGATGGGCGAGCTCCAGCACACCTTCGTGTCGCGCTCCTGCTGCCAACGCACATTACCCGTTGCAATATCCAGGGCCATAATCTTGTGAGTGTTATTGTTATCGTACTGCACGAATACCGAGCTTCCCCACACCAGCAGCGACGAAACATATCCGTACTGGTTGTCGGGCACGCCCAGATTCTTCGCCCACGCACGCTTGCCATCCATATCGGCACAGATAATATCTCCCGTAGCGAAGATTGCGCACACATAGTTGCCATCCGTTGCTGCCGTTGCCGAGGCATATCCCGTATTACCCGCTACGGCAGGGGGTGTTGAGGGCGAGCCAGGGATGTTGGTTGCGGGCAGAGTCCACAGATGCTCACCCGTCAACAGGTCGTGACAATAGATCTCACGCGTCTCCGCATCACCTCCCGTAAAGAAAATCTTATTGTTATGCACGATGGGCGACGAGAATCCCTGCTTGCCCTTCTCGCTCTGATGCCAAGCAATCTTTCCTCCACCCGGCAGATCCCACTGCGCAGGGATGTTACGCGCAGGCGAGTGTCCGTTGGCATTCTGACCTCGGAATGTGTGGTGATTAACCCTTGCAGCGGCAGGTTGTGCCGGTGCAGTCTCAGCCTGCTCTGCAGCACTCTCTGTTGTAGCCTCCTCTGTCTCCTCCGTAGTCTCAACGGGAGCAGCCTCTTCGCTCTCTGCCGCCACAGGCTCTGCGACAACTGCCGCATCCTCCTCTACCATCTCAACCGACTCGGCCAAGAGCTCCTCCTCGGCAGGCTCTTCGCTCTCAAACCACTGCGGATTTGATGCCACTACAGCCACCAGAGCCACAACCGTTAGCACACCCGCCAGCCAATGCACATACTTGCGCGAGCGACTCTGCATCATCCACTCGTCAAACAGATCAATCTCCTTGGGCGCGATGTGCATCACACCCTTATAGTAACCTCTGAGGCACACGACAAATACGGCAGCCATACCAAGAAGCAGATATACACCCACCTTCTGATGATCCTCCTGCACGAAGTAGGCCTTACGCGCCAACAGGTCGAGTTGGCGAATCTGCTGCTGCAGCTCCGCATTGTCCGAGTTCATCTCGTTCAAACCCTTGAGCGTCTCCATCACATCGGTCTGCAGCGGAGTGATCTGACGCACCTGAAAATAGTTGATAGCGAGCATCGTAGCAACGGTCAGCATAAACACGCCCGTCACCACCGCTATCGTTCTGTAAATATTCTTATCCATTTTCTCCTAAATTTTCTATGCCTTCAAAGTCTCTTTTCTATTCTGCGGACAATACTCAAAACAGCGTCCACACGCCACACACGCGGCCGGATCGATCTCGTAGGTCTCGCGACGACGCTTCACAGAGAATCGTATCAGCGCCAATGCCAGCACCAATCCCATCGCTGCACCAGCCCACGTCGAGTATGTGCGGTACTCCTCAACCACCGCATCGCGCGTAGCCTTCAGTTCATCCACCGTGATACCCTTGACGTAGAATCCCTCCACCTCCAGAGGCATCACCTCGGGAGCGGGCTGTGCCTCATACTCCACAACCATATCATACAGACGCACCTGCTTATGCGCGCGACTCAAACCCTCGGCCGACATACGCATCAACAGAGCTCCGGCAAGCATCAATAGCGGCAGGAACAACATATATCCCAACAGTCGCTTTACACCCTCTCGACGCTCCTCCTGCGGAGTATTTGCATAGGGGGCACGAATGGCGTCAATGGGGCAAGCGCTATGGCAGAGGTCGCAGTTCACGCACTTCTTCTTCGTCAGCTCCACCCTCTTCAGCGACACGGCCGAGAAGAGGCTCAGCAACGCACCATACGGGCAGAGGAATCGGCAGAACGGACGGCCCGTAAATACCGAGATGATAAGCAGCACAATACCAAATATGAGCAATTCCACATCTCCTCCCAGACGGAAGATTCCGATGAAGGGGTCGAACTGACAAATGATAAATCGGCTACGCGTGAGCGCATACAACAGCGTCATAATCAAATAGAACCAAGGCAACAACCCCAGCACCATCGCAACGGGCTTGCCTATCTTTCCGCTCTTCACGTTCACCAACTCCTGCAACGCACCCATCGGGCAGACTCCCGCACAGAATACACGTCCAAAGAGCAGCGCAAACACAACGGGCAACAGGAAGAACGCCAGCACATTCCACGGCATACTGTACGATGGATCAACCAACGCCAGCGCCACATTCTGAATCGAGCCCACGCTACAAACGCAACCCTCGCGCAGGAATCCGAAGTATAGCACCGACACAATACTGATCCACGTCATCGGCTTGCGCTTCTTCATCACAGCCCACGCCGCCGCCAGGAGCAGCGCCAAGAGCATCACAACATCCAGCACGTCCCACAGCACTTCGTTGGGCACGGCATACTCGTGATCGGGATACTCATATCCCGACTCGAAGTCAGGCTTCGGGAAACGGTTCTGGGCCATCGCCACAATGGGCGAGAGTAAAGCCACGACAAACATAATCAATCGTCCCATACGCCTACTCCTTTAATTTATATGCAGTTGCAAAATCGACTCTCTGAATTGCATCCGACACGCACACCTGCGCAATCTGACACTCATTGCAGTTCACACACAGATCCTGCTTGATCTGCAGATACAACGATCCGTTGCCGAACGACGAACATCCCTTCACGCACTTTCCGCATCCGTTGCAGAGATCCTCGTTGATCGTGTACTCGAAGTATGGATCCTCCACGAACTTACGCTCGATGGCTCCCGTCGGGCACATCATATTCTCGGCGGCCGTATTCAGGTCCTTCACGTTCGAGCGGTAGTATCCGCCACACAGGTCGCAATATCCGCACACACGGTTTGCGTGAATACACTTCACAGCCGATACGGGCAACACACAATGCGTCTCGCAACGACCACACTGCGTACATTTCGCAGGGTCGATCTGCCAAAAGACATTACCTGCACGCGCCTTTGTCTTTATTCCCAGCGCCGCACCCGTTACTAAAATCGCACCTCCAGCCACAGCTGTACCGCATACGCGCAGGAACTCGCGTCTATTAAGCGGGCTTTGTAGTTTCTTCTCTTTCATCACTCAGTTAAGCTAAGGTTACGCCTCGTCTTAGGGGGCACTCAATTTCACAATCGCCGCACGCCGTTGCCTGCGCGTACTGCTCATCATATTGGAATATCGACACCGAGCCGAGCGCCGCCACAACCAGTCTGTCGCCCTCGACTCTCACCTCGCGTGCCTCGTGGCCAATGCCAAGTGCATCCTCGCCGAGCAACACGCCGTGGAACTTACCGTTGGGGCTGTAACAGCTGATTCGCGGAATACCCTTCTCCGATGTGATAATATCGCCCGAAGCGAGCGTCGTAACGTGTACGGGGTTGCAGCAGCCGCTGAACTGTCCCGCGCCCGTTCCCGCCTGGCCGAATGCCGTCACAAACTCGCCATCGACCGTATAGCACTCAACCGTATGACGGCCCGGGTTCGAGCAATAGACCTTGCCATCCAGGTTAGTAATACCAAACGAGTAGCTCGGCACTATAAACTCGTTGGGGCTGTTGATAAATCGCTTAAAACCGCCCTCCAACGTATATTGGCATATATTCTTATTCGCCGCATCGGTAACAAACACACCACCCTCGAAAGCCGTCAGCGAGCAGTAATCCGACTCCTCGCTGCACGCCTCCCACGACTGCACAGCACCTCCCTCAAGCGTATAAACGCCAATCTTCGTAGGGTGCAACACATAGAGGTTACCTGCATATGCCACAATATCGCGCACCACATCCTCCACACGGAAACGACCGCGTTCCACACCGCTTGCATCGTACTCTCTTACGGTATTCTCTACGCCGATGAAGATTCTGCCTTCCACCATCTCGAACGCCGCCACAGGCTCGTCGATCTTAAATGCCGAGACCTTCTTGTATGGCGTTGGGATAGCCTCACGCTGACGCACAGCCACCGCCTGCTCCTGATTATTGTAGAACAACTCGTCGGGCTTGGCAAACATTCGGTAGATGTTACGTCCCGCAACACCTAAAATACCTATTCCGGCTACTGTAGAACCACCGACACGGATAAAATCCTTACGCGATAGTTTCTTACCCTTCTCTTCCATATTATTTAATTTTTAGACATACCACATTGTGAGCATCACGCACGATCAATCTGCCGTCGGCATAAGCCATCGGGCCCCACGCATCGGCTCCCTCCATAATACGCTGCTTGCGCACAAACGAGAGCGAAGAGTTACCGATCGAATACTGATACAACTCGCCATCATCCTTAAACACAAACAGATTACCGTCAATTGCGATATACGGGCCCAATCCGAAACGCTCGTCAGCACCCGACACCCAAATCGGGTTATGCAGATCCTGCGGCGAGTAGCAAGCCAGCTTACTGCGTATGCTACCGCCATCCTTCGGTGCGATCGTTATGATCATATCGTTATACATAATCGGCGTCTGCTGCTCGCACGCGAGGCCTTTATCAGCCTTGTACTGCTCTACGACCGTAGCTTTCCAGCCACCAGTGTTCTCCACCTGCAACAGCGCACCTCCCGTACCGTAACCCGCAACCATAAGTATGCGGTTCGACGAAAGACGAACGGGTGAAGGTGCAATAACCGACGGCTGCCAGCGATCGGTACTCCACAGCAGCGTTCCACGATCAGCCCCTTCGGCCGAAACGCCGCACACGCCACCCACGCCTGCATAGACATACATTCGCTTACCTCCTATCGTCATCGGTATCACCGACGAGTGCGACATCGTGAAGCCCACCGTATTGGGTGTCTGCCAAACAACCTCGCCCGTCAAACAATCCACGCCCATCATCAGCGCCTGCTCGCCAGCGGGAGCCAGCACCACAACGCCATCATCCACACACGGACACTGGCCTGTGTACCAGAACGGTATCTCCGAAGCAAACTGCTTCTGCATATCCATCGTCCACTTCACCTCGCCCGTTACGGGATCGCAACACATAACGTGTCCCTGCGGGCCTACCGTTATGACATAACCCTCGCCCACGACGGGAATCGTACGCGAGAATCCGTGATTACGCTTCATCGGCACGCGGTACCAGCGACGCCACAGCTCCTCACCCGTCTCGAGCGAGAAGCAACGCAGAGCGTCGGAGTTGAGCTGCTCGTTGTAGTCCAGCACATAGACTCTACCGTTGTAGATTACGGGGGCGGCGTGTCCCTCGCCCGTCTCGAAGCTCCACACCTGCTCGAACTCCCCCTCCAAGAAGGGCTTTCCGTCCGTTGTCTTGATGATGTTGGTGTGATCCTCGCCTCGAAATCCTATCCACTTTCCCTCAAGCGAGGTCTGGAAGTCCTCCTTGTATCTCATAAAGTACTCACCCACAACCACATCGTCGGCCTTGCGCTCCAACCCCGCAGGTCGGTTATCCGCACCCGGGTTCTGCACCGTCAAATCTCCTACGGGCATACGCAGATGCCACCACAGGATCAGAATCAGATATACCGCAGCCGTAGCAGCCGCAACATAAATTAACTTACGATCTTTCACTATATTAAGTTTTTCAGTTTTTTCATTGCCATAAGCACGAAGGTCATATTGTACATCGGCTCCGAGTACCACAACCTCGCAAAGTACAATCCTATCGGCTCCGCAGCGTACAACGTTCCACTCTGCCACGCCTGATAGATATAATCAAATCCTCGCTCCACGACCTTTCGATCCGCACTCTCTACCGAAGCCAAGGCACTCAGCGCACGCGCCGTGAGCGTTACCTTCGACTCCACGCCCCGTGCTCCGCCCCAGCCACCATCGTCATTTTGGGCCTCCATCAGGAACTTCGCACCACGCTCGATAAGCGGACGCACAGCCTCGTTCTTCGACTGCGAGAGATACTCCACCGCCGTCGCCGTTCCATATACTGGTGAGCGCTCATCCTCTGCATCCTGATCGCCAAACCATAACGGCACCCACGATCCATCCTCGGCCTGCTCGCGCGACATCCAGTCAATCATTCGCTCGATGCTTCGCTTCGCACGCCTCTGTATCCTCTCGGGCAGATGATCCATCCACAGTTCCATTGCCAGCAGAGCGTGAGCCGAAATATCGGCACTACTGCGGTCGAATGGCAACTTACCCCAACCCTTGCAGAAGGTCGGCATACCGCCATCGTTGTTTTGCAACGCCATCAGCCACTCCACGCCAGCTCCCACCTCGTCACAATACTCGCCTCCGCTGAGCGTATGCAGAGCCACTAACGCCCCCGACGTATCATCGCCATCGGGCGCTGCTCCCGGTCTGTCACTCCAACCCCATCCACCGGCCTGTGCGCCCGTGAAGTAGTGTTTTTCTTTGAAGGCATTGCCACGAATCTTCTTTGCCAAGAGCTCTCGCTCCTCCGTATCTTCGCCTAAAGCCTTCACCGCGAGCGCCGTAACCCAGCTTGCCAAATCAGTATCAATAGGCCACGCACCATCCTTACGCTGCGTGTCATATAGGAACTCAGCCGCCTTCTCGACCACCGTATGCTCCCTCATATCGGCCTCACACAGACACATACTCACAAAAGCCGTCAGCGGAGCCGCCTCCAGGAATCCTCCATTCTCGGGCTGTAGCGACGTAAGCACGCGCATACACTTCGGCACGAACGCCTCACGCACGGGCGAGAAGATGCCCTGCTTGCCCCGACGGAATCGCACAATTCCCACCGCAATAAGTGCAGGTATAGCGTAGCTCACCACGGGCAGCTGCAGGAATCGGAAGAATCGCTGTGGCAGAATCGTCAGCTCGAAGGGAAACTGCGGAATACGATCCCACTTTTTCAGTATTCCTGCCAATGCACACATCACCAAGATGGGCACAGAGAAGGTCAGATCCTTGCCGTAATACTCCAGCACACCGCGCACGATATGCTCGTCATCAATGCCGCCAAAACGCCTCTCCAGGTATCGTTTCGTCTGCTCGGGAGCGCGGCCCTGCGCATAGAGCGATGTATATGAGAGCAGCGTAGCCGTCATATTCGACGGGCTTTCAGGCGTGTCGCCCCACGAGCCATCCTCGGTCATCGTTGAGAGCAGCCACTCCACCGCCTGATCTATACGCTCCTTGTACCTCTCGGCATCTATCTTATACAGCGCAAATGCCGCCACCGAGGTCGATATGGCACTCGACGATAGCTCACCTCGCCACATCTGCCCCTTCGTGCGTTGCGCATTAAGACGCTCCGTCAGGTCGCTTATTATTGCATCTATCTTCTCTGCGTTCATAATGTTCCTAAAGCCAATAATCCATAAAAGAGGTACTCCACATCGCTCTTCTCGTCGAGCAGCGTCGCGGCAAACCCGCCACTCTCCAGCCAGTGGGCCTCCACAAAATCGGCAGCCTCATATCGGGGCTTTGCGCCATAACAATCTATCACAAACAGAGCCGTCGCCGTCGATAGCAGATCGGGAATCGGCGCTACGCCCGTAGCTCGAAATCCTCCACTCGGCTCCTGCGCCTGAAGTAGCGGACTCACCCTCGCCGCGTCATACCCTTCGCTCTGCCCCACGACCATCAACGCCGCCGCCGTAGCATTTGTCGCCATCTCGTTACCGCCCTTTACGTTGGCATATCCACCATCCGAGGTGCGGTAGGCATCGAGCGCTGCTGCCCGATAATCGTTTTGCGTATCTTCGCAGAGCGACATCCATATAAACTGCGTATATGGCGCCTCGGTGTCGTTATTCGGCACACTCTTAAAACTCTCCAACTCGCGCGTAGGCGTATGTTGCAGAGCCTGCCACAGCAACGACAATCGCCATTTGGCTCCGCGTTGCAGCAATCGACAGCGCACCGCCGCCGCATAATGCACCAGATCCAGACTCTCCAAATCCACCTCGGCGAGGTATCTCTCCATCGCCTCGGCATCCTGCTTTAAGCCGAGTGCCGACTCCAGCAACCAACCAAATGTGGTGTAGTACAAATCCTCCTCACCCTGCTTATTGACATACGCCCCACGCTCGGTGCGCTGCGAGAGCAGAAATCCCACGATCAGCTCGCGAGCCTCTGCGCCGAGCGAAGAGCATCCGCGCTGAAGCGTCTGCAATAGTTTTATGGTTACGCTGCGCTGCATCCTATTTCAATATACGAGCTGTCACGCGGAACAGCAATCGTTTGAGTTCCATATTATTTATGCTCTCCAGCGCCTCAATCGCCTTCAGGCGATACTCCTCGGCCATCGCCGCAACTCTTTGCAGTGCCTTATCGAGCAACTCCTGATGTTGCTGACGCAAAAACTCCTTCACGTTCTTGGCCGCAATCATCTCCGCCACGAAATCCTCGCTCGGTGCCATCTCACACAGTAGCGCAAATACCGCCGAGGGGCGCAACTCAATCACCTCATCACCATCATAATCGGCCACATCATCCCGCAACTGATACGCCACACCCAGCGCCTCCGAGTATCGGAGCAACGCCTCTTGCAGCGACTCTTTGCCTTCAGCCGATTGTAGGCCCAGCATCAGCGACACCTCAAAGGCCGGCGAAGTCTTATATCTAAATACGTCAATAACCCAATCAAGCGACACTCGTCGAGGCCTGCGGCACCACTCCAGCTCCATACCTTGACCGCGACACAAAGCAACGTGTGCTCCTGCGATTATACCCGTCAGCTTACCTGCGCATTGACTCAGCTGTCTGTAACCCTCGCCCAACAACACATCGCCCACATTGATTGCGATTGCCGCTCCGTGCAGCGAGTTCAGCGTAGGCTTGCCATATCGCTCCGCATCGTTATCCTCAATATCGTCGTGTACGAGCGATGCCTTGTGGAAACACTCCACCGCTATGGCCGTACGCTTCACCTCCTCCGGAAAGGTCATCTCGCCCTTCAACGCCGCATAGGTTGCAGCAAAGAGATAGGGTCGCCAACGCTTTCCGTCCGTGGTGAGCCAATCCAGCGCAAGCCCGATCGTAGGATCGTCATAATTCTCCACATAACGCTCCAGCGCCCGACGCTCAAACCAGCTATTCACCTCCTTCAGCAACGCCTCGTGGTCGATCAGCGCCACCTCCGACGGGGTGTAGGCCTCCATCATTTTTATGACGTGGTCATTATCCACCGTCGTATCCTTGCACCCTGCCATATTGAGTGGCACAGCCACCCCCGGCACAGCATTATTCACCAGCAGCGGGAAGGCTCTCTCGAGCGAATCCAGACAGCTCACACCTATCACCGCATCAATCACACCCGCCTTAATGAGATTAATCACCGTCGTAAATCCCTCGGCCACAATACTCATCATACCCAGCTCGGCGGCCCGATCCTCCAACGATGGGATACGACACTTCATACATCTGTGGCACAACAATCCCACCTCATCGATCTCGGCCTCACACTTGGCCGAATGGCGCAGACACTGCGGCAGCAGCAACATACGACGCTCGTGCGGAATCGCCGCAAGCACAGGCATCCATACGCAGTTGTGCATCTCGACCATCGTCCACTCGCGCAGCGTTGCGGCCAATCCCTCCTGCGTAAGAAAGCTCTCCGAGAGCGACTCCAGCACCTCTATCGAGAGTGGCGGCACAAGCTCACGACTGCGCACAAATGCCTCCAGCCGCTCGCGCATCTGATCGCGCTCGGCCTTGGTTGCGGGGACATCGTATATCTTCTTCTCGCTCATAAAATCCAATTAACCGTACGCGCCAAAACCGAAGAAGTAGCGCTTCTTCAACATCTTATACACCACGCTTCGCTCGGGGATCTCCTCTCCGCGCATATCGTGGCCCGCCACAACCTGCATCGCGGCATACTCTTCCCTCACGCTCTGGCGCGAGGTGGTATCGACTGCCTTCCACTCTTCGAGCGTCTGCAGCATCTTCTGCGGATTCTCAAGCAGGATACATCCGCGCGAGGTCTCTGCCGTCATCCGACGCATCGCCACGAGAAACTCCGACGAGTTGAATATCTCCACCAGATTTGATCCATCCTCATTGACCATATCGCAAGCCATCTGCAACGGCGGACAGAACTCCACCGCACCCGATGGCGCAATATGGTGGCTCATTCCCGTAGCTGCGGGGCACATAGCCTGCCCCTTATCGTCCCAATAGGTGTCGATAATAAACAGCGGCGCATCCATACGCTGCTCAACCAGAAACTCTCGCATCGCGCGTATCTGCTCCCGACTCAGCGCATTCTCCGTTACGGGGTGCTTACCCACGGGACGGTAGATGTAGTACCACAGATAGGCCGCACCTTCGCGTGCCATATCTTCGATGTGCTTGCGCGTCAGCAGTTCGTCGTAGTTGCTTCGACCAATCGATGCCGCCACGCCGAAGATCAACTTCTCGCGTCGGCACGCACGCAGGCCCGCCAGCGTACGGTCATACACATTATCTCGTCCGCGACGTGCATCGCTCTCCTCCTTTAGGCCCTCGATGCTAATGAGCGGCGTTACGTTACCCAATCGACGCATACGTTGAGCCACCTCAGGCGTAAGCATCGTAGCGTTGGTAAATATCTGGAAGTAGCAGTCGGGATGGCTCTCAATCACCTCCCACAGCCCCTTATACATCAGCGGCTCGCCACCAAGCAATCCAAAGAAGTACGATCCCTGACTCTTGCACTGCTCGATGATTCCATTTATCTGCTCCACCGACAGCTGCTTGCGACCTCCTGCCGACACCCAGCAACCCGTACAGGCCAGATTGCAGGTCTCCGTTACGGAGATCATCACAAACGCAGGAAAGAATGGTTTTCCTTCGGCCTGACGACGCTCAAATTCGGCCATATTGCGGTAGTTGCGCCAGCAGAAGTTGTAGAGTATCTTCCACAGCGCACGCGGCGTTGTGCCCCACGCTATGCGGGCCAGCGTCTTGCTCAGGGCCGAGAACTCACGAAATGTCATCATCGCTTGCCCTCCTTTCTTAGCAGTACGCTTGCTCTGCGGTGCTGCAATCGCTCGCGCAGAGCCTCGTTATAGACTGCATTCATATCAATCTTGAAGGTCGTACCCTCGGCCTGAGCCGCCGCCTCGCCTCCATTTATCGGAGCCTCGGGGTGCTTGGCAAATATCACAGCACCTACGGGACACACTCTGGCACACGCCGGGCAGTTATTCTTGCAGTTGAGCGGCTGCGCCACCTTCACCTGGCCATCCTCCATCGAATAGACTCCGAAGAGACAGAAGTCGTGGCACTTTCCGCAACTGATGCACTTCTCACGATCCAGCACGGGATACCACGCATCCTCTCCGACCTTACACTCGAAACTCTCCATCTGCTGCAAGATCTCCTCATCGCTCTGCAACAACTCCTCGCTCTCGATGCCCAGCCCTTTGAGAGCCTCTCCCACCGAGTTAGCTCGCAGATCAACGAGGCTCCGAGCCTCCGCTCCCGCTGACTCAAAGAGCGACTTCATCGCACGCGCGTGACAACCCACAACTGTCGTCTGCGCAATCTCTACCATTCGCTCGGGCTGAGTAATAGCCAACTCACACAAATCGGCCACAATCTCGACCTCATAACCTGCCCGACGAAGCTCCGTTGCAGCCTGAGCAACCTTCAGCTTAGGCAGGAACTCGCGCGACGAACAGGCGCAAATAGTTATATTTTTATTATCTTTTATCATCTGAATTAACCTTTTAATTGATCAGCCACGCCTTAAACTCCGACGATTTATTCTTACTGATATAAACATCTTCAGGCGTTGCCACCGTCAAGCTCACTCGCAGACGGTTGTCAAACCATATCGTAATCTCCTTCACACTCTGGCGCGAGAGGAGGAACTGCTTATTCACCCTCATAAACTGCTTCGGGTCGAGCTGCGAAGCGATCTGCTCCATCGACTTCTCGCTCGTATAACACATCCCATCGTTCATATATACCTGCGTCGTGCGGTCAGCCGTATATACAAACGCCACGTTCTCAACAGCAATCGGGATGAGCTTATCCTTCAATCTGAGCAACATTCGATTGGGATAATGCGCCTCTGGACGCAACTCCATCAATCGCTCCAGATACATCTTCACATCGCTCTGCGAAAATCTACGAAACTTTGCCAGCGCCTCAGCCAGCGCCTCAGGCTTCACGGGCTTAAGCAGATAATCGACGCTATTCACTTTGAAAGCATCGATAGCATACTGATCGTAAGCCGTAGTGAATATAATCGGCACCTCGACCTCCATCAGCTCGAAGATATTAAACGCCGAGCCATCCGAGAGGTGAATATCCATAAATATCAGATCGGGGCGCTCGTTCGACTGCAACCAACGCACCGTCTGCTCCACGCCCTCGGTGTTTGCCACGATCTCTATGTCGGGATCGCAGTTACGAATCATCTGCGCGAGATTCTCGTACGCTACTGTTTCATCTTCAACAATCAATACCCTCATCTCGCACTACTTTTTAAGCTGCATTACTACTCTGAATACCCCATTCTGGCCGCTGGCCTCCACCTTCGTTCCCATCATCAGCTCAAATCTACTCTGCAGGTTCTTCAGTCCGATACCATTCGTCGCAGGCTTCTGCAGCTTCGGATATATCGGATTCTCCACCACCAACTGATTCTTATCGTTAAGGCTTATCTTCACCGCCATTCTATGCTCGCTATCCACCGTATTGTGTACCGCCACATTCTCCAACAGAGGCAGCAACGACAGCACCGGAATACGCAACGAGTGCTTCTCCGCAGGCACATCCACATCGAACTGCAGCTTGCTCGCAAATCGCACCTCCATAACGTGACTGAACGCCTCCACAAACTTCAGCTCCTCGCCGAGCGATACCAACATCGCGCTATCGCTACGCAACGTATATCGGAAAATATCCGACAGCTTATCCACATACTCCAGCGTACGCTCATCCTCGCCACGACGCACCAGAGCCGACACTCCGTTGAGCGAATTGAAGAAGAAGTGGGGGTTGATCTGATTCATCAGCGCATCACAACGGCTCTGCAGATTCTCCACACGCAGACGCTCGATCTCCTTCTCCTTCTCGCGCTGCGATGTATATAGAAGGTGAATATATCCGAGCAGAGCGCCCAGCAAACCTGCGATAATAAACTGAAAGACCACGATACTCACAAAATTATCGTAGTTAAAATTCAGCACCACTATCGTGATAAACATATAAACTCCCAAAGCCACTAATGCCAGAACCAGATTCCATCCCGCACGCTTGTAGAAGTTGAGCGTTCGGAGCATTCTCATATTATATACAATGAGCGACCACATCACTCCCCACAGAAACAGCGTTCGGAACGCAAAAAATATGTAGAACAAGATATGCTCTTCGGGCTCCACAAAACTTAAATCGCACAGAAACCACGCGATATTGGGATATAGTAGAAACACCGTGCATATCAGGCCCACCAGCCAAGTCTTCTCCTTCAAGGCGCGCATACTAACATCAAAAGTGTTCATAATTTTTTGCAGTGTAAGTGTGTATATTTCCAATTACAAAAAAACGAAAAAATTTTGATTCAGCGAACACTCTACTGCACCAAAACGAAAAAATCGTGATAAACGCGAAAAATTGCCTCCCGAAAAGAATTTCATACGCGATTTTTCCTTCCAAAACGCCATTTTTTCGTTTTGGCGCAAGGATGTGCGTTTATTTGCAAATAAACTGCTTACTTTGCATTATCCAATATTGCATATTCTAATTTTTAATAGATACGATTATGATCAAAAAAGTATTTCTCTCATTGGCCCTTGTAGCTGCTGCCTCAACCGCATCAGCTCAGGATTGGCCACAGTTCCTCGGCCCCACAGCCGACAGCAAATCTCCCCAAACTAATCTTCTTCGCCAGTGGCCCGCCGCAGGCCCCGAGGTTAAGTGGACTACCAACGTCGGCATCGGCTACGGTGGCCCCGTAGTACGCGACGGCAAGGTCTATATTCTCGACCGCGATGCCGAGAAGGAGACCGAGACTATGCGCTGCATCGATCTGCAGACCGGAAAGGATCTTTGGGGTTACACCTACCCCTCGACGGGTGCCGTTATGTTCCCCGGCTCACGTAGCGTGCCTACGCTCGACGGTAACTATGTTTACTCTTGCGGCCACAATGGCGATCTCTACTGCATCGACATCACTACGGGCAAACCCGTCTGGAAACGTAATATCCACACCGAGTACGGCGGCCAGAAGATCCCCACTTGGGCAATCTCGCAGATTCCTCTGGTTTATGGCGATTTGGTATATGTTGTAGCACAGACTCCTACCGTAGGTATGGTCGCTCTTAACAAGAAGACCGGTGCCGAGGTATGGAAAACAGCACCCTACGCCGAGATCACCTATGCCAGCCCCTCTGTTGTGAAGGTATCGGGCGAGGATCACATCTCGATCGTCATTTCATCAGTAAATGGCGTTCAGAATCCTAATGCTCCCAAGCAGATGGGCCGTGTTATCGGCTACGATCCCAAGACAGGCAAGGAGCTCTGGTCGTACGACAACTGGGATTGCCACATCTCGTGCGCTCCCGTTACGGCTGCTGGCGACAACAAGTTCCTCGTTGTAGGTGGCTACGAGCGTGGTGCTTCAATGTTCCAAGTTATCAAGGGTGCTGACGGCAAGTTCTCTACCAAGGAGCTCTTCGTAACCGTTGAGTTCGGCGATCAGACCAAGCCCGCCCTTCTGCATAACGGCCTCTTCTACGCAATGTACGGCACCAACTCTCGCCGCGACGGATTGTGCTGTATGGATATGAACGGTAACGTACTGTGGAAGACCAAGCGTGCCCCCAACTTCGACAAGGGTAGTATGATTCTGGCCGACGGCCTTATCATCGCTACCGATGGTGCAAGCTCACTCTATCTTATCGAGCCCAGCGCCGAGGGTTACAAGCAGATCTCTGCAGCTCCTCTGCTGGCCGGTGGCGACGGTCAGGCCGAAATGGGTGGTCGTTTCGCTAACGGCAACTGGGCACCTCTGGCTTTGGCCGATGGCTTGCTCTTGATTCGCAACCATCAGGTAATGAAGTGTGTGAAGGTAACAAAGTAGCACAGCTACAATATTCATAAGCTGATTTTTGACGAGTGCCCGACTTCTCTTAAGGTCGGGCACTCTTTTTCATTCGCGTTTTTTCGCCTTCAGGGGCGATTTTTTCGCTTTGGTGCAGAAACCGCACCTTCGTATCAAAATAAATATTTTCTTTGTAATGTAGGAAAATTTGTAAATCTAATATACGCACGATTATGAGAAAATTATTTTTAGCATTGGCCCTCTTTGCCACCGCCTCTACGGCATCGGCACAGGATTGGCCCAAGTTCCTCGGCCCTACGGGAGACAGCAAATCAACACAGACCAATCTCCTTCGTGAGTGGCCCGCCGCAGGCCCCGAGGTTATATGGTCAACTGATGTCGGTGTCGGTTACGGAGGTCCAGTTGTAAAGGATGGCCACGTCTATCTTTTGGACCGCGATGCCGATAAGGAGATCGAGATTATGCGCTGTATGGAGCTTCAGACAGGTAAGGAGATTTGGTCATACACCTACCCCTCTACGGGCGCCGTTATGTATCCAGGCTCACGCAGCGTCCCCACCATCGATGGCAAATATGTATATTCTTGCGGCCACAACGGCGAGCTCTACTGCTTCGACATCGAGACCGGCAAGCCCATTTGGACCAAGAACATCTTTAAGGACTACGGCGGCGGCCGCTTCCCCGTATGGGCCGTATCGCAGATTCCTTTGGTATATGGCGATATGGTCTATGTATTGGCACAGACCACCGACACGGGTGTAGTTGCCTTCAACAAGCTCACCGGCGAGGAGGTGTGGAAGACACCTGCATTGGGCGAGACCTCATACGCCAGCCCCACAGTTGTAAACGTTTCGGGCGAAGATCACATCTCAATCGTAATCTCCTCTACCGATCTTGTTATGAATCGCGGTGCCGAGATGAAGATGGGTTGTGTTGTAGGCTACGATCCCAAGACGGGCAAAAAGCTTTGGTCATACGACAATTGGGAGTGCCATATCTCTTGCGCTCCCGTTACAGCTGCTGGCGACAATAAATTCCTGATTGTCGGCGGTTATCAGCGTGGTGCTACGATGTTTCAGGTCGTGAAGGCTGCCGATGGCACCTATTCAACCAAAGAGCTCTTTACCACCCTTGAGTTCGGCGATCAGACCAAGCCCGCACTCTTCATCGACGGCCACTTCTACGCTCAGTACGGCACCAACAACCGCCGTGACGGCCTCTGCTGTATGGACATTAACGGCAACGTGCTCTGGAAGACCAAGCGCGAGCCCAACTTCGACAAGGGTAGTATGATCTACGTTGATGGCCTTCTGCTGGCCACCGACGGTGCCGATGCGCTCTACCTTATCGACCCCTCACCCGAGGGCTACAAGCAGTTGGCAAAGGCCGATTTGTTGAAGTCTGACATCGCCACCGAGGGCCGCGGCAACTGGGCACCTATGGCTCTGGCCGATGGTATGCTTCTGATTCGCAACCACTCGAAGATGATGTGCGTAAAGGTTACAAAGTAACCCCGCGTGCTCAGATATAATTTTTATATGTAATAGGCTACCCAACCGTTTGGCTTGGCAGCCTCTTTTTTTTCACTGACAATAAGTTTTCGTATTCCGAAATATATTCGTATATTTGTAAAAATTGCTTTATGACCAAAGAAAATCCATACTCAGCTCGTGAGGAGCAAATCGCACGCATTGCCAAGGCTATGGGCCACCCCGCGCGTATCGCCATCCTGCACTTTTTGGCCAAGCGCGACTCGTGCTACTTCGGCGCGATACACGAGGAGCTCCCCATCGCCAAAGCCACCGTCTCGCAGCACCTCAAAGAACTCAAGGACGCGGGCCTGATTCAGGGCGAGATCGAGCCTCCGCGCGTGAAGTATTGTATCAACCGAGCCAATTGGAAGATGGCCCAATATCTTATGAGTGAGTTCTTTGACCAATTATTCCCCGAAAAAACGAAGAGGTGCTGCGAATAACAGCACCTCTTCGTTTTCACGCTCCTTTACACCAGTTGTAGCACATATGCCGAACCCACATATACCACGATAAAACATAGCACAAATATTGCCACACCCCTTCCATTTTTGATGTTCGTAGCCTCCGCAAAGGCCTTATAACTCCAGAAGAAATACCATATCGAGAAGATCATCGACACCAATCCCACAACCATCAGCAAGGTTGTGTATTGCAAAGCCGTTTCAAAACTTCCGTCGGTCATCAACCCCATAACGCTACGCACCGACGGAATGGCAAACATCAACAGCGATAGGTCAAACGGGATACGCGCAAAGAGGTTAAACGCCGCCACATCCCAGAATCTCACCTTCGACTTCGACGCCACTGCGCCTGCCACATATAGCACCACTGCAAATATCAACCACGCAATCAGCTGCTGCAACGTCGCCTTCATCAGGCTGCCACCGGCATAATTTATCTGCGTAATAGAGCTCATACGCAATCCCACCTGCCAGCAGAATACCGACATCAGAATCATCGCCGCAATTCCCCAGCACAACGCCTGACGCAGGGGCAGGTATCGGAACGGATTTATCAACTTTTTCATAATCTCACCTTATTTATATTTAATCTTTTATCTCTCCACAGCGCCCTATCGCCGTTCACTCTCGATAGCCGTGAGCGTCGCAATCACATCATCCAGCCTATTTCTCACCGTCGGATAGCTCAGCTCCATCCTCGCTGCCATCTCCTTTATCGAGCCGCTGCAACGCACAAAATCACAAATAAATCTCTGGTCCTCCTCGCTGAGTTGCATCAGCGCTGGCAGGCGATAATCGCCCTCGATTTTTGTCGCACACTCCGTGCAATGCATCGTGTGCACCTTCAGCACTCCGCCGCACGAGGGGCACTCTTTGGGTAAACGAACTTTTCTCTCCATAGTTTTCCTCGGGACGGAACTCCATCTCCCACCCGTCACAACAAAACTAACAATAAAATTAATTTTACGCAAGCATTTCTTTAATTTTATTTAGTTTTGATTTAATTTTATTTAATTGTTCATCACTTTTTACCACTTCTCGCTCCATTCCAGCCAAACCATCCTTCGCAAAAAATCCCCCACATCTCCACCCTCCACACAAATTTTTTCCCTTCCCCCTCCCTCCCGCACAAAAAAAAGAGTGCCCCATCGGGACACCCTTTTCTCTTTATCGGACAGTATTAATTACTGAGCCTTCAACTCGTTAAGAGCCTTGTTGTACTTCTCGTACTTAGCCATCATACCCTCCTCATCACGAAGACGGAAAGTCAGGTTCTTCAAAGTCTCAACAACGGTAGCATTCTTAGGATCGATCTCGTAAGCAGACTCCAATACGGGAACTGCGGGCTTGTAAGCCTCAATTACCTTCTTCTGGTCAGCCTGGAAATCAGCGTTGCTACGGTAGTCGCGTGAGTTCATCTCGTCGTTCATTGCGTCACCCTTGAATACATACGACAGACCGAGGTTGTAGATAGCCTGAACATTCTTGGGATCCAACTCAACAACCTTCTGGAATGACTTGATTGACTCCTCGTAGTTCTTCAAACGGTCGAACATAATAGCGCGGCTGTTCCACAAGCTCTTGTTCTGAGGATCGCGGGCAAGAGCACCGTCAATCATCTCAACCAACTCGTTGGGGTCACCCACGGGGTTCTCGGGATCGATGTAGATGCTGATCAGACCCTCGATAATCAAGGTGTTGCCGGGGAACTTAGCCAAACCCTCCATCAACACCTGCTTAGCACGCTGAAGGTTAGCAACGCGAACTGAAGAATCCTTCTGGCCATTGTAAGCGTGGAAGAGGTAGAAGTAGATGTTACCCTCAGCATCGGTGTGACCAGCAGCCAAAGCCTTGTTCAAAGCATCAGCACCCTTTGCATAAGAAGCGGGGTTGGTCTCGCCATCAACTACATACATCAAACCTGCGTTGAACAAGTAGTCATAGTTCTTCTCACCGGTGTAACCCTTCATCTCCTGAACAGCGAAAGCTGAGAGGAAGTTCTGAGCTGACGCACCAGCGTTACCAGAAGTGTTGTTCACGCTACCCATCGTGCGGTAGTAGTTCTCAACCTTTACCAAACCCTCGTTAGCCTTAGCAGCGAGCTTAGGATCAACCTCAGCAGCCTTTACGAAAGAGTTAGCAGCCTCCATAGCCAGATCGCCATCCTTAACAGTCTGGGTTACAACCCAAGTCTTGATCTTACCATCGGCAGCAACATACACCTTCAACATAGGATAGGTGTACTCTGTGTAAGCAGCACCGTTAATTACCACATTGTCGGTCTGAGCAGTAGCGCGGCCCAGAGCAACTGCAGCCATAGAGTAATCCATATCCTGGAAAATGTCCTTCGAAGGAGCCTCTGCAGCCTCATAGTAAGCGTTACCACGAGCAATCCAAGTAGCGCCCTTAGCAGCCTTCTTGGCATCCTTTGAATCCGAATCAGCCTTAGCCAACTTAGCTACGATAGCCTCCTTGTTGACCTTCTGTGCAATTGCCATTGGTGCTGCCATAAGCGTTATGGCCATCACCGCGAAAATTAATCTTTTCATAACGAAGTTAATTTCTGTTTATTAAGAAAACGGTTTATTAAATTATTTATTGTACTTTTAGTTCACTTTTTGGCATTCTACTCTTCTGCTGCGGCCTGCTCATTTGTCGTAACATCCTCTGTTGCAGGCTGCTCCGCATTGACGATGATATTCTCCTCCGCAGTCTCCTCCTCTTCGCTCACAGGCACTGCCATCACCGAAGCAATCACATCACCCTCGCGCAGATTGATAATCTTCACACCCTGCGTAGCGCGACCTGCCACACGAATCTGATCCACCTTCGTACGGATTGTTACACCCGAGCGGTTGATGATCATCAAGTCATTCTCGTCCGTCACGGCCTGAATTGCCACCAGATCACCGGTCTTCTCGGTGATGTTGATGGTCTTCACACCCTTACCGCCACGATTGGTCACACGATACTCATCCAGATCGGTACGCTTACCAAATCCATTCTCCGAGAGCACCAGCACATCCTGCTTCGAATCAGGCTCGATACAGATCATACCGATCACCTCGTCGCCCTCGTCCAGCGCAATACCTCTTACACCGGCACCCACGCGACCAATCGGACGCACCGTATTCTCGTTAAATCGGATAGCCTTACCACCACGCGCTGCGATCATAATCTCAGCCTCACCGCTTGTGATCTTCGCCTCGATGAGCTGATCGCCCTCACGAATCACAATGGCATTGACACCCGTCTGACGCGGACGTGAGTAAGCCTCGAGCTTGGTCTTCTTCACCACACCCTCACGCGTACACATCACAATGTAGTTATTGTTGATGTACTCCTCGTCGTTGAGGTTCTTGGTGTTGATGTATGCACGCACCTTATCGTCGGGCTCGATCTGGATGATATTCTGGATTGCACGACCCTTCGATGCGCGCGTACCCTCGGGAATATCATAAACCTTAAGCCAATAGCAACGGCCCTTTTCGGTGAAGAAAATCATCGTATTATGCATCGAAGCAACATAGATATGCTCGATGAAATCCTCGTCGCGCGTTGCGCTACCCTTCATACCTACGCCTCCACGATTCTGGATGCGGTACTCGGCCAGCGGTGTGCGCTTGATGTATCCCATATGCGAGATGGTGATCACCATATCCTCATCAGCATAGAAATCCTCGGGGTTGAACTCCTCCGACGAATAGACTATCTCGGTACGACGCTCGTCGCCATACTTTGCCTTGATCTCCTGCAACTCGTCCTTGACGATCTGCAACTGCATCTGGGTGCTTGCCAATACGTCGTTCAGATATGCAATCTGACGCTCCAGCTCGGCGTGCTCATTCTCCAGCTTCTCAACCTCCAAACCGGTGAGCTGACGCAGACGCATCTCCACGATAGCTGCCGACTGAATCTCGCTCAATCCGAAGCGCTCCTGCAGAGCCTGCTTTGCCACATCGGTCGAACGCGACGAACGGATGATATGCACCACCTCGTCGATATTTTGCTGTGCGATGATCAGACCCTTTACGATGTGCATACGCTCCTGCGCCTTTTTCAGGTCGAACTGCGTGCGACGTACCACAACATCGTGACGATGCTCCACGAAATGCTTGATCAAATCCTTCAGGTTGAGCAACATCGGACGGCCATTCACCAGCGCGATATTGTTCACCGCAAACGACGACTGCAACTCCGTATATTTGTAGAGCGTATTAAGTACCACATTTGCCGAAGCATCCTTCTTCACGAAGATCGTTACGCGCAGACCCTTACGGTCGCTCTCGTCGTTGATGTACGAAATACCCTCCAGTTTCTTGTCATTGACCATCTGACCAATCTTCTTGATCATCTCGGCCTTGTTGACCATATAGGGAATCTCCGTGATGACGATGCACTCACGGCCCGACTCCGTTGTCTCAATCTCAGTCTTGGCACGCATCACAACTCGGCCTCGACCCGTCAGCAAAGCCTCCTTCACACCCTCGTAGCCATAAATCATCGCTCCCGTGGGGAAGTCAGGTCCCTTCACATATTTAAGCAGCTCCTCGCACTCGCAATCGGGATTATCGACGTATGCACAGCAGGCATCAACCACCTCACCCAAGTTATGCGGAGCCATATTCGTAGCCATACCTACTGCGATACCGCTCGCGCCATTTACCAGCAGCAAAGGAATCTTCGTCGGCAGTACGGTAGGCTCTTTAATCGTATCATCGAAGTTTGTCGTCCAATCGATTGTATCCTTCTCGATGTCGGCCATCACCTCATCGGTAATCTTCTGCATACGGGCCTCCGTATAACGCATTGCCGCAGCCTTATCGCCGTCCATCGATCCGAAGTTACCCTGTCCCTCGACCAGCGGATAACGCATTGCCCACTCCTGAGCCATACGCACCATCGCCTCATACACCGAGCTATCGCCGTGAGGGTGGAACTTACCGAGCACATCACCCACGATACGGGCTGATTTACGCGTCGGTTTATCCGAGTAAAGATTAAGTTCGGCGCTCATATCATATAGGATACGACGATGCACGGGCTTCAGTCCGTCTCTGACATCGGGCAGTGCTCGCGAAACGATCACAGACATCGAGTAATCGATATATGCCGACTTCATCTGTTCTTCGATGTTGATGGGAATGATTTTTCCCGTCAACTCGACATTCTTATCTTCTTCAGTCACCATATTTTAGTTTTAATACATTAGCGCAAAGGGCGCACTATCTTTAATTAAGCAAAAGTACGCATTTTTTCGAAAATAACCAACTTTAACCTCGCTTTTTACTCTTATAAAGAGTATTTCTTTTCAAAACACCCTATTTTCGCCCATTTTCCGCCCATTTCAGGGCAAAAAAAAATTCTCCCGACCAACCGTCGAGAGAATTTATATTGCAGGGCACATCTTTTTCTCCTTATCGCCCAGCCAAGCTCGTTGTATTTTTTGCGTTCAACACAACTATCTGAAATCAACTATATCATACCCCCGAAAATCGGCCTCGCGAAAACTCTTCACCCCGCCTTTTCGGCTCTCTATCTTCTTTACATCGACCTCTATACGATCATCATAAAGAACATACACTATCTTCTCGGGCTGCCCCGAAACCTGCCCCACCGTAAGGTAAATATCCCCCTCTACGGCCTCATCTGCCGAGCGCAGATGCAGCGTCACCATACGCCCATCTTCGCTCACCCACTCCGAGCGATACTCCGCCCCCACGAAGTCGAAACAACGTGTCGGATTATCCATTATATTTCGGCTCTTAAGATCCATCTCATCGACATTTATCTCCTGTCGCTCGTGATCCACTTCGTATCGCACCCGTCCGTCGGAATATACCTCCGCACGATCCACCACGATATGGTAGGCATCCCCATCGACCACATATCTTCCCGTTGTCGAGTATTCGCCTGCGCTGACCGCAAACTCCGCCTCATAAGCACCCAGCGCCTTCACATACTCCGCCACGCGCCTAAGCACCGCCTCCGATCGCTCATCCGCCATCGTTACCGTTGCCACCATCACAGCCACACACGCCAAAAATATCTTACGCATACCCATCATCTTTTTCTTAAAAAACGCTCCTTCGGCCCGAATTATTGCCCACCGCCTCGAAAGCCTCGCTCTACTACTCTACCAAGGGCTAAAACACGCCCAAATCCTGCAACTTCGCCTCCAGCGATGGCAGGTCATAGAACTTTATCTCGCGCGGCTTCGCACCCACCTGCGGACCTACGATTCCCGCACGCTCCAGCTGCAACATAATTCGTCCTGCACGGTTGAATCCCACCTCGTAATTACGTTGTATCGAGGATGTTGAGATCGCGCCATTCGTTACAGCCGCACGCGCCACCTCGCCAAAGAGCGAATCATACTTAACGGGCGCACCGCTCTCCACATCGGCACCACCACCCATCTCACCACCCGACTCGGGCGTATAATCGGGCAGAGGATAAGCCTCCATATAACCCTGCTGCTTCGAGATGTAATCCACCAGTCGCTCCACCTCCTTGGTCTCTACCAGCGCGCACTGTATTCGCGTCAGCTCGCCATCCTTCGAGAAGAGCATATCGCCTCGACCGATAAGCTGATTTGCACCCGGCTGGTCGATAATCGTGCGCGAGTCGATCATCTGAATCACTCGGAACGCAATTCGTGACGGGAAGTTGGCCTTGATACCACCCGTTATGACACGCACGTCGGGGCGCTGCGTAGCGATGATAAGGTGAATACCCACCGCACGCGCCTTTTGCGCCAATCGCATCACAGGCACCTCTACCTCCTTGGCCGTCATAATCAGGTCAGCAAACTCATCCACAATCACCACGATGTATGGCAGGAAACGGTGTCCCTTCTTCGGGTTGAGCCTTCGCGCCGTAAATTTCTCGTTGTACTCGACAATGTTTCGCGCCGTGGCCATCTTACACAGCTCCAGACGCTGCCCCATCTCCTCGACCAGCGAGTTCAGTACATATACCGCCTTCTTCGGATCTGTCACGATAGCCTCATCCTCCGACTCCATCTTGGCAAGGAAGTGTCGCTCGAGCTTGTTATAAACCGAGAACTCCACCATCTTCGGGTCGATCATCACAAACTTCAGCTGTGCAGGGTGCTTGCTGTATAGCAGCGACGTGATTATCGCATTCAGACCCACCGACTTACCCTGTCCCGTAGCACCTGCCACCAACAAGTGAGGCAACTTAGCCAGATCGAATGTAAAGTTCTCATTCTGAATCGTTCGTCCAATCACTACGGGCAGCTCCATCTTCGCTCTCTGAAACTCCTCCGAGCATATCGCAGAGTACATCGACACGATCTGCTTATCGCGGTTGGGCACCTCAATTCCGATCGTACCACGTCCCGGAATGGGCGCAATGATACGAATTCCCTGCGCACGCAGACTCTGCGCAATATCCTTCTCCAGACCTTGCACCTTCGAGATCTTCACACCTTGCGCCTGCACAATCTCATACAGCGTAACGGTCGGGCCAACGGTCGCCTGAATATCTACAATCGGAATACCGAAGTATTTGAGTGTCTCCTGAATACGGCACTTGTTGTCATAAATCTCCGCATCACTCACCTTGTGTGGCGAGCGGTAATCCTCCAACAGCGAAACATAAGGTTTCTTATAACTCTCCAGGTCGCGTAACGGGTCATACAAATCCATATCAATATCCTGCTCGGCCACCTGACGCACCTCATTTTCGCGCACCGTAACCACGATATGATCCTCCTCGTCTGCCACTTCGCTCTGCACCTCCGTCACCTTCTCTTGCTGCACCACAGCTCCCGCCGTAGGCATTACGACAATCTCATCTCCATCCTGCCTATACGAGCGCTCCATAGTCCTCGGCATAGGCTCTGCCACCTTCGGTTGGGGCTTCATCTCTACGGGCTCATCTGCATCAACAACGGCAAAACCCTGCTCGTCGAGCGAACGCTCAAAACGCTCTCTGCGCTCATTCTTTTCGCGCTCCAACAACGCCTCAACATCTATCTCATTGGGCTTCGCACCCTCACTCGGCATCACAACAAAGCCCTCCTCATCGAGCTTATCGAGGTCAATATCCGGCTCCGCTTTCTGCATCGGCAGCGGCTCCTGCTCGGTCTGTTTTTCAATGTAGAACTCCGGCTCCTCCTTCGCAAATGCCGCCTCGCGACGCTCCTCATCGCGGCGTGCCGCCAAATATTCGTTCATCGTCATCGGACGCTGCTCTGCACTCTCCACCGCAGGCTCAACTCTCTGTGGCTCAGGTTGCACAACATACTCTGGTTCAGGTTTCCGCTCCACCTTCGCCGCCTTCGGCTCCATAGGCTCACTCGGCTGCTCCGCAGGCATCTCCGCCTCAACCGACTCTTCCATTTCCTGCTCCTGCTCCGCACGACGATGCGCAATCACATCCTCTACCACCTGCTTCACTCTATCGCCCTGCTTCTCCACGCCATCGCCAATTCCATCGACAATGCTACGGAAGTTACGGTTGATAAATACACCCGTCAAAATCCAACCCGTGAGCAGTACCAACAGAGCACCGAACATACCGACCAACCCTGTCAAATCCGTCGCACACGCCTGACCGAAGCTACCACCCAGATCGAGCGGAATATGCGTGCGCGTGGCAAGCAGACCCATCGTCAGCGATCCCATTATCAGCAGCAGCGCCGCACTCAACGCAAAGTGATTTATATGCAACGGCTTACGGCGGAATATTCGCCATCCGAGTATCGTCACCACAATCGGGATCACGATACCGAATACACCGAACGACTGATCCACCACCCAGTACGCCACCATAGCGCCCGCGCTGCTGCATATATTCTCGAACGGCACCTCCACACCCGACAGCTCGGGATCGTTTCTCAGAGCCGACAGATCCGACGACCAATGTATATAGTGCGACACCACCGACACCACCGAGAAAAGCCCCACGATCAACATCACGAAGCCCACCATCCACAGCAGATTGTCATTCGACGCCTCAGTCGATGCCGCCGTGGCCGACTTACTGCGACTCTTGTCGTATGTTTTTTTAACACGTTGTGCCATAATATAATCAAATGAAATCGGGCACACGCCCGTAATGTAAAGATAGAGAATAATTCTTACTTCTGCAACCCCGCGCCCTCCTTAGCGCAGAGCCTTACGCTCCAATCGAGAGCGATACTCCTCGTCGGCGTAACTCAAGAACTCCAGCTTCGGAGAGTTATCCTCCGCGCATCGCAGATCGAACTTATCGAGCAGACTCTCCACACGTTTCTCCACCGCCTCGCCCGAGTCAATCACAGCCACCTCTCGATCGCCCACAACCCGACGAATCACATCGCCCAAAAACGGATAGTGCGTACACCCCAGAACAATCACATCCGCCCCTCGCTCGATCATCGGCTCTACCGCGCGACGCACCAGCTCTTCGGTCCGAGGCTCCTGCTCCGCATCGGCCTCCACAGCCTCCACAAAACCCTCGCCCACAACCTTCAGCACCTCAACGCCTTGGCCATAACGCTCGAGTGTCGACAGGAACTTCCGCCCAGCAAGGCTTCGCTCGGTCGCCATCACACCCACCACCTTCGAGCGCGTCATCGCGCAGGCGGGCTTCACCGCAGGCTCCAGCCCCACGATCGGGATGTGCGAAAACCGTTCTCTAAGGTATTCAATCGCTGCCGCCGTAGCCGTATTACACGCCACCACAACCATCTTGCACCCCCGCTCTACCAGATCGCCAACCGCCTTCTCGGCCAGCTCGCGGATCTGTTCCTCGGACTTGGTTCCGTAGGGACAATTCTTACCATCACCCAGATAGATGAGTGACTCGCGCGGCAAAGCACGATGCAACTCACGCCACACCGAAAGCCCGCCAAAGCCCGAATCATACACTCCTATCGGGTTGTTATTCATTCTCTTTTATCGTTTTGCTAATCAATTCTATCAACTCCACGTCACTCATCTCAGCGCAATCTACAATATGCCTTGCCTTGGCATAATAGGGCTCACGCTCGGCCATATTCGTGGTCATAAAAGCCACCAGCTCCTCGTCATTCAGGCCGCGCAATTTGGGTCTCTTCTGTCGTCCGTGCGGACTCAGGCGCGAGGCGATCTGTTTTGCCGTACGACGTAGGTACACCGTCTGTCCCACTTCGTTCATCCGCTCCATATTATCCTTCCACGTCGGCACTCCTCCGCCTGTCGATACCACGAGGCTCTCCTCCGACTGGGCTATCTCCTCGATCAGTGCCCGCTCCGTACGACGGAAATACTCCTCCCCCTCGTACTGAAAAATATCGCTCACCGAAGCACCCTCGCGCTGCTCAATCTCGCCATCCATATCGACAAAACGCATTCCCGTCATCTTGGCAAGTTTACGACCGAGCGAACTCTTGCCGCAACCCATATAACCTATCAGAAACACCTTGGTCATATCCACTCACTTAAAACAGATTCAACTGCTCGGGATCAATCACAATAGCCGCCTTTTCCGACTCCTCGGCATCTTCCGTTACATCCAGCTCCGCAGCATCAGTCTCGATGCCCTCAACGCTCTCCATATCGATGCTCATAGACTCCTGCTCGGCATCCGCATCCTCCTCAACGTCAGGCTCAGCCGCAGGCTCGGGCTCGACGAAACTCAACGATGCCACATCGTAGGTTGTAATTCGCTTACCCTTGGCGCGATGACTCTTCACACCCACAAACGTATCCACATCCACCTCATCAGCAGGACGTGAGGCGTGCGCACCCTTGTACTCCACCACCAGCGTAGCACCCTCCACACCCGTGATGCAAACGAAGTCTGCCGCCGACTCATCCTCCAAGAACGACTGCATCTTATCATTTGCCTCGAGCTGGAAACGCTTCATATAGTAGTAGTTCTGCTCTCGATCGAAGTAGCACAGGCTATAGATGCGGCCCGCCACAAACTTCTCCACGCGAACGGTCTCATCGGGGAAGTGCTGTCCCACATTAAAGCCCGTGATGTAGTATTGGTGCTTCGATGTCCACACCACAATCTTATCATCACCCTTGAACTCGCCAATGAGCTCGCCTCTTCCATCGGTATTCAGACGGCGCACATCCTCGTCGTACCAGATGTTCTGGCCACCGAGAGTCGATGTACCCTTCTCCTTCATCGCAATCTTGTGGATGCCATAACGCGAGAAGAGATTTCCCGCTGCCGCACGGCCCTTGATCGCTACAGTCGAGAAGTCAAGGTCAGTGATAACTCGCTTCAGTCGCGGACGCGGACGGAAATATATCTTCAGCACCTCGGCCTCACCGTTAGGATTAACCGACATATAGAG
>JAZRQX010000027.1:0-37819 GCA_045650235.1 Alistipes sp. | reverse complement strand
TGGCCGATAACGCCCGCAAGTGGGGATTGGCCAATATGGTCATCACCTGCAACGACTCCTCGCGCCTTACGGCTCTTGAGGGGTGGTTCGATGCGGTGGCGGTCGATGCGCCCTGCTCGGGCGAGGGTATGTTCCGTAAGTCGGAGGAGGCTGTCGAGCAGTGGAGCGACCAAAATGTAGCGATGTGCGCCGAGCGACAGTGGGAGATTCTTGAGAACGCCTTTCAGGCCCTGCGGCCCGGAGGAGTGTTGATATATAGCACCTGTACGTTCAACCGTTCGGAGGATGAGGGTGTGCTGAGGCGAGCCTCGGAGGAGTGGGGCGATCAGCTCGAGCCACTTGACGAAATAGCCTGCCCCGAGGAGTGGGGCGTGGTGCGTGGCCGCGAGGGTGCGTTCCAGACCTTCCGCTTCTTCCCGCACCGAGTTCAGGGCGAGGGAATGTTTATGGGAGTAGCGGTGAAGGCGGGGTTGGATACCGCACGCCGTCGTATGCCCAAGTCGCGCCGACAGGTGCTGACCAAACTCGACCGCCAGAGCGAGCAGGAGCTCGTGCGCTGGGTGGTTGAGCCCGAACAGATGCGCTTCTATGGCGCGGGCGAGATGCTGTATGCCTGCCGTCGGGAGCACTACGATGCTCTGGAGGCGATGTCGGGAACGTTGTCAGTGATATACTCGGGAGTGGCTATGGGCCAGATATTTAAGGGCCGACTCAGGCCCGATGGAGCATTGGCTTTCTATGTTGGCCTTAATCGCAAGGCTGTCGCTTGTCGCGAGGTGGAGGCTGAGGTGGCGCTTCAGTTCCTGCGAAAGCAGGATGTGGCGGCCGAGCCCTTTGTGGAGGGGTTGAATCTGGTGCTGTGCAATGGGCAGGCATTGGGATTTGTGAAGCGCGTGGGGGCACGAGTGAATAATATGTACCCCTCGTCGCTTAGGATTTTGAAATAACGAATAAAACAGATATTGCTATGGCAGTAAAGAAGATCTACTACTCGATGGGTGAGGTGGCCGAGATGTTCGACGTGAATCAGTCGCTCATTCGCCACTGGGAGTCGAAGTTCGATTGTCTGAAACCTCACAAGAATGCGAAGGGCAACCGTATGTTTACCGAGGCCGATGTCGAGCGACTCAAGCAGATTTATCACCTTGTTAAGGAGCGCGGAATGACGCTCAAGGGTGCAGCCAAGGTGTTGCGTCAGTCGTCGCAGGACGAGCTCAAACGCGAGATGGAGCTCTTGGAGCGTCTGCAAAAGGTGCGTTCGCTCTTGGTTGAGGTGCGCGAGGAGCTTAAGGCCGGCGATGGCGAGCAGGTGCTGGACTCTGCGGAGGGTGCGCAGGAGGCTGTCGCGCCGATTGCCGAAGTTGTGCCCGCCGAGGAAAAGCCCGCCGAGGCGAAACCTGCGGATGAACCCAAGCCCGCGAAGAGCGAGGAGACTGCGAAGCGTCGCCCTGCGAAGCGTCGCAAGCGCGTCGAAGAGGAAGAGAAGGAGTTGTTCCCATTTTACGAGCAGTCGCTCTTTTAGCCTATGAAAGTGAGAGATATAGCGGCGGCGATCGAATCTTTCGCACCGCTCACACTGCAGGAGTCGTACGATAATTCGGGCCTTGTGGTGGGCCGTATGGACGATGAGGTTAGCAAGGCTCTGCTGGCCGTCGATGTAACTGAGGAGGTGATCGAGGAGGCTCTGGCGGAGGGGTGCGATATGATCATTACCCACCACCCAATCATCTTCCACGCTCTGAAGCGTTTTAACTCCGCCTCCACGACTGAGCGATGTGTCGAGCTGGCTATCCGCCACGGCATCGTGCTCTATGCGGCGCATACCAATCTGGACTCTACACCGCATGGTATGAGCTGGCGCGTGGGCGAGATGCTTGGTCTGCGAAATATGGAGGTGCTGCAGGCAACCAATGCCGAGGGCGCAGGTTTTGGCGTTGTGGGCGATGTGGAGCCCTGTCCGAGTGAGGAGTTTATGCTTAAGGTGATGGAGCGCTTCGATGTGAAGACGTTGCGCCATAGCGATGTTGTGCGCGGCGAGGTCAGTCGCGTGGCTATCTGTACGGGAGCCGGCGCGTCGCTTATCGACGATGCCCGTCGGGCTCGTGCGGACATATATCTCACGGCTGATCTTAAGTATAACGACTTTATGAGGCACGAAAATGCGGTTATTTTAGCCGATATGGGACATTTTGAGAGCGAATATTGCGCAATTCAGATTTTATTTGATATTTTATCAAAAATTTTACCTATCTTTGCAGTTCGCAAGAGTGTGCGCTCACGTAACCCCGTCAATTATATGATGCGAGGTTGCTCCAACGAGGTCTAAAATAAATTTATAATATATGGCACAGAAAAAAACATCTGAAGTCGATTACTCGATGCAGGAGAAGATTATGGCTCTGTACGAGTTGCAGAAGATAGATTCTCAGATCGATGAAATCAACAAGGTCAAGGGTGAGTTGCCTCTGGAGGTGCAGGATCTGGAGGACGAGATCGAGGGCTTGAATACCCGAATCGAGAACATCAATGGCGAGATCGAGGAGTTCAACTCCCTGACCAAGCAGCGCAAGCGCGAGATCGATCAGGCCAAGATCCAGATCACTCACTACAAGGAGCAGCAGAACAACGTGCGCAACAATCGTGAGTATGATGCCATCACCAAGGAGATCGAGTATCAGGAGTTGGAGATCGAGCTTGCGGAGAAGCGCCTGAAGGAGTATGCCGCAGCTATTAAGGGCAAGAAGGCTCTGTTGGAGAGCTCAGAGGCTGTGGTTGCCGATCGCAACATCGACCTTACGGCTAAGCGTAACGAGCTGGAGAGTATCGAGGCCGAGACTGCTGATCAGGTGGCAGCACTCGAGGGCAAGGCCGCAAAGGCTAAGACCAAGATTGACGAGCGTCTGTTGGCTGCTTACAACCGTATTCGTCGTAGCGTACGCAATGGTCTGGCGGTAGTTACCGTTAAGCGTGATGCGTGTGGTGGTTGCTTTAATCGTATTCCTCCCCAGCGTCAGGCGGATATTCGTCAGGGCAAGAAACTCATCGTATGTGAGTATTGCGGACGTATCCTTGTGGCCGACAACGAGGAGTAGTTGCTGGAATGGGGTGGCAGTGTAATAGACACTCCGATCAAAGGAAAAATTTTAAGGGATGGATGCCTTCGGGAATCTATCCCTTTTTTTGTAAATGAGTGGTAGTATTTTTCTTTTCACGAAAAAATATTATATTTGCGCATAGTAAAACAAATAAACGTCTGCCTATGGTTAAATAAAACGAAAGCTACACATAGAAAACTCTTTTTGAGCTATACATATTAAGCGTTATTTTTATTCTGGTTTCTAAAACTTCCACTTATTCAAGACCCAGAGGAATAAAGTTTGACGCTCACGCATCTTGCGTGGGCTATATTCTTATTTCTGGGTATGGGTTGTGGAAGACCTTAGAGACGGATAAGATTATTGTCCCACGTTTTTTATGTTTTAATGGTTAAGATGCTAAGGGGCATAGCGAGAAAAACAGTAATTATATGAAAAGATTATTTTTTGTTGTGATGGCTGTTGCTTTTATAGGTTTGATTCCAGAGGCAACATACGCCCAGAAAAGAATTGTTATCAATTCAGAACCAGCGGATGCGTCGGTGTTTATAAATGGTTTGCCGACAAACGTAAAAACTCCTGCAGTAATTAAAAATCCTGGAGGTAAATCATTTACTGTTGGGTTGAAGAAAAATGGATATGAGGATGGAAAGGTCTTGGTGGTAAAGCAGAAGCAATTTAATAACAAGAAGGAGTTTCCTGCTGAGGTGTCAATCCGACTTGTTCCTAATGCTTACACTCAGGACCCCACTATTAAAGCAGGCGCGTCAAGTGAGATGGTGAGCCGTGATAATCCCGGTGGTACGGCGCTTGAACAGACGATAATTCGTTGGGCTGTTGATTCTGATCCGCAGGGAGCGAGAGTGTTTTATCGAGTTATTTCAAGCATTCCAGCTGTGGTGAAAAATACGAATGAAACATACCTGCAAACAACGCCTTACGAGGAGACACGTCCGTTTAATATCCTTGGTCTTACCTATGAAAATTCAAGAGATGTACAGATTGAGTTTAAGATTGTAAAGGATGGCTACGAAGCGCAGGTTAAACGATTTAATGTTCGTCAGGCGATAGACCAGCAGGAAATCAGCACGTTCTTTATGTTGGTTAAGAAGGACGAGTAATGGCTTGCGGATGGCACGAATTTTTGCATAAATTGCCTGCAAATTATGGGGTGGAAAGAAATGGTTGCTTTCCACCCCTTTTTTATGCAAAAATCGCTACGAATATTCCTTTGTTTGCAAAATAATCGCTACCTTTGCGGCGTATTTGTGATTGGTATGCATCCTTAATCATTTCGCGAAAAATGAAGATCGCTCTTGCTCAATTAAACTATACTATCGGAGACATCGACGGCAACGTCGCCCGAATCATCGACGCCATCCGTAAGGCCGAGGCCGAAAAGGCTGATCTGGTGCTATTTGCCGAGTTTGCCGTGAGCGGCACGCCTGCCTACGATCTGCTGCGTAAGACTACGTTCCTCACTCTGTGCGAGGAGGCTTTGGAGCAGATTGCAGCTCATTGTACGCGCCTGACGGCTATCGTTGGCTCGCCCTATCTTACCGAGCGCGGAGCGGTGAGCGCTGCCGCCGTATTGCGTCGTGGCCGCATCGATCAGATTGTCGAGAAACAACACGTTTCGGCTCGTCGCGAGATGGGCTTCATCGTGGGTGGCGAGGGCTACAAGGTGATCGACGTCTGCGGACGAAACATCGCCGTTATGGTGGGTGACGACCTTTCGCGTCTAAATGAACTCGACTCGGAGGCCGATTTCGTTGTGAGCATCAACTCACGTCGCTATGGCAAGGGGCTACTTTCGCGCCGACTGGAGACGATGCGTAATCTGACCTATACCGAGGGCCGCAATATCGTCCTCATCAATCAGGTTGGTGGCTCGGGTGATCTGGTCTATGACGGCACGTCGGGCATAATGAACAAGCGAGGCGAGGTGGAGCTTCTGATGAAGAGCTTCGAGGAGGATTTCGTGGTATTCGATACGATGGCCGAGCATCAGAGCGTGGATGTTCCCTACACAACATACAACGATCGTACTCGTATGGTTTATCAGGCGGCTTGTCTGGGCATACGCGATTACTTCATCAAGAGTGGCTACCAGAAGGCTTGCGTAGGTTTGTCGGGTGGTATCGACTCGTCGGTGGTGGCTTGCCTGGCCGTTGGAGCATTGGGTAAGGAGAATGTGAAGGGATTGATGTTGCCCTCGCAGTTCTCGTCAGAGGAGTCGGTTGAGGATGCCAAGCAGTTGGCCGATAATCTGGGCATCGAATTTAGCGTATTGCCCATCAACGAGGCCTATACAGCAATTATGGATACCCTGAAGCCTGTCACCGGAGGTACGGAGTTTGACGCTACGGAGGAGAATATCCAGTCGCGTATCCGTACGGTGTTGCTGATGGCGTTGCAGAATAAGGATGGTTACGTTTTGCTCAACTCGTCAAACAAGAGCGAGAATGCCATTGGCTGGTGTACGCTCTACGGTGATACGGCGGGAGCATTCAGCCCTACGGGCGACCTCTACAAGAGTGAAGTGTACGATCTGGCACGATATATCAATCTCAAATTCGACGACGTAATCCCCGAATCGATTCTCAAGAAGGAGCCCTCGTCGGAGCTTCGTCCCAACCAGAAGGATAGCGACATTCTGCCCCCCTACGAGGTGATTGATGCCATCCTGTATCGTATGATCGAGGTTGGCCAGCACCGAGAGGAGATTATTAACGCAGGTTTCGACTCGGAGGTTGTGGAGCGAATCCACACAATGGTGATGCAGAACGTGAAGAAGCGTTATCAGTATCCCCCCGTGTTGCGTCTCTCGACCAGCTCGTTCCGTCACGAGTGCCTCTTCCCGCTGGTTAATAAGTACGGTTATTAATCCTTAATCGGGGACGCGCTATGGCAGATGTTAAACACACGGGTGAGGTCGTGCGCATTGATGGCGATTGTGTCACGGTGCGTATGAAGGTCAATAGTGCGTGCGGTAGCTGCCAGGCCAAGGCGGTGTGCGGAGTTGCGGAGTCGGCCGATAAGATTGTCGAGGTGCGAACGGCTGCGGCTGCGGATTTTAGTGTTGGGGAGAGTGTCGAGGTGGCCTTGTTGAGTCGCTCGATGGGTGCTAAGTCGGTCGTGTTGGCCTATGTAGTGCCTTTTTTTGTTTTAACTCTGATGCTCGTCGGCTCTATTTTGCTGGGGGCGAGCGAAGGCGTGGCCGTTTTGGCCGCCTTGGGTGGTGTGGCAGTCTATTATCTGCTATTGCACCTGTTGAATGATAAGGTGAAAGATACAATAAAATTTATAATAATTAAACAAACAAAATGACGGTATTATTATCAACAATTCTGACCCTCAGTGTGTTGGGTATTCTGTCGGCTGTGATTCTGTACTTCGTGGCACAGAAGTTCAAGGTTGAGGAGGATCCCCGCATCGATGAGGTTGAGAAGATGCTCCCGGGAGCTAACTGCGGTGGTTGTGGATTTGCCGGATGTCGTGCTATGGCCGAGGCTATGGTCGTACGCGAGGATATCTCGGCGCTCTTCTGTCCTGTTGGCGGTGCGGAGTGTATGAAGAAGATGGCGGCGTACCTGGGTAAGGTAGCCCCCGAGAAGGAGCCCACCGTTGCAACGGTTCGTTGTGGAGGTGTATGCGGCAAGCGTCCCCGCACCAACGAGTACAACGCAACCAAGAGCTGCGTTATCGCTTCGTCGTTCTATGTGGGTGAGACGGCCTGTGCTTACGGCTGTTTGGGTTATGGCGACTGCGTTGATGCTTGTAAGTTCGACGCCATCAAGGTCAATCCCGAGACCGGTATTGCCGAGGTCGATGCCGACAAGTGTACGGCTTGTGGTGCCTGCGTCAAGGCCTGTCCTAAGGGCATTATCGAGCTTCGCAAGAAGTGGCCCAAGAATCGCGCCGTGTATGTGAGCTGCGTATCTAAGGACAAGGGTGCTGTGACGATGAAGGCTTGTAAGGCTGGCTGTATCGGTTGCGGCAAGTGTGCCAAGGTGTGTGCTTTTGGCGCTATCACCGTGGAGAATGGTGTGGCGTACATCGACTCGCAGAAGTGTAAGTTGTGCCGCAAGTGTGTAAATGAGTGTCCTACAGGTGCTATCGTTCTGAAGGGTATGGATCCCCTGCCCAAGGAGCCTAAGGCCCCCGCCGCAAAGCCTGCTGCAGCTCCCGCAGAGAAGGCAGCTTCAGCTGTCGAGGCAAAGGCTGAGGTGAAGAAAGAGAGTGTTAACGAGCAGAAGTAAAAGAGATTATGAAGACATTTCCTATAGGCGGAGTTCATCCGTCGGATAATAAAAAATGGAGCTGCACGAAGGCTATCGACCGTTTAGCCCTCCCCGATGTCGTAAATATTCCGCTCGGACAGCACATCGGTGCCCCCGCAACGGCAAAGGTTGCTAAGGGCGATAAGGTCCTCACGGGCCAGCTCATCGCCGAGGCTACGGGCTTTATGTCGGCCAATATCCACTCTCCCATCTCGGGTACGGTGACAGCCGTAGATATGCTGCCCAATGGTCAGGGCCTGCGCCAGATGATGATTACGATCAAGCGCGAAGGCGATGAGTGGATGCCCGAGATCGACTGCTCGGCAGAGGTTAAGCGCGAGTGCAATTTGGATTCGGCTGCGATTATCGCAAAGATTAAGGATGCTGGTATCGTAGGTATGGGTGGTGCTACGTTCCCCACCCACGTCAAGCTCTCAATCCCCAACGGCTGCAAGGCCGAGTTCCTGATCATCAATGGTGTAGAGTGTGAGCCCTACCTTACGTCGGACCACCGTACGATGCTGGAGCGCGGTGAGGAGTTGCTTGTGGGCGTTGAGATTCTGAAGAAGGCGTTGAACGTGGAGAAGGCTATCATCGGTGTTGAGAACAACAAGCCCGATGCCATTGCCAATCTGAATAGTATCATCACGAAGGGTAAGTTCGCCGTGGAGGTCGAGCCGCTGAAGGTGCAGTATCCGCAGGGTGGTGAGAAGCAGCTCATCGCCGCTATCACAGGCCGCGAGGTGCCTCCTCCGCCGGGCCTCCCGATCCACGTTGGAGCCGTTGTCTGCAACGCATCGACGGCGCTGGCCGTATATGAGGCTGTGCAGAAGAACAAGCCCCTGATCGAGCGTGTTGTGACCGTTACGGGTAAGGCCGTGAAGGAGCCTCGCAACCTGCTCACCCGTATGGGTACCCCCATCTCTACGCTCATTGAGCTTGCAGGTGGTCTTCCCGAGGGCGATGTGAAGGTGGTAAATGGTGGCCCGATGATGGGACGTGCGATGGTTAACATTGACTCGCCCGTAACGAAGGGTTGCTCGGGTATCACTGTTTTCAGTGGCGAGGATGCTCGCCGCGTGCCCACCAGCGAGTGTATCAAGTGCGCTAAGTGTGTCGAGGCCTGCCCGATGGGACTGGAGCCCTATCTGTTGCAGCGCCTGGCATCGAAGCAGATGTGGGAGGAGATGGAGCAGGAGCGCATCCCCGATTGTATCGAGTGCGGCTGCTGCCAGTACACCTGCCCCGCAGGTATTGCCTTGCTGGACTATGTGCGTCTGGGTAAGCAGACCGTGATGGGCATCATCCGCGCGCGTGCCGCCGCAGCTGCTGCCGCTAAAAAGTAACGAAAATAAACGAAGAAAGATATGGCAAATAAATTTATTGTTGCACCTGCCCCGCATATGCACAATCCCCACTCTACGCAGTCGTTGATGCGTGATGTGATTGTAGCTTTGATGCCCGCACTGTTGGTATCAATCGCGGTGTATGGTTTGAGCGTGCTCTATGTTACGGCTGTGGCCGTTGCGAGCTGCGTTCTGGTAGAGTTCCTCGTGCAGAAGTATCTGCTGGGCGGAGCTCCTACTCTGGGTAATCTGTCGGCTGTGGTGACAGGTCTGCTCTTGGCCTTTAACCTTCCGGCAAATATTCCTTGGTGGATTATCGTTATCGGCGCTGTGGTAGCTATCGGCGTTGCGAAGATGACCTTCGGCGGTCTTGGCCACAACCCCTTCAACCCCGCGTTGGTGGGCCGAGTGTTCCTGTTGATCGCTTACCCCGTGCAGATGACTTCGTTCCCCGAGATTAAGCCTTTGGTTGGCGGTATCGTTGATACCTTCTCTGGAGCTACTCCCTTGGCAGCCGTTAAGTCGGGTGCTATGGCTGTGGCTGATGCCGACCTTATGAATATGTTCGGCGGCTTCACCGCAGGTTCTATGGGTGAGCTTTCGGCATTGGCGCTTCTCTTGGGTGGCCTCTATATGATCTGGCGTCGCGTAATCACTTGGCACATCCCCGTGTCGGTGCTTGGCTCGATGGCGGCTTTCGCCTTCATCGTAGCTCTGGCTCAGGGCGGTGGCGCAGAACTCTATGCTCTGCCTGCATTCCATCTATTGGCTGGTGGTGCGATGCTCGGTGCTATCTTTATGGCTACGGACTACGTTACCTCGCCTATGACGCCGAAGGGTATGGTGATTTATGGTATCGGTATCGGAGTGATTACGATGGTTATCCGTCTGTGGGGTGCTTATCCCGAGGGTATGTCGTTCGCAATCCTGCTGATGAATGCCGTGACACCTCTTATTAATAAATATGTGAAGCCTCGTCGCTTCGGTTTGACAACAACTAAAAAGTAGGAGGGCAAAGATATGAAGAGTACACTTTTTAATATGGTTGCCGTCCTGTTCACCGTCACCCTTATCGCTTCGGCAGGTGTGGGTGCAGTGAATATGATTACGGCTGATGCCATCGCTGCGGCAAATGCAGCTGCAACGACTCAGGCGGTGGCTAACGTATTGCCCGCCTTCGAGAGTACGGAGATTAGCGAGCAGACTATCGACGATATGCCGATCGTTGTCCATAAGGCCACCAACGGCTCTGAGACCGTAGGTTATGCCATCGAGACTATGACCAAGAACGGCTTTGGCGGTGTGATTCGCCTTATGGTTGGCCTTGACGTTGATGGCAAGATCCTTAACGTAAATGTGTTGCAGCAGGCAGAGACCCCGGGCCTCGGTACGAAGATGGCCGACGAGGGTAATGCCTTGATCAACAGCATTAAGGATAAGATTGTCTGGGAGGTAGAGTTCAAGGTTAAGAAGGACGGTGGCGAGTTGGATGCGCTGACTGCGGCAACCATCTCATCACGCGCTTACTACGAGGCTGTGGCTCGTGCATACGAGGCGTTCAAGGTGGCTACGGGTTATGCCACTTCAAGCGACGGTGTGTCGGGTGCAACTTCAACTAACGTGGGCACAAACGCCCAGAAGGGAGGTCAGAATGAATAAGATGCAGATTATACTTAACGGCATATTGAAGAATAATCCCACCTTTGTGCTGGTGCTCGGTATGTGTCCCACGCTGGGTACTACCACTTCGGCTATCAATGGTTTGGGAATGGGTGTTGCGACAATGGCCGTACTGATTATGTCGAACCTGGTGATTTCTCTCATCAAGAACTTTATCCCCGATAAGGTGCGTATTCCCGCATTTATCGTGGTTATCGCATCGTTCGTGACCATTATCCAGATGTTGATGCAGGCCTACGTTCCTTCGCTTTATGCGAGTCTGGGTGTGTTCATCCCCCTGATCGTGGTGAACTGTATTATTCTGGGCCGTGCCGAGGCCTTCGCTTCGAAGAATGGAGCGTTGGATTCGATTCTCGATGGTGTGGGTATCGGTCTTGGTTTTACGCTCTCGCTGACCGTTATCGGTGCCGTGCGTGAGATCTTGGGTAGCGGTGCAATCTTCGGTGTGTCGCTGGGTATTGCTGACTATATGCCGCTGGTATTCGTCCTGGCACCGGGTGCGTTCTTTGTTCTCGGTTACTTGATGGTATTGTTTAACAAATTTGCTAAGAAGTAGTTATGGAACTCTCATATTTCGCAATAATCATTGGTGCGATCTTCGTGAACAACGTCGTTTTCGCACAGTTCCTCGGTATCTGCCCCTTCTTGGGCGTATCGTCTAAGGTGGATACCTCGATCGGTATGGGTGCTGCCGTAACCTTCGTTATGGCGTTGGCTTCGATTGTGGCTTGGTCGATTCAGGAGTTTATCCTCGTGCCGTTCCAGATCGAGTATATGCAGACCATCGTATTTATTTTGGTTATCGCTGCGCTGGTGCAGATGGTGGAGATTATCCTGAAGAAGGTCTCTCCTTCGCTCTATCAGGCACTCGGTATCTTCCTACCGCTCATTACCACCAACTGCGCCGTTCTGGGTGTGGCTATTTTGATGATTCAGAAGGAGTTCAACCTCTTGCAGAGCTTCGTCTTCTCAGTCGCTACAGCCGTGGGATTTGCTATGGCGTTGGTGCTCTTTGCTGGTCTTCGCGAGCGTCTGGAGTTGGATGGCGTGCCCGCAGCGCTGAAGGGTAATCCCATTGCGCTGATTACGGCCGCTATTCTGGCAATGGCGTTTATGGGATTCTCTGGCCTGGTATAAATAAAATGTGTATAAAAGGTGATTTCTGCGGACTTTGCAAGCCTTGAAATCCCTCTTTTATACCCATTTTATCAGTAGTAATAAAGACTGCTTAACCTCGGGGTTAGGCAGTCTTTTTTTTGCGCGTGAGGGTATAAGCAATGCTTATCATCTATTAAAATCTTTTTATCGTTTTTATAGTTATTGTGCGATTTTATGTATTACTTTTGCAATAGAGAAAAACAAAGTTCATTAACAAACAAAAACAATAAAGATTATGGAGAAGTATAGTTGCATTCCTTGCGGTTGGGTATATGACCCCGCTATTGGTGATCCCGAGAACGGTATTGATGCTGGTGTAGCATTTGAGAATTTGCCCGATGATTGGGTATGCCCCTTGTGCGGAGCAGGCAAGGAGGAGTTCGAGAAAATTTAGTATTAACCCCCAAAAGGTATTGATTAGGTAAAAAGGCAAGAGTTAATAACAATCAAACAGGCGACCCGCGCGGGCCGCCTGTTCCGTTTTTTATATGTCGAGTCTCTTACTCGGGCTTAACGAGCGAGAGATACAACTCGTCGATCTGAGCCTGATCGATTACCGAAGGTGCGTCGAGCATCACGTCGCGACCGGCGTTGTTCTTCGGGAAGGCGATAAAGTCGCGGATCGACTCCGAGCCACCGAAGAGCGAGCACAGACGGTCGAAACCGAATGCCAGACCACCGTGGGGAGGCGCACCAAACTTAAATGCATTCATCAGGAAGCCAAACTGCTCCTCAGCCTTCTCGGGCGTGAAGCCCAGAATCTTGAAGATGAGAGCCTGCAACTGTGCATCGTGGATACGAATCGAACCACCACCGATCTCCGTACCGTTACATACGAAGTCGTAAGCGTTAGCACGCACACGGCCAGGATCGCTCTCCAGATAGGGTACGTCCTCGGGCTTGGGAGAGGTGAAGGGGTGGTGCATAGCGTAGTAACGCTCGGTCTCGTCGTCCCACTCGAACATCGGGAAATCGACAACCCACAGCGGAGCAAACTTCTTAGGATCGCGCAGCCCCAGAAGCTCGGCAACGTGCAGACGCAGAGCGCAGAGCTGCGTGAGAGCCTTGAACTTCTTGCCGCACAGTACGAGCATCAGATCGCCCGGCTTGGCATCCATACGCTCGGCCATAGCCTTCAGGTCGTCGGCCGAGTAGAACTTATCAACCGAAGACTTGAGGTTACCCTGCTCGTCCATACGAATCCATACCAAACCCTTGGCACCCACCTGCGGACGCTTAACGTACTCGGTCAGGGCGTCGATCTGCTTGCGCGTGTAGCCTGCACAGCCCGTAGCGGCGAAACCTACTACATACTCCGCATCGTCGAATACGGGGAACGAGTGGCCGTGAGCCAGGTCGGTAATATCGTGGAACTCCATACCGAAGCGCAAATCGGGCTTGTCCGAGCCATACTTCTCCATAGCCTCAATCCAGGGCATACGCTGGAAGGGCTCCGTGAAGTCGATATTCATCACATCCTTGAACATATACTTTGCCCAACGCTCGAAGATGCCCAATACATCCTCCTGCTCAACGAACGACATCTCGCAGTCGATCTGCGTAAACTCGGGCTGACGGTCGGCACGCAAATCCTCATCGCGGAAGCAACGCACGATCTGGAAGTAGCGGTCGTAACCGGCTACCATCAGCAGCTGCTTCAAGGTCTGGGGCGACTGAGGAAGGGCATAGAACTGGTTGGGGTTCATACGGCTTGGTACGACGAAGTCGCGCGCACCCTCGGGAGTAGAGCCAACCAGGTAGGGAGTCTCAATCTCGAGGAAGCCTTCGTTGTTGAGGAACGTGCGGATAGCGTACGCCATACGATGGCGCAACTCCATATTGCGCTGCAGGGGCGGACGACGAAGGTCGAGGTAGCGGTACTTCATACGAAGGTCGTCGCCACCGTCCGAGTTCTCCTCGATGGTGAAGGGGGGAGTCTGTGCCTCGTTCAGGATCGTAAGCTCCGTAGCGGCAACCTCAATATCACCCGTAGGCATCTTGGGATTCTTCGACGAACGCTCGATTACGTTACCCGTAACCTGCACGACGAACTCGCGACCCAACTTGGCAGCCGCCTCGCGGATGGGGGCTGGAGAGTTCTCCTCAACTACAATCTGGCTGATGCCGTAACGGTCGCGCAGGTCGATGAATGTCATCGCACCGAGGTTACGCACCTTCTGCACCCAGCCGGCAAGCGTGACGCTCTGGCCAACGTGGGCCATACGAAGCTCGCCACAAGTATGACTTCTGTACATAGCTTTATCTTTTTTTGATTATTGACGTTAATATCACGCAAATATACGAAGAAAAAGCATATTTCGCACCCTTTAATCCCAGATTTGCAATTTCAAGACGAAATTATTAATTTCGCACACTATGGAAGAGCAGAAAAATATCGCCGAGCAGGATAAAAAATTTATGTCGATGGCAATAACTGAGGCCCGACGAGCGTTACAAATGCAGGAGGTGCCCATTGGGGCGGTGATTGTGTGTGGCGACAGAGTAGTAGGTCGTGGCCATAATCTGGTGGAGTCGCTCTGCGATGCTACGGCCCACGCCGAGATGCAGTCTATCACGGCTGCGGCATCGATGCTGGGGGGCAAGTACCTGAAAGGGTGTACGTTGTATGTTACGGTTGAGCCCTGTGTGATGTGTGCGGGAGCATTGGCGTGGAGCCAGATCGATAGGGTAGTTTACGGAGCCGATGACCCCAAGCGCGGTTACACCACTGTTGGCGGCCGCATACTCCACCCCAAGACTGAGGTCGTGAGTGGCGTTATGCGCGAGGAGTGCGAGGCACTGATGAAGGATTTTTTCAAGAAACTGCGATAGTTTGAGCGTAAATCCTATTGCAACAAAGAAATTTTTTATAACTTTGCGTTTCGTAACCCTGTAACCCAAGGGGTTCTATAAGGAATTTTTATAACAATAACTTAATAAACACATTTAAACATTATGAGAAAGATTGTTTTGTTGGCAGTTGCGCTGATGGGCTTCACCGCCGCTTTCGCGCAGACCGATGTCCTTACCGTAGCGCAGGAGGCAAACGACGCTCTCGCTGCTAAGAATTATGCAAAGGCTGCTCAGTTGCTCGAGCAGGTTATCACAGCAGGTGCAGAGTCAGACGATGACGCTGTTCTGGAGCAGGTAAATAGCGCAAAGAAGAACCTTCCTATTGCTACTTTCTATGTAGGCCGTACCGCTGCAGCTGAGGCTCAGAAGCTCACCGATGCCGCTGCTCGTGATGCAAAATATGCTGAGGCTATCGCTACTTTGGAGAAGGCCGTTAAGTTGGGTACCGACTACAAGGTTCCTGCTGCTGCAAATAACGCAAAGCGTATGGTATCGCAGGTTTACCTCGTGCAGGGTGGTGCTTACTTCAACGCTAACGACTACGCTAAGGCTGCTGAGATCTTCGCTAAGGGTTACGCTGCCGATAACAAGAACACCGATATGGCTTTGAACTTGGCTGAGTGCTACTTCAAGATGGATAAGTACGCTGAGGGTGTTAAGGTTTGCTCGGAGGTTGCTGCTCTGCCCGCAGGCCAGAAGAACGATGCTGCTATTGCTAACGCTAAGGCAAAGATCAACCAGTACACCAACAACAAGATCGCTACTCTCCAGCAGGCTAACGACTTCGATGGCATCATCGCTATGGCGGAGTCTATCGCTGATGAGGCTTTGAAGCAGAAGGTATTGGTTCAGGCTTACTTCCTGAAGAAGGATTACGATAAGGTTATCGAGATTGGTGAGGCTGCTGCTGCATTGCAGACTGATGCTGCTGATCAGAGCGCTGTTTACTTCAACCTCGGTTCTGCTTACAACGCAAAGGAGAACAAGGCTAAGGCTATCGAGATCCTGAGCAAGGTTACCGCTGAGCCTTACGCAACTCCCGCAAAGGCTGCTGTTGCTGAGCTTACGAAGTAATTCCTACACGGAAGAATAAAAAAAGTGTCGGTCCCATCGGGCCGACACTTTTTTTATCTCTTTTTCATTATGACGTGTTCGAGCAACATTACCGTCAGCACTCCCATCACAAATCCGTTGCCTATTATGGGACGCACAATCGCGGGAATGACATCCATCGGTATCGCGCCAAAGAGCAGGGCAACCATAACGGGCAGGCCGATGATCATACCCTCGTCGAAACTATCGACCGAGTGCGAGGATGTTACCATATGCAGCGCTGCGGCAATCTGCGTACCCATCAGATAGAGCAGAATTACACCGATGACCGTGTCGGGAATGGCCGAAAGGGCCGCAATGAGCGAGGGGATGAAGGCGCAAATGATGAGCCCAACGCCAGCGGGGATTATTGCATACCGCGAAGCACACTGCGAGGATGCAATCACACCGGGCGACATCGAGTAGTTCACCGGACCTATCACACCCAATCCTCCTGCCACAATGTTGAGCAATCCCGTCAATCCCACTCCGCGACGGCAACGCTTGTCGGTGTCGGCCGTCTGCAACATTCCGCCCAGCGACTGCACCGATCCCACATCGTTAATCAATAGAGCAACGTAGCAGAGCATAAACGCCGCTATGATACTGCCATCAAATTCCAGAGCGGGGAGCAGCAACGGCCCCTCCGATGCGGTGAACTGCGCAAATCGCTCGCCGTAGCCGCCATATATTGCGTAGTAGATCACACATCCCGCCAGCAGCGCAATCGGAATCACCAACGACTTAACCACGCCCTTGAGCTTGAACGATGCCAACGCCATCAGCGGCACGCCCGCGATAGCAAACCATAGGCCGAAACCGTGGCGGGCCTCATCACCTGCGGGGAATATCAGATTCTTGATCGTTGGCGAGAGTGTCACTGCAATTAGCATCAGTATGACGATAACGATACGCGGCGTAAAGATGCGTTGCAGGCGCTCCAGGATACGTCCCGAGGCCAGCAGCGTGATAGCCACGCCGCCAATCAGTACGGCGGTGTAAATCTTATTGGTATTGACCGCCTCACCCTGCGATGCAAGAGCTGTTATTATACCCACGAGCAGGACCGAAGCAGGGCCTACCACGATAGGCATACGATGGCCCCACAAGGCTTGAATTATGGTGGCTGCGCCCATAAGCGCAAATACCTTCTGCGCGTAGAGCACCCGCTCGGCGGGTGATCCTACGGCAATGAAGAGCGATGTGACGACCACCGCCACAGCCAGCACAAACCATTGCAGGCTGTAGAGTAGCAGTTGCCCTGCGGGCGGGCGCGAGTCAATCGAATATTTGAAAGCCATCGCTAAGGATTATTTGCCCAGCTGGCGATTAACCTCCAGCGGGTTGTCGGTTGTAATGTAATCCACCTTCTGGTCGATGCACCACTTGATCTGCTCGGGATCATTAACGGTCCATACGTTTACGGTCAGGCCCAGATCCTTGCACTCCTTGATCCACTGGGGATTCTTCTGCATAACGCTGAAGTTGTAGTCGATGCCCGTGTAACCCAAATCCTTGCAGTACTCGGGTGTGAGCGTACCGTTCAGGTATGCCACCTTGATGCCCTTGGGGCCATATTTTACCAGCTCGTCGCAAACGTGCTGACGGAAGGCAATGTACTCAACATCGTTGTCCAATTTGTACTTCTTCACCATTGCCAAGATGTTCTTCACAACGCGAGTCTCGCGCGAGGGGGTGTTGTGATCCTTGATCTCGATGATGAGCTTGGTGCGTGTGTTCTTTTTAGCCTGCTCGAGATACTCCTCCAGCGTGGGCAGCACTTCGCCATTCTCCAGCGCCTTTGCGCGGAGGGTTGCGTAGTCGGTCTCCTGAACGCGATACTCGCCGTGCATCGGGCCGTGAACAACAACCAATACACCATCCTTTGTCTCGTTGATGTCACACTCCGAACCGTAAGCTCCCAGATCCTGGGCGTGCTTCAAAGCCGAGAGCGAGTTGCGTACAGAGTTCTGCGTAGCGTGGAATCCGCGGTGTGCAATTACTTGAGTTTGAGCGAAAACGGCGGTCGATGCCACCAGGCAAAGTGCCAAAGTTAAAATCTTTTTCATTGTAGTATAAGTTTTGAATTATTGTTCTTGCGTTTGTTGCGCTTTGCGAAACGTAAGTTTTAAGCAAAGATAATGTTTTATTCGCAAATATTCCTTCGTGTGGATAATTATTACAATATTGAGGTTTCATTTTCGTTTTTAGAGTACCAAATCAGAAAATATTTTTGTAAATTTGCTAATTGGTAGGGCTGTGGCCCTTTTGAACTGAAGATAAACTCTACTAATATATTCACTATGAGCAAATATTCATTGCCGCAGGATGGAGGGTTGCTTTTGGAAGGCACCCCTAAGGATATCATCCATCGATTTGAAAAGATCCCCGCAACGGTCTATGCCGTCGAGCGCGAGGGTGTTGCGTATGTTGCGCAGCAGATCATCGAGGCCATTGCCGAGCATCAGTCAAAGTCGGATCGTAACTTCGTACTCGGCCTTACGACGGGCCGCACTCCGCTGGGCGTATATCGTGAGCTGGTGCGCCGATATGAGGCGGGTGATGTGTCGTTTAAGCGTGTTGAGGTCTTTAGCCTTGACGAGTTCTACCCAATCAAGAGCGATGCGCAGCAGAGCCGCAGCTACCGAATCAAGGAGGAGCTGCTCAATCGCATCGATATTCTCCCCGAGAATGTCCATCTGATTGATGGCGATATTCCGTTGGAGAGGGTGTCGAAGTATTGTATGGACTACGATCGCAGAGCGCGCAACATCGACCTTATGGTTATCGGTATGGGTGAGCAGGGCCAGATCGGATTCAACGAGGCTGGCTCCTATGCCAAGTCCGTGACGCGTATGGTGCAGCTCTCGCATCAGTCGCGCAAGATGCAGGCTTCTAACTTCTACGGCAGCGAGAATACGCCGCGTATGGCCATCACGATGGGCCTAAGTACCGTAATGAGCGCCAAACGCATTATTCTTATGGCGTGGGGTGAGGATAAGGCCGAAGTGATCCACAAGGTGGTCGAGGGCGAGCCTACGCGTCTGATCCCTGCGTCGCTGTTGCAGAACCACGCTGCCATCGAGGCCGTTGTCGATGCCCCTGCAGCCGAGATGCTGACCGTAAAGAAGGCCCCCTGGCTTGTCGGCCCCTGCGATTGGACTCCGCGTATGGTGCGCAAGGCCGTTGTGTGGTTGTGCGAGATGGTGAAGAAGCCTATCCTGAAACTCACCTACAACGACTATCTCGAGAACTCGCTTGGCGAGTTGCTTGAGGCTGTTGATGCAAGCTATGATAAAGTGAATATCAAGGTCTTTAACGACCTTCAGCATACCATCACGGGCTGGCCGGGCGGTAAACCCAATGCCGACGATTCGACTCGCCCCGTACCCTCTACGCCCTATCCCAAGCGTGTGATTGTCTTCTCGCCACACCCCGACGACGATGTGATTTCGATGGGAGGTACGTTCATCCGATTGGTTGAGCAGGGCCACGATGTACACGTTGCCTACGAGACATCGGGTAACGTGGCCGTTCACGACGATGTTGTGATGCAGCATATCGATACTGCGCGCGAGCTCGGTTTTGGCGATCGTGTAGCCGAGATAGCCAGCATTATAGCTTCGAAGAAGAAAAATGAGCCTGAGCCGCGCGAACTACTCGATATCAAGGGTGCTATACGTCGTGCCGAGGCGCGTGCTGCTGTGCGATCGTTCGGTCTTAACGCCGACACCAATGCCCACTTCCTCAATCTGCCTTTCTACGAGACGGGCGGTATCAAGAAGGGTGAGCGCACGGATCGCGATATCGAGATTATCACCGAGCTTCTGCAGCAGATCAAGCCCCACCAGATCTATCTGGCGGGTGATTTGGCCGATCCTCACGGCACCCACCGCGTCTGCACAGAAGCCGTTCTGGAGGCTATCTACCGCCTGCGCGATAAGGGCGAGCAGTGGCTCGATGACTGTGTCGTATGGCTCTATCGTGGCGCGTGGATGGAATGGGAGATCGGTATGGTCGATATGGCCGTGCCGTTGAGCCCTGACGAGCTTATCAAGAAGCGCCACGCCATCTATCGCCACCTCTCGCAGAAGGATATTGTGCCGTTCCCGGGCGAGGATTCGCGCGAGTTCTGGCAGCGTGCCGAGGAGCGTACACAGAATACGGCCCGTCTATATGATTTGTTGGGTATGGCTGAGTATCAGGCAATTGAGGTATTTGTTAAAATGAAGATATAAAAAAGCAATAAAATGAGAGTAATTATCGAAAACACATCGGCCGAGGCCGGTCGCTGGGCGGCAAATTATGTGGCGGCTCAGATCAATGCAAAAGCAAAGGAGTGTAGTGCCCCCTTCGTTTTGGGACTCCCCACAGGCTCAACTCCGCTGGGTATGTATGCCGAGCTGATCAACCTTTATAATGAGGGCAAGGTGTCGTTCGCTAACGTCATTACGTTCAATATGGATGAGTACGTCGGCCTTCCGGAGGAGCACCCTGAGAGCTACCACTCGTTTATGTGGAATAACTTCTTCTCGCACATCGACATCAAGGCCGAGAATGTGAATATCCTCAATGGCAACGCCGCAGACCTGCAGGCTGAGTGCGATGCCTACGAGTGCAAGATCGAGGCTGCGGGCGGTATCGACCTCTTCATCGGCGGTGTGGGCGAGGATGGCCACCTGGCCTTCAACGAGCCCTTCTCTTCGCTCAATTCACGCACCCGTGTAAAGACGCTTACCGAGGATACCATCATTGTAAATTCGCGTTTCTTCGACAACGACGTAAATAAAGTTCCCAAGTTGGCCCTGACCGTTGGAGTGGGTACAGTATGTGCCGCAAAGCAGGTGCTGGTTTTGGCACTCGGCCACAAGAAGGCGCGTGCCGTACAGCAGTGTGTCGAGGGTGCCGTGTCGCACGCTTGGACCATCACAGCGTTGCAGATGCATCCCAAGGGAATCTTGGTTTGCGACGAGGGTTCGGTAGGCGAGTTGAAGGTTAATACCTACCGCTACTTCAAGGATATCGAAAAGGATAATTTGTAAAATATACACAACTATGGCTAACATTCCCACACCCCACATCGGTGCCCGCGAGGGCGAGATTGCCGATCGCGTGATTATGGCGGGCGATCCGTTGCGCGCTAAATTTATGGCCGAGACCTACCTCGAAAACCCCGTGCAATACAACGCCGTACGCGGTATGTTGGGCTATACGGGAACGTATAAGGGCAAGCGTGTCTCGGTGCAGGGCCACGGAATGGGTATCCCCTCGATTGGTATCTACACCTACGAGCTCTTCAACTTCTACGGCGTGAAGCGCATCATCCGCACAGGCTCGGCCGGAGCCTACCATCCCGATCTTAAGATTGGCGATGTGGTCATTGGCTTGGGTGCCTGCACCGACTCGAACTACGCAGCCCACTACAATCTGCCCGGCACGTATGCTCCGGTGGCCGACTTTCAGCTGGCTCGTGCGGCGGTAGAGAAGGCTGAGGCGATGGGTATAAATTATAGGGTGGGTAACATCCTTTCGAGCGATGTCTTCTATGGTGAGGACGAGCGTTGGCGCGAGTGGCAGAAGATGGGTGTGCTGGCCGTAGAGATGGAGGCAGCGGCACTCTATATGAATGCGGCACGCAGCTCTAACGAGGCACTCTGCATCTGCACAATCTCCGATTCGCTCGTGACGGGCGAGGCCTCATCAGCCGAGCAGCGTCAGACCTCGTTCACGAATATGATGGAGATAGCATTCGATATTATATAATGAAAAACATTGTAGTCATAGGCAGCACGAACACCGATATGGTTGTCAAGGCCTCGCACTTGCCCGCTGGTGGAGAGACAGTTCTGGGTGGCGAGTTCTTGATGAGTGCCGGTGGTAAGGGTGCTAACCAGGCCGTTGCTGCGGCCCGCTATGGCAATCGTGTGGTTTTTGTAGCCAAGACGGGCAATGATCTCTTCGGAGAGCGTGTGCGCTCTTCGCTTCGTGAGGATGATATCGTGACCGATTACGTCTCGATTGACCCTCTGCACCCCTCGGGAGTGGCGCTGATTACGATCGACGCCAGGGCCGAGAATTGCATTGTCGTAGCTTCGGGTGCTAATATGTACCTCTCGACCGCAGATGTTGATGCGGCCAGGGAGGAGATCTCGGCGGCCGATGTGGTGCTGATGCAGCTGGAGTCACCCATCGAAACGGTAACCTACGCTGCGCGAATGGCCGCAGAGGCAGGCGTAAAGGTGGTGCTGAATCCCGCACCTACGCCCGACAAACCGCTTCCCGAGGAGCTGATGCGCTCGCTCTACCTCATTACGCCCAACCGCAGCGAGGCTTCGCGTCTGTCGGGTATCGAGGTTAAGGATATGGAGTCGGCTCGCAAGGCAGCCAAGGCGATACTCGACCGAGGCCCACAGAGTGTGATTATCACTTTGGGTGGTGATGGCTCGCTTGTCTATGATGGTCAGGAGTACACTTTCATCGAGGCTACGAAGGTCGAGGCGGTGGATACAACAGCGGCGGGTGATACCTTCAATGGCGTATTGGCAACGATGGTTGCCGAGGGGCGAAACTTAATCGATTCGGCTTGTGAGGCGAGCGTTGCGGCAGCGATAAGCGTTACGCGTATGGGCGCACAGCCGGCAGCTCCTACGCGCGCGGAGGTGGCCGCAATGGTTGGCCGATAGCGAAGTGGAGGATAATTGTTTTACGGGATTGTCTGTTTTGATTGCAGACAATCTTTTTTTGCGCCTAAATGATTGATATAATTAAATATCTTTATTAACTTTGCCATTATATTGTCCTATTTGGACTGCACTATCGCAAGAAAACTACTAACGATTATGAAAAAACTTTTACTCCTGCTCTTTGCCGTAATATCTACGGTGAGCCTTTCGGCACAAACAGCCCCTTCGGTGAAAGGTCGTGTCGTGGATGCCACGACGGGCCAGGCCATCGACTTTGCCGATGTGGTAATTACTGATGTTGAAAACAACAACATTGCCTCGACTTCGGTGCGCGGTGGCGAGTTCCAGATCGATCGCGTGCGCGATGGCGAGTTTGTGCTGACCATTATGCTTGTTGGTTACCAGGCCTATATCAGCGACCCTATTACCTTCTCGCGTGGCAACACCGTCGATATGGGCACTATCGCTTTGCAGATGGCCGAGACAGGTCTCGAGGAGGTTGTCGTTACGGGCGAGAAGAGTAAAATCGTCTATAAACTCGACCGTCAGACCATCAGCGGCAATTCGTCGCTCTCGACGGCAGGCGGTACGGCAGCCGACGTGTTGCGTATGTCGCCCTCGGTGCGTGTTGACGATCAGGGCGGAGTGTCGTTCCGCGGAAGCTCAGGCTTTTTGGTGTATGTCGATGGCAAGGAGAGTGCGCTGACTCTGCAGCAGATTCCCGCCTCGACAATCGAGAATATCGAGATCATCACAACTCCTTCGGCTCGCTATAAGACCGAGGGCGATGCGGGTATCATCAACGTCATCACCAAGCAACTCAAGGACGAGGGCTTCAGTGGCTCGGTCAATGTGTCGGGCTCGACCATCGGAACGTGGAATGCCGACCTGCTTCTGAACTACCGCAAGGGCGCAAGCCGCTTCTATGTAGGCGGCACAGGCTCAGAGATTCGTGGCGAGAGTGATTTCGATCAGGTTAAGATAATCGATGTCGGAGGCGAGCAGACCAAGTCCGTAGCAGATGGTACGCGTATGAGTATCAACGGAACCTACGTCGGTCGCGTGGGATGGGAGCTCAATAAGAACAACCACAAACTCCTTCTCGAGTTCCAGGCCGGCGTGCTGAAGACCACGCGAGGTGGTAATATGCTCTACGATGATTATCGCAAGGGCGTGGGTGATGAGGATTTCGTTGTCAACCACTACAATAGTCGTGACCGCTACGAATTGGAGCGCCATTTGACACAGCTCTCAGCCGATTATGAGTGGCTGCTCAACGAGCGTGGCGACAAGATCTCGTTCGTCGGCAGAATGCGCTACGATGGATATTCGATTGAGTATACCGAGAGTAATATGTTCGACTTCAGCGGCGTACGCCACGAGGGTACGCGCGGCTATGAGAAGGAGCACCATTGGGATTCGGATGCTACGCTGAACTACAACATCAACTACCGTCCCAGCGGCCGCATCGACGTGGGCTACCAGTTCACCTCATACAGCGAGCACGGCGACTACACCTTCCGCGAGTGGGATAACAGCAAGCAGCAGTTCTTCAACCGCGATGACCTCTATGCTCCCTTCTACTACCGTCGTCAGATTCACTCGGCATACGCAATGCTGACCGATAAGTTCGGCAACCTCTCTCTAGAGGCGGGCTTGCGTGCCGACCACACTATCGATTGGATGGATATCGAGGTGCAGGAGGAGAAGAACCGCCACCGCTACATCAAGCGCACGGAGCTCTACCCCTCGGCTCACCTCTCTTATGCTGCGCCAGGCAATAATGTCTTCTCGGCAGGTTACTCTTACCGCACCAGCCGACCGGGTATCTGGCAGTTGGAGCCCTACATCACCTACGAGGATTACTACACAATGAAGACTGGTAACCCCGATATCAAACCCGAGTATATCCACTCGGCTGAGGTGGGTTACCGCAAGACCATTGCCGAGGAGAACACCATCTCGGTTACGGGTTACTACCGCCACCGCAAGGGCGTGAGAGAGAATATCCGCGTGGCACACAAGCCGGGTGTTACGCTTGACTCACTCATCAACGCAGGTAACGACCGCACTTGGGGCGTAGAGATGAGTGCCCACGTCAAGGCTACCCGCTGGTGGAATATGACTATCAATGCCAGCCTCTTCGACTATATGTTTACGGCCGACTATGAGGGTTGTACCGACTCGTCGAATACGGGTTATACCGCAATGATGATGAATAACTTCACGCTGGGCAAATATACACGCCTGCAGTTCGATGCCAACTTCATTGGTCCTACCGTTCTGACGCAGGGACGCGAGGATGCCTATTGTTACTTCGACCTGGCTCTGCGCCAGCAGCTCTTCAAGAGCCGAATGTCGGCATCGCTCGTCTTCCACGACATCTTCCGCACGGCACGTTACGACAACTACCGTATCTCGCCCACGCTGAACTCAACCACGCACGTTCGACCGCGCTATCCGAATATAATGCTCTCGATAAGCTACGCCTTCAACTCGAAGCCGAAGGAGCACGGCGGTGGAGCTGTATCTAAGGGTGCAGTATTTGAGGGTAAGGACTTCTAATCCATCCCTCTGCAGTACGAAAAAAGCTGTCCTCGAAAGGACAGCTTTTTTATGTTATATAATACCAATGTGGTTGGCAATCTCTACTTCTGCTGACCGCAGGGGCAGAAGCCCTTGATTACGGCACGAACCGATTCGGGGTTTACCTGACGGATGATTGTCTGCTGATTGTGGATATACTTCTGGGTGAGCTCCTTGGTGTAGTTGCGGATGGTGAGCAAACATACATTCTCGGTCTTCTCAACGTGGAAATCCTCCTCTTCGAGAGCCTTAATCAGATCGTCGATATGCCACGAAGCATCGACGCAGAGGCCCAAATCGACAGCCGAGTTGTTGATAAGGTGAGTCTTGATGCGATACTGATCCAGCAGCGAGAATACCACGCTGAACTTCTCCTCCATCACGAACGAAAAGTCCTTCGAGCGAATTACCAACAACACCTGATCACGCTTGTAAATCATAATCGGCATCGTCACGCGCTCTGCATCGCCGTTGATTACCGTGCCGGGCTTTGACTTGTCGCCAAAGGGACGCACATACAACGGAATGTTCTTGTTCTGCAACGGCTTGATGGTCTTGGGGTGGATAATCTGCGCACCGCTATATGCCAGCTCGATGGTGTCGAGGTAGTTCAGCGCATCAATCTTTATAGCATCTGCAAATACCTTGGGATCTGCATTCAGAACGCCGTCTACATCCTTCCATACCGACATCGACTCTGCGCCCAGGATGTTTGCCACCACGGCAGCCGAGTAGTCCGAACCCTCGCGTCCGAGCGTGGTGGTCGTACCATCGGGAGCGCCGCCGATGAAGCCCTGACCTACGAACACGCCCACGCCCGTATTCTCCAGCGCAGCGCGCAGACGATGCTTCGACGCCTTGATATCAACGTAGGCATCCTTGTGGCGCTGGTTTGTAAGGAACGTGGTTCGCATATCAATCCAGCGGTTGCGGATATTGGTGTGGTTCAGATATTTCGATATGATTGTAGTCGAAATCAACTCGCCATACGCCACGATGGTGTCGTACCAAAGCTCGGCGTCGGCCTTGCGATATACAATGTCGTTTACGATGTTGCGCAACTGACCAAACAGAAGTGTCACCTCGTTGATGTCGGTGTGCTCACCCCACAAATCGTCGATAATCTCGGCGTGGTAGGCCTGAATCTGTCGAATCTCCTCGTTGGCAGCCTCCTTCTCGGCACGCTGCATATGGCCAAAGACACGCTCCAAAGCGTTGGTCGTCTTGCCCATAGCCGACACAATGATAAATAGATTCTCCTCACCCTCGACTATGTGGCGAAGGTTACGCACGCCGTCGGCATTTCGCACCGAGGCACCTCCAAATTTGTAAACTTTCATATAATCTAACTACCTAATAAGTTGTGTAATCCGCCACAAAGGTATTAATTTTTGTCATTGTTACTCCTTATTTAAGCATATTTTCGTAACTTTGAAGGACAAATGTGGCATAATTATGTGTTGTCGGGAAGCGATTCTCGGCCCAAACGACGGAAAAACTTAATTAAACAAATAGACCTATGAAAAAACTACTTACTCTTTTGGTGTGCGCGTGCGCAGCCTTTACGCTTCAGGCACAGGAGATTTCGATGGGTGGCGGCGGTGCCGAGAACCCTACGATCAATGCCGATAACTCGGTAACTTTCACCTTCAACGCCCCCAACGTGGCAAAGATTGAGCTCGAGGGAGATTTTCTCCCTGCACGCGAAGTGAGGGCTGGAGAGAGAACCTACTCCACGACCCGCACCCCGCTGGCCAAGAGTGCCGAGGGTGTATTTAGCATCACAACAGCTCCGCTGGAGTCCGATTTCTACACCTATAACCTCTATATTGATGGCGTTCGCGTGGTCGATCCCAACAATGTCTATCAAAATCGCGATGTGGCCAACCTGATCAACTACTTCATCATCGGTGGCGGTCACGGCGATCTGTTCGATGTGCAGGATGTACCTCACGGCAACGTTGCGAAGGTGTGGTATCCCTCGCCTCGCGCAAAGATGGCGCAGCGCCGTATGAGTGTCTATACACCAGCAGGTTACAACCCTGCCGATCGTCGCACGAAGTACCCCGTGCTCTACATTATGCACGGTATCGGTGGTGACGAGAACGCTTGGATCGACGGCGGTCGCGTGCCTCAGGTGTTGGACAATCTGATCGCTTCGGGCGCAGCCGAGAAGATGATCGTCGTTGTAACGAACTCAAATATGAGCCAGCAGGCATCGCCTGGTGATGCCCCCGCAAGCCGTCATCGTCCGCAGCTTATGGTGCCGGGTAATATGGATGGCCAGTTCGAGGAGAGCTTCTTGGATGTAGTGGAGTTTATCGAGAGCAACTACAATGTATATAAGGATAAGGCTCACCGCGCTTTGGCCGGTCTGTCGATGGGTGGTTTCCACACGATCTACATCTCGGCCAACTATCCCGATCTGTTCGACTACGTGTGCCCCTTGTCGGCAGCTATCGTAGCTCCGCAGGGCGACCGCAACAGCTACATCTATCAGGATCTGGATGCCAAGTTGGCCGTTCAGTTCAAGAAAGCCCCCAAACTCTATTGGATCGCGTGCGGTAATGCCGATTTTTTGGTGAAGAATAATAAGGATTTTCTGAAGAAATTGGTCGATAATGGCTATAAGTGCGAGTACGTCGAGACCGAGGGTGGCCACACCTGGAAGAATTGGCGTAACTACCTCACGATGTTCGTTCCTCGTCTTTTTAAGTAAGTCGTTTACGAGATGATTTATAGATTTCCCACTTTAGCCTCCACGAACGACGAGGCGGCCCTGAAGCGTTACACCGAGGGCGATGTTATCGTTGCCGAGAGTCAGTCGGCCGGTCGAGGTCAGCGTGGCCATCGGTGGGAGAGCGAGGTGAGGCAGAATCTGACCTTCTCGCTTGTGCTTGAGCCTACGTTTGTCGCCCCTGCCCATCAGTTTCTGCTCTCGGAGGCTGTGGCGCTGGGCGTGGTGGATATGCTCGACGGCTACGGCATCGGGGCTAAGATCAAGTGGACGAACGACATATACGTTGGCGATCGCAAGCTGGCGGGTATCCTCATCGAGCATAAGTTGCAGGGCTCGTCGCTCGCGCGCACGATAGTGGGCATCGGCCTGAACGTCAATCAGCGCGACTTTTCGAGCGACCTTCCCAACCCCGTCTCGATGGTGCAGCTGCGCCACTTCGAGTTCGACCGCGACGAGGTGCTCGACCGCCTCGTTAAGACCATTATGGCCCGCTACGAGCAGCTCCGCTCGGGTAGAGAGGAGCCCTTGCAGCAGGATTATCATAACCGCCTCTACCGCCTCGGTATGCTCGATTGGTATGCCCTGCCGAGTGGTCGCCGTTTTCGCGGCACGATTATGGGGGTGAGGCCTACGGGTGCTCTCGTAATCGAGAATGAGAAGCGTGAGCGAAGCGAATATCTGTTCAAGGAGGTGGAATTTACTATCGGGGCGAAGCCTTTGGTCGGGTTGTAGTTGGCCGATAATGAAAATATTGGCTTTTTTTACTCCGCCGCTGTTAAAAACTTAACAAAAATGCTTTGTCTTAAAGAAAATACTGCTATCTTTGTGTGAATTATTGTGCATAGTTGTCGGCGCACGATGGCGTCGGTGGTCGTGCGCAATGTGTGCAGTTGACAATCAGACAATTAAAAACATACAATTATGAACATTCCTTCTAATTTGAAGTATTCGAACGACCACGAGTGGTGTCGTATCGAGGGCGAGTTCGCCTATGTAGGTATTACCGATTTCGCACAGAGCCAGTTGGGCGATATCGTCTTTGTTGACGTTCCCACCGTTGGTGAGACTTTGGCTGCAGGCGAGGTGTTCGGCTCGATCGAGGCTGTTAAGACCGTGAGCGACGCTTTCATCCCCGTTGGTGGCGAGGTTGTTGAGTTCAACGACGCTGTTGATGCTGATCCCGCGTTGGTAAACTCTGATCCCTATGGCGAGGGCTGGATGATCAAGGTTAAGATGTCGGATCCTTCGGAGTATGACGCTCTGCTCACTCCCGAGGCTTATGCTGAGCTGATCGGATAATTTGTAAATTTCTAAATCATATAAAACAAAGAGAAAATTATGTCAAAAGTAACAGTTATCGGCGCCGGTATGGTTGGCGCAACTTGTGCTAACGTATTGGCTGCTCGCAACGTAGCCGACGAGGTAGTTTTGATCGACATCAAGGAGGGCCTCTCTGAGGGTAAGATGCTCGATATGTATCAGGCTGCTGCTACCACCGACTCAAAGGTTAAGTTGGTAGGCTGCACCAACGACTACAAGAAGACCGCAAACTCTGACGTTGTGGTTGTAACCTCAGGTATTCCCCGTAAGCCCGGTATGACTCGCGAGGAGCTCATCGGCACCAACGCAAACATCGTTAAGAGCGTAGTATCACAGGCTTTGGCACACTCACCTCGTGCTATCTTCGTTATCGTTTCTAACCCTATGGATACGATGGCTTACCTGACTCTTAAGTCAACCGGTCTTCCCAAGAACCGCGTAATCGGTATGGGTGGTGCTCTGGACTCTTCACGTTTCCGTTGCTACTTGGCTAAGGCTGCTAACGCTAACATCCACGATGTTGACGGTATGGTTATCGGTGGCCACGGCGATACCACTATGATTCCTTTGACCTCAAAGGCTACCATCAAGGGCGTTCCCGCATCTCAGTTCCTTTCAAAGAAGAAGCTCGCTCAGGTTGCTGCTGACACTATGGTTGGTGGTGCTACTCTCACCGGTCTTCTCGGCACTTCAGCTTGGTATGCTCCCGGTGCTGCTGCAGCATCTGTAGTTGAGTCAGTTTTGGGCGATCAGAAGCGCATCATCCCCTGCAGCTGCTACCTCGAGGGTGAGTACGGTCAGGAGGATATTATGATCGGTGTTCCCGCCGTTATCGGCCGCAAGGGTATCGAGAAGATCGTTAAGATCGAGCTTAACAAGGAGGAGCAGGCTCAGTTCGAGGCTTCAGCTGCTGCTGTTCGTAAGGTTAATCAGATCTTGACTGACACTGGCGCAATCTAAAAATGTATTTAACGGGTAATTACTGCGTTACGCTTCTTCGTAAAATCCTCATTTACGTCGAGTAAACTGCGGTTTTCCGAAGTGCGTAAGCCTTGTAATTCCCTCGTTAAGCTCCATTTTTAGTGGCAAATAAATTAGCAGGCTATCTCTTTTGAGGTAGCCTGTTTTTTTGTTGAGTAATAAAAAAGCAGACTATCCATCTGGAATAGTCTGCTTTTGTTTTTCCTGCGAGCCTTGCCTCTGCCGCCTCTCTCGCTCCTGCCCCTCTTACCACGGCCACTCGATGCGACCGATGAAGTCTTGTGCGATGTAGTACGTCATCATTCCTGCCACAACGAGCTTTAGTCCCGTGCCCACGATGAACGACACAAGCGAGCCGAAACCCACCTTCACAGCCTCGTCGAGCGTACGACGCTGGTTGAGCATCTCGCCCAGAACGGCACCCGCAAAGGGACCGAGAATAATACCTATCGGGCCCATAAACAATCCGACAAATACACCGAGCGTAGCACCCGTGATGCCAGCCTTCGAGCCGCCAAAGACCTTGCTGAAGTATCCCGGCAGGATGTAATCCATAATGCTCACCGCCGCGGTTATCGCGCCCCACATCCATAGTATCCCCGTCGAGATTGACGAGCCGTCGCTAAGGTATGCGCACAACAATCCCACGAACGAGAGTGCCGGACCGGGCAGGATGGGCACGACCGATCCGATGATGCCGATAAGGCCGCACGCGATGGCCGATATGATTAACAATGTCTCCACGATAATCTAATATAAAAGTATAAGGCAGACCTTTACGGCCTGCCTTTGATTCTTCTTGCTACTGAAATTTACTTCACAAGGCGATTTGTGGCCGAGTCGGGGAAGATCACCGAGGGGCGGAACTGCTTTGCCTCCTCGAAGTCCATCAGCGCATACGACACGATAATCACCAGATCATCGACCGCAACCTTGCGGGCTGCCGCGCCGTTGAGGCATATTGCGCCGCTACCGCGCTCGCCTTTGATGATGTAGGTCTCCAGGCGCTCACCATTGTTGATGTCGAGAACCTGCACCTTCTCGCCCTCGATCATATTTGCGGCATCCATCAAATCCTCATCGATGGTGATACTGCCGACGTAGTTCAGATTGGCCTGCGTAACTCTTACGCGGTGAATCTTCGATTTAAGTACTTCGATCATCATCTCGTTATTTGATTTTTACGTTATCAATCAATCTAATATCTCCGGCCTGCACAGCGATACATCCCTGCACACGCTCACTCTCCTCCCACGACTGCACCTGCTGCATCGAAAGTGCATCTACAGCCTGGAAATATATAACCTTCAGCAAAGGGTTATTCTCCACCTCTGCCGTTACCCACGCGGTAAGCTCGGCAGGCGAAAGCTCCTGAGCCTTCTCGGCGCACTGCTTGATAACCTCGTAGATGTGGGGTGCTGCGGCACGATGCTCAGGTGTCAAAAGCGTGTTGCGTGATGAGAGTGCGAGGCCATCCTCGTCGCGGATGATGGGGCACTCAACGATCTCTACCGTGAGACCCAGCTGACGCACCATAGCCTTGATTACAGCAATCTGCTGAAAATCCTTCTCGCCGAAGTATGCCTTGGCGGGTGTTACGATGTCGAACAGACGGCTCACCACCTGCGCCACGCCGTTGAAGTGACCGGGACGGGTAGCACCCTCCATCACCTTGTCCACCTCGCCGAAGTCAAACTGGCGTGTATCGGGCTCGGGATAGATCTCCTCGACCGAGGGCATAAGAACGTAGTCTGCACCTGCAGCCTCCAGCACTGCGGCATCAGCCTCGGGGGTGCGGGGGTAGTGCTTCAGATCGTTCTTGTCGTTAAACTGTGTGGGGTTTACAAAGACGCTCACCACGACAGTCTGGCACTCCTTGCGTGCCTTCTCCACCAGCGAGCGGTGTCCAGCGTGCAACGCACCCATCGTAGGTACGAAACCAATGCCACGAGCATCGAGCTGTGCGAGCTCCTGCCTCAGATCACTTACTTTATGGAAGGTTTTCATTAGTTTGTGTTATAAAACTGCGGCAAAGTTATATAATTATATCGGAATTAAAAATTTCACACCGCGATAAAAACACCCGATAACGAAAAAAGTCACCTGCTCGAACAAAAAAGCCCTCCACGCGGGAGGGCTCTTCTCTATTTTTGCAGTCCTAACTACTGCTGCTCTCTGATTAGTTGATCGAGGGCAGGAACGACCACTCGGTCGAGTAGTGGAGCATCTGCTCCGTAAAGTCGCTCTTGTAAACGATCTTCACATCTACAATCTCGCCATCCTTCTCTACCAGCTCGTAGTCGGGATTCACGAAACCGCTGTAGGGCTCAAGGTTGAGCTTCGCGTAGCGCTCCAAAACCTCCTTGTGCAGGTCGTAGTCAATCTTCACGGCGTAATCCTCCACGAGCTTGCGGCCAGCCTCGTAGTCGCCCGTCGATTTGATGCGCTGAACCTCCTTCAGCAGCTCGCCAAACAGACGGCGCAGTGCGTCAAAGTCGTTCACCACGATGTACGACTTACCATCCTGCTTCACCCACTCTATGACGTTATCCTTCTTACCCTTCTCGTAGCACCACTCGGCAATTAGCTTGCGGTTACGCATATGCGCCTCCTCGACATTCTTACCCAGCTCGATGCGCGAGAACTGCGTCATCATACCATTCATAATATAGTCGGCATACTGCGCCTTCGCAACGTCGAGCGAGGGAATCAGGCCTATCTCCACCATCTTGGGGTCGCCCAGGTAGTAGAGGCCGAACAGGTCGGCGCGAGTCTCCTCCAGCGTTGAGGTGTAGCTCTTCAGCTCGCCACCCTTCACGCCCTCGGCCAGCTGACCAGAGCCGTGGCCCAAGCACTCGTGCAGGTCGGTGTGCAGGTCATCCGAGAGCTTGCCGTACTGTGCAATGCGCTCGCGATCCTCAGTGCGGAGCATAAACTCCTCGTTGAAGCCGTTACCCTGCGCAGCCTTGTCGTAGGCGTAGGTGATGTTGTCGATGGTTACCGACTTCGAGCCGTACTCCTTACGAATCCAGTCTGCGTTGGGCAGGTTGATGCCGATCGGCGTTGAGGGGAAGCAGTCGCCACCCAGCATCGCTACGGTGATAACCTTTGCCGATACACCCTTCACCTCCTTCTTGCGGAACTTCGGGTCGATCGGAGCGTTATCCTCAAACCACTGTGCGTTGGCCGAGAGGATCTGCGTACGACGGCAGGCGGTGCTGTCGATGAAGTTCACCGTACCCTCCCACGAAGCCTTGCGTCCCATCGGGTCGCCATAATCCTCGATGAATCCGTTTACGAAATCGACATTCGACTCGTTGTCGCCCACCCAGAGGATGTTGTAGCGGTCGAACTCGCGCAGATTACCCGTGCGATAGTAGTTCACCAGGGTGTTGATCGTGCTCTTCTGCGGCTCCTCGGCCACCTGTGCTGCCTTCTCCAGCCAATATACAATCTGCTCGATGGCCGCCGAGTACATTCCACCCAGCTTCCACGTCTGCTCGACGATCTTGCCATCCTTACCCTTTACGAGTTTCGAGTTCAGACCGTATGAGATGGGCGTGGGGTCGTTCTCGTCGCGCATCGCAGCGTAGAACTCCTCTACCTCCTTCATCGTAACGCCCTCGTAGTAATTGCAAGCCGACTCCGCTACCAGATCCAGTCCGTCGGTCTGCTCCAGGCGCTTGGCGTAGAGCGTGGGGTCGAAGATCACATCACACAAGAAGTCGCTCTCAACGGGCAGACTCTGCTGATCGATGTACTTTGTGAGCATCTGCTCGAACCACGCGCGCGAGAACTCGGGGCGGAACTTATCGTTCGAGTAGTGGTGGTGAATACCGTTGGCAAACCACACCTTCTTAAGATACTTCTCCATCGCTACAAACTCCGCTGCCGAGCGGTCGCCGTCGTACTTGTTGTAGATGGTCTCCAGTGCGCGACGAACGGTGAGGTTGTACTTGAAATTCTGATCAAAGAGGATGTCGCGGCCGGCCTTGGTAGCCTGTGCCAGGTAGTAAATAAGTACCTTCTGCTGCAGAGGCAACTCCTCGAAGCCCGGCACCTCGTAGCGCAGAACTTTTATGTCATCAAATCTATCTATGATCCAGGGTGCAGGTTCTGTCGCTGTGGCCTCCACCTCGGGGGCCTCATTGCGGCAGGCGCTAAAAATCGATAATGAGAGAGTCATAATCGCAAATGTTAAAATTAATCGAGTCTTTTTCATACGGGTTTGAGGTTGATAGTTATTTTGTGCCAAAGGTATCTATTTTTTTGCGAAATAGAGTGAAAGTGGGCATTAAAATAATAATTGCCCGAATTTTCGGGCAATTATCTTACTCTATGTAAGCTCCGTGAGCCTCAAACCACGGATTATGCAAATCCTCCTTGTTGTACTCGAGTGGCTTGCCATCGGGGTAGGAGAGTGTCCGTCCGCCCGCCTCGGAGAGTATCAACTCGCCTGCCGCCGTATCCCATTCGTAGGTGTTGGTGGTGCGAATGTAGTAATCGACCTCGCCCTCGGCCAGGAGGCAGAACTTGTAAGAACTTCCCTGCTCGATAAGCTCCATATCGGGATGTAGCTCGCGCATCTGAGCCACGCGCTCCATCGTCTCGGGTGTCTGGTGTGAGCGCGATACGGCCACGCGGAAACCCTCGTGACGTGCCGCTGGTAGTGGCAGACGCTCCAACATCGACTCAATCTGCTTACCCTCGTATGAGGGATTGTCCGAAGGCTCGATGTTGCGTATAAGGTACGCGCCCTTGCCTTTGGCTGCGACGTACATCTTTTTCAGGTATGGTACATACAACACCGATCCGACGCACTCGTTGTCGGCCAACAGGGCTATGTTCACCGTAAATTCGTTGTTCCCCTTGATGAACTCAACCGTGCCATCCAGCGGATCAACCAATAGGAAAAGCTCCCAGTTGCGCCTCTCGTCGAAGAGCATCTCGCGCCCCTCTTCACTCAGCACGGGCACTCGCGTGGGCCCTAACGACTCCTTGATGGTGTTGTGGGCTACGCGGTCGGCTATGGTGATGGGCGTATGGTCGCTCTTGAGCGATATGTCGTAGTCGTCGCGGTTTTTGTAAATCTTCATTATAGCGTCGCCCGCCTTGACTGCCGCATTGAAGCACTGCGGCAAGAGGTGTTCTCGGATCTGGGCGATCATTTGTAGCTGGTCTTGTGCCGTCATTTATGGTGGGTTTTATAATCTTTGTAAATTTACCAAAAAATAATCAAATAATAAACTTTGCAGGGCGAAAAATTCCAATAATTCGCTTTATGTGACATAATCGCATCCTAACCGAACAGTTTGCCGGTACATTAAGCTTCGCCGCGTAGCTTGCTGCTGCCAAAACAAAGCATACGGTTGCCGCCGTAGCTACCATAATATCCCAGCCGAGCAGGATGCTCTCTATAATTAATAACGTCGTACCGACGCAGAAAAGTATTAGGCCGCGAAATAAATTTTGCTCCTTGTCATCATCCCAGCAGAAGGTTAGCGGCAAGTGCAGGCAAATCCGCCGAAATGTAGCCCTGCGGTGTAACATTCGGGGAGAAAATCCCCCGCGACGAATGATCGCCTCGCGCTGAAAGATGTAGCTGCCGCTCGTGGCCGAATAGAGCAACTCAACGCCACTGTTCTTAGGCTCGGCAAGTGCTATTACCACGCTCTCGATAGCGTGCGCACAGAGTCGCATATTGCGACCGATGGGAAAGACATATCCGTAGGATGCAACACTCAGCGCCGCATCCAGGTCGTCATATGTTGTCGATGTCCGACGATCAACGAGTATGAGTCGGCGGAATGATCGCTGGCGCGAACGGTAGAGTGCGTCGATCGAGGCCGACGGCAGTTCGCCCGTCTGCGTGTCGTTCACCCTGATCATTCGAAAGTGTGCAACAATCTCCCGAAACGCCTCCGACTGCAGTGTCGAGTCCATCACCACAACCACCTCGAAGCGATCATACTCCTCGGAGAGCAGATCCTCAATCTGCTCCATCTTGCTCACGCCCGTGCATATTATCGAACAGCCGACAAACCCCAACGACTCGCAGCAACCAGCCACATCGTCCGTCAGAAGCGATTGCCGCTTTGTGGCCCGCGCCACAAGGACGATGTTGCGTAGCGTAGCGGCAGACAGCAGTGCGAGTATAAGCAGTGAAATAGTATCCGATAGAGTCATATTCAGCTTCGGGCGAGAGCCCGTTTATAGGAGTTAATCAATACTTCGGCATAGTCGCTCTCCTGCTCGGTGAAGATCCCGCGCACGGCCCCGAGCGAATATCCCTCGACCGAGAGGTGACGGCACAGAGCCTTGCGCTCTTGTGATGTCATCGCCGCCAGTCGTTCGCGTATGCGTGTATGACCGAGTGGTCGTCCGAGCGACGATAGGGTATAGATAGCCTGGCTCACGATGGCGGGATTCCGCTCCGAGGTTATGATCTGATGCAACCGCTTCTCCGCAATCTCAATCCCGAAGCTCCTTACGATAGCCATCCCCAGCATCTGCAGGTTGCTATTCCCGTCGGCCAGCAGCGGCTCGTAGGCGATGGGAAGCAGACCACGTCGCAATAGCGATATTATTCGCGCGATGTCGAACGGCGAGAGCTCGTACTCCAGCGCCGAGATGGTGCGAATGGCCATCGTTGGCCTTGAGGCAAGCATCGCCAGCAGAGCGCTTATGCGCACGTCGCTGTCGCGGCTCTTTAGGTAGCGCTTCAGCTCTTCGGCCGAGCCATCTGCAGTAGGTATGGCACTCTGCAACATCAACAGCCACGCCCGTCTTGCTCCTTGCGCCCATCGCGTGCGACGGCATAGCATCTGCGGTAGGCGATTCATCTCTGCTATGTGTCGCAGCAGCTGAATGTCGCATCCATAGCTGTGACTCATAATCGTATATATAGCCTCGGCCAGCGCCATTCGCTCACGTGCGTTGTGGGTACGAATATTTATTTTGTCAAAATCGTCAGGCTCTTGCAGCAGAATTGCCGTAAGCTGCCGCGAGTATTGAAGTCGTGCGAGCGACCTACCCGCTGAGTGCCGGCGACGCAATAACCAGAGCAGAGCGAGCGATATATGGCAAAGAGTAAGACAGTATATGGCAATCGCGCTATTCATAATGTAGTTTTAGCTCCTCCCTGACTTTGTTACGCAAGCGCCCCATACAGATAGGGAAGGTGAAGTATTGATCCACACCACACTCCAGCAGACTTAGCACTACATTCTCGGCCTGCTGCCACGACACCACATATATCGGCGGACGGCGCTTGTCGCGCTGACGAATGTCGGCAATCAGCCCCGAGCCATTCATAAACGGCCTGATGGATAGTATTATCACAAGATCGGGCTCTTCGCGCTGACAGGTTGCCGCAGTCTGCTCAGTGGACTGACAGCATACCACCCTCGACGCCACCCCGCCCACAATCTCTGTAATTATGCCCGCCAGGAGGCTGCAGGGCGAATAAATTACGATTTTTCCTCTGTTCATAAGTCGTTGGTTTGCCGCTCGGAAGACTCTAAAAATGTGCCAAATGCGGAAAAGTCGAAAAAAAAGTATGTTTATGGTTGGAATGAGAATATTTTTTGTATATTTGCAGGCCGAATTTCGGCAAAATGTAATTTATTTTTCAAGAATAATGTACGTTATAGTAGAGATCGCAGGTCAGCAGTTCAAGGCTGAGAAGGGTCGTAAGCTCTATGTTCACCGTCTTCAGGGCGACGTAGAGTCGTCAGTGAGCTTCGACAAAGTCCTGCTTGTAGACAACGACGGTCAGGTTAAGGTAGGTGCACCTGCAGTAGAAGGCGCCTCAGTTAAGTGTAAGATCTTGAAGCACCTGAAGGACGACAAGGTTCTGGTGTTCAAGAAGAAGCGTAGAACGGGTTATCAGAAGTGCAACGGTCACCGTCAGTACTTGACTCAGATTCTCGTGGAGGATATTGTTGCATAATTAAAAAGTTTAGAGAAAATGGCACACAAAAAAGGAGTAGGTAGTTCAAAG